>NZ_JBWKNZ010000003.1:0-315862 GCF_059415825.1 Acidovorax sp. GW821-FHT10A04
TGGGCCGATGCTGGGCGTTGTAGCCGTAGCGCTTGACGGGCTGCTGGGTTTGCGCACGCGAGAGCTGGGCTTTGGGCTGCGTCCGTTGCAAGCCAGCAGCCTTCAGGGCCGCCCGCATGGTCACGGTGCTGGGGGCATTGCGGCCCATGTGATCGGCCCAGGCCAGCGCCAGTTCGGGCAGCGTCGCCTGCGCGTTGTCTCTCACCACCTCGCGCAAGGCCGCGTACTCTGCCGGCGCAATTACGGGTGGTCGGCCTGTCCTTGCCATCGCATTGCTCCTGTTGAATCAATGCTGCAGGATTGTATTTTGTTTTTTCTACACCCTCTTGGCGACGCAAGAGAAAGTTACTGCGCCGCCGGGCGCACATCCCGGCCTCCGCCCTCAACAGGGGCACACCGCAACCACGACAACAACGCAACAACTAAACCAACCGCCCAAGCCGCTCCTTCAAATCACCCGCCTCCGCCTCCAAAGCCTCCACCATCCACCCCACCTCCTCCAACGCCGCCCGGTACAACGGCAACACCAGGCTCACACTGAACGGCACCGAAAACCCCACCCTGCGCACCACCACCCCCTGCCCCGCCACGGCCAGCGCCGTGAGCGGATTGACGATGGCCACCCCCAGCCGGCGCTGCACCATCGCGCACACCGCCACCGCGCTGTGCGTCTCCATGCGCATCTGCCGCGGCACACCGGCCTCGGCGAACAGGGTGTCGATCTGGCGGCGGTACGGATCGTCGGCCGAAAGGCTCACGAACGGCTGATCGGCAAAGTCGGCCAGCTGCAGCACGGGCCTTGCAGCGAGCGCATGGCCTGCAGGCAGCACGGCCACCTCGTCCAAGGTCAGCAGCCGCTGCGAGCGCGTACCGGGCGGGGTGGAGACCTGCTCGCTCAGTGCCATGTCGAAGCGCTGCGCCGTCATCCACTCTTCCAGCAAGGGCGGTTCCTGGGGTGTGACGGAGACCCGGGCGCCCGGGTACTGCGTCAGCAGGCGCGCGGCGGCCCCCGGCAGCAGCGCATGGGACAGCGCGGGCAGGCACAGCACCGACAGCGACTGCGCGGCACCGGCCAAGCGCCCCAGCGCCACGGCCCGATCGACCACGCGGTCCAGGCCCTGCCAGGAGCGCTGCACCTCCTCCCACAGCACCAGGGCCCGGGCATGGGGGCGCAGCCGGCCCTGCACGCGGTCGAACAGGGAGTAGCCCAGCAGCGACTCCAGGCGCGCCAGCTCGCGGCTCACCGTTGGCTGCGAGGTGTGCAGCAGCTCGGCGGCCCCGGTGGCGCTGCCGGCCAGCATGACGGCGCGGAACACCTCGATATGGCGGTGGCCGATGCGCGGCGGCGGGGCGGTGTCATCAGGGGGGTGGATCATGCCGCAAAGCATATCCAAAATGAATAGATTCCACAAAACAAGCATTGGACTGGATGATTGGAGGGCGGCATGATCGGGCCATTCCCCGCATTCCCCGGAGCTTTTCGCATGTCCAATCCCTTCTCCCCCACCCAGCTGCAGTCCCTGGCCGCGCAGTTCGGCACCCCGCTGTGGGTGTACGACGCCGCCACCATCCGCCAGCGCATCGCCCAGGTGTCCAACTTCGACACCGTGCGCTTTGCCCAGAAGGCCTGCTCCAACATCCACATCCTGAAGCTCATGCGCGAGCAGGGCGTGAAGGTGGACGCGGTCTCGCGCGGCGAGATCCTGCGCGCGCTGGCCGCGGGCTACCAGGCCGGTGGCGAGCCCTCGGAGATCGTGTTCACGGCCGACCTGTTCGATGCCGACACACTGGCCTGCGTGGTCGAGCACCGCGTGCCGGTGAATGCCGGCTCCATCGACATGCTGCACCAGTTGGGCGTCGCATCGCCCGGCCATGCGGTGTGGCTGCGCATCAACCCCGGCTTCGGCCACGGCCACAGCAACAAGACCAACACCGGCGGCGAGCACAGCAAGCACGGCATCTGGCACACCGACCTGCCGGCCGCACTGGCCGCCATCGCGCAGCACGGCCTGCAACTCACCGGCCTGCACATGCACATCGGCTCGGGCGTGGACTACGCCCACCTGGCCGAGGTCTGCGGCGCCATGGTGGAACTGGTGCGCACGGCCCACGCGGCCGGGCACGACCTGCACGCCATCTCGGCCGGCGGCGGCCTGTCCATCCCCTACCGCAGCGGCGATCCGGTGATCGACACGCAGCACTACCACGGCCTGTGGAACACGGCGCGCCAGCAGGCCGAGGCCATCGTCGGCCACCCACTGGGCCTGGAGATCGAGCCGGGTCGCTTCCTGGTGGCCGAGTCGGGCGTGCTGCTGGGCGAGGTGCGTGCCACCAAGAACGCCGGCAGCAACCACTTCGTGCTGCTGGACACAGGCTTCAACGAGCTGATGCGCCCCTCCATGTACGGCAGCTACCACGCCATGGAAGTGCTGCGCAGGGATGGCAGCAGCACCGCCACCACGCGCCCCACCGTGGTAGCCGGGCCGCTGTGCGAGTCGGGCGACGTGTTCACCCAGGGTGATGGCGGCGTGGTGCTGCCGCGCGAACTGGCCGAAGCGCGCGTGGGCGACCTGCTGGTGATCCACGACACAGGCGCCTACGGGGCCTCCATGTCCTCCAACTACAACACGCGCCCGCTGATCGCCGAGGTGCTGGTGGAGGATGGCGGCCAGGCCCGCCTGATCCGCCGCCGCCAGACGGTGCAGGAGCTGCTGGCGCTGGAAGAAGGGCTGTAAACAGCGCGCGGGGGCATGGCACCTGCCCCTGCAAGGCCGGTAGGCTCGGGCCTACGCCCGGGCGCCGCGTTGGAGGACAGGCGAGGCCAGGGGGCGGGAATACAGTGAAGTCACTTATCCACTTCCACCCGTTTCCAAGGAGATCACCATGCCCATCATTCTCTGGCTGCTCGGCGTCCCACTTTCCCTCGTCCTGCTGTTGATGCTGTTCGGGGTGCTTTGATACCGTGCCCCGAGGGGCACCGTGCCAACCGCACAAAGCCACATCCGCCCCCAAGGCGGATGCGGCTTTTTTTGACTGCGCGGCGCCGTTCGCGCAAGCCACGCGGCCGTTGGTCGCCACCTGCCGTTTAATGTTTGCCGATGGCCGCTGCCGCCGCTAGGCTGGTGGATTTCCGTGCCTTGTCCCACCCCCTTGGGGCGGCTGAACCAAGGGCATGGAGGAACCGGGAGGAGCCTGCCATGCAAGCCGAAGAACGGACCATCGTCGAACTGGAGTACCCGGGCGAGTACCTGAGCCGCCTGGGCACCACCGAGACCAAGAGCTGCAAGATCCGCCTGTCGCGCAAAGGCCAGGGCGTGCTGGCGCGCATGTACGCCAGCCGGGGCTACAGCATGCAGGCCACGCTGACGCACGACTTCGACCTGAGCAGCCTGGTGGTGCAGATCGACGGGCAACCCGCGGGCACCATCTCCGTGCGCCTGGACGATGGCCACCTGGCGGCAGAGGAGCAGTTCCCCGAGTTCATCGGCGACCTGCGCGAGCGCCGCGCCCGCATCTGCGAGATCGGCAAGCTTGCCATGGACCCGGGCGTGCGCTCCAAGCAGGTGCTGGGTGCCATCTTCCACATCGCCTTTATCGTGGCCTTCCGCGCACGCCGGGCGACCGACATCGTGATCGAGGTGAACCCGCGCCATGCACCGTTCTACATGCGCATGCTGCGCTTCGACCCGGTGGGATCGGCGCGCATGTGCCAGCGCGTGGGCGCCCCGGCCGTGCTGCTGCACATGGATGGAAACAAGGGGCGCCGCCTGATCGACCAGTTCGGCGGCAGGCCCGGCCTGTCGGCGCAGGAGCGCAGCTTCTACCCCTACTTCTTCCACCCCGACGACGAAGAGGGGCTGCTGCGCCGCCTGTCGGCCGGCAGCTGACTAGGCCTCGCCGCGCGGATCGCGGCCCATGAGTTGGGCGACCGCCTCGGCAGGCTGCAGCCGGCCATCGAGCAGGGCCACCACGGCATCGGTGATGGGCATGTCCACGCCCAGCAGCCGGGCGCGCTGGGCCACCGTGCGTGCGCTGTAGACGCCTTCGGCCACGTGGCCGAGCGATTCCACGGCCTGGGCCAGGGTCTGCCCCTGCGCCAGCAGCAGGCCCACGCGGCGGTTGCGCGAGAGGTCGCCGGTGGCGGTCAGCACCAGGTCCCCCAGGCCCGACAGGCCCATGAAGGTATCAGCCCGCGCGCCCAGGGCCAGGCCCAGGCGCGTCATCTCGGCCAGGCCGCGCGTGATGAGCGCGGCACGGGCATTGAGGCCCAACTCCAGCCCGTCGCACAGGCCGGTGGCGATGGACAGCACGTTCTTCACCGCACCGCCCACCTCCACGCCGACGATGTCTTCGTTGGCGTACACGCGCACGCTGGGGCTGTGGAAGGCGGCCACCAGGGCATCGCGCACGCTGGCATGCCCGCTGGCCGCCACCAGGGCCGTGGGCTGGCCGCGGGCGACTTCCTGGGCAAAGCTGGGGCCGCTCAGGGCACCGGCCTGCAACTGGGGCGCGACTGCGGTGCGCACCTCGTGCGCCAGCAGGCCGAAACCGCCGGGCGCATCGCCGGCCACCGATTCAAAACCCTTGCACAGCCAGGCCACGGGGGCCGGGCAGGCGTGCAGCGCCTGCAGCATGCCGCGCAGGGCCGACATGGGCGTGGCCACGATGACCAGGTCGGCCGCCGCGGCCAGCGCAGCGAAGTCCCCCGTGGCCAGCGCCAGCGTGGGCGGAAAGGCCATGCCCGGCAGGTAGCGCGCATTCTCGCGCCCGGCCTGCATGGCAGCCCACTGGGCCGCATCGCGCGCCCACAGCGTGACGGCGTGGCCGGCAGGGTGCTGCGCGGCGCTCATGGCCACGGCAGAGCCCCAGGCGCCTGCGCCCAGAACAAGGATTTTCATGGTGGAGGAAGGAACGCCTGGAGGAGGATCAAGCGGCGGGGACGGCATGCTGCGCCCCCGCGAACCACGCTTACTGCGTGATGATGGGCGACGGATTGCCCGCGGCCTGGGCTTGCTGCTGCTCGAACATGGCCTGGAAGTTGATTTCGGCCAGGTGCACGGGCGGGAAGCCGGCGCGGTTGATCAGATCGGCCACGTTGCCGCGCAGGTAGGGGTAGACGATCTGCGGGCAGGCGATGCCCATGATGGCGCCCATCTGGTCTTCAGGGATGTTGCGGATCTCGAAGATGCCGGCCTGCTTGGCTTCGACCAGGAACACGGTCTTGTCCTTGACCTTGGTCTGCACGGTGGCGGTCACGGCGACTTCGAAGATGCCTTCGGCCACGGGAGTGGCTTCCACGCCCAGCTGGATGTCCACGCTGGGCTGTTCCTGCTCCAGCAGGATGCCGGGGGAGTTCGGTTGCTCGAGCGACATGTCCTTGAGGTAGACGCGCTGGATCTGGAAAACGGGATTTTCTTGGTCGGCCATGGTTGATAAGTCTCTTGTGCTCAAACAACGAGCGGGTGACAAAATGAAACCCGCCGGGGAAGGGCTCCCGCAGCGGGCACATGGGGCTGCATTATGCAGCGCCCGAAGACGGGCCTAGCCGATCACTGGACTCCGAGCAGCGGCATCAGGCCACCGCGGCCGTCCAGCGCCACCAGGTCGTCGTGGCCGCCGACATGGGTGTCGCCGATGAAGATCTGCGGCACGGTGCGCCGCCCGGTAATCTCCATCATGGTGGTGCGGGCCGACGGATCGGTGTCGATGCGGATCTCCTCGATCTGCTCCACGCCCTTGGACTTGAGGATCTGCTTGGCACGGATGCAGTAGGGGCAGACGGCGGTGGTGTACATCTTCACGGGTTGCATGGTGGGCATCTTTCATAGGGGGCAGCCGCTGCTGCCACGGAGCGATGGAGGGGAGGCGCCGGGCGCCCGCCCCTGTCATCTCGGGGCGCTTCAGGCCTTTTCAACGGGCAGGCTGGCCTCGCGCCAGGCCTTGAGGCCGCCGGCCATGGCCTGCACGTTCTCGTAGCCGAGCTTCTTGGCAATGCCCACGGCACGGTTGGCGCGTGCGCCCGTGGCGCATACCAGCACCAGCGGCAGGGCCTTGTTCTTCACCGTGGTGGCCAGGCGCTCTTCGAGCTGGTTCAGCGGGATGTTCTTGGCGCCCCCCACGTGGCCGGCAGCGAACTCCTCGGTCTCGCAGACGTCGATGACGACGGCTTTTTCGCGGTTGATGAGCTGCACGGCCCCGGCCGGGGTGAGCGAACCGCCACTGGCGTTCTTGAGCAAAGGCCACATCAGCATGCTGCCCGAAGCCAGTGCCACGAAGACCAGATACCAGTTGTCGATAATGAATTTCACGGAGATTCCTTGGGTTGGCGAACGGTGCAATTCTAAAATGTATGGTTTTGACCCGCTCCTCCAAGGGAAACCATGCACAAACTCGTACTGATCCGCCACGGCGAATCCACCTGGAACCTTGAAAACCGCTTCACCGGTTGGACCGACGTGGACCTGACCCCCACGGGCGTGGACCAGGCCAAGAACGCCGGCCGCCTGCTCAAGGCCGAGGGGTACGAGTTCGACGTGGCCTACACCAGCGTGCTCAAGCGCGCCACGCGCACGCTGTGGCACACCCTGGACGAGATGGACCGCACCTGGTTGCCCGTGGTGCACAGCTGGCGCCTGAACGAGCGCCACTACGGCGCCCTGCAGGGCCTGAACAAGGCCGACATGGCCAAGCAGTACGGCGATGCGCAGGTGCTGGTCTGGCGCCGCAGCTACGACACGCCGCCGCCGGCGCTGGAAGCCACCGACCCGCGCAGCGAGCGCAGCGACGTGCGCTATGCCCGCCTGGACGCCGGCCAGGTGCCGCTGACCGAGTGCCTCAAGGACACCGTGGCGCGCGTGTTGCCGTTCTGGAACGAGTCCATCGCCCCGGCCATCCAGGGCGGCAAGCGCGTGGTGGTG
Organism: Acidovorax sp. GW821-FHT10A04; assembly: GCF_059415825.1. Taxonomy (NCBI): domain Bacteria; kingdom Pseudomonadati; phylum Pseudomonadota; class Betaproteobacteria; order Burkholderiales; family Comamonadaceae; genus Acidovorax; species Acidovorax sp. GW821-FHT10A04. Next base: position 6,918 of record NZ_JBWKNZ010000003.1, read on the forward strand.
GCGGCGCACGGCAACTCCATCCGCGCCCTGGTCAAGTACCTGGACAACATCTCGGACGACGAGATCGTGGGCCTGAACATTCCCAACGGGATTCCACTGGTATACGAACTGGACGAAGGCCTCAAGCCCATCCGCCACTACTATCTGGGTGACGCTGAAGCAGCGGCCAAGGCCGCCGCGGCGGTGGCTTCGCAAGGCAAGGCCTAGAAATCGGCGTAAAGCGGGGGTAAAGCCCGCCAATTGCCCCCTTCTGACCTGCGAAAGCGAGTCCCGGCGCGGAACTGCGGCGGGTTGGGCCCTTCTAAGAAGTGGACAGAGGCCTTTTTGAAACGCTTGTTTTCACAGGCGTGTAAAAAAGGCATCCGGCCAGCTTCCCAGGTGTATATTGATGCGGTAAAGGTGTTCTATGGGCCACAAACTCAAAATAGCAGGATGGGTGTCGGTAGGTGTGGTGGCTGGAGCGCTCACCACGGTGTCGTTGCAGACCGTTGCGCGCGGTGCCATGACGCCCCTGCCGCTGGAAGAGATCCAGCAGCTGTCGGCCGTGTTCGGCCTGGTCAAGACCGACTACGTCGAGCCGGTCGATGACAAGAAGCTCATCACCGATGCCATCTCCGGCATGGTGGCCAGCCTGGACCCGCACTCCCAGTATTTCGACAAGAAGTCCTTCAAAGAATTCCGCGAAGGCACCTCCGGCCGTTTCGTGGGCGTGGGCATCGAGATCACCCAGGAAGACGGGCTGATCAAGGTGGTCTCCCCCATCGAAGGCTCACCCGCGTTCCGCGCGGGCCTGAAGACCAACGACCTGATCACCCAGATCGACGAGACCGCCGTCAAGGGCCTGGCCCTGAACGACGCCGTCAAGCGCATGCGCGGCGAACCCAACACCAAGGTCACGCTGACGATCTTCCGCAAGGACGAGAGCCGCACCTTCCCGGTGACCATCACGCGCGAAGAGATCAAGACCCAGTCCGTCAAAGGCAAGGTGATCGAGCCCGGCTATGGCTGGATCCGCCTGTCGCAGTTCCAGGAACGCACGGTGGACGACTTCGTGCGCAAGGTCGAAGAGATCTACAAGCAGGACCCCAACGTGAAGGGCCTGGTGCTCGACCTGCGCAACGACCCGGGCGGCCTGCTCGACGCGGCCGTGGCCATCTCGGCCGCCTTCCTGCCCGAGAACGTCACGGTGGTCACGACCAACGGCCAGCTGGCCGAAAGCAAGTCCACCTACAAGGCGGCGCCCGAGTACTACCAGCGCCGCAGCGGGGGCGACCCCCTGCGCCGCCTGCCGGCCGCCATCAAGTCGGTCCCCATGGTGGTGCTGGTCAACGAAGGCTCGGCCTCGGCCAGCGAGATCGTGGCCGGCGCGCTGCAGGACCACAAGCGCGCCACCATCATGGGCAGCCAGACCTTCGGCAAGGGCTCGGTGCAGACTGTGCGCCCCCTGGGCCCGGACACCGGCATCAAGCTGACCACGGCGCGCTACTACACCCCGAGCGGCAAGTCGATCCAGGCCAAGGGCATCGTGCCCGACGTGATGATCGACGAGTCCGAGGAAGGCAATGTGTTCGCCGCCCTGCGCATGCGCGAGGCCGACCTGGACAAGCACCTGGGCAGCGGCCAGGGCGAGGAAAAGAAGGATGCCGCCCGTGAAAAGGCCCGCGAAGAGGCACGCAAGCGCCTGGAAGAAGAAGCCAAGAAGCCGGCCGCCGACCGCAAGCCGCCAGAATTCGGCACCGACAAGGACTTCCAGCTCGTGCAGGCCCTGAACCAGCTCAAGGGCCGCCCCGTGCTGGTCAGCAAGACGCTGACCGAGCGCAAGGAAGAAAAGAAGGAAAACTGAGTTCTTCCCCGAGCACAGCTCCCACCCGCACAAGGCCGGTCTCCCCAGGGAGCCCGGCCTTTTTCACGCCCGCCACCACCGGGACGCAATCTCCCGCACAATCGCAGCCCGACCTGCAGCCCGCCCCCAGAGCACGACGCCCCATGACCGATGACCAGCTCCTGCGCTATTCGCGCCACATCCTGCTCGACGAGATTGGCATCGAGGGCCAGGAGCGCGTGCTGGCCGCCCATGCCGTCATCATCGGCGCCGGGGGCCTGGGCTCGCCCGCGGCGCTGTACCTGGGTTCTGCCGGCATCGGGCGCATCACCCTGGTGGACGACGACACGGTGGACCTGACCAACCTGCAGCGCCAGATCGCGCACACCACGGCGCGCGTTGGCACGCCCAAGGTGCAGTCGGCCGCGCAGGCGATTGCCGCGATCAACCCCGAGGTCGAGGTCCGGGCGATCGAGGCCCGTGCCGATGCCGCCCTGCTCGACCAGCTGCTGCCCGGCGCCAGCGTGGTGCTGGACTGCAGCGACAACTACGCCACCCGCCACGCGGTGAACGCGGCCTGCGTGCGCCACGGCGTGCCGCTGGTGGCCGGGGCGGCGATCCGCTTCGACGGGCAGATCACGGTGATCGACCCGCGCAGCGGCCAGGCGCCCTGCTATGCCTGCATCTTCCCGCCGGACGCCGAGTTCGAGGAGGTCAGCTGTGCGCTCATGGGGGTGTTCGCGCCGCTGGTGGGCATCATCGGCACCATGCAGGCGGCAGAGGCCCTGAAACTGGTCACCGGCGTGGGCCCCACGCTGGCCGGGCGGCTGATGATGCTGGACGGCCGCTCGATGGAATGGAGCACCATGCATGTGCAGCGCGCACCGGGATGTGGCGTGTGCGCGTCACCGTAGGAGCCCTCCTACGCTGGCCGCGCGCGGCTGCTGTCAGAATGGCAGGCACGCTTCGGTTAAATTCAGAACCAGGCCCGGGTTGCCAGTACCGGCCGTCTTATGGATCAGGTAGTGAAACTCCGCACGTACATCGTTGAAGACAATGCCACCATTCGGGAGAACCTCATCGGTACCCTGGAAGAGCTGGCGTCCGTCGAGGCGGTGGGCGTGGCCGAGACCGAGGACGAGGGCAAGGGCTGGCTCACCGGCCACCAGGAACAATGGGACCTGGCCATCGTCGACCTGTTCCTGCGCCAGGGCAGCGGCCTGGGCGTGCTCGCCGCCTGCCGCGACCGTGCCCCGCACCAGAAGATGGTGGTGCTGAGCAACTATGCCACCCCCGACATCCGCATGCGTTGCGCCCAGCTGGGCGTGGATGCGGTGTTCGACAAATCCAATGAAATCGATGCCCTGGTGGACTACTGCATAGAGCATGGCAGCGTACACCCCGCCCACATCGCCCGCATACCTGTGCGCGGCAACCATTGAGTGCGCTGGCGTTGCGCCAGCCTGCCCGTCCCTCCCGATGAAGAACCGCGCCCGCCTGCGCAGGGCCGCCGCGGCATGCACGCCTTGGCGCGCCTGCCGCCGGGCGGCCGTGGCCCGCTTAGTCGATGAGGCGGTTTTTCAGCGCGTAGTAGGTCAGATCGCTGTTGGACGACAGACTCATCTTTTCCATCAGCCGCGTGCGGTAGGTGCTCACCGTCTTCACGCTCAGCGACAGCGACTTGGCGATGTCGCCAGCCGTCTCGCCCTTGGCCAGCTTGAGGAACACCTGGAACTCGCGCTCCGACAACTGCTCGTGCGGCGGGGCGTCGTCCTTGCGGTTGAGCTGCTGGGCCAGCAGGTCGGCCACGGCCGGGGTCAGGTAGCGCTTGCCCAGGGCAATGATGCGGATGGCCTCGACGATCTCGGCGGGATCGCACTCCTTGTTCAGGTAGCCGCTGGCGCCCTGGCGGATGAGGTTGATCGCGTAATGCTCTTCGGGGTAGCCGCTGAGGATCAGAATACCCATGTCCGGCGCCTTGGCGCGCAGCATGGCCAGGGCGTCCAGGCCGCTCTGGCCGGGCATGGAGAGGTCCATCAGCAGCACGTCGATCTCATGGGTGCGGACCAGGTCGATGGCTTCGCGGCCGTTGGAGGCCTCGCCTTCCACGCGCAGGTCCACGTGCTCGGACAGGAACTGGCGCAGTCCGGAGCGAACAATTGCATGGTCATCCACAATGCCGATCTTGATCATTGAGCGTTCTTTCAGGGAGGGGACTGCCCACTCCCAATTTTTGTTGAATGCACCTGCGTTGCGATCACCCGCTCTAGGGCAGCGCCATGGGCCGGTCTGTGGCCATTATCCAGAATAACGCATATGAATTTGCAAGAGATCGCCAGGGACTTGCTGCCCAAAGTCCGAAAGATGGCCCTGAGCCTGCCCATGGCGCTGCTCGCGGCGCTGGTGCTGGTGGGGATCAACGAGGTCGGACACATGCGCTCGCAAGGCGCCGTCACGCAGATGGCCCACGGCCAGGTGACGCACGGCGCCTTGAACCGCCTGCTGCAGAGCATGCTGGACGCCGAGACCGGCCAGCGCGGCTACCTGCTCACCGGCAACGACCGCTACCTGGAGCCCTACGACAAGGCGCTGGCCAGCGTGCAGCAGGACCTCGACAACCTGCGCAACCAGTTCCTCGACTCGCCCGACGACATGCAGGAACTGTCCATGCTGTCGCGCCAGATCTCGCGCAAGCTCGCCGAGATGGAGCTCAGCCTCAAGCTGCGCCGCCAGGGCAATGAAGATGCCTGGAAGTTCATCCTGCACACCGACGTGGGCATGGAGAACATGGAGGCCATCCGCAAGCACGCCCAGGCCCTCATCGACCGCAGTGCCGTCGTCGTCAAGCAGGGACAGGCGCAGGTGCTGCGCTCGCTGATGCTCTCGCGCATCGGCATCGCCACGGTCACCGCCATCGGCCTGCTGGCCTTCTTCATGTACCTGCGCCAGGCCAACGCCCTGCAGGAGTTCAGCCTGCGCGAGCAGCTGCTGCTCGAGCGCGAGCGCGACCGGCTCGAAGGCCTGGTGCGCGAGCGCACGGCCACGCTGTCCGAGCTGGCGAGCCACCTGCAGCAGGTGCGCGAGGACGAGCGCGGCCACCTGGCGCGCGAGCTGCACGACGAACTGGGCGCCCTGCTCACGGCCGCCAAGCTCGACGTGGCGCGCCTCAAATCCAAGATCGACACCCAGGTGCCCGAGATCGCCGAGCGCCTGCGGCACCTGACCGAAACCCTCAACAGCGGCATCGCGCTCAAGCGCCGCATCATCGAAGACCTGCGCCCCTCGTCCCTGTCCAACCTGGGGCTCACCGCGGCCATCGAGATCCTCGCGCGCGAATACGGCGAGCGCGCCGGCATCGAGGTGGAAACCAGCCTGGAGCCGGTGCAGCTGCCCGAGCCCACGCAGCTCACCGTCTACCGGTTGGTGCAGGAGTCGCTGACCAACATCGGCAAGTACGCCAAGGCGCAGAAGGTGCTGGTCTCCGTGCACAGCCACCCCAAGCATGTGGCGGTGCAGGTGCGCGACGATGGCCAGGGCTTCGATCCGGCCAGCGTAAGCCCCTCGTCCCACGGCTTGGCCGGCATGCGCCACCGCGTGGAGGCCGCCGGCGGGCGCCTGACCATCACCTCGCGCCCAGGCAACGGCGCGCTGGTCTCGGCCATCCTGCCGCTGCAGGGCTGAGCACAGCCACCCGGCAACCCGCTGCGCTGCCTGGGGCCGCTGCAGCAGGCTCCATCTCCCTTCGCAAAAGACCACACGGCCTGGACCCTGGAGTTCCTTGGCCTGGCCGGGCACGCGCGCGCCCAGCACCCTTGCGCAAGCCCGTGTCCTACACACCAGGCGTCCGGGCACCGACAAATGGGCGCGCCGGCCACCGGCATTCCAGCCGACAGGGGCCCCCTACATTGGACCCAGGCGCCAAGAAAAGAAAGGCGCTCCACCACTCGCCGGACTTCCGGCACCAACAAGGAGAAGCACATGCTGCACTACGCCGTCGTTTTCCTGGTCATCGCACTGATCGCAGCCATCTTCGGCTTCGGCGGCATTGCCGCTGGTGCCGTGGGCATTGCCAAGATCCTGTTCTTCGTGTTCGTGATCATGGCTGTCGTCACCTTCGTCATGGGCCTGCTGCGAAGGGGCTGAGTGCCCCGGACCGAGCTGACCAAACATCCCATCGTCTACACCAAGGAGTGACCCAATGACCATCCAAACCGCCACCAACAAGGTTGCCGCAGGAGCCCGCAGCCTCGCCGACGACGTGCTGCAAAGCGCCCAGGACGCAGTGCAAACCACGCGCAGCGTCGCCAACGACTCGCTGGACAAGGCCGAGAACAAGGTACGTGCCCTGCGCCGCGAGGCCGACCCGGCCATCGACGACCTGGCCGCCCGCGCCCAGGAACTGGCCAGCCGCAGCATCGACTATGCCGCCGACGCCAGCGCCCGTGCCCGCCGCCAGGTGCAGGAAGTGGCCGATGCCACCAGCAAGTACGTGGCCGAGCAGCCGGGCAAGTCCATCTTGATCGCAGCGGGAGTTGGGGCACTCACGGCGAGCCTGATCTTGATGGCCTCGCGTCGCCGGGCCTACTGAGCTGTACCGTCCCCTTTCAGGCTTTGCCATGAACAACCAAAACAATAACGATCCCCACGGTCAGCGCGCTCGCAAGATGGTGCTCGATGAGTCAGCCCTCAAGGCCGCGGCCACGAGCAACCTGGACGACGGGGCTGTCACCCCCGCGTTCGCAGAGCATCGCGAGGACATCATCTCGCTGCTCAATGACGCCCTGGCCACCGAATTGGTGTGCGTGTTGCGCTACAAGCGCCACCACTTCACGGCCCACGGCCTGTCATCGCCGGCCATCGCCAGTGAATTCATGGTCCATGCCAACGAAGAGTCCGGTCACGCTGACCAGATTGCACGGCGCATCGTGCAGCTCGGTGGCGAACCCGACTTTGCGCCTGACACCCTGCTCTCGCGCAGCCATGCGCAGTACGACACCTCCTCGGACCTCAAGGCCATGGTGCGTGCCAACCTGGTTGCAGAGCGTGTGGCCGTGGAGGCCTACCGCCAGATGATCGATCTCATCGGCGACAAGGACCCCACGACGCGCCGCATGCTCGAAGGCATCCTGGCCGACGAGGAAGAGCATGCCGATGAACTGAAAGACCTGCTGGAGCAATAGGCCTACCCGCCCGCTGTTCCAGCATCCCACAGCCTACCGGTCATGGAGGGTGCAAAAGACCGACAGGCTGCACTTGAAAAAAAGCACCCGCGTTTGCCAACAACCAACCCAGAAGGACAAATCATGAAATACGCACGTGCCCTCGCTTTTGCCGCCGTCGCCGGCATCACCATCGTCACCGCCACCGGATGCTCGGTCGCACGCGACCAGCAGACCGTCGGCGCCTATGTCGACGACGCCGGCATCACCACCGCCGTGAAGGCCAAGATGGCCGAAGACAAGACGGTATCGGCCACCTCGATCAGCGTGGAAACGCTCAACGGCACGGTGCAGCTGTCGGGCTTCGCCAAGTCGGCCTCTGAAAAGAACCAGGCCGAAAACATCGCCCGCAACACCAAGCATGTCCGCGAAGTGCGCAACAGCATCGTAGTCCGTCCGTAATAGGGGACACCCCCTCCCTGAGGCGCTGCGCGCCTTCACCCCTCTCTCATATTGCTTCGCAATCTGAGAGGGGGACGCCCCCAGCGCAAGCGCTGGATATGCCGCCTTCGCGGCGAGGCGGCCCTTGCGCGGGGGCACTGGCATAGGCCGCGCCCATAGCAAAGGACAGGAACAATCAGCTGGCCCTGCCTCACCGCATGGCCCGCTTTTGTCATTGCGGCATGGCTTGTAGCTCCATTTGCATGGAAGACCCTCCAATGAGTCCACTGCCGCGCAGCGTCTGGGTTTAAGCTCACCCCATGCGGGTATTCAATTGCGACCATTGCGGTCATCTGGTGTTTTTCGACAGCGTGCAATGCCTGCACTGTGGCAGCGCGCTGGCCTTCCTGCCAGACCAACTGACGATGGCGGCGCTCACGCCCGCGCCCCAGGATGGCCCCGACCTGTGGCGGCGCCTGGGCGAGCGTGGCACGGCGCAGTACAGCGGCCGGCTGTACCGCATGTGCCACAACCACACCACCTACGACGCCTGCAACTTCGCGGTGCCGTCCAACGACTATGCCCAGCTGTGCGTCTCGTGCCGGCAGACGCGCCTGCTGCCCGATCTGTCGGACCCGGCCAACCTGCGCCGCTGGAAGCAGATCGAGGGGGCCAAGCGCCAGCTGTTCTACACCCTTGCGCGCCTGGGGCTGGAGCCGGTGCCCGGCCGTTCGGGCCCGGTGTTCGAGTTCCTGGCGGACCTGCTGGGCGGGCCGGCCATCCTTACCGGCCACCAGGGCGGCACCATCACCCTCAACGTGGCCGAGGCCGATGACGACGAGCGCGCGCGCCGGCGCATCGCCCTGGGCGAGCCCTACCGCACCCTCATCGGCCACCTGCGCCACGAGTCTGGCCACTTCTACTGGGACCAACTGGTGCGCGACGGGCAGCGGCTCGACGCCTTCCGCAACCTGTTCGGCGACGAGCGCCAGGACTATGCCGCAGCGCTCGACGCGCACTATGCCAAGGGCAGCAACGGCAACGACTGGTTCCTGAACCACGTCAGTGCCTACGCCGCCGCCCACCCGTGGGAAGACTGGGCCGAGACCTGGGCCCACTACCTGCACATGGTGGACCTGCTGGAGACCGCCGCCAGCTACCAGACCGCCGTGACCGTGCCCGACCCCCACATGGCCCTGCGCCACCACGTGACCGACCCGTTCGCAGCCAGCCATCCGGACTTCCAGGACCTGGTGCGCCAATGGGTGCCGCTGACCTTGCTGCTCAACAGCCTGAACCGCAGCCTGGGGCAGGACGACGCCTACCCGTTTGCCCTGTCGTCCGGCGCCATGGTCAAGCTGCGCTTCGTGCACGACCTGGTGCAGGAGGCGCAGCAGCCTGCCGACAGCGGTGCGCCCCACCTGGCCACCAGTGCGCTGGAGTGACCCGCGGACCAAGCCACCCCGACGCTGACGACCTGAAGACCGACCCGAAGACGATGACGATGACCCGCAATCCACCGCCCAGCCCTGCACCGCAACTCCTGCTCATTCCGGGCCTGGCGGGCGATGCGACGATGTGGCGCTTCCAGAGCGCTGTGCTGCCTGCGGCCCTGCGCCCGGAGATCACCGAGGTGCACACCCGGCCCGAGGCCACGACCGTGCAGGCCATGGCGACCCTGCTGCTGGAACAATACCCCGGCCCCCTGCTGCTGTGCGGCGCCTCGATGGGTGGCATGGTCGCCATGGAAGCCGCACGGCAGGCCCCGGGCCGCGTCCTCGGGCTGGCCTTGCTGGGCACCACGGCCCGGCCGGAGACGGCCGAGATGCAGGCGCTGCGCGAAGCGGCGATCGCACTGTTCGAGCAGGGGCGCGTGCGCGAGGTGATCGAGCCCAACGTGACCTTCGCCTTCCACCCCACGAGCGCGGCGCGTGCCGACCTGGTGCAGGACTACCTCGATTTCGTGCTGCGCGCGGGCGCCGAACAACTGGTGCGGCAGAACCGCGCCGTCATCGCGCGGCCCGATGCCCGGCTGCACCTGCCCGAGCTTAAATGCCCGGTGCTGGTGGTCTGCGGCGAGGCCGACCAGCTCACGCCCCTGGCCTGCTCCGAGGAGATCGCAGGCCTGGTCCCCGGCGCCGAGTTCGAGGTGGTGGCCGATTGCGGCCACATGCTGACCATGGAGCGGCCCGAGGTGGTCAACACCCTGTTGACACAGTGGCTCCAGCGCGGCGGCTGGACTGCATAGAGTACAACCCCCTCAGGCGCTGCGCGCCTTCACCCCTTCTCTCGAATGGCTGCGCCATTCGGGAAGGGGGACACCGCCAGCGCGGCGGGGCGGCCCTTGCGCGGCCGGTCCTGGCTTAGGCAGCGCGCCGTTCAAAGGTTGGCTGGTAACGCAAGAGCCGTACGCAAACCGGCCAGATCATGGTTGGGGCGCCAGGCTGCGGACCTTGACGGCCAGCCGCTCCTCCACCGAGGGCGAGACGAACTTGGTCACCTCGCCGCCGAGCACCGCGATCTCGCGCACGAAGGTGCTGCTGATGAACTGGTACTTGTCGCTGGGCGTCAGGAATACGGTTTCCACCTGGGGCATCAGGCTGCGGTTCATGCCGGCGAGCTGGAATTCGTAATCGAAGTCGGTCACGGCACGCAGGCCGCGCACCATGGCCTTGCCGCCGCGCGAAACGACGAAATCGCGCAGCAGGCCCGAAAAGCTCTCCACCTGCACCTGGGGGTAGGCCTTGACCGCCTCGCGCACCATGTCGATGCGCTCGTCGAGGCTGAACAGGGTCTTCTTGTGGTGGCCCGCAGCCACGGCGACGATCACGCGTTCGAACAACTGGGTGGCCCTGCGCACCACGTCCTCATGGCCCAGGGTGATGGGGTCGAAGGTTCCGGGATAGACGGCGAGCACGTTCTGGGCCATGGCGGGTTGTCTCCTGTACGGCGAAATGGGCACTGGCCCCGGCCTCTTGTGGGCCTGCCGGGCCGCTTGGCCGCATTATGCAGTGCACTGCAACATGGATGTTCCCGCCGCCCTTTTCGGCCGGCCCGGCTGCAGGTGCGGCCGGGCGCGAACGAAACTCAGCTGGCGTCGCCCGGCGTGCTGGCGGCGCCCACGGGCCGCAGCAGGTGCGCATGCACCGCACCGGCCTTGAGGTGGCGGTACACCACCAGGCCGCTGGCGGCCAGGCCCTCGTCGGTCCAGGCGACGGGCGCCTCCAGGTAGACATAGCCGCCGGCCGCCACGGCCTTGCCGGCCGCCTGCAGTGCCGAATCGAACAGGTTGCCGTCGAACGGTGGGTCGATCAGCACCAGGTCCAGGCTGGCCGGTGCGGCCTGGCGCAGCGCGGCAATGCCATCGCCGCGCTGCACGCGCACGGCCTTGGCCTCCAGGCGCTGCTGCAGGGTGTTGAGCTGCGCCACCAGCGCCGCATCGCTCTCCACCAGCTGCACGGCGGCCGCACCGCGCGAGGCGGCCTCCAGGCCCAGGGCGCCGGTGCCGGCAAAGGCGTCCAGGCAGCGCCAGCCCGCAAGGTCCTGGCCGAGCCAGTTGAACAGGGTCTCGCGCACGCGGTCGGGAGTGGGCCGCAGGCCCGGGCGCTGGGCCACGGGCAGGCGCGTGCGCTTCCATTGCCCGCCGATGATGCGGATTTCGCCCGCACCCTTGGGGGCCGCGGCGGCCGCCTTTTTGTCCTTGGCAACCGCCTTGGCACCGGCCTTGGGGGCAGGCGCGGCGGCCGAGGCCTGGGCCTTGCGGATCTCGGCGCTGATGGCGCTGCCGCGCAGGGTCGAGCGGCTCATGGCTTGCCCCCCACCACCACGGTCACCATGCGCTCGGGCTGCAGCTTGCGCTGCATGGCGGCGCGGATGTCGGCCACCGTGAGCGCGTCCACGCGCTGGGTCCACCGGTCCAGGTAGTCGAGCGGCAGGTCGTTCCAGGCGATGTTGGCCACGTTGCCCAGGAGCTTCTTGTTGCTGTCGATGCGCAGCGCGAAGCCGCCGATCAGGTTGTCCTTGGCGGCGCGCAATTCGGCCTCGGTCGGGCCTTCGGCCACGAAGCGGGCGAGCACGTCGCGCGAGACCTTCACGGCCTGGGCCGCCTGGTCGGGGCGCGTCTGCAGGCCGATGGTGAAGGCCCCGGCATGCAGGCCGCCCGCGAAGTAGCTGTACACGCTGTAGCTCAGGCCGCGCTTTTCGCGCACCTCCTCGGTCAGGCGCGAGACGAAGCCGCCGCCGCCCAGGATGTGGTTGCCCACCAGCAGCGCGATGAAGTCGGGGTCGCGGCGGGGAAAGCCGGGCTGGCCGATCAGCACATGCGCCTGCGCCGAGGCAAACGGGATGTTCTTTTCCTCGGGCGCGGTCAGCGCGGCGATCTCGCCCACGGCGGGCAGGGGCGCGCAGGCCGATGCCGCGGGCAGGCGCGCCAGCAGCGTGGCCACCAGGGTCTGGGCCTGGGCCCGCGTGACGGCACCGACGATGCTCACCTTGGCGCGGCAGGCCGCGATGGCGCTGGCGTGGAAGGCCTGCATGTCGGCCACGTTGATGCGCGCCAGCGTCTCTTCCGTGGTGCGCACGCCATAGGGGTGGCTGCCGTACACCGCAGCGCCAAAGGCCTTTTCGGCCACGGTGGCGGGGCGGGTGTTCGACTCCTTGATGCTCGCGCTCCAGCGCGCCCGGTCACGCGCCCAGATGTCGGCCGGCCAGCTCGGCTCGGCGATCTGGCGTGCCGCCAGGCGCGCGGCCTTGTCCAGCAGCGGCGCCTCGGTCAGCGAGCGCAGCGAGAAGTGCATGGCATCGCTGTCGGCGCCGGCCTCGAAGCTCGCGCCCAGGTCGGCCCAGGCCTCGCCCAGGGCGTTCTCGTCGAGCGCGGGCTCTGCGCCCTGCGCCTTCACGCCCTTGGAAGCCATGGAGGCCGTGGCACTGGCCAGGCCGGCCTGCGCCGCCGGGTCGCGGCGGCTGCCGGCGTCGAAGTCGATCTGCACGTCCACCATGGGGATGACGGGGCTTTCCACCAGCCACACGCGGGCGCCGTTGGGCTCCGTCCAGTGCTGGATCGGCAGCAGGGCCCAGGCCGAGCCGCAGTAGAACAGCGCGCTGCTGCTGGCCAGCACGGTGCCGACCGCCAGTTTCTTGAAATTGATCATGGGTGGGGGACCGGGGTTCAGTGGCGGGCAGCACCGGCCTTGGCGGCCGGGCGGGGACGGGGGGTATCGAGCGGCTGCGGCAGCAGCGTGGCCACAGTGAGCTGGTCGTCGCCGAAGTACTTGGCGGCCACGGCCTGCACCTGCTCTGGCGTGACCTTGCGCGCCAGCTCCAGCAGGCGCTCCTCGGCGTCGAGCGGGAAGCCCTGCACCCAGTTGCTGCCCAGTCCCTGCGCCTGGCTGTGGACCGAGTCGCGCTCGTAGACGGTGGAGGCGATCCACTGTGTCTTCACGCGCTCCAGTTCGGCCTGGCTCACGCCATCGCGCGCCACGCGCGCCACCTCGGCGCGCAGGCCGTCCTCGACCTGCTGCGCGGTCTTGCCACCGGTGGGCACGCCGGTGAACATGAACAGCGCCGGCCCGCGCCCCGTGACCATGGCCGAGCTGCCCACGCTGTCGGCCACGCGGTTCTCGCCCTGGCTCAAGGCGCGCTCCAGGCGCGCGCCGTCATAGCCGCTGAACACGGCCGACAACATCAACAGGGCCAGCGCGTCGGTGTCGGACTCCTGCAGGTCCTGCAGGCGCTCCAGGGCCGGCACGCGGAAGGCCAGGGCCACATAGCCTTGCTCGGCTGGTGCCTTCACCGCAATGCGGCGCAGGCCCTGCTGCACCGGCTCCACGCGCGGCTTGCGCACGGGCAGCGCATGGGTGGGCAGCTTGCCGTAGTACTTTTCGGCCAGCGCGCGCACCTTGGCCACGTCCACGTCACCGGCCACCACCACGGCGGCGTTGGTGGGCGTGTACCACTGGCGGTGGAAGGCGCGCACGTCGTCCGGCGTCATGGCGTCGAGGTCGCTCATCCAGCCCACGATGGGGCGGCGGTAGGGCGCGGCGGTGAAGGTGGCGGCAAACAGTTGCTCGGCCAGCATGGCCCGCGGCTGGTCCTCGGTGCGCATGCGGCGCTCCTCCTTGACCACCTCGATTTCCTTCTTGAACTCTGCGTCGGGCCACTGGTTGTGGGCAAACCGGTCCGACTCCAGGCGCATCACGTCCTCGAGCCGGTTGGCCGGGATCTGCTGGTAATAACCCGTGTAGTCGCGGCTGGTGAAGGCGTTCTCGCGCCCGCCCAGGGCCGCCACGCGCCGCGAGAAGTCGCCCGGCGGCACGGTCTTGGAGCCCTTGAACATCATGTGCTCGAGCACATGGGCCACGCCCGAGGTGCCGTCCACCTCGTCCATGGAGCCCACCCGCACCCAGACCATGTGCACCGCCGTGGGGGCGCGGTGGTCGGGCTGCACGATGAGTTGCATGCCGTTGGCCAGCGTGAACTGCTGCGCCCCGGAGGCCGTGGCACGCGGCCCGCCGCCTCCCGGCCCGGGCGGCGCCACAACGGCCCCGCCCGCTGCAGATGATGGATGGGAACCCGGAGAAACCACCGCGGTGGTGGCTCCGGCGCCGAGGCAGGCCAGCAGGCCCAGTAGGGTGAAAGCACGTTTCATAGAATGGCTGATTCTAAGAACCCGCCAATGTTCAGTTTTTTCAAGAAAAAGCCCCCCACCTCGCCCGCCCCTGCCGATGAGCCCCCATCGGTGGCCGCGCCCGGAGCCCCGGCACCTGCTTCCTCACCCGCGGCCCAGCCCGAGCCGCCTGCGCCACAGCCGGCCCCGGCCCCTGCGCCCGCACCGGCCATCCCCGGTCTGGGCTGGCTGCGCAACCCCTTTGGCGGCAAGGCGGAGCCTGCGCCGGCGCAGCCCATCGCGCCGGTACCGGCCCCCGCACCCACGCCTGTCCCAAGCCCTGCACTGCCCCCTGCCCCCACGGCAGCGCCTGTGCCTGCGGCGCCAGCCCCCTGGGCACCCCCTGTCACCATTGCGCCGGTGGCCGCCCCCGTGCCAGCGCCCACGCCGGCAGCACCGGCCCCCTGGGTGCCGTCCCCTGCACCGGCCCCGGTGGCCCCTTCCGTGGCGGCTCCAGCCCCCGTGGTGCGCCCACCGGCGCCCCTGCCCGCACCCGTACCCGTCGTACCCGCACCTGCGCCCGTGGTGGCCGAGCGCAAGGGCTGGCTCGACCGGCTCAAGCTCGGCCTGCGCAAGACCGGCAGCAGCATCGCCACCGTGTTCACCGGCACGCAGATCGACGATGCCCTGTACGAAGAGCTCGAAGAAGCCCTGCTCATGGCGGATACCGGCGTCAAGGCGACACAGCACCTGCTGACCGACCTCAAGCGCCGCGTAAAAGACAGCAAGACCACCGACCCGGCCCTGGTCAAGGGCCTGCTGGCCGATGCCCTGGCCGACCTGCTGCGCCCGCTGGAGAAATCCCTGGTGATCGGCCAGTTCACGCCCACCGTCATCATGGTGGCGGGCGTCAACGGCGCGGGCAAGACCACCTCCATCGGCAAGCTCACGCGCCACCTCTCGGGCGAAGGCGCGGCCGTGCTGCTGGCGGCGGCCGACACCTTTCGTGCGGCGGCGCGCGAGCAGCTCGGCGTCTGGGCCGACCGCAACACGGTGGAGATCGTGAGCCAGGAGGGCGGCGACCCTGCCGCCGTGAGCTTCGACGCGGTGACCGCCGGCAAGGCCCGGGGCAAGGACGTGGTGCTGGTCGACACGGCCGGGCGCCTGCCCACGCAGCTGCACCTGATGGAAGAGCTCAAGAAGATCCGCCGCGTGGTGACCAAGGCCGATGCCACGGCCCCGCACGAGGTGCTGCTGGTGATCGACGGCAACACTGGCCAGAACGCTCTGGCCCAGGTGCGTGCCTTCGACGATGCGCTGCAGCTCACCGGCCTGATCGTCACCAAGCTCGACGGCACCGCCAAGGGCGGGGTGCTGGCCGCCATCGCGCAGGAGCGCCCGATCCCCGTGTACTTCATCGGCGTGGGCGAAAAGCTCGAAGACCTCGAAACCTTCAATGCCCGCGAATTCGCCCAGGCGCTGCTGACCTGAGGAGGAGCCGGGCGCCATGGCCGACGGGATGGCGGAAAACCCGGGCAAAAATAGCATTTACCGCTGGCAGCAATTGCCACATGATGGAACTTCGCTCACGGGCTGCGGGGAGGTTCCTTGTTCGTCGAACTGGTCAAAGGCGCGGCCCTGCTGCTGGCTCTGTGCTTTCTGCACGGGGCCAACATCCGCCTGTGGCGCAGACATCCCCGGGTGGGCAAGGCCTTCTCGGGGCTGTTGTTCGGCGGCATCTGCATCGTGGGCATGCTCTCGCCCCTGACCATTTCGCCCGGCGTCATCATCGATGCGCGTTCGGTGGTGCTGTGCATGGCGGGACTGTTCGGCGGCACCACGGTGGCGCTGATCGCCGGGGCCCTGTCGGCCGCCTGGCGCATGTGGCTGGGCGGTGCCGGGGCCCTCGTCGGGGTGCTGAGCATTGCCACCTGCGTGGCCGCCGGCCTCGCCTACCGCCATGCGCGCCAGCGCTGGCAACTGGGCGTGGGCATCTGGCCGCTGCTGGTTTTCGGCGTGCTGCTGCACCTGGCGGTGGTCGGGCTGTTCCAGGCGCTGCCAGCCGAGGTGGCGGCGCGCATCAATGACACCGTGGCTGTGCCTTACCTGATGATCTTTCCGGTGGCCACCGCCATGCTGGGCCTGCTGCTGCGCGACGTGGAGCAGCGCCAGGCCACCGACTTCGCCCTGGTGGGCAGCGCCGCCCGGCTGCGGGCCATCACCCAGGCGATCCCCGATGCGCTGGTGGTGCTCGACGCCCAGGGCCGCTGCATGGAGCTGTTTTCGCACCACGAAGGCATGCATGCCGCAGGGGCACCGCAGCGCGTGGGTCAGCGCATGCACGACATGCTGCCCTCCAGCGAGGCCCAGCGGCTGGGGCAGTTGCTGCAGGACACGCTGGCAGCGGGCGCACCGCGCAAGCTCGAATACACGGTGTACACGGCCTCGGGCATCCGCTACTTCGAAGGGCGGGCGCAGCCCCTGGGCACCGAAGTCGATGGCCAGGCGGCCGTGCTCTTCCTGGCGCGCGACATCACCGAGCGCTGGCAGGCGCAGCAGGCGCTGCACGAATCGGAGTTGCGCTTTCGCTCGCTGCTGCTGGGCATCCCTTCGGTGTCGGTGCAGGGCTACCGGGCCGATGGCACCACCACTTACTGGAACAAGGCCTCGGAGGAGCTGTACGGCTACACCGAGCAGGAGGCCCTGGGCAGGAACCTGCTGGAGCTGATCATCCCCGAGCCCATGCACGAGGCCGTGGCGGCCCAGGTCGCGCACATGTTCAGCTCGGGCGAACCCATTCCCGCAGGCGAGCTGCGCCTCGAACGCAAGGACGGATCGCCGGTGGACGTGTTCTCAAGCCACGCCTACGTGCATGTGCCAGGCCAGGAGCCGGAGATGTTCTGCATCGACATCGACATCTCCCGGCGCAAGGCCGCCGAGGAAGAGGCGCGCCGCCTGGCCCTGTACGACACCCTGACCCAGCTGCCCAACCGGCGCCTGCTGACCGACCGGCTGGAGCAGGTGATGGCGGCCAGCAGCCGCAGCGGCCAGATCGCGGCCGCCCTGTTCATCGACCTGGACCATTTCAAGGCCCTCAACGACAGCCGCGGCCACGCCGTGGGCGACCTGCTGCTGCGCGAGGTGGCCACGCGCCTGCGCGCCTGCGTGCGCGAGCAGGACACCGTGGCCCGCCTGGGTGGAGACGAGTTCGTGGTGCTGCTGCAAAGCCTGGGCCAGGACGCCCCTGAGGCCACCGACAAGGCACGGGCCGTGGGGGAGAACATGCTGGCCGCCCTGCGCGAACCCTACGACCTCGGCGGGCAACCCTACCACTGCGAGGCCAGTATCGGCGTGAGCCTGGCGTCCGGCCACGCCCTGACAGTGGACGAGGTGCTGCGCCAGGCCGACAACGCGATGTACCAGGCCAAGACCATGGGGCGCAACCGGCTGTATGTGTACCTTGCCGATGCGGGGTAATGGGAACCCCTGGGCGGGACAGAACACCAGGGCCGGTCAACACCAATTTCGGGGTCGCGAAGGCCCTAGCTGATGCGGTGCACCTCGCCGTTGTGCGGCATGGCGCTCTCGTGGAACAGGTCGGCCAGGTACTGTGCCAGCTCGTCGGCCTCGATGAAATCGGGCACCACCCAGCCGGCCGGCGCGCGCTTGCCGTCCGCGCCGATCAGGAACGACTGCCACTGTGCGCCGTGGCGCTGCACTTCGACGATGCGGCCAAAGACGTTGAAGCGGGGGTGCTGGGACATCGGGCTTCTCCAGAAAAACGCTGCCACCAGGGCGCAGCTGTCCACCGGTTGTAGCAGGTTCCTGGTAGGCGGACCTCAGCGCCCCAGCAGCGCCTCCAGGTCGACGGCCGCGGCCATGGCGCGGTAGCCTGCATCCCCAGGGTGCAGGTGGTCGCCGGAGTCCATCTCGGCGCGCAGGTGCGAGGGACGGGCCGGGTCGCGCAGCAGCGCATCGAAGTCGACCACGGCGTCGAAGGCCCCGGCCTCGCGGATCCAGCGGTTCACGGCCTGGCGCACGGCGTCCTTCTCGGGCGAGTAATGGCCCGCCAGCGGCGTGCCGGCCAGCGCATCGCCGAACGGCGGGATGGTGCCGCCCACCACACGCACATTGTGGGTGCGGGCCATGGCGATGAGCTGGCGGTAGCCCTGCACCAGTTCCTCGGCGCGCAGCGCCGGCTCCCCGGGCGCGAAGGGGCCGCCGGGCCAGCCGATGTCGTTGGTGCCCAGCAGCACGATGAGGGCGCGCACGCCGGGCTGGCCGAACACGTCCTGCGCGGCCCGCGTGAGGCCGGCGCGGCCCATGCCGTCTCGCAGCAGGCGGCCGCCGGAGATGCCGGCATTGAGCACGGCCACGCCCTGCCCGGCCAGGCGCTCGGCCAGCGCATCGGGCCAGCGCGCGTTGGCGCCCGGCGTGGCGCCGTTGCCATCGGTGATGGAGTCGCCGAGCACCACCACGGCGGCGGCGGGTGCCGGGGTCTGTACCGCCAGGCCGCTCACATAGACGCGGGTGCTCCACGCGGTGGCTGTAGCCGGCAGCTGCAGGGCGGCGGTGTGCTCGCCCTCGGCCACGTAGGCCGTCTGGCGTGCATCGAAGTGGAAGCCCGCGGGCGCGCTGAGCTGGGGCAGGTACAGCGACACGGCGACCTCGGCCAGCGCAGGCAGGGGCAGGTCCACCGGGTCGCTGACCCAGCGCGCACCGGGCGGCACCACGGTGGCGGCCTGGCCGCCGAAGAGCAGCGGGCGGTCCGTGCCCGGCACGGTGGCCGATCCCCCAGCACCCTGGGCATGGCGCGCCACGCGCGCCGCGCCGATGTGCAGCGGCACGCTGCTGCCCTCGTTGCTCAGCACCACGCGCAGCTGCGTGCCGCCGATGCTCAGGCGCGCCACCTGGCGGATGGTCTGCCGGTGGTGCTGGAAGGGCAGGCCCAGCGGCAGCACGAAGTCGCCGCCCCACAGGGGCTGGGGGGCGGCCATCCAGCTCGGGCTCCAGTGTTCTGCGCCGCCAGCCGGGGGCGCGGCGACGGCGTGGCCTGCGGCAACGGCCAGTGCCAGCAGGGCGTGGCGCATGCGCGCGGTGATTTTCGAAGGGGGGTTCATGGGTGCACATCCTCGGGTGGGCTGAAAGAGCTGCCACTGTCTGGCATTCCACCGGCCATGAACAGACGGCAAAATGGCATGCTCCTCATTCGATTTCGGAATACCCATGGACACCCTGCGCGCGCTCGCGGCCTTCGTTCACAGCGTGGAGCTGGGCAGCCTGTCGGGCGCGGCGCGCGCCCTGCACACCACCCAGCCCACGGTGAGCAAGCTGGTCGCGGGCCTGGAGCAGTCGCTGGGCGTGCGCCTGCTGCGCCGGGCCCCGGCGGGGCTGAGCCTGACCGAAGAAGGCCAGCGCTTTCACGAGCACGCGCGGCGCATGCTCGAAGCCCATGACGAGGCCGTGGCCGATGTGCACCAGCGCACCGCACAACCCCGCGGCCTGCTGCGCGTGAGCGCGCCGGTGGCGCTGGGCCAGTGCCGGCTCAACGCCATGGCCGGCGAGTTCCTGGCCACCTACCCCGAGATCGCGCTGGAGCTGGTGCTGGACGACCGCTTCATCCACCCGCTGGAGGAGCGCATCGACGTCTCGCTGCGCCTGGGCGGCCCCCTGCCCCAGGACCTGGTCGCCCGCCACCTGGGCACTTGGCCGCGCGTGCTGGTGGCCGCGCCGGCCTATCTGGCCGCACGCGGCAAACCGCGCCAGCCGCAGGACCTGCTGGCGCACGATTACCTGCGCTACGCGGCCGGCGACGATGGGGTGGTGCTGCAGGGCCCGGCCGGCCCCGTGAACGTGCCGGTGCACAGCCGCTACCGCGTGAACCATGCCGTGGCCATGCTCGAAAGCGTGCTGGCCGGTGCCGGCATCTCGCTGCAGCCCACCTGGATGGTGGCCGAGCTGCTGGCCGATGGCCGGCTGGTGCGCGTGCTGCCCCGGTACACAGGCCCGGCGCAGCAGGCGCACCTGCTCTACGCCGCGCGCCCCTACCAGCCCCAGCGTGTGCGCGTGCTGGTGGACTTTTTGAGCGAGCGCGTGGGCCGGTTGCCGGGCAAGGCCAAGGCAGCGCCCTAGCGAAGTCCCAACCGCGCCAGCTTCTTGATCAGCCCCACGCGCGAAATGCCCAGGCGCCGCGCGGCTTCGGACTGGTTGCCACCGGCCGACTGCATGGCGTCGCGCACCAGCCGGCGCTCCAGCTCGGCCAGCGCCGCGTCGAGCGGCCCCAAGCCTTCCAGCGGGGCTGCGGATTCGGCGGCGCCGTGGTGGCCCTCGTCCGCCTCGCCTGCGGCCAGGCGCAGCAGCGGTGCGTCGACCTCGGGCTGGTCCTGGAGCAGCAGCGCGCCCGCGGCCTCGATCAGCGCCTTGAGCTCGCGCACATTGCCCGGCCATTCGCGCGCGGCCAGCCAGGCCAGGGCATCGCCCGACAAGCCGGCGCGCGGCGCCACGCGGTGCAAAAAGCGCGTGGCCAGCAGCGGCACGTCGGCCGGCCGCTCGCTGAGCGCCGGGGTGCGCAGCACCACGCCCTTGAGGCGGTAGTACAGGTCTTCGCGAAAGCTGCCATCGCGCACCATGGCCTCCAGGTCGCGGTGCGTGGCGGCTACCACGCGCACCTCGGCCTTCTTCTGGCTGCGCCCCCCCACAGGCACGAAGGTGCCCTCCTGCAGAAAGCGCAGCAGCTTGACCTGCATGGGCGGCGGCATTTCGCCCACCTCGTCGAGGAACAGGGTGCCGCCATGGGCCACCTCGACCAGGCCCGGCTGGTCACGGTAGGCGCCGGTGAAGCTGCCCTTGAGGTGGCCGAAGAGCTCGCTCTCCAGCAGCTCGGCCGACAGCGCACCGCAGTGGATGGCGACAAAGCCGCTGGCCGACTGCGGGCTGCAGGCGTGCAGGGCGCGCGCCACCAGCTCCTTGCCGCTGCCGGTGGGGCCCAGCACCAGCACGCTGACCCGCGTGGGCCCCACGCGCCGCACCATGGCGCGCAGCTGCACGGTGGCCTGGGCCTGGCCGATGAGGCCCATGTCGTCGCCGGCCTGCACCGCGCGCAGGGCGCGCAGCTCGGCATCGAGCTTGGCCTTGCGCAGCGCCCGCCCGATGACGAAGCGCAGCATGTCCGGGTCGATGGGCTTGGTGAGGAAGTCCCAGGCACCGAGCTCGGCGGCGCGCAGGGCCAGCTCGTGGTCGCCGTGGCCGGACCAGACGATCACCGGCACCCGCGCGAAGCGGGGCACCAGCGCCAGCCCGGCTTCGGGGTCCATCGATGGCGGCATGGCCAGGTCCAGCAGCACCAGGTCGGGCGCCGGCTGCGTGGCGAAGGCGGCCAGGGCCTGCTCGGCGTCGCCCGCCACCAGCACCTCGTGGCCCAGCCCGCGCAAGAAGTTGGCGCCCAGGCGCTGGAAGGCCGGCTCGTCGTCGACCAGCAGGATGCGACCGCGGTCTGCAGCGTCAGGAGGGGTGTGCATGGTTCAGGGGGAAGCTCAGGGTGAAACAGGTGGTCCAGGGCGGCCGCTGCGTGAGCGCCACCGTGCCCCCGTGGGCCGACAGGGTGCGCGCCACGATGGCCAGGCCCAGGCCCGTGCCGCCGGGGCTGCGCGATGCGAAGGGTTCGAACAGCCGGTGGCGGATCTCCTCGGGCACGCCCTGGCCGTCGTCGCAGACATGCAGCAGCACGGCATCGGCGCGCTGCTCGGCGTCGATGTGCACGGCCACCGGGGCCTCGGCGCCGGATGCGGCGCGTGCGTTCTCGAGCAGGTTGGTCAGCGCCTGGTCCACGCGCCGCGGGTCGCCATCGATCATGAGCGGCTCCTGCAGGGCAGCGCCCAGCGTGCAGTGCGGCAGCCTGGCGGCGGCGGCGCGCACCTGGGCCGCCAGGTCGTAGCGCTGGGGCACCAGCTTCCAGGGCTTGGCATAGTCGAGCAGGTCATTGCTCAGGTGGGCGATGCGCCCCACCTGGCTGGCCACCTCGCGGCGCACCTCGGGTGAGGCCGTGGCCACCGCCATGGCAATGATGTTGAGCGGGTTGCGGATGTCGTGCGCCACCGTGGCGGCCAGCGAGCCCAGCTCGGCCAGGCGCGCCTGCAGCTGGCGCTCGCGCTCGCGCGCCGCGATCTGCTCGCCCTGGGCCACGCGCTCGGCGGCATCGGCGACCACCGTGCCGAACAGCTCGGCCACGCGCCGCGGCCCGGGGGGCGCAGCCTCCCAGCCGTGCAGGGTGATGGCCCAGCCGGAGCCCGCGCGCGTGCCCAGCAGGCAGGGCATGTCGCCGGGCGGCGGGGCAGCGCCATTGCCCAGCAGCACCCGCACCTGGGTGCCCGTGCGGCGGCTGAGCAGGGTGCCGGCCTCGCTCTCCAGTGCCGGCATGCTGTCGGCCGACTGCAGCGCCTGGCGCCAGGACTGCAGGTCGGCCGCCGAGACCGCGCCGCCCGGGTAGACCAGGCGCTCGGCGAACTGGCGCACGGGGCCGTTCAGCGCAATGCAGCTGGCCGCCACCACCAGGCCGCCGGCCCAGCGCGATTCGATGGGCAGCAGCGGAATCAGCGCCACCATGGCCGCGCCCGCGGCCAGCAGCAGGGCCCAGGCGAGCGCACGGCGCGCCCAGGCGTTGGACACGAAGACGCCGTAGCGCAGGATGCCGTAGACCAGGATCACGGGATAGAACGGCAGCCCCAGCAGCGGGTAAGGGTAGACCGGCAGGTCCAGGATCACGATGCCGTAGCCGGCCAGGCACAAGAGGCCCCACAGGCAGGACGCGGTCACCGCCGCGATCTGGTTGAAGGCCGGCCGCCGGGCGCGCGCGAGCGCCGTGAGCAGCACCGCGACCCCGCCGGTGCCCAGGAGAATCCAGGCCAGGCTGGCTGTCCAGCCCACCGTGTTGGCTATGGCGATGTAGCCCACGTGGGGCTTGTGGACCAGCTCGGCCGGCAGCAGCACCTGCGCCACCAGCGTTGCCGAGCCACCCAGCACATAGGCTGCCGCCACGCCCCAGCGCGGCAGCGGCACACGGCAGAACACCACGCAGAAGTGGAAGAAGAAGGCCGAGGTGAGGGGCGCAAAGGCCAGCAGCGCGAAGGTCAGCGGCTGGTGTGCCGGCCCGATCCAGTTGGGCAGCTCGTTGCCCGTGATCCAGATGGCGATGCCGGTCAGGAAGGCGGCCAGCAGCCGGGCGCCGGCCACCCGGTCGGCCCACCACAGCAGCATGCCGGCCAGGGCCAGGGTTTCGATGATCGAGAAGCCAAGGACGGCGCGGATGAGCATGGGCGGGGATGGAGGCCGAGGGGGAGGACCTGTCGCCAGCGTTGACAACAGGGCCTGCGCGTACTGTAAACGAAGTATGCAGGTCACTGGCGAAAAGCCAAATGAATCAACGACTTGCGGTAGCGCGGCGGGCTGGCCCGGTTTTCGCAGAAGAAGGAGCAGACAGCCCCCACAGGAAACCCGCCATGCCCTCCACCGCCCTGCCCTCCTTCGCCCCCGCAGCCGACGCCGTGCGGCACCTCGACCTGGCCGACTACGTGGGTGCCGCGGGCTGGGCCCGCCTGCCGGCCGCCGTGCGGCGGCGCTTCGGTGCCGGCCACCCCGACGTGGACTACACCGGCCGCATGGACATGCGCTGCTCCGGCATCGGCCGTGTGTACGCCGGCCTGTCGCGCGCCTTCGGGAGCCCACTTACCGGCCTGCAGGCCTGGGGCCTGGCGGCCACCGTGCGGGTGCGCAGCAACGGCCAGGGCGGCGTGGTGTGGGAACGGGTGTTCGGAGAAGCAGCTGGCGCGGCCACCGTGCGCTCGACCAAGGAGCCCGGCACGGGCGGCCAACTGACCGAGCGCACCGATGGCGGCCTGGCCATGGCCCTCGACGTGTTCGAGGAGGACGGCAGCCTCGTCTTCCAGAGCCGCCGCTTCTTCCTGGCGCTGGGCCGGCTGCGCATCCCGGTACCGCAATGGCTGTCGCCCGGCCAGTGCCGCGTGACCCATACCGACCTGGGTGGCGGCGACTTCCGCTTCACGCTGTCCATGGCGCACCCGCTGTGGGGCGAGACCTTTTACCAGTCGGGTGTCTTCACCGACCCCCTGCAAATTGAATGAATGAATAAGTGAGTGAGTCCACCATGAATACCGTCTTTCTGCTCCTGTCCTTCCAGTCCGTGCTCGGTGCCTTCGACAACCTCTGGCACCACGAGTGGGAGGCGCGCCTGCCGCAGCGCGTATCGGCGCGCCGCGAACTCGCTCTGCATGCCGCGCGCGAGGCCCTGTACGGGCTGGTCTTCCTGGGCCTGGCCTGGTTCGAATGGCGCGGCGCCATGGCCGGCGTGCTGGCGCTGATTCTGGCGGCCGAGGTGCTGATCACCCTGGCCGACTTTCTGGAAGAGGACCGCACGCGCCGGCTGCCGCCCTTCGAGCGCCTGCTGCACACCGTGCTCACCATCAGCTATGGGGGCTTTGTGGCGCTGATGGTGCCGGTGCTGCAAGATTGGGCTTCGATGAACACCGCACTGCACTTCCATCCCCACGGCTGGGTCTCCTGGCTGTTCACGCTGTACGGCGTGGGCGTGCTGGCGTGGAGCGTGCGCAATGTGCGCGCCGTGCGCCGACTCGGGCGCGCGGCCGCGCAGCAGGCATCGACGCCCGCCCCTGGGGCGCACACGCCGCCACCTGGGCCATCTGGGCCGGCGGTGCTGGTCACCGGCGCCACCGGCTTCGTGGGCAGCGCCCTGGTGCGGCAGTTGCAAGCCGAGGGCCGGCGCGTCATCGCCCTGTCGCGCGATGCGCGTCAGGCGCAGGGCATGTTCGGCCCCGGCGTGTGGGTGGTGGAGCAGCTGGACCAGATCCCTAGCGAAACCCACATCGGCGCCGTGGTGCACCTGGCAGGCGCCCGGGTGCTGGGCCGGCCCTGGACGGCCGCGCGCCGGCGGGAGCTGGTCCAAAGCCGCACGCAGGTGGCCATGGCCCTGGTGCAACTGATGCGCCGGCTGCAGCAGGTGCCGCAGGTGCTGGTCAGCGCATCGGCCGTGGGCTACTACGGTGCGGCCAACAACTTCGATGGCGCGGCCCTGGCCGAGGACGGCCCGCCCCGGCCAGGCGAGTTCCAGTCCGACCTGTGTGTGGCCATAGAACACGAGGCCCGGCGCGCCGAGGCCCTGGGCGTGCGTGTGGTGCGGCTGCGCCTGGGCGTGGTGCTGGGCCAGGGCGATGGCGCCTACCCCATGCTCGCATGGAGCGCCCGCTTGGGGCTGGGCGCGGTGCTCGGCTCGGGCCGGCAGCCGGCGCCCTGGATCCACTTGGCCGATGCGCTGGGGATGATCCGCTTTGGCCTGGCACACCCGGCGCTGGAGGGCGCGGTCAACGCCGTGGCACCGGACACCCCGTCGCAGGCGGGCTTCAGCCGCGCGCTGGCGCAGTCCTTCGGCCGCCGGGTCTGGCTGCGCATGCCGGGGGCGCCGCTGCGCTGGTTGCTGGGCGAGATGGCCACCCTGCTGCTCGACGGGCAGAACCTGGAGCCCCGGGCCGCGCAGCAGGCCGGCTACCGCTTCGAGCACCCGACCCTGGCCGGGGCGCTGCGCGACCTGGCCGGTTGATGGTGGCGGTGGCCAGGCGAACTCAGGCGCGGGCTGCGCGTGCGCGGCCGCGCTGGTTGGACACCACCACGTTGTCCTTGGCCAGGGGCTGGCCATCGCGCACCGCTGCCAGCCAGCCCTCGGTGCTGGCCACCGCGGCGAAGTTGCTCTGGAACACCACGCTGAACACGCGGTGGATTTCCTCGGCGCTGGCATAGCCCGCCGCGTTCTCGTAGGGCAGTGCGCCCGTGGCATCGGCCAGGAACTCCACCGCCAGCCCGCGGTGCATGGCCTCTAAGACCGTGGAGGCATCGCAGTTGTGCGTCATGTAGCCGATGACGCTGAGCGTGTCGATGCCGTTCTCGGCAATCCACTGCGCCAGGTCGGTGCCCGTGAACGCGCTGGGCGTGGCCTTGGTGATCAGGTGGTCGCGGTGGCGGCGTGCCACCTCGGGGTGCAGCTGGCCGTTGTGGGCATCGGCCTGGAACACCGGCGCGCCCTTGGGCGCATGGTGCTGCACCACCACCACCTTCACGCCGGCGGCGTGCGCGCCATCCATGGCCTGCAGGATCCGGGGCAGGCTTTGCTGCACGGGCGGGTATTCGATGGGCAGCAGGCCGCCGTCGAAGTATTCGTTCTGGACATCGATGACGATCAGGGCGCGGCGAGGTGCGGTGGACATGGTCGGTGTTTCCATTGGGGTTGCGATGGAGTGAATCTTAGGCATCACCGCTCTTGGCCGATAGCGGCCCGAATGCCAATCATCGATAGAATCGGGCCATGCTGACCCTACCGCCCCCCGCCCGGCCCGAGACCGTCGCCGTGGTCGCCTTCGACGGCATCAGCCCCTTCCACCTGTCGGTGCCGTGCCTGGTCTTCGGAGAGGACCGCGACGAGGACCGCAGCCACCGCTTCGCGCTCTCGGTCTGCGCCGTAGTGCCCGGCGGGCTGCGCACCAATGCGGGCTTTGCGATCCATGTCGCGCACGGCCTCGAGATACTGCGCAAGGCGCAGATCATCGTCGTGCCCTCGTGGTTCGACGACACGCGCGCGGCACCACCGGAACTGCTGGACGCGCTGCGCCGCGCGCACCACCGCGGCGCCACCATCGTCGGCCTGTGCCTGGGGGCCTTCGTGCTGGCCGAGGCGGGCCTGCTGGACGGCCGCACGGCCACCACCCACTGGTACCTGGCCGAGCGCTTTTCCGAGCGCTATCCCCAGGTGCTGCTGCAGCCCGAGGTGCTGTACGTGGACCATGGCGACGTGCTCACCTCGGCCGGCACGGCCGCCGGCATCGACTGCTGCCTGCACCTGCTGCGCGTGCGCCACGGGGCCGATGCGGCCAACCGCGCGGCGCGCCGCATGGTGGTGGCCCCGCACCGCCAGGGCGGCCAGGCGCAGTACATCGAGACCCCCGTGCGCGCCGCGCCCGAGCGCGACCGCCTGGGCCCTGTGGTCGCCTGGATGCTGCACAACCTGCAGCAGCCGCACGACCTCGATGCCCTGGCCGGCAAGGCGCTGATGAGCCGCCGCAGCTTTACGCGCAACTTCCGCGAGGCCATGGGCACCACCGTGGGCCAGTGGCTGCTGCACCAGCGCCTGGCCCTGGCCCAGCGCCTGCTGGAGACCACCGAGGAATCCATCGACGCGGTGGCCGACAAGGCCGGCTTCGGCACCCCGGCCTCGATGCGCCAGCATTTCGCGGCGGCGCTCAAGGTCTCGCCGCTGGCCTACCGCAGGCAGTTCCGCACGACCTGACACCACCAGGTCACCGGACCCGGGGCGGGATGGCCTTGGGGGGCGGTCTGTTTACTTCACCGTATCGAACAGCGCACGCGCCTGCGCGAAGCAGAACGGCGGCGCGTAGCTGCCGTGGTAGCCGCCGTAGTACTTGGCGAAGGCCGGGTTGGCCGGGTCGGTGGGCGCCGCGCCGTTGGTGCCGAAGGTGGCCTGCACCTGGGCGTCCACGTCCACCGCCGTCACGTGGGTGGCGCCGCGTGCGTCGAGCAGGGCCTTGAAGGCCTTCTGGTTGAGCGCGTAGGGGATGGTCGGGTCGCCCGAGCCCTGGCACAGCAGGGTGCGGGCGCGCGGTGTCCAGTCCATCAGGTCGTTGCGTTTGGCCGCTAGGTAGACCGGGTTCTGGTTGTTGGATACATAGTCGGCCAGGAAGGCCGGCTGCAGGATGGCGGCGCGCGCCTGCTCGGGCGATTCGCCGTTGGCACCGGGCAGCGCACCGCTGGCGACCATGGTGGCGACGTTCAGCGTGCGCGAGGGGATGAGGTTCTCGATGGTGTCCGCATACGGCTTGCGAAAGACCGTGTTCACATCCGTGTAGATGTTGCCGTAGGTCTTTTGCCAGGCCGTGATGGCCAGGGGCACGAAGACCTGCACCCCGGCGATGGGCTGGCGGGCCGAGTCCGACACGTTGAACGGTGCCCCCATGAGCGCGGCGCCGACGATGTTGAGCTCGGCCGCGTTGTCGCGCTCGCCGTTGCGCTGCGCGGCCGAGGCCGCATGCCCGCCCTGCGAGTAGCCGGCCAGCATGACCTTGCCCGACAGGTTGGCGCCCACGCCCGCCGCCGCATTGCGCGCCGCGCGGATCGAGTCGATCACCGACGCGGCCTCCGAATCGGCATGCAGGTAGGGGTGGTAGGGGAAGGTCGATTTGGCGTAGCCCAGGTAGTCCGTCAGCACCACGGCATAGCCCTGCGCGGCCAGGAAGCCCATGGCCATGCCGGTCTCGGCATCGGTGGCGCTGGCCATGGTGCGCCCCTGGGCCACGTCGGTGCCGCGCGCGTAGGCCACCAGCGGCGCCGGCCCGCTGCAGGCGGCGCCCGTGGGCACCAGCATGGCACCCGATACATTGGCGTCGGCGTTCTTCGGGTCCACCGTGCGGTAGTTCAGCGCGACGATCTTCACGTCGCAGCGCGCCTTGCCGGTCAGCGCCTGCAGGCCGCCGGCCGCCATGGCCGCGTCGATCTGCGCGGCCGAGAGCGTGGCCACGCTGGCGGGTGCCTCCAGCAGCGCGCCGCGCTGCGGCCCGTCGTCACCACCGCCACAGCCCGACATCAGCCCGGCCGATGCGGCCGCCATCGCGCACCACAGTGCATTGCGTTTCATCGCCATCATCTCGTTGTCTCCTTCTTGGTTATGAGTGCATCGCAAGATGCCCACCCCAGTATCGAAGGGCCCGGCGCGCGCCGGAATGACGCCATCGGCCAATGGGTGTCCGCTGCGGACACCCTGCCGGATCGATCGGTCAGCCCTGCAGGAAGCCCGCCGCCCGGCGGTACTCGCTGGGGGACTTGCCGGTCCAGCGCTTGAAGGCGTGGCGAAAGCTCACCGCGTCGCTGAAGCCGATGGCCGCGGCGATGTCGTCGGCGCCCAGGCGCGTGGTGCTCAGGTAGTCGATCGCCAGGGCCTTGCGCACGCTGGCCATCAGGTCGGTGAACGAGGTGCCCTCCGCCTCCAGCTTGCGCCGCAGGGTGCGCGAGGTCATGCTCAGCGCCTCGGCGACGACCTCGATGTCCGGGAACTGGCCCGGCGTGCGCGTGAGCTCCTGGTACACGCGCCGGGTAATGCCCGCATGCCAGCGGAAATCCTCCAGCAGCCGCAGGCACTGGCTGGAGACATGGGCCGCCGTGATGGGGTTGGCCAGCTGCGGCGCGCGGTCCAGCCAGGCGGCCGGGTAGCTCAGCGTGTTCTGCGCCCGGCCGAAGGCCAGCGGACACTCCAGCAGCTGCGCCAGCAGTGCCGCGTGGGGTGGCTCTGGGCAGGTGAAGCTGGCGCCCTGGGGCACGCACCAGGGGCCCATGGTGTCCTTGAACAGGGTGACGTGCACGGCGAACTGCAGGTCGATGAGCAGGCGGTACAGCGCTTCGTCCACGTCGCGCACGAGCAGGGTGTCGTGCGAGGGCAGCAGCCAGGTGGCCAGGCCCTGCTGCTCGACCCACTTGATCTGCAGCATGCCATTGGCCAGCTGATGGAACCGGACGCCGGTGTCGAACATCTGCCGCATGGACTCGGAGCACAGCAGCGCATAGCCGTACATGCCGTAGCAGGAGGCGTGCAGCCGGGCACCCACGCGCACGCCGGCCTCGTAGCCGCAGGGCAGCCGCACGGCATTGCGCGCGGCATGCAGGAACTGGGACGGCGAAGTCAGCGTGAAGGGGTCGCGGATGGCCGCCGCGTCGAGCCCCGTGCCGGCCAGCACGGCATCCACGGGCCAGCCCAGCTCCTGGGCCACCTCGACCAGCACCGAGAGCTTGGAGGGGGCGAAGCGCTTTTCGCCCGCCGCGGCCGAGGACGCCTGGCTCCAGGGGAGTTGGACCGCCGCCATGGCAGCCCGGGCCGGGTCCGCGCGCAGCGTGCCCTCTGCAATGTCGGAGTACATGCCGCGATGGTGCCCTGTGGGCGCCTCTGCGGCTACCCGGAAAGTCCCTTAGCGACGCCCGGCCCCCCCGGGGGCCCTACTCGGGCTGCAGGTCGATCGACTTGCCCACCCGCTGGTAGCGCACGGTTTCCGACGCGTAGAAGGCGGCCGCCCTGGCCAGGCTCGTGGGTTCGGCGGGTATGACGCCCGTGGCCTCCAGGTTCTTGCGGAACTGCGGCTGGCGCAGCGCCGTGTTCACGGCCGCATGCACCTTGGCGACCACGGCCTCGGGCACGTTGCGGTGGGCCATGACGGCGCCCCACAGGTCGAAGTTGAAGTCCTTGACGAGTTTGCTCTCGTTGAGGGTCGCCACGTTCGGGAAGGCCGGGTGGCGCGTGGTGCCGGTGTAGCCGATGGCCTTGAACTTGCCCGTCTGCAGCAGCCCGGGCACCGGCCCACCCATCGCGAGGAAACCCATGTCGATCTGGCCGCCCGCCAGGTCGGTGATCATCTGCTGCGCGCCCCGGTAGGGCACGTGCACCATCTTCACGCCCGTGTCCTGGGCAAAGCGCTCGGCCACCAGGTGGTAGGCCGAGCCGCGGCCCACGCTGCCGTAATTGAGTTCGTTGGCGGCGCGCGACCTGGCCAGCGCCACGAACTCGGCCACGTTGTTCACCGGCAGCTCGGAGCGCACCACCATCATCAGGTAGGTGGACAGCACGGGCGCCACCATGCGAAAGGCGTCGGGCTGGTACCTGGCACCGGCCACGGCCATGGGCGTCTGGATCAGCTCAATGGGCGTGCCGAACATCAGCGTGTAGCCGTCGGGCGGCGCGTTGAGCACGCGCTGCGCGCCCAGCGCACCGCCCACGCCCGCCGTGTTCTCCACGATGACTGGCTGGCCCAGCTCCTTTTGCAGCGCCGGTGCCGTGGCCCGGGCCAGTGCGTCGGCCTGCCCGCCGGCTGGAAACGGCACCAGCAGGGTGATGGGCCGCGTTGGGTAGGTTTGCTGCGCCTGCGCGGTGCAGCACAGGGCGGTCGACACAACAACAAGAAGAAGGGGAAGCCAGTTTCTGATGAGGCGCACGGTAGGTTCTCGCGGGGGGACAGTGGATGGGAGGGCTGCCACTATCGCCCGCAGGGCGGGCCGTGAGAATGATCGCGCTGGCCAGTTCCAGGCTCGGATCGGACAAGTGCATCCCGATCCCGGCGCTCACCCCGCGCGCGTGGACGGCTTGGTGCCGGGGAGCTTCAGACTCAGCACCATGGACACCAAAATAATGGCGCCCACGATCGCCAGCGACCAATGCGTGGGCAGGTGGAACCAGGGCGCGGCCAGCATCTTGGTGCCGATGCAGACCAGCACCAGCGCCAGGCCGTACTTGAGCAGGCGAAAACGCTCGGCCATGTCGGCCAGCAGGAAGTACAGGGCCCTGAGGCCCATCACGGCGAAGATGTTGGAGGTGAACACGATGAACGGGTCGGTGGTCACCGCAAAGATGGCGGGGATGCTGTCCACCGCGAAGACCAGGTCGCTGGCCTCGATCATCAGCAGCACCAGCAGCATCGGTGTCGCATGGCGCACGCCGCCGATGCGCACGAAGAAGGCCTGGCCGTGGAAGCCCGGCGTGATGCGCAGGTGGCCGCGCAGCCAGCGCAGCAGGGGGTTGTGGTCCAGGTCGGGCTTGCGCTCGGCCAACACCAGCATCTTGATCCCGGTGACCACGAGGAACAGGCCGAAGACGTAGAGCACCCAGGCGAACTCCGACACCAGCCACACGCCGCCCAGCACCATCGCGGCGCGCATGGTGATCGCGCCCAGCACGCCGTACAGCAGCACGCGGCGCTGCAGCTGCGGCGGCACCGCGAAGTAGCCGAAGACCATCACGAACACGAACATGTTGTCCACCGACAGGGCCTGCTCGATGAGGTAGCCGGTGAAGAACTCCAGCGCCTTCCGGTTGGCGACCTCGCGCCCGGCCACGCCGTCCAGGTACCACCACAGCAGCGCCCCGAAGCCGCAGGCCAGGACCACCCAGGCCAACGCCCAGCCCGCGGCCTCGCGCGCAGCAACGCGGTGCGCCTTGTTGCCGCCCAGCACGAACAGGTCCAGCGCCAGCATGGCCAGCACGAAGGCGATGAAGCCGGCCCACATCGGGCCGGTGGCCAGGGTGTCGATGCTGCCGGTCATCGCCAGGCCCTGCGCCCGCTCAGCTGGCGGCCATCCACAGCACCAGGATGCCCGCGCCCACGCCCGCGGGGATGCCGAAGCGCTCCAGCTTCGATGCGCGCTCGCCGGCGATCACCTCCACGGGCACGCTCGTGCGCTCGATCACCTGGTTGGTGACCGAGTTCTCGACCATGCGCACCAGCGAGCTCTTGCGCGCCGTGCTCATGACGATGCAATCGCAGCCGAGCCGGCGCGCGGCCGCCACAATGCAGTCGGCCTTGTCGCCGACCTCCATGTGCACGGTGTAGGGGATGCCGGCGCCGTCCAGCGCCTGGCGCACCGGCGCCAGAGCGCGCTCGGCCTGCTCCTGGTGGAACTCCGTGCGGTCGCTCTTGCTGCTGAAATCGCAGACATGCTGGGAGAACGGCGGCTGCACGTTGAGGACATGGATCGCCAGATCCCGGTTCTTCGCAAACTCGCCCATCACATGGCGCAGGCCATGCAGCGAATTGGCGGAACCATCCGATGGAACAAGGACTCTCAACATGGCTGTCTCCTTCCGACGGGTCGGTGTGGTGGCCCGCCCCACGGCCACCCTGTGGTCTGCGTGCCTGGCACCACGATAGCCAGGTGGCAGCTTTGTGAAAGCAGCGAATTGGGAAGCGACAGTTCTGAAAAACCGGACAGTGCATGGGCCCCGACTTCAGCTACCGGCACCTCTACTACTTCTGGGTCGTCGCCAAGGAGGGCGGTGTCGCGCGCGCTGCCGAGCGCCTGGGCATGGCGGTGCAGACCGTGAGCACGCAGGTGCGCGAGCTCGAGCGCGCGCTCGGCTACGCCCTGCTCAAGCCCTCGGGGCGCGGGGTGGTGCTCACCGACGCGGGGCTGGCCGCCATGCGCCAGGCCGAGCAGATCTTCCAGCTGGGCGAGCAGCTGCCGGCCGCCGTGCGCGATGCGGCCGGCGCCCCCACGGTGCGCCTGGTGGTGGGCATCTCCGACCAGTTGCCCAAGCTGGCGGTGCGCAGCCTGATGCAGCCGGTGATGCAGGCACCACACCTCAAGCTGCTGTGCCTGGTGGACGAATTCGAGGACCTGCTCGGCGACCTGGCGCTGCACCGGCTCGACGTGGTGCTGGCCGACCGCCCCGCACCGCCCAACCCCAGCCTCAAGGTCTACAGCCACCCGCTCACCTCGTCGGCCCTGGCCTGGTACGCGCCACCTGCGCTGTACGCAGCGGCCCGGCGCGGTTTTCCGCAGTCCCTGGCCAAAGTGCCGGTGCTGTTGCCCACCACCCATGCCGCCGTGCGCACCCGGCTCGACCAGTGGTTCGAACGCATGGCGATCCGGCCGAACCTCGCCGGTGAGTTCGAGGACAGTGCCCTGCTCAAGACCTTCGGCGCGGCGGGCATGGGCGTGTTCCCGATGGCGGGCCTGGTGCACGACGAGCTGACGGCCCACTACGGGGTCAAGCGGGTGGGTGCCTGCGCGGGCGTGGAGGAGTACTTCTTTGCCATCGCCGCGCACAAGAAAGTGCTGCACCCGCTGGTGGAGCGGCTGCTGCCGAACAGCCGCTAGCGGACGCCCTACCCAGGGGCGGTTTGCGCATTGCCGTGGCGCGAAATCCATCGGCTTCATGGCTATCACCTATTTGCGGGATAGCACACCATGATCGCGCGCAACAAAATGATTCAAGGAGGACTGTTTCCGATGTTGTCGAAGCCGATTCTGGTAGCGGCCGGGCTGTATGCCATGGCCATTCTCGCGAGCTTGAGCACCCTGGGGGGCGTGGGCACATCCGGCGGCTATGCCGCAGGGCTGCTGCTCATCCCCATGCTCGTCTTGTTGCTGCCACCGATCCGCCAACGGATCCTGGCGCGCACCCCTCTCTTCCCCTCCCCCGGCTGGAGCGTGGGCATCGTGCTGGTGCTGATGTTCCTGCAGGTGAGCAGCTTCGGCAGCGCCACCGAGGAAAAGCGCAAGCAGGACGAGGCCACGAAGCAGCAGGAGGCCACTGCGCGCACTGCAGCGGTGAAGAAAGAGCGCGAGGCCGAGTACGCCGCCAACAAGACGAAGATCATCGCCGAGGTGGAACGCCAGCTCGCAGCGGGCCAGGCGCGAGAAGCCCACGCCACCATCACCAAGTTCATGGGGGTGACGCGCGACCCCGACCTGGGGCGCCTGCAGTCGCGCGCCGAGGTGCAGATGATGAAGCTGGAGCTGGAGAATGCGAACACCCTCTCCAACGACCGGCTGGTGCATATCTACCGCACGCTGATCAAGGAAGAGCCCGGCAGCCGCCTGCTCTACCAGGGCAAGCTCGAGACGATAGAGACGCAGCAGGCAGCGGAAAAGAAGTTCCAGGAAGAGGTGGCGCGCTCCGCCGCCGTGAAGGCCAAGTACGAGTCCCAGTTCAGCCCATGGAACGGCGCGCACCGCAACGTGGAGACGGCGGTCAAGTCCGCCATGCGCAACCCCAAGAGCTACGAGCATGTCGAAACCCGCTACCGGGTGACGGATGGCGGAATGACCGTGTTCACGAAATACCGTGGCACCAACGCCTTCAATGCCATCGTCACCAACACCGCGGTCGCCACGGTCGATGCCGAGGGCAACGTCCTCAGCCTGAAGAACCAGTAACGCCAGGGCCGCCCGCCGCCGGGCCGCCCCGGCGCTCACCGGTCCTTCGGCAGCTTGCGGACCGCGGCCGGCACCCGCTCGCGCAGGGCCTCGGGCACCTCCTCGATGGCGCGGGCGCTGTGGCGCACCGCGTAGGCGCAGACGGTGAGCGTGCGCAGGGCCTGGGGCACCGCGCCCAGGTTCCAGCCCGCGTTGCGCACATGCGCGATGCAGGCCGCCTCGGTGAGCATGCTGACAGGGATCTGCCCGAACTGCTTGGCCTTGCGCTCCAGTGCGATGGCATAGCGCTCGGGCGTCAGGAGGCGGCGCGGCACGAAGCGCACGGTGCGCTCATCGGCCTGCAGCGCGGCATCCACCATGGCGTGGGTGATGCGCTCGCGCGGAATCTCGCCCAGCATGTCGGGCTGTGCGCGCAGCAGTTCCACCAGGGCCGCATCGTCGACCGCCAGCGCCCTGGCGGTGTGCTCCTGCGCCAGGGCCTTCAGCCAGCGCGTGTCCTCGGCGCGGTTCCACATCGCGATGTAGGGCGACTCGCGCGCGAGCACGTTCGCGGCCTCTTGCGCGGCCTCGTCGCGGCGGCCCAGCGCGCGCCAGGCGCTGGCCTGCACGTAGTGCATGTCCACCGACCTTCCCGCCCCGCGCTGCGCATCGGCAATGGCGCCCAGCCAGTCCCCTGCCCAGAGCTTGGCCCAGGCGCGGTTGGCATGCCACTCGCTGCGCTCGTCTGGCGTGCCGGGTTTCTTCTTCCTGCGCGCGGTTTTCGCCAGCTCCTCGTCGATGAGCTGCGTGGTCACCTCCACCCGCAAGGCCGCGGGCACTTCCATGAACTGGTTCCAGGACTCCTTGAGCGCCGCAACACAGACCTCCACGCTGCGCAGGGCCTCGGGAATCAGGGCCAGCGACTGGCCGTTGTTGCGCACCGCCATCAGGCACAGTTGAGGGGTCAGCAGGTGGGCCGGGATGGCACTGATCCGGTCACCGCTGTAGCGCACGGCGGCCTCGGCCAGGGCGGGCGTGATCTTGGCGGGGTCGAGGTCGCGGATGTTGTCCAGGCTGGTGCTGAGGGCAGCCTCTTCCACCGCATCGGTGCGCAGCCAGTGCGCCACGCTGCGCAGGGGCGCATGCGCGCGCACGGCCGCAAGCGCCATCGCCGGCGTGAGCAGGCCAGCCCACACACCGTACAGGCTGTTGTGGTTCCACTGCCGGGGCACGCGGCTGTGCTCCTGGT
Organism: Acidovorax sp. GW821-FHT10A04; assembly: GCF_059415825.1. Classification (NCBI taxonomy): domain Bacteria; kingdom Pseudomonadati; phylum Pseudomonadota; class Betaproteobacteria; order Burkholderiales; family Comamonadaceae; genus Acidovorax; species Acidovorax sp. GW821-FHT10A04. The sequence continues at coordinate 42,956 of NZ_JBWKNZ010000003.1, forward strand.
CGCGCCCGTCCCAGTCGGGCTGGCCCGCGTACAGCGCGCGCGCCAGGGCCAGGCCTTCGGCCGTCATGCAGCGGGGCGGGATCTGCGTGGCCTTGTCCACCCCCTGGCGCACCAGGGCCGCCAGGCGCTCGGGCGTCTGGAACCGGGCGGGCACGTCTTCCAACGCCGCGGTCCAGTCGGCAACGGCCGCGTCCACCATGGCGTCGTCCAGCCACTGGGCCGGCACCCGGCCGATGGAGCGGCCACTGCTGGCCACGGTCTGCAACCATTCCTCGCGCGTCTGCGGCTCGCGGGACGCATCGGCCTGGCCGTCAACGCCCGCGCCAGGCATGCCCCCACCGCCCTCCCCGGCCGGCAAGGCCTGCTGGCGTGCGCGCTGCGCTGTCTGCAGCGCGTCCACGCTCGGCGCCGCCATCAGCCACAGCTCCCACCAGGCGTCGCCGTCGCCCGTGCCATCCACCTTGTACAGCGACAGCCATTGCTCGCGCGACTCGCGCAGCACACCGCTGTCTCCCGGCAGGGCACGGTCCATCGGCACGGCCCAGGCGGGCGGCAGGTGGCCGGCGGGGAACCACCAGGGGACCTTGTGCTCGGGGTCCCGCACGGGCGGGCCGTGGTCCCCGGTCAGAGCCTGCAGCACCGCCGCGTGGGCCTGGTCCACGGCACCGGCCAGCAGCGGGCCCAGGAACTCGTAGTGCCCGCTGTGTTCTTCGCCCAGGTAGGTGCGCGCCAGCCGCCGCGTGCGCACGGCATGGCGCACCGGGGCGGCGTCCTCGTCCGCTTCTTCCTCCTCGTCATAGGCGGGCCCGCCCTCCAGCGCCGCGCCCGCCGCCAGGCCGTGCAGGCCGGCCTCGGCATCGGCCAGCAGGCCACGGGCCAGGGCCACAGCATCCTGGTGCGCGGCGGGCTGGGGGTGGAAGAACGGCTGCAGCGGCCCGACGGGCCCCTCCTGCGCAGCGCTGCGCCACAGCGGGCGGCCATCGGCGGCCTGCAGCACCACCTGCGCCCCCTCGGCCACGGCACGCCAGACCACGGCGCCCGCCCCGTCGATCCAGGCCACCTGGCCATCGCGCGTGATAAACGGCACCAGCGGCGTGCCGCGCTCCTCGGCGGGTATCCAGCCCTCGGCGTCGGTCAGCGGCTCCCGCAGCGCAGCATCCACCGGCAGCACCCGGCCATCGGTGTGCAACAGGCCCCAGGCCGCGGGGACTGCCTCGCCGCCATCGCCACTGCTGCGGGTGCGCACCACCGCAAAGCCGCAGGCGGGCCGGAAATGGGTGCCCCAGGCCAGGGCCGGGGTGGCCAGCGGCGTGCCGTCGGCGCACAGGAAGCGGCTGCCCTCGGCATTGCCGGCCACCCGGCCGCAGGCCATGTACCGTGCCAGGTGGGCGTCGCCCTGCACGACGACCCGGCCCTGGGCATCCAGGTAGGCGCAATCGTCCCTACCCCCATCGTCGGGCCCTTCGCAGTACGCCAGGCCGTCGCCGTTGAAGGCGTCGATGAGCGCATAGTTGGGTGTGAGCACCCACTCGCCATGCGCGTCGATCAGGCCCCAGAGGTCACCATCGACCGAGGCGGGGGTCACTTCCAGCTCGTCGAAGGGCTCGGCCGCCTGGAAGCGCGGCGCGATGACCCAGCGGCCCTTCCGGTCCACAAAGCCGTGCAGACGCTCACCGTTCTGCGGGTCCCACGGGGTCGCGCAGGCCAGGCCGTTGGCGCCGAACTCGCTAAGGTGGTGGAAACGCGCCTCCGAGGTGAAGCGCCCTTCGCGGTCGAGGATGCGCCATTCGTCCTCGCCCACCCGCGCCGCCGACAGGCCGTGCCGGAACGGCCGCACGTCCAGAAAGCGCGGCGCCATCGCCACCGCCCCCGCCAGGTCCACAAAGCCCCACAGCCCGCCCTGCTGGAAACGCGCCAGGCCATCGACGGAATAGCCGCGCGCCTTCTCCAAGGTGGGCGGCACCCGCCAGCGGCCCTCGGCATCGATGAGGCCCCAGCGCCCATCATCCGCCTGAGCGGCGGATATCCAACCGCCCTGCCCATCGGCATGAAAGCCCAGCAGCGTCTGCAGCCCCTCGGCCGGGCGCGTGGCCCTGTCGGCATGCACGATCACCAGGGCCTGGCGGTTGCGCTCGGGCGACAGGGGGATGCGGGCGATCCAGGGGGCGGCGGCGGGAGGGGTATCTGCGGCGGGTGTGGAATCCATGGACTTGTCCGGTTCTGAGGCCGCCGATGGTAGCGATACCCGCCTCCGGTCCCGCATCCGTCGCCGATCACGACACGGACCTGGGCCGGGCTCCTACAGCCGGGCCCAGGCAACCTCCCTAGACTGGGGACAAGCGATTTTCGGCCGGCCTGGCTGGACAAAGCCCGGTGGAAGGAACCCTGGTGTCGATTCCTCTTGAGTCTTGTACTCCCGTCTCAATCAAATCAACAGGTTACAGGGACGCCCAAGGGCAACGTTTGTACTGCTTATTCACTCAGTGTTGTATTTTTCCGAGCCTTATTCATTAAGTGTTGTACTTGTCGAAAGGCAAATTCATGGGGCTGAGCACTCGTGCCGCCCGCACTTCTGCCTGAGACCGGCCCAGCTGGCCAACCGGTCCCCTACGCCCTCGGAGTAGATCGCCTGGAAATGCGAACCTCACCCGGGCGTCTGCCGCTTGGCGTAGCAGGGCGCAGGACAACGAGTCGCTCTTCCTGAACTGCGGCCTCGAGTGCCTGGACGGTTCGTCTGAGGCCTTCCCGCTTCAATTGGCTACGGACCGAGGAATCGGATTCGAGCTTTGAATTTTTGGTTGCCATGGAAACTCCCCAGTGAAGAGCAAACTCAATTCTGAGAGTGTGCTGTGGTTTGCAGCGGATGGCTACTTGCGGACTCAAGCATCGTCAGCAAGCTCTGCTCGTGACGACGCATCATCTCGTCGTGTGTAAGCCGAAACTGTGAGGCGTGCGGCAAGAACCCTTGCCGTTCGATCGTCTTTAAGCGCCTCAATCCATGGGGCTTTGCTTCCCCCTGGACCTGCACTTTTCCAAGGACCAGCGCGGCCAGCGCCGCGCGACCGTTGTTGAGCAGCGCCTGCTCCCACGGCGTAGTCAACTCTTGGGCCAAAGTGTCCACCGACACCTGCCAGTTCGTGGTGAGAAGCTCTGCGCAATGCATGCACCGATCTAGGGTTGCTACCCCCAGACCATCTGGGCCCGCATCGCACATATCTAGCGGCAGACTGGCTCGCTTGCCGCAGTGCGGACAACACTCCAAGAGCAGACACGAATGTTCTGGGCACCATCGCCAACACTTGAAGCGCCACTCAAGGCGAAAGTACTTGATCCTGTCCGTCGCAAGGCAAGCAGCGCAGAACCGGTGGTAAGCGACTGAGTTGTGCCTCAAAAGAAACCGCTCGCCATAAGGATCTACTTTCTTCAGTCGCTCCATTAGCAGATCCACATGCCTGAAAGTTCCTACAGCACTGGTGTGGGCATTTGCAAGCGACTGAAACGACACTTTGGCGAACGCCATTTCGCAGTCCACGCCGATCCCCACTCCCAGGTATCGAGCCAGCTCTCTTGGTGCGACCACTTGGCGAAACGCCACCCGCATCAACCACGACGAGGGACTCTCCATTTCCTGATGATCAGGGACATCCAGTAGCTTCATGGGTTGTTCAAAAGAGACTCATCTGAGAAATTTCCCGATGTCGTAGCGAGAGGGCCTCGGCTTCGCGCTCGCCAAATATCGCTGCGTACCATCCCATTGCCAGCGCCCGATCGCTCCGTCCGACAGGATTGAGAATGGTCCCCAGCAAAGGCGCCTCTACGACCTCGTTCCGAAGGTCATCCAGGCCTTTCCCGTATTCCTGGCAACGTTGAATTCGGGTCACGGCACGGAGTACCATCCCGCGCGCATCGGCAGCACTTGGCGCCGCGATCAAGGTGCCACGCCGCGGCGACACGAATGCAGCGTCCATCGCTCCCAGGGCCCATAGCAGGCTAAACCAGGCATCGAGTGAGATTCCAGGGCAAGCCATCCCCAGAAGACTGAAGTCCGGCTCTTTTTCGTAAAACAGATCATGGGTAATCTGCTGCGCAATGGTGATCTGTGCAGGGATCTCCTGCACGCCAGCATCGCGCCCAAGGTAATGCTTGCAATGGCTCCATTCGACCGAAGGTCGGGCCCACCGAAGTGACGTGCCACAGGATGGACACTTGTCCTGCAGCAGGAATCGATGGCGCAGACAGAGAACCGACAATGAAAGGTCCCAATGGGCCTCACAGTACGCGGCATCTCTCACGCATGCCAAGCACACCTGCGGACGTCGAGTCCGCAGCATGGCCCTGATTCTGAAATGATGTCCATAGCACGCGACATTGCCGACACCATGTCGCGCACCATGAGGCAAGAGATTGGACCGAAGTTCCGCCGTCAGTCCCACCAGCCCCATGAGCGCGACTTCGTGGTGGGCATTGAAGGTTTCGTTCTCTCCCATGCCCACCAACTGCCGCAGCTTCGCCAGGCTCATAGCGTTGGCGGACGCCACCCGCAACATGAACCCAATACCAGACTCGGTCGGGTACGGGGTCACCGCTATGGGTAGCCGGTCACTATGACTAGGCAAAAGGATTGCTCCGCAGACTACCTTGACCAAACACAAGCCCGAACGCCTGCTGGAACGATTCACGTTTGAGCGCAAGATCCGCCTTGTCGTGCGCAACCAGTACCGCTTCGACGATTAACTGTTTGAAGGTGCGCAAATTTCCGTTGGTGGCCATGTGCAGCAAGGTGCCAAAGGCATTGTCAGCAATCAGCCCTACATTGAAAACCACCGACTGGCCGGCGAAGGCTCGCAAGAATCCCAACCAGTTGACATCCGCGGCAAACGGATCCAGCGTCTCGCGGCCTGCAACCCGAGAGCAGAAATGAGGCGCAACCGATTTCAGGTTGTCCAATTCGCTTGACCCCGCGAGCACCAAACTGACTCGGCACTCATCCATCAGCTCGCGAAAGAACTCAATCGACTCGTGCTCCTCGAGCTCCAGGACCTTGGTGCTATGTTTGTTCAGCAAGTGATGCGCTTCATCCAACCAAACCAGGCGCGTGCCATTGGAACGAAGTGCCTCGAAAACCAAATGCCTGCGCTCGTAGAGCTGCCTGTAGGAGCCACCAGCAAACGGATACCGCAGCTGCCGCAGCAGCTCACGAACAAACAGGCCGGATGAGGGTCGCTTAGGAACACGAAGTCCGATAGCACCCATGCTGTTCGCGAACAGGGAGGACCGCGGCAGTGAATCACGGAAGAACTGAAACAACACGGTTTTCCCACTCCCCGGCGGGCCGATGAGCCGAATTCCATTGGGCGTTGACAGCTCCGTCCCAAGTTGAAATAGCCGGTCTAGCGAGCGTAGACCCGCGGCGAAGGCTGTGTGGTTGACGTAGATCTTTTCAATCCCTGCAGCCACGCGCAATGCATTCACTGAGTACATCGTCAGACGACGTGCATGCATCTCGGACTCGGCTGGATCCAGAGCATCCAGAGCCATGGAATCCGAGAAATTGGAGGAAGACTTGGCATTCATGGGTTTGCGTAGGAAAAGGAATCAAAAGTGGGGATGGGGGCGTCCGCAGGCAGCGCCTCCAGTGGAAGTTCCAGCAGGGAAGGAGCGGGGATGGAAGGCTCGAGAGCGTCGCCCGCAAGAACTTTTGCGGAAGTCATGTTCTGGTACCGACCCGCTTGCAATGAATCCGCGCGCCCGCGGTTAGTCGTCGCGTCCATCCAATGGTTGTGAAGCGCCAGTTTGGATTCGAGCAGGCTTTCCTCACGCTCTGGGCTCGTCAACACCTTGCGTTGAAATTCTCGGATCAGACGATGTTGGTTAAAACTCAGGCCCGATGCGTAGTGCCTCCAGCGACACTCGGCGGTGTGCCAAGTAAAGCCGTCGGGATTCAAAACATAGAGCTTGGAGATGTCATCCGGATCCCATTTGCACAACAGCTTGAGTCCAGAGCCATGCTTGTTGATGATGTCTCGGAAATCCACGCTGCCGAAGGGCAACCCCAGCATTCCAATTCCGCCTTTGCCTAGCGTCAGATGTTTGCTCATGCCGGTGGCCAGCCTGAGTTCATCCAGATTCGACGGATACTGCACGGGAGGAACCTGAGCCAGGCTCTCTTCAAACAGCTCGCGGGGAGTGGCCATCTTGTGCCAGTTGGGCTGCTGCGCATGCACATCCACAACAAACATCAGCAGTCCTTTCACCAGGTCTTTGAATGTGATAGCCGCGTCCTTGTATGGATCAATGCGCAAGACATTCGCAACAGTTTTGGTGACCCTTCCCTTCAAGAGCGTCAGGGTGTTGAGCGTCGAAAAGAAGCGTTCAACTTGTGGCTTCAACCAAGGCGTGCGGACTCGGCAGTAGGTGAGATCCACGCCCAATGTCATGGCCATGGTCTTGAAACTGAACGAGTGAAACTCCAAGCCGTTGTCGACCACCAGCTCGTCAGGCAATCCTCCTGCAAGCCATGCATTCTTCAAACCTGCATTTGAGACAAAATCGTCCTTGACCTGGATCGCATTCCTCAAGACACCCGAAACGGAGGTCATCCCTGGGCCGTAGAAGCTGAGGTAGAAGCCCAGTATGTAGCCGCTGTATGCGCAGATCGCTATGGTAAGAAGTGGTCGTCCGAGTGGGAGACCAGTGCGGTCACAGATCACCACCCAATTGAGCGGTGTGTGGTCAATCTGAACAGATTGCATCGCATAGGAGGCGAACCCCTCAGGAAATGCCGTTCGGCACACATGTCGAGCACGAGCGACACCTTCCCGGCTCGCTACGCGCTGATAGAGGTCTACCGTTTTGACCCGACGCTGCAGCGTCGAGTAAGGCACGTCAGCTTCCTCAGCCGGGACCTCTCCGCTTTTGCGAAGCATTTTGAGTTCGCGCTTGAGATCCTCATGTGCGAACTGAAGAGTGTGGCGGGCGGTGGTGAAGTAAGAGCGCTTGAGTACTTTCCAAATTGTTTTTTCCACCGTCTCGTTGAGCCTGCGAGGAGAACGGCGTCGCCTGTGCCGATCAACGAGCGCGAGCACATTCATGCTGGCAGTTTGATACTTGCGGGCCCACAACATGACGGCAGATGCAGATGGTGGACGCGTATGGCCGTTTTTTGCCGCAGTTTCGGCAATAACAGATGCCACCTTCGCTCGTTGGCCACGGCTAACCTTCTTTTTCTGCAAGGCCTTGATGTATAGGAGGCGGAATGTAAGGTCTGCATGCTCCTTTTTTGTGAGCGTCGAGAGATCCACTACGGCCGGAGGCCGCACCGAGTTCTTGCTATCAGTACGCGACTCTTCTCCTGTAATGATCTCAAGCCTTTTGGCTTGGATGTCTTCGATCAAGCGCTGCCTTGAGTATTCAATGGTTCGGCGAGTGATGACATCCTCAAGCAGGTAACTATTACCTTCGAGTTCCCGCACGACCTCCAGAGTTCGCTGGCCTTTCCTAAGCGCCAAGCCAGCTTGCAAAGCGAATCGCATGGCTACCCTCCTGGCTATGTTGATTGGGAAGACTGACGATGGCGGCGTCGCCGATGTCCAGATCAGCGCCAATTTGCAGCTGCTGGTGAGCCACCATGTGAAGGACAGTGACCTTCCGAATTCCTCGTTCGATAAGGTCTTTGAAAGTCAGGCAATTCGGAACCTGCTGCAAGGCAGACATCACAAGCGCTTTCTCGGAGGGCGGATAGACACCCTTGGCGTACCTGCGGATCAGCTTGGCACGCTCATGCAGATCACCTATTTTCAATAGGAGGTCGTGGGCCACCACGAAGGGCATGGACTGCGATGCCAACTTGCTTTCTGCCTGAGCGAATTTTTCTTTGTATCGCTTGATCTTCGAAGCAGGCTTCACCTCCACCACGGCCTTGGAACCGTCCGCGAATCCAACCAGAAAGTCTGGTGTGTACCGGCCAGCGGCGAGTTCGAGCGTGAATGGCTGGTGCACGATGGAGCGCACATAGGGGAACCCGAGGCAGACATAGACGAAGTCACGCTCGAGCGAACTATCGGCCTCGATAGCGGTTTTCTGCAGGTGGGGTAGGTTGATCGCGCGAACTGTGTGCGCGGGTGAGCGCGTCACGACCTTTCGCGCGGGTGGGCTTGCACCCGGCTCGGTGCTGGGCGTTGTGCTGGCTTTTCTTGGCATAGATACTCCTGTAGGCTGAGCTCAGCCACACCCGCAACCAGAGATTTGCGGGCGCGGCTTGACGTCGTCGTGGCCACAGGAGTAAATTCACGCTAAGGGGACTCAATCCTTAGGCGGCTTACTTCTGCTGCCGGCGACGCCGATCATTCGAAAGGGTGGTCGGTTTTCGTTTTCTGGGGTTGTACTCCTTCGTCTGATTGATGATTTCCCGTGCGGGCAGACCTTTTCAGTCTGGACCCAACTGGCTCCAGCCCAGCCTACTCAACTCGTGCCGTCTACGTTGTGGGTTGAGCCAACGTGTGCACAAAACTCCACAAACTGAAGCTTGATCGACGGTAGGCCGCGGCTTTACATTCATGCGCAAGGGCAGAGCTCCAAGGTCCGGTTTGTGCATACGGCTTGCTTCGACAACTTGTGGTTTGGGGGCGGGTGTTACTTTAGTTGGAGAGCTTTCGCTATCCGGAAGCTCTCGCCTCTCAAGCACTTGCGCTGGCCAGTGAGAACCTGGTAGACGAGTCTCACACTAAAGCCGCGCTCTCGCGCCCACGTCGCGACCGTTGTGCCTTCTTGCACGAACGAGTTCCGCGAAAGGGATTGGTTGGTAGGCGTAGATTGGGAGTTCACGGTGAGATGCTTCGATTTGTGCTTCTTCGCCATCTTCCGGCATTCCGCGAAAATCGCAACGACGCGTTTAAAAGAAAGACGCTCTTGACAAGAAAACTTCGAGACGATTGGGACCGCCACAGAACCCGTGTTTGGGCAAGCTCGCTCATGGCTGCGCATAGCTCCAAAAAAAGAGAAGGCTCGTCCATGGCCGCGGATGACTCAGTAAAGATAGAAGAGATAGGCCGTGACATTGCCTACCAACTCAATCTCGATGTTTATGAGTACCCCCAGCTCAAGATGTACGCAAAAGGCTCACGCAATCCCAGCGCAAGCAATCGCCCCGGGAGCAGCGGTCCGTGGGTGGACTGGGCCGCGGCCGTTTTTCCAGAAACGCGGGCATGGTATGTAACGCCTTTCTGGTTTGTGCTTCAGTCGAGGCTGTGCACTGCCGCAGAGCTATGGGACAGCGTTCTACTGCTCCCGGACCAGATGCAAACAGCTCTTGTCGAGTCGGACAACTTGAACATGCCCGCAGAGATGCGGTTGAGTGTGGTGCCCAGAAACTGCCTCTATGAATTAACTGAAAAGATCAACCCCTGGACGCTGGGAGCGCTGGCCTGCGCTATGCGCCGCGCAGAACTGGCCGGGAATCTGAGCGCACTGCGGTGGGCTGCAGTTGCTATGTTGTGGACGGTGGACAAACTAATCGAGGCCGCTGCGCCAATACTTGAGGAGCGGCTGTCGGAACTTCGGCAGTTGCTTCGCACTACCTTGAATTCCATCATCTATCCCATTGGAAACGGAGCCTTGCATCCGATCGCCGCTGAAGAGATTGAGCGCTTTGGAAGAGAGCGAGGCGCCTATGAGCGCGCGTTTGCCAATCACGCCGTGCCGGACTGGGATATTTTCGGCAACCCACCCTGGGTAGAGGGAACGACCGCCGTGACGAACCACGAGTGTCCATGCGGCGATGGGGATTCGCATCGACCTTTAGACGCGCTTTAGTGGCAGACTTTCAACGCTCAACGTCGTCGGCGTGCGAACCAGCGCGCCGTAATCTAGCAGTATGCGAACCCTGTTCCTTGACTTCGATGGGGTGCTGCACCCGGAGTTCTGTCACGAGTCCAAGCACTTGTGTTGCCTGCCATACTTCGAAGAGGCTATGCGGCGCGCTCCCGATGTTGAGATCGTCATAACGAGTACTTGGCGTTTTCATCATCGGCTCGAGGAGCTTAAGCGGAGGTTCTCCACGGATGTGTCGTCGCGGATCATTGGCGTGACCCCGAATTTCTCTGCACTCGACGATATTCCAGACACGCTGGTGGCCTTCGAGCGAGAGGCTGAATGCAATGCATGGCTTCGTGCCAATGGACGAGTTGCCGATCCGTGGCTTGCTGTGGATGACAGGTCCTGGCTGTACAAGCCCTTCAATCGCTCACTGTTTCTGGTCGATGGCAAGACTGGTTTGAGTGCCCAAGCTGCCGATGATTTGGCGCGGCGACTACGAGCTCTTTGACTGTTCAAGAAGCGCTCTCGGGGCTGCGTATCAATTTAATAGCCGCTCCATCGCGCTGCTCAGTCATCGGATAAAGTAGCCACGCTGCGCAGCTTCAGGGCAGGGTTTCGCGCCGCCTTGCCAAGGCTCTCCCAGCGCTCCCGAGGGATGGTGGGAACTTTCCCCATGTTGATCACGATCGTAGGCTTCTTAGTGCCGAAACGCCGGTGGCGTGCAGTCAATTGGCGAACCGCAGAAAGCGGAAAGCCTCCTTGCGGAGGCCTTCACACTCTGTACACTGGGGCGCCCATTTCTGGGTGGGCCTGGCAGCGCTTCACTATATATTGTAGAGGCTGCTAAACATGTTGTCGATTGTGGAATTCAACACAGATAGGCGAGAGCCCGTATCGGCTTACATTTCTTTATTGCACTGCGCGATCAGAACTTCCGCGGCCACGAAGCTGCTGTGTCGCAACTCCGCATCCCCTTCCATCTGCAGTAAGACCCGATCTACAAGACGCGCAAATTCTGGATCTTCCTGCAGGGAAAGACCAAGCTCTTTCAGCAAAACGGACTCGAGAAACAACCTAAAAACCTTGCGACGTCGCTGAGGATCGTCCTCGGAAATGCCCCGGATCCTTTGGGCTAGCTTCAAATCCAGTTGCTGTGTGCCAACTCCAATACCTTTTGGCGAGACACCACGCTCCGCCCCTTTTTGTGCCGTCGCCCCTGAGCCAGTTGCAGTCGCACCTGCGCGGCCACCCAGATCTGTCTGGGATTTCAGCAGCGCTCTCAGCGCCGAAGCTGCATCGATGCTTGTCATCGCAACAGGAAGTGGTGAAAGCTCTGAAGCATGTGGATGGCCTAATGTGCGGGACCTTGCCGTCCATAGTTGGATAACAAGAAGTGAGAAGAGGCTTCAAGCTCCTCCGCCCCTTGCACCGCGTCTTGACCCAGCGGTGCATGTGCTGCCACTTGCGCAGCGTCGATTTCTGCAAGGACTCTTCGGATATCAGCTGACATCGGCGGATTATCTGTGTTCCGCTCAATACCGGATACGAAGTGGATCCGTGCAGCCTCCAGCTGATTTTGAGTAAGAGCAGCAAACCCCTGGACCCAGTGCATAAGCGGACTTTGCTCGCCCAAGCCCAGTAAAGGTTGCCAGGTCACAAGTGCATTCGCTGGCCGGCCGGTGCTGTATTGAAGCAATCCCAGTTGATAGCGGGCAATCGGCATGCTGGGGGTCAAAATCACCGCATTGGAGAATGAAAGCTCTGCCTGCTCAATCTGTCCAAGAGATGCATACTCGGACCCCATCAGGAAATGGGGCAAGCTCGTGCCCGGTTCGTCCTGCGAGGCTTGGCCGAGCAGTTGCAAAGCGCGAGCGCTGTCCCCATTTTGGCTGGCGACCATCGCCTGCTGAATCAGCGGAGACAACGGGATTTCAGTATTGGTCATAGCTACGGTCTAGATGATTGGAAAGAACAAAGGAGTTCGGAATCTCGGGCTAAAAAGTACCGGTCCTGACAGTTTCTGCGCTACCAGGACACATCGACGGGAGGGCCTTGGCCAAGCGATATGCGCAGCTTGGACAAGCCTTGTCGATGCAACTGGGAGATTCGGCTTCGAGACACGCCAAGCAGCCGACCTACTTCCTCAAACGCCAGTTCCTGCTGGTAGTGGTATTGAATCACCCTGCGCTCTTGGGGGGGCAGTCTTTCCAACGAGGCACGTAGCAGCTCACGAAGTCTGAGCGTTTCACTTTTCCGAAAGTAGCTGACTTCCGGAGAAGCGGACTCTGATACATCCACATCATCGGCATCTGCCATCATCGCAGAGTCTTCCAGGAGCACCCCCAAGGCGATGCCGATGCCGACTTCCGCAAGGTAGCCAAGGAGAGCTTGCTGAGCTCTGGCAGTACGAGGTCTGATATCCGTATCTGTAACGGGGTCTAGCGATGCCTTGGCTTCTTCCTTGAGCGACTCCAGACGATCTTTGCGGATCCTCTTGCGAGCAGCGATCTGCTGGTTCTTTTCGGTTTCCTTTTCCAGCCCGCTCAGGATGGCTCCGCGAACGCGATGCGATGCGTAGGCCTTAAAAGGCACATCCTGCTCTGGATCAAACCGATCAACGGCTTCCATGAGCCCCACACATGCAAGCTGCATGTAGTCGGCGAACTCAACGTCATCGCTGTACCGACCTTTGAAATTGACGGCAGCGAGCGTCCGAGCAAGCGGCATGTGGAGGTGAATCAGCGCCTCCCGCGCGCTGGCATCCTTCATATCGCGCCAGCGCATCCACAACTCGACCTCGACTATCGAAGCGTCGAGCAAGTTGGTACTGTGCGCGGCTGCAGATGCCATGACTCGGATCGAAACCCCGTCAGTGGAAACTTCCCACCAGTGCCTTAAGCAGCAAGCTCCAGCCATCGATGAGAATGAACATCAGGATCTTGATCGGCAAGGCAATACTGGTGGGCGGCATCATCATCATGCCCAGCGTCATCAGCACGCTGGATACGATGAGATCGATCAGCAGGAACGGCAAGAAGACCACGAAGCCGATCTGAAACGCGGCGCGCAGCTCGGATAGCATAAAGGCGGGAATCAACTGCACATTGCTGATGTCTTCCATCGACTTGGGCGCCGGCGCCTTGGACAGCTCCACCATGAGTGCAAGATCCTGCTCGCGGGTTTGGCGCACCATGAACTCTCGCAGGGGGGAGATCCCCTTTGCGTAGCCGGCCTCCATGCCGATCTTGCCGGACATGAACGGTTGGAATGCCTCCTGATTCACTTTCTCGAAGACCGGCGCCATCGTGAAGACCGTCAGAAACAGCGCCAGGCCGATCAACACGGTGTTCGGTGGAGTCTCGGTCATGCCAATCGCATGCCGCAGCATCGACAACACGATGATGATGCGCAGGAATGCGGTGACGCACACCAAAAGTGCAGGAAGTACCGCCAGTACCGTCAGGCCTAGGACAATGCGCAGCGCTTGCGAGGTCTCAGCGCTTGGGGAAGACGCCGCAGATTGCGCGTGGGCTACACCGCACAATAGTAGAGCGACGAATGCGCCAGCGATCCAGGTGCGCGTAGAACGACCAAATGGCATGAGGTCCGTCACACCGATCCAAGCGCCCTTCATGACGATGCACCCTCTGAAGAGCTGGCAGAGGCTTCGGCTTGCGAAGGAGACTGCGGCACCTCACCGAGCAGCTGGATGGACTGACTGCTGCATCCGATCAGGAGAGTGCGTCCACGCCATTGCACCTCATGAACGCTATGGGTCTGGGTGAGCCTGCGGCTCTCGCGCAGTTGGAGTCCGCCGCCTTCGAGATTCGGTTTGAACCAGCCAAGCAGGGTCTTCGGGGCATTCGAAGCATCGCTTCGGGCGCTTGGATCGCGTAGCTTCTGCATCCGACGCAGTACGAGAATCGCAACCAGGGCAAGGGGGATAAAAAGCCCGAGCCACGCGAGCTCGGTGCCTGCCGTCATGGGCGTCCCCGGTGGCTCACGCCGCAGCGGAATGCTGTCGGGCAAGGTCATGGCTGGACTGCACCCGCGATGTCCATTGGCAAGGGCAGCTCGGTGATACGAACCGCAAAGCGATCGCCGACGGCCACGAGTTGGCCTCGCGCGACGACATGTCCTTCCAGCAGCAGGTCCACGGGCTGGTGGATGTCGCGGTCAAGCTGCAGCACCTGCTGCTCCTGCGCGCCCAGCAGCTCCCCGACGGTCAGCGTTGCGGAGCCTACGCACACCTGCAAGGTGGTCTTGACTTGGTGCAGTGGGTGAAGGCTGGGAACCAAGGGAGCTGTCTTTGCCGCCGAACGGGACATGTCGTGCGCCGGCGTTGAAAGCTCGCTCAGCTCGATGCGCTGGGCCTGGGGCACGCTTTCGGTGGTCGAGGCAGTGCCTGCGTGGGTCGACAAGTGGGAATACAGGCCTGGCTCAATGGAGCCTGTAGAGGAAATAGGTCGGGACATGATCGAAAGAAGTCGTGGTCAGGAGAGAGGAAGGAGCTCGACGGCCATCTGGCCCGAGGTCTGGCCAAGCCAGCTTGCGCACAGCGGGTTGGCGCTCGAGCGCCCAGACGAACCGTCGTCTTCCAGCGGAACGAGGTACATCGCAGCCGGCCTATCCAGCGCGTGGTCCAGGGTCACGATGTCGCCGACCGAAAGCGAGCGCAGCTGGCCGAGGTTCAGGGTCAGCGATCCCAGCTCCACGCGGACCGCCAGAGCGTGACGGCCCATGGCGCTGGACAGCGGTGTAAGGCCGGCAAGTTTGGAGACGGCCTGTGGATTGGGAACGGGCGGCGCGCGGCGGCGTCCGAGGAGTCGGTCCACCTGAAGAGCGCCCAACTGCAAGATCCATTCACTGCCTGCCCACGGAAATGCGATGTGCAGGGCCCCAGACCAGGGGTCTACGCGCCCAGGAGAAACTGTTGTACGCCCTGAGCCTTCCAGGAATGGAGCAAGGGCTGCCAGCCAGGCAGCCCATGCCTCGTCACCGAGAGCCTCGCTCATGGCCCAGCCATCGGTCGGGCGTGCTGACAGGTCCGGTCGTGTTGCACGCTCCCCGAACAGCACCACCTTTGTCAGCTCCTGTGCGCGCTCATCGCTGAGCGTGGTCGTGGACACGACATCGACCAGGTGAATGTCTGGGCGTGCGCCAGCTGCGGCCGAAGGGAGTGCCCATTGACCGTGCCAATCGGTATAGACCTTCTGCAGCGTCTCGCGCACCAGTTCCCGCTCGGCATGGCTGCGCGAACGCAAAGTCCTGGCCAGACGGCGTGAATCCTCCAGGGACAACAACGCGGATCCGGCGTTGGCACTTGGCGTGCCGGCCGCAGGTTTGGGCGACGTGTTCACGATTTATCGGCTCTTCATGGAGAAAAGCTCTTGCAGCATCTCGTTGGCCGTCGAGATGACCTGAGAGCTTGCCTGGTAGCCGCGCTGAACGATCACGAGATCGCTGAATTCCTGGGACAGGTCGACGTTGGACAGTTCCACGTAGCCCGAGCGCACAGAGCCGAATGCTCCACCGGAGACACCGGTATGCCATGCGCTGCCGTCCAGCGCCTCGAACTGGTTGTCTCCGATGGCACCGACGGCCTCTGACGTATCAAAGCGCGCGAGCGCCAATTTTGCGCCCTTGACGGTCTGTCCGTTGGCATAGGTCATTACCAAGGTGCCGCTCGAATCAAACGAGGTTCCGCTCATCTCTGCCGGGGCGCTACCGTCCTGTGAAGCGAATGCGAGCGTGGACAAGGTGCCGGAGGCGAACGACGTCACGTCGGTGCTGAAGTCCAGGGTGACCGGCATGACGGCCTGGCCCGCAGGCGTGTACGAAAAAGAGAGCTTGGACGTACCTGCTGTCGGACGGCCCGTCGCGAAGATCAGTTGCTGGGTCGCGATGAGTGTCGTCCCCTCAAGCAACTCCACTTTCCAGCTGCCGGGCGTGGTGGCATTGGTGTTGGTGAACTTTGCGGTCAGCAGATGCTCGCCGCCAGCAGCATCAATAACGCGCACGCCGTTGACCGTCTGGTCCGTACCAGCGGATGAAAGGTTGCCCGTGAATTTGACGGTGGTGGTGGGCTTGCCCGCGTTGGTCTTGGAATTGGCCACCACGATCTCGGTGTTGGCCCCATCCGGACCGACACCCATCACCTTGGCACCGGTGGCTTGATCCACCAGCACGCCGTCGCTGTTGAACTGGAACTGCCCGGCGCGCGTATAGGTGATCTTCCCATCCTCTCCCTTGAGGGTGAACAGGCCCTGGCCGTCGATGGCCAGATCGAGGCCCTTGCCGGTCTGGCGCAGTTCGCCGGCCTTGAACGACATCGTCGTGCCTGCGGTCGTTACGCCGTAGCCCATCTGGCCAAACTGTTTGTTTGTGGAGCCACCATTGGCATAGAAGGCGTCGGAAAACTGCAGAGACGTACTTTTGTAGCCCGGTGTGTTCATGTTCGCCGTGTTGTTGGCGATCACCCGCAGGCCCTTGGAGAAACTGGACAGGCCGGTCATGCCGACGTAGATGGAATCGATCATTGGGGATCCTTGGGTTGACTGGATCAGCGCACTGCGGTGACCTGGCTCAAGCTGATGTTTGCCAGCGTGGCGCCGGCGGCTGTTTTCACGGTGATGAGCGGAGACTCACCCGAGAGGGACAGTGCAGTGACTGAACCTGTGACTGTTGAGCCGTTTGCAGTGATGTCCACCGTTCGGCCGATCAGCCCGACGGACTGCAGCGCGGCCTGGTTACTGATAAGCACCGAGATCTTGTCGTTCAGCTGCTGGGTCTGCTCAAGACTCGTGAACTGGGCCATCTGCGCCATGAATTGCTGGTTGTCCACCGGCTTCATGGGATCCTGGTAGGTCAGCTGGGTCAGAAGGATTTTGAGGAAGTCCTCTTGGTTCAAGCTGTTGGCCCGCAGGTTCGTGCTCGTGGATGCGATGCTATCGATGCTCATGAAGTCTCCTTCTGGAACAGAAAAGAATGGGATGCGGCTGACGGCAAGCCCGAGGCATGGCGCTCAAGCTCGGAAGAAAAGTCGCGAAGACTGGAAATCGGGGTCGTGCTAGCGTCGAACACGACGCTTCCATTGCAGACCACTCGGTTCAATCGCTGGCCGTGGCTCTTGAGCGCGTGCTGAAGGGTGTTGGCGATCAAGGCGGCTTGAGCGCTTACCTGCTGCGCCGAGCCATCCATGCCCAGCCATAGATTCAAACCTTCGTCGGTCCATGCCGTGTGCAGGCGGGTGGACGACTGGCCAGCCAACACCGCTTTGAGGACGTTCGAGCTGTTCAACGGTCCATCGATATCGTCCTCTCGCTGCTGCGAAACGTCCGTTGCCTGTCGTTGGGCCAATGCCTCGATCGCAGCAGACAGGGATGAGGCCTTTTGAGAAACCACAGGTACGAAAGTCGCCAGAGGCGCCCGCACCAGCGGCCTGGCCGGGTCAACAGTGCTCGATGCGTCGCTTCCAGCCAATGCTGCCCGTGGTCCGAATACACCCACGGAGAGGAATACAGGCTGCGAGCTGCTCTCAAGGGCGGCCGCGTCTTGAACTTCAACGGAGGTTTCGAATTGGGCATCTTCTAGCGTGCCACCCATGCTGCGTGCTGCTGCAGTACTCCCACTCGCATCTACGTTCGCGGTATCCGCGGCAACAGACTGAGCCGCCTCAGCGAGTCCGGCACTCTCTTCTTGCGAGGCAAAGGAGGCTTGTTGCAGATGCTGCTGTTCCAAGCCTAGGCTATCAGTGCGGTCTTCGCGTTGGGTCAGCCGTGTAAAAGCCACTGGGGAGCGCGATGACGTCAGTGGCCGTGGCGCAGCCCCTTCGTTCGGTTTACCGGCTCCCGCCGAAGAAGCTGTCTCATTGAATGGCTGAAACCACCCAGAAGTCTGCGCTCTCTCCATCTCTCGCAGCCACGCCTGTTTGCTGGCGCCAGCACCAGGCCCGCGCTGCTCAGAGCTTGCGGCTGCCCGTTGCTGAAGACCGGGGTTGGCTGCCGCAGTGGCGCCGGGTTGCGTCGTGTCAACTGTACTCATGCCAGACCGCCCTCCCAATCGGCAGCCTTGGGGGATCGAAACAGCGCGCGACCGATCCAGTCCCTGTCCGCCTCGGCGGCCTGGCGGCGTGTCTCTTCTTCAACGAACTCCTTGAGTGCATCGTCCCGGTGCTCGACCAAGCCATCGATGGTGCGCTGCTGGGCGACCAACTGAGCCTGCAACTCGTCGCGCCGGGCGCGCAGCTTGGCGATTTCCTCATCCTGCGCGCTCATGCGCGTGCGCAGATCCGCAAGGTAACCAATACCGCGGCTGTGCATCTGAGGATTGGGGCGTACTTGAGACTGCTCCTGCAGGTGCGAAAGCTGATCAGAAAACAGGGCGTCCAGGCGTTCCCGCTCTTGGCGGGCTACGTCGAGTACCTTCTGTGCCTGGGCCAGGCGGATCTCCAACAGCTCCAGCTGCCATTCCTGTTTGCGCATATAGGGCGCCAGGGCATAGGTGAAGCCTCGGGTGTCGACCCGCGAGCTCTGGGTCTGCTCCTTGCTCATGCAGCACCTCTGGCGGGTACAGGTTGCGCCTGCGCGTGTGGCGAGGACGCGGTCCGCCCGGACCAAAGCACCGTCTTGAGGGCGTCCATCGTGACCGAGCGGGGTACGCCGCCGTCATACTGGCGCAGCCACTGCTGAAGGTCAGGGGCCAGCAATAGCGCGCGGTCGAGCTCCGGATTGGCACCTTTTTCATAGGCGCCGATGTCTACCAGCTGCCGGTTTCGGTCGAGCAGCGCCAGGCATTTGACCGCGTCGGAGATCAGCTCCTGCTCTTCTCGGCTTGTCAGGTCTGGCAGCAGGCGGCTGGCGCTGCGCAGCACGTCGATCGCTGGGTATTGTCCTTCGTGAGCCAGGTAGCGCGACAGCACGATGTGGCCGTCCAGGATCGAGCGCAGGCTGTCTGCAATGGGCTCGTTCATGTCGTCGCCCTCAACCAGCACGGTCAACAGTGCGGTGATCGAGCCGCCGGATGGCGCGGTGCCGCAGCGCTCGCACAGTTGAGGCAGTTCCGCGAAGACAGAAGGCGTATACCCGCGAGCCGTTGGCGGCTCGCCTGCGGCCAAGCCCACCTCGCGCCGTGCCATGGCCAGTCGCGTGATCGAGTCCATGGTCAGCAAGACCTGCTTGCCCGCATCCCTGAAGTACTCGGCAATGGTGACTGCAGCGTGCGCGGCACGGATGCGTGCAAGGGCTGGCTGGTCGGACGTTGCCACCACCACGATGGAGCGGCGCAGGCCTTCGGCGCCCAGCTGCTTGTCGATGAATTCGCGAACTTCCCGTCCCCGTTCTCCGATCAGCGCGATGACGTTGACATCCGCCACCACATGCCGGGCAATCATTCCCAGCAAGGTGCTTTTACCGACGCCACTACCGGCGAAGATACCGACACGTTGCCCCAGACCGAGCGTCAGCAGCCCATCGAGGCTGCGCACCCCCGTCTGGAGCACGTTGTGGATGCGGGGCCGTTGCATAGGATTGAGCGGCGCCGCATGCAAAGGGCGCTGGACTGCGATGTCGGGGTCAGGAAGGTTGTCCATGGCCTTGCCGAAGCCGTCAATCACACGCCCCAGCAACTGTGGCCCTACGCCAATAGATGATTGACGCCCCAGCGCCACGACTGGAGATCCCACCGCTACGCCCTGCATGGATCCGTAGGGCATCAGGGTGATCGAGCCGCCACGCAGACCTACGACTTCGGCCAAGACACCGTCCGATCCGCTGCCTGCGACGGAAGAGGATGCACGAGTGCGAGGCTCAATGCGGCACAGCTCACCAACTGTGGCGTCAGGTCCCTGGGATTCGATCGCCATCCCCTGAAGCTGGCGCACCCAGCCGATCCTGCGGGTCAGCTCAAGCTGGCCCAGCGCAGCGCGGTAGTCGCGCAGCACTCCTGGGTGGGCGTGGAGGTTGGGTGTCATGCGGGCCCTTCCTGCGCAACGAGCCCTTCGATCCGTTTGCGCTCTTCCCGGGTCCGCAGCAGGCTGCCGCGCAGCAGATCCATCTGGAGCTCAAGGCGCGCATCCAGGGCGCCTTCGGAAGACTGGAGCAGGCACCCTCCCAAGGACACCTTCGAGTCGGCCACCCAACGCACTTCCAACCCGTCAAGGCCGAGGCGCTGTGCAGCCAACTGATCCGCCACGTTGAACTGCGCTTGCAGCATCTCCAGATCGTGGGGGTGGAGATGGATCTCCAGTGCCGAGCGCCCGTGCCAGTTCTTGGCCGCGGCCTTGACCAAACCCTCCAAGCCATCCGCGGTGGCCGCTTTGTCACCCATCACTCTGCAAATGACTTCGAAAGCCAGCGCGACGACGTCGTCCTCCGCCTCTGCGACCCGGCGCTCCAGTTCCAGGGGCATCTTGCGCAGCAAGGACATCAGAAGTTCGTACTGCGGCACCAACTGAGCGTGCAGCTGTTCGATCTGCTTATTGGCCTCCCGCTGAAAATGGGTTTGTGCCTGCTCAATCTGCTCCTCGGCAAGCGACTGCGCCAAAACTTGGGCCCGTTGCTCCAGTTGCTGCTGCATCTGGGCAATGCCCTCCTGGACACCTTCTTCACGACCTGCCTGGCGGCCCCGCTCGAACGCTGCCGCTTCCACAGGCTGAGGCTGTTGTTGCGTGGTCAGCTCCCCGGCAACGTAGTGCTGCGAATCCCCCGCCAGCTCGGGTCGACCGTAGGGCGTCAGCGAGGGCTCCACACCCGCCAACGGTGGCACGGATGGCGCCGGGCCCGTGTCCGACCTCGGTCGGCGCAGGGTCCGAGCTTCAGCGTTCATCGCGACATCGCGCAGGATCAACGGGGTTGTGTTCATGGAGCCTCGCGCTGCAGGCCTGCGGTCCATCGCTTCCATCCCTGCAGGAGGAAGTCCAGAGGCTGTGCTGAAGTGCTGGCGGCTTTGCCAGATGTGCTGGCAGCGGGAGCGGATGCGGTTACACCCGCTTCGCCCTTAGCGCCTGCACAGAGTGCCCGCATCTGGCCCATCAGTGCGACGGCAAGCCTCGATTCCGCCGTCACCGGGGACAACAGATCGAGCGAGTTTTGCACCCTGCCGCGCTGTGCCACAGGAAGTTGTTCCAGCAGCGTGCTTTGCCAGGGCCATGGCTGGAGCTTCAATGCGTAGGCGACCAGTTCAGGCTGCTCCACCGACCAGGCTCGCGCCAGCGCGGACTGTTCCTGCGGGGTGAGTCCTTTGAGGAAATCGGCGTCGCTCAACGCTGTCCTGTCGATGTTTGCAGGACTTGCTGCGCGAGCGAGCAAGTCTGCGGCCAGCGTTCCGCCCGCCAGGTCCAGGCTCTGTTCGAGTGCCTCACGATCCATAGGCGTCAGGCGGCTCGGCAGCCCCATCTCGTCAAGTTCCGCGATCAGAGGCTGCAGCTCGGTGAGTTGCTCGGCATCCAGCTTGGACAGCACCCAGGCCCGATCGGAGGGGGCGAGCGAATGCAACAGCAGAGCAGCCTGCTTGGCGCCGTCGACGCGAATGGAGGCGAGTTCAGAAAACATCATGCTTACCGCTTAACACCCGCGGTACCGAGCGCCGCAGGCCCCCGGTCCTCGGCCTGCATCCACGCCTGTACTTTTCTGAGGGCTGCCTGCCGTTCGGCCTCGCTCAGCGAGACGGGCTGATTCGGGCGGCGGCGGGCTGCGTGGATGACCATTGCCAAGGCAACGGCGATCAGCATCAGCACGCCCAGGATCTTTGCGTAGTTCCAGGGAAACTCGGGTGCACTGCTTACTGCCCTGGAGGGCTGAGGAGTCTCTACGAATTCAGCCGGAGCTTCAGAGCCAACAGCCGCACCAGCATTGCTCGCCGCTGCGGCCGGAACCAATGCGTTGAGGGACTGCACTACGACCAGATCGCCCCGATCTGCACTCGCTCCCACTGCAGCCGCCAGCATCCGCCGCACCTTGTCTTCCTGCGACGCGTCCAGAGACTGCCGCACCACCGCGACCACCTGGATCTTGCGGATGGAACCGGCCTGGCTGGTCACCTGTTCCACGCGGCGTCCCACCTGGTAGTCGACATCGCGCTGCGTGCTGGAGCCGGAACCGTTGAGAGGACGAGCCGCTTCGGTGGACGATGCGCCGGCCGTATCCCGAACGGATTCGCGTTCCTTGACGATCACGCCGCGACTGTCGGAGCCACGGGAGGGGGCGGGGATCACGTCTTCGGTGGTGACCCTTACGTGGTCCATGTTGAGAGTCACGTCAACGGTCGCCAGAGCCTGGCCCTTGCCAAAAGCCTGTTCCAGCACGGCGGTGGCCTTCTTGGCGAGCTGCTGCTCCGTATCCTTCTTGAGTTCCAGCCGGACACCGCCGGTGCCGGCGGTCGCCGCGTCCGCGGGCTCGTCCGGCGATCGGCTCAATGCCACACCCTGCTTGTCCACCACGGTCACATCCTGGGCTGTCATGCCAGGTGTCGCAGCCGCCACCAAGCGCTGGATCCCGCTGACCTGGGCAGGCTTGAGGGCTTGGCCTTCCTTGAGACTGACCGTGATCGCAGCTTTGGGTCGCACGTTGGCCTGCTTGAAGAGGCCTTGCTCGGGAAGCGCGAGGTGCACACGAACATCGCGGATTTCCGAGAGGGAGGAGATAGTGCGCGTCAGTTCGCCCTGCAGCGCGCGCTGGTAGTTGATCTTCTGCGCGAACTCGGTCATGCCGAAGTCCGTGTTGTTGAACAGCTCAAAGCCTACAGCGCCCTGCAGCGGCATTTCCTTGCCCATGAGCTTGATCCGCGTGGTGTGTACCTGCGCCTTGTCCACGAGGATGGAGCCTGTGGCCTCGTCCACCCGGTAAGGGACCTTGAGCTTTTCCAGCTCTGCTGTCATCGCCGTCGCGTCCTGTGGCTTCAGGTCGGAGAACAGCACCTGGTAGTCGCTGCGCAGGATCCACCAGGCGAACAGCGAAGTCGCCAGCAGGATGCAGACGACTCCCGCGATCAGGCCTGCGCGCGCGGAGCGGCCCAAGCCCTCCCAGAATTCAGTCATTTTCTAATCTCGATTACGGTATGTGAGGAAAGAGAGCGAGGTCGGGCTACAGCTGCATCTTCATGACGTCCTGGTACGCCTCAAGCAATCGGCTGCGTACCTGCATCATCAGTTGGAAAGACAGCCTGCTCTCTTCCAGTCGGATCATGATTTGGTGCAGGTTCTGGACATTGCCGACAGACAACTGCTGCAGATCTGCCTGGCTGACCATGAGCTGCTGGTTCACGTGGTTGAGTCCTTGCGAGACCATGTCGCCAAAGCCTGGAGCAGACGCTGCTGCGGCTGTTGTAGGTGTCGAGAATCCCTGAGGCGTCGCGCCTTGAACGGCCGCCGTGATCGATGGCAGCGCAGCGAGTGCTTCGGCGCTCATTGGTTGCCCCCGATTTCAAGCGCTTTCAGGGCCAGGTTTCGTGACGTGTTCATCGCAGCAACGTTCGCTTCGTAGGAGCGCATGGCACCCATCAAGGTGACCATCTCGGTGGCTGTGTCCACGAAGGCGTAGGCAACAAATCCGCTGGCATTTGCCATCGGGTGGCCCGGTTCGTACACCATGCGGGGAGCCTGCTGGGTGACTTCCAGCGACATGGTGGGTGCTGCAAGCCCTTGGGACACAGCTTCACTGAAGGCGGTGGTGGCGACCACACGGCGTGGCTGGTAGACGTTGCCGTCGGGACCCGCGACCGTATTGGCGTTTGCCAGATTCAAGGCGGCCATTTCGACGCGGGTGCGTTCCAGCGTCATGGCGCTGGCGCTGATCGCAAAGGTACGTTCGTATTCCATGTGTGTGTTTCCTCAGCGATTCAGCGTTTGCCGTCGGCCACGGCCAACGACATGATCCCCATGTGGCGTGACAAGCCCTTGAGCAACGCCTGGTAGTGAACGGCGTTCTGTGCCATCTGTGCCACCTCCGAATCGAGCCGCACCTGTTGGGTGAGACCCAGCCCGATGGGCGCGGGCTCAAGTGCGTTCGAGGATTCCGCCATCGCCGCCAGATGGCTGCGGTCCAGAAGTCGGCCTTCGCTCAGCTGCCGACGGGCTTCCTCCATCTGCGTCGAGAACTTCACCTGCATCGGGATGAAGCCTTCCGCGCTGGAATTGGCGATGTTGTTGGAGATCACCTGGTGGCGCAGACTGGCTGCATCAAGCGCCAGCGACAGGCTGGTCTGCGTGATGGCTTCGATTCCTTCGGTCATATGCGTAGTCTTTTGGAGGAACGGTTACTGGACGATGAGCTCTGCGTGCAACGCACCGGCGGTCTTTATGGCCCGCAGGATGGAAATGATGTCGCGCGTGGGTGTCTTCATCCGCGCAAGCGACTGGACCAGGTCGGACACAGTGGTTCCGCCAGTGACAAAACCGGCGCCGGCGTTCTGCTCGTCCACATCCACCCGCGTGTTAGTGACCAGGGCCGTGCGCACACCATCGCCCGCATTGCCAATGAACACGGGCTGGGATGCGGCCACTTCGTTGCGGATCGACACCTTGATGTCGCCGTGGGACACGGCCACCTTAGAGATGCGCACATCGCCTCCGGAAACCACGGTGCCTGTGCGTTCGTTGAGCACTACCTTGGCACGGCGGTCGGGTTCCACCATGACGGACTCCAGCCTGGCCACGAACGAGACCACCTGGCGACGTTGGTCTTCCGGCACGTACACCTCGATACCGGAAGCATCACGAGCCTGGGCCAGTCCGGCTCCCAGTCGCACGTTGATGGCGTCGGCCACACGGTTCGCGGTGGTGTAGTCTGGCTCGCTCAGCACGAAGGTCATGCGTGAGTTCTCCAAGAGCACCTGAGACTTCACGCCCACTTCCACGGTGGCGCCGCTCGGCACCGAGCCAACGGTGGGATGATTTTTCTGAACCACGTTGCCGTTGGCGTCGTAGCGGTATCCGCCCACAGAAAGCGGTCCCTGGGCCAGCGCATAGATGCGGCCATTGACGGCCTTCAGGGGTGTGAGCATCAGGCTGCCGCCGACCAGGCTGCGCGCGTCTCCCACGGATGTCACGGTGATATCGAGCGTGTCACCCTCGCGAGAGAATGGGGACAGGGCAGCACTGACCATCACCACGGCGACGTTGCGGCTCTGGATCTGGTCCGGTGCGATGTTCAGATTGAACTGCGACATGGCGTTGGACAGCGCCTGCCGCGCGCTGCGGTTGGACGGGGAGTCACCCGTGCCAGCCAGGCCGGTCACGATGCCCGTGCCGACCAAGGCGTTTTCGCGCCAGCCCTGCAGCTTGCCCAGATCCTTGACGCGCACGGGTTGTGCATTGGCATTGCCCAGCAGCAGCGTCATGCCGATGACGAAGCCACCGAACAGAGCACCCAGGCGGCCTGTTGAAATACGACTGCGCATGCTGTTCAAAGCCCCATCGAATCGAGCAGGTTGCGCCACCATGGCCTGCGGTTGCGCTCGGCGATATCGCCGTCACCCACGTAGCTGATCTTTGCGTCGGCCAAACGTGTGGACAGCACGATGTTTCCATCGGAGATGTCCAGAGGCCTTACGCGTCCCTCCAGAGTGACCTTCTGTGGCTCCTGGTTGACGGTGAGCACTTGCTCGCCTGCCACCCTTAGGTCGCCATTGGGAAGGACCTCTCGCACGGAAACGGTCAACGTAGCCAGGACCCGGTTCGTGCGCTGCGTGCGCCCACCGCCATCGAAATCACCGCCCACCGACAATCCCATCTGGGAAGCAGTCCCAGAACGATGCGACAGCTCGGTCGAAATCCCGTTCTTGCGGCGCGTTCCGGTGTCCGCACTGGTCGAGGCGCTTGAGTTCTCGAACACTTGCACGGTGAGCATGTCGCCCACGCGGAATGCCTTGTTGTCGCCTGTCAGCGAGCGGAAGTTCTGCTCCTGGTAGAGGCTCTCGGCGCTTGCTGGCACGTGCATCAGCGCGAACGCGGCCAAGAGCGAGGCCAATCCACGCACTGCGATGGAAAGTTTGCGCGTGTTCATTGCTGCAGCTCCAATTGCCCGGGCGCGACCACTTTGGCCATGACAGGGGCAGTTCCATTGCTGGCGCGAACGCGCACCACCTGGCCGATCTCGCCGGCTTGCAGGACTTCGACCTTGCTCTCCAGTGACACCAAGCCGCTTTGCGCGATCATGGTCACGCGGTCGCCACGCGATACGGCAGATGCAGTACGGACCCGCTCGGGCGTGAGCACTTCTCCAGCCTTCACCGCCGTGCGGGTCTGCGGCTGTGCCAGCACCGGCTGGGCCGCGGTCAAAGGCGGGAAAAGTTCGGAACCATGGCGACCAAGAAGATGCGCAACATCGGTCTGTTCCCGGACCGTGTCCTGAGTGCCGATGGCTTCACCCGAGCGCATCCAACGTGCCGCGATGGGTGCCTGCGTGTAGACACTCACTTCGAACCGCACGGGAACAGCTTTCACATGGCGCTGGCCGGCGAAGATATCGATCCACACGAGCATGCGCTTGCCCGGTGCCACAGCAGACAGCGGTCGTACCCGGAACTCAGACTCTCCTTCGGGAACAAAGACGCTAGTGGGTAAGGAGACCGGGGTCAGCTCTACCCGAGCTTCCTCCAACCCCTTAGCGCGTGCCACGGCAGACAGGTAGTTCCGCAGGGCTGGCTCTGCCACTGCGACCAGGGCCTCGCCGGCCATTTCGCGCGCTGCACTTTGCACCACAGTAGTGCCTGTGCCCTCCCACTGAATCCTCTCCGGCGAAACGCCGAGCCGGGTGGTGATCCAGGCAGCGAGACGCTCTTTGTCCAGGACGGTGCTGTCGCCTGCGCGTGGTGCCATTCCGATGGGCAGCACCACGGCGCGACGCAGCAGATGCAGATCCGTGCTGCTCAGGTACGCGATCTCGCCCAGGGCAACCTGTGATTGCGACACGCTTGCGGAGGGCCGCATCTCCACCCGCAGCGTTGCAGCCGTCCCTTGCGCGTGCAGCACGAACGGCGCTAGACCCAGGAGCATCGTTGCCAGACCGGGCTCGATGAACTTGCCGAGCAGTTTCATCGACGCAGTCCGTTGACCATGCCCATGATGTCGTCGGCCGCTTGAACAACTTTGACGTTTGCCTCGTAGGTGCGCTGGGCAACCATCAGATTGACCATCTCCTCGACCATCTTGACGTTGGAACCCTCGAGGTAGCCCTGCGCAAACGTGCCGATTCCGTCTTCGCCAGGGCGGGCAGAAATCGCTTCACCCGACGCCACACTGCTGCGGTAGAGGTTGTCCCCCTGCGCCGTCAAGCCCTGCGGGCTGGTGAAGCGCACGAGATCGAGCTTGCCGATTTCCGTCAGCGAGCTCTGATCCGCAATGCGCACCTGCACCCGCCCGTCGGGGGACACGGTGAGGTCCTGTGCGCCATCGGGCATGCTGATGCCGGGCTTGAGTGCGTATCCCGCCTGCGTCGCGAGGTGACCGTCCTTGTTCACCTTCAGGGTGCCGCCACGCGTATAGGCGGACGATCCGTCGGGCATCAGCACTTCCATGAAGCCATCACCCTGCACCGTGACATCCAGCGCCGAATCCGTCTTCTTGAGATCGCCCGCATCGAAGATCTTGGACAGGCTCGCAACACTGACGCCAGCGCCTGCCCGCAGGCCGGGGGCCAGCAAGCCCGCTTCGGCATTGGCCTGGATGGACGCCAGGCGGGTCGGATCCTTGGCCACCAGGTCGGAAAATCCGATCCGGCCCTTCTTGAATCCGGTGGTATTCACGTTGGCGAGGTTGTTCGCGATCGTGTCGACGTTGAGCTGCTGTGCCTGCATGCCAGTGGCACCGATGTAGAGGGCGTCAAACATGGAATTCCCGAGGAAAAAAGAGAGATACCTGGAGGGGGATGAATGTGGACAGCTCAGGAAAGCTCACCGAGCTTGCGCACGGCCTGCCCGGTCATGTCGTCGTAGCCCAACGCAACCTTCTGCATGGACTCGAAGTGGCGCATGGTCTGCATGAGCTGCACCATCTCCTGCATGGAGTTGACGTTCGAGTTCTCCAGAAAACCTTGACGGATCTGGATGTCCGATTCCTTCACCGCTGCGAACGAGCCGTCTGCCGAGAACAAACCCTCGCCCAGGCGCTGCATGGACTTGGTGTCCTCTGGCTGAAGCACCTTGATCTGGGCAACTGGCGTCGTGCTGTCCATCGTGCCCGTGCGCGACTCAAAGACATTGCCGGCTGCATCGATGAACGGACGATCGCCGTTCAGGTTGATCTCGCCGCCTTTGCCCATGACGGGATGCCCTTGGGCGGATACCAGGCGCCCACGGGCGTCAACCCGAAACGCTCCCTGGCGGGTGTAAGCGGGGCCGGCTTCGGTCATGACCTCAAAGTAGCCAGGTCCTGCCAGCGCCACGTCCAGGCTCTGCCCCGTGGACTTGAGCGTGCCAGGGCGCATGTCGGTCTGCGCCAGCATCGATGACATCTTCAGCGAAGGCATCGCCGCTACGGCCGCTCCAGAAGGCTGCGCCTGCATGCCCTCCACCACCGCAGAAAACGCCTGTGCGGCAATTCCCATGGGTTGGCTTGCCAGCACTTCGCGCTGGTAGCCCGTCGTCAGGGCATTGGCGAGGTTGGTGCCAACGCGGTCGAGCTTTTGCATGTCGGTGTGCATGGACTGCAAAGCGAGGGCGAGAACTTCTTGCATGGCGGGGTTGGATGTGGAAAGTAGCGAAGTGGCGTGGATCGTCAGAGACTCACTACGGCGTAGGACTTCAATTCAATGGTGTGCGGAATCTCAGCCATGGACAGCACACGCAGGTGTGGCATGACCCGCTCGGACAATGAACGCACATGACGACGCAGCTCTGGCGCACACAGCAGTACGGGCAGCATGTTGCCCTTCATCATTCGTTCGGCTTGTTGCATCAGCTTGACCATCAACTGCTCAGCCATCTTGGGCTCCAGAACGAATGAGCTTGGGGCTGCGTTGCTGCCTTCCGCGCCAGCGGCCTGGGCTGTCTGGACGCTGTGCAGGAACTGGCTTTCCACGACCGGATCCAGCGTGAGCACATGAAGTGCCGTGGAGTCGCCCAACAGGCCTTGGCAAATGGCGTGGCCCAGTCGCAGGCGCACCAGCTCGGTGAGGTAGTTCGCATCCTTGGACTGGCGCCCTGCATCCGCAAGGGTTTCCAGGATGGCTTCGATGTGGCGGATCGAGACCTTTTCGCGCAACAGGTTTTGCAGAACCTTCTGCACGTCACTGACGGACAGGACCGTGGGAATCAATTCCTCCACCAGGCTGGCGTGCTGCGCACGCACCCGGGCAAGCAGCTTGTCGGTCTCTGCGCGCGTGAGCAGCGCCGCTGACTCGCGGCGCAGGACTTCAGTCAGGTGCGTCATGAAAACGGTAGGCGCATCCACAAGGGTGAACTTGGCCGCCATGGCCGCCCCGCGCTGCTCTTCCTCGATCCACAGGGCCGGCAGGCCATAGGTCGGATCGCGTGTCGGTTGGCCCGCCAGGCCGTCGGTCTTGCCAGACGGGTGGATCGCGAGGATTCGGTCAACTCGCGCATCGCCGCGGCCGCAGATCACGCCATCCAGATGGATCTCGTACCGGTCTGCACCCAAACGAACCGCATCCTTGAAGCGTACGCGCGGCAGAACGAACCCCAGTTCCTGGGCGTGCTGCTTGCGAAAGGTGACGATCCGCTCCATGAAAGCACTGCCTGGCTGGTTCACGAGCGCGGCCCACTGGCTTCCCACGTGGATCTCGATGGGCTCTACCTGCAGGGCCGCATAGGGGTCCTCCGCGTTTTCTTCCGATCCGGCTTGCGCAGCGCCATCACCATCCGCTGTTTCTGCATTGGCGGTGGTGGTCGCTTGGGCCTTGACGGTTCGGTACACAAACCAGGCCACCGCCCCGACAAACGTGATCAGGGCCATCGTCGGCAGCATCGGGATGCCCGGGAGCAGGAGCAGCCCGGACAAGGCCGCGCCGACAAGCAACAGAGTCTTGGGGAACGAGGTGATCTGGCGCAGCACCTCCTGGCTCAGGTTGCCGTCCGATGCCGAGCGGGTCACGATGATGCCGGTGGCCACTGCAATGATGAGCGCTGGCACCTGCGTCACGATGCCATCGCCGATGGTCAGCAGCGAGTACGTGCGCAATGCCTGGTCCCAGGGCATCTTGTGCTGCAAGATACCGATCACCAGGCCACCCACGATGTTGATCAGCAGGATGATGATCCCGGCGATCGCATCACCCTTCACGAACTTGCTGGCCCCGTCCATCGCGCCGTAGAAGCCAGCTTCCTTCTCAATGTTTTTGCGGCGGCGCTGTGCTTCTTCCTGATCGATAAAGCCCATGTTCAGGTCGGCATCGATGCTCATCTGCTGGCCGGGCATGCTGTCCAGTGTGAAACGTGCCGCCACTTCGGAGATGCGCTGGGCGCCGTTGGTCACCACCACGTACTGCACAACGATCAGGATCAGAAAGACGATCAGGCCGATCACGTAGTTGCCGCCCACCACGTAGGCGCCGATGGCCCCGATCACCTGCCCGGCATCGCCGTCCGAAAGGATCAGGCGCGTGGCCGCCACGTTGAGCGACAAGCGAAACAGTGTCGCGATGAGCAGCAACGACGGAAATGTCGAGAATTCCACCGGCCGCGCCATGTAGAACGTCAGCAGCAGGATCAGGAAAGCGAAACTGAAATTCGTGAGGATCAGGAAGTCCAGCAGCGGGCTCGGGATGGGCGCAAAGAGCACCACCAGCACGCCCATCACCACGAGCACCATGGCGACGTCGCTGTGCTTGCCAAAGAAGCGTTGAAGCGCGTTCATGCTGCCGTCCCTGCGCGTGCGCCCTGTGCATTGCGGTCGCGCATTGCAAAAACCCAAACGATGATCCGCGCTACTTCCACGAACATATGAGGCGGCACGTAGTGCTCGAGCTCCAACTCCTTGAACAGCTTGCGCGCGAGGCTAGGGCTGCGCACAACCGGGATGTTGTGCCGTGCCGCCACTTGGCGCATGACCGCGGCCAGGTGTCCTGCGCCCTTGGCGATGACCTGTGGCGAGTCCATCTCGCCGTGGACGTAGCGCAGCGCTACCGCCACATGTGTAGGGTTGGTCAGCACGACGTCCGCGTTCTTGGTTTGCTGCAAGGATTGGCTGCGTTTGCGTGCCTCGTTGCGCAGTTCACGCATGCGAGCGCGAATGCGCGGATCCCCGTCCCGGTTCTTGGCCTCGTCCTTGATTTCGCGCTTGCTCATGCGCATCCGCTTGGCGAACTCACGCTTGGTGAACAGCAAATCCGCGAGCGCGATCAAACCAAGAATCAATGCCATCTTCAAGCCCAGGCTCGCCATATCCCCCAAAAGGGTGTGCACGTAGCCCAACGGAGAAAGACCGGACAGGTTGTAGAACTGTGGGGCGAGCGCCGTCAGCGCGTAGTACGCGGTGACGATCAGCAGCGCAAGCTTTACGCAAGCCCGTGCCGCATCGAACAGCGTACGCATCGAGAACACCTTCTTGAACCCGTTGACCGGGTTGAGGCGCGTGATGTCGGCAATGATCGGATCGAACGAGAAAATGATGCCCGTCTGCAGCACGTTGGCCAGGACCGCGGCGAGCACGATCGTGATGAGAAACGGCGCGAGCCAGATGAAGGTGACCTTCAGCGCCCCCTCGATCAGCGGCCACAGACTTGCTCCGCCCGGATCGAGCTGCCAACTCTTGAGCAGCAGTTTCTGGTCGAACTGGAACTGCGCCAGCACGGTTTCCCAGCCGCGTGAGCTCAGATACACGACGGCCACGATGAACACCACTGCGGACACTACATCCGCGCTCTTGGAGACCTGGCCTTTCTCTCGGGCCTTCTCCAGCTTGTAGGGTGTTGCCGCTTCTTCGCGATCAAGGTCTTGCTCGGCCATCAGCGGGTCCCTCCCTGGTCGGGAGCGGCGCGGCTTGGCTCTGCTGCTGCAGCTGCGAGGAACATCGACGCCCAGGTGTCATAGATGCTGGCGTACACCCGGTTCATGGCTCCGCCCATTCCTGCGAACCACAAGGACAGGACCGCGAATCCGACGACGATCTTGGTCGGTATGCCAAGAACGAGCATGTTGATTTGTGGAAGGTTGCGCGAGACCACGCCCAATGCCAGTTCCACCATCAGGATGCAGAACACCACAGGGGCAGCCAGTGCGAACCCCAGGCTGAACAGGCCGCCGGCCTGCTTGAGCACAGAGCCCGCCACGGCTTCGGCCGACCACGGTGCGCCCAAGGGGAAAGCCTCTACGCTGTAAGCCAGCGCGCGCAAGAGAGCGTGGTGCCCGTCCACCAGGAAGAACACCAGCACCGCCGCGTAGTTGAAGGTGGAAACGAGCAGCGCCGATGGTCGCTGGCTCACAGGATCGAACACCTGGGCAAGACCGAATCCGATCTGAACATCGAGCAGATTACCTGCCATGGAAAATGCAGCGAAAGCCACCAGAACACCCAGCGCCAAGGTGGCGCCCAGTGCCATCTCCACAAGCGCCGCCTGGATCCACTGGCCGGCGCCGTCCACCGAGATGCCCACCGGCTTTTGCAATCCTGCCGCAATGGTGACAGCCAGCGCAAGCACCACGATCGCTCTGACCCTCGCGGGGATAGGCATGGCGTACAGAACCGGAGTCATGGCAAGAACAGTGGCGATGCGCAAGGACAGCAGGAAGACCGGAGCCAGCAGGACCATGGGGCGTGTTTCACCGCGCAGCGCGGAGAACACCAATGCATCCAGAGAGCCGGCAGCCATGGCAGACAAATGCTCAGAACATGCTGGGGATGCCGACCCACAGCTGGGTGGCGAACTGCGCGAGCTTTTTGAGCATCCATGGCCCAAAAATGATGATGGCCGCGGCCGCCATGACCAGCTTTGGCACGAAGGTGAGCGACATTTCCTGCACCTGCGTCATCACTTGCAGCACGCTGATCAACAAGCCGACCAACATGGTCAGCCCGAGCACGGGCAGGCAGACGATGAGCCCTGTCCAGAACAGGTCCGAAAGCATCTTCAACGCAAGATCCGCATTCATACAAGCACCAACTCTCAATAGCACGCGCGCATGGCTGCGCCGCAAGGCGGCGCGCGCCAAGAAAAACAAAAATTGGTACTGGAAAGACGCCCCTCAGCTATTCATGCTGTTATTGAGTGGACGCCCGGCATTCCCCATGAAGCACACCCCCACCCGAGGTGTTGCCGCTTCAACTCCCATCCCTACTGACCCTCATTTTTTCTTGCCGCAAACACTACAAAGCCGAAAGCACACAGCGTTGCTCTCCTCATCGGCGTGCAGCGCTCCCACAGAGCAATACACACGCGCTGAGACTTTTTAGTACTGATACGACAAAGGCCACCAGGGTGCACAGCGGTTCTTCTTCAAACGCGCTGAACAGCTACCCGGCCGATGTGCCGTAGGCGAGTCTACTTTGGTTTTTGCGTTTTCACACACATTGCACAGAACCGTTACGACTTTGCAAATTTCCAACAACGCAATGTGAACTTACCAACTAGTAAGCAGGACACGTTACGCAGAGGTAAGGCAGCGATATCCGACAATGGTGCAATTGATTCACTCGTCCTGTCACGAGCCAACGGCTGAGCAAACGTTGCCTCCAACTCGCTACCAAGTCATCGCAAGGGCCTGCCGTGGCGAGCAACGTCCTCGAGCAACTGGGCCATCTTGGGCACGCACAGGCGCTTCTGATCAAACCCATCTACGATCGTGGCCCGCGCATTGGCCCGCAGCCTGCGCATTGCGTCCCGCTTCTGCAACGCATGCGCAAGCGTGGTGGCGATGTTGTTCACGTCGAAGTAGTCCACCAACAAGCCATTGCGGCCGTGCTGGATCAACTCGCGCACCGGTGCCGTGTCCGAGCCAACCACCAGGCAGCCTGCGCTCATGGCTTCGGTCATTGACCATGAGAGCACGAACGGAACACTCAGGTAGGCGTGTGCAGTGGAAATCTGCAGCAGCTTGATGTGATCAGCAAACGACTGGCGTCCGACAAAATGCGTGCGCTGTGGATCGAGGCGAACTTTGTCCAGCAGATGGCTCTTCCATGAACCGCCGTCCGCCGGGCCTTTGCCATAGCTGACGCCATCACCGCCTTCGATCACGACCTGGACATGGGGGCGCGTGTTCTGAAGAATTTCAGCTGCAAGAAGGAACCGGTCAAACCCGCGCTGCGGCTCCAGGTTGCGCGCAACGAAGGTAACCACCTCATCCTGGGCGGTCAACGTCTGACCGTTGGGCAGCTTTAACTGGGCGTGCTCATCGGGGCGCACCACGTCGGTGTCAATGCCATCGTGGATTACCGAGATCCGGTGTTGCGAATCGACGGGGTGCAGGTCCTTTTGCCATTGGGTTGGGCTCACTCCCCAGTCCATGGCTTCCAGCCCGAGCGACAGTCCAGCATTGCGCGCACGCAGGTTCATCTCCTGCATCGCAGAACCCCCGCCCGAGAAACCGTAGTCGCTACCGCGCGAGCGGTAGTAGAACTCGCAGTAGTGCAGCAAAGGCACTTCGGGGAACACGTCCTTGGCGAACAGCGACTCACCCCATCCCGGGTGCGCAGCAATCACATCGGGCTGGAAGCCCTCTGTCTTCAGAAGTTGGAGGATGGAGGCCACTGCCCGGCCGTGGGCCAGAAAGCTTTCG
Organism: Acidovorax sp. GW821-FHT10A04; assembly: GCF_059415825.1. NCBI lineage: Bacteria > Pseudomonadati > Pseudomonadota > Betaproteobacteria > Burkholderiales > Comamonadaceae > Acidovorax > Acidovorax sp. GW821-FHT10A04. The sequence continues at coordinate 77,435 of NZ_JBWKNZ010000003.1, forward strand.
AATGAACTCAGCGCCACGTGGCCCCCGAACTCGTCGTAGCGGCTGCCCAAGTGGTATGTGCGGTGATCCACCCCAATTGAAGCGAGTCGCTTGCGCTTGCCAATCACAACAATGCGATGGGTTTTCTCAGCGGCCAGATGGGCAATGATGTGTCGCCACTGGCCCGGCATGTTCTGGTGAATAAAAACGAAGTTCATGCGGGGCATCTGATTGGAGCGATATTAATGCCCAGACATAATTACCCCACCTGAATCAACAGTACCAAAAAAATCACCCCAACTACGACATCCAAGTCTTATCAGGTTTCGTAAAAAATGCATCCTGATAACTTGACACTGCATTAAAGAAAAAAGAAATAAACGATTCACTTACAACCACCGGAGCGATATCGCCATCATTTAATACATATACTTTTCTATCATCACCCTCGCACAAAAAATAGTGAAAAGAGCCACCTTGATACGCCGAGAAGAAAAACGCACCGACCCCAGGTCTATAACGAATATCAAATTCCTCTGCAACTTCGTCAAATTCCTTGTTTAAACTGAGGAAGTTGGGGTAGAAAATATCAATATCCCTACCAAACAGCCCTGCACGACGACCGCACTGAGCCAAAAACTCCTTGTAGTCGTTGGGCAGCGAAATCGAGCGTTCGCGCTCGATTTCCTTTATTTCTTCGTCTGTCAGTCCAATTATTTCAGACTCCTCGGCCAGTCCTGCCTCCACTAACCACTTGATATATTTCTTCATGGAACTACCTCATCAGTTAAAACGTGGTTTACTAGTATTGGGACCAGTTTGAATCTCAATCTTTACATTTGGAAACATTTTTTCGAATTGTTGCAGGCCACCGTTACATGATGCGCAAATCTTTAACTCAGACATGATACGCATGTCGCCCCTAACATCCTGAACAATAGCAAGCCTATTAGGATTATATTGATGCGCAAAAGTTTCGAGTATTTTCATCTCACTGTCTAAGGCTCGATTGTGGTGCTCTGGCGTTGAGAAAGTTTTAAAAAACCGTTCTTGAGGCATTCCGACTGTACCAGTTGGCGAGTGGGTATTGCTAAGCGCTATAAGCTTACCCCGATCGTCACCGACTGAATACTCAGCGACCGCCAGGTTTCGCTGACGACTTCCATTAGACGTCAGTCCTAAACGGACTCTTTCATCAACAAGACTTGAAGTAGTCGCATGAACCTCGAATTTACTCGAGTCGATTCCTTTCCTTGTCGCGGCAATGTTCTGCATCACGTGCGCTCGCTGCGCACTAGCAACTTCATCAGCCGCGATTTTAGCGCCCCCTTTATCCGCACCATTAATCTGCAGCACAGGCGCTTGATGGGCTGATGCACCTTGAGCTGTGCGCCCGCCGACGTTGTTTGGGGGAAGCATACCCCCACTCCCGGGTGACACCACCCCACTAACGCCTGCAGTGATGGCGGCAGAGGCTGCAGGTTCAAATGTCTTCTTGTCAATGGTTAAACCCGCATTCAACTGCGCGCGAGTAATCGCCGATGCCATAGGAACCTGAACCATCGAGGGATTGCCTTCGACAGAGGTAATTTGGGCATGCCGCGCCTGCAGGCTTTGCATAGCTCCGATGTCACCTGCAGACTTTGCTGCCTCGAACGCGTGCCGGATTTGCCCCAACTCACGCGCTCGCTGCAACTCCTGAGGCGTTGGGGATGCTGGAGAAAGAGCATCTGCTACCTTGGAGCCAAAGTTCCCAGCTGCAGTCATGGCGCTGTTGACAACATCCTCACCCTTGCGCACCACCGGAGCAATGGCTTCCGCCACATCATAGGCAAGGTTGCCACCCGCACGCATAATATTGTTGACAATGCCCCCTCCCTCCCAATAGAGGTTCATCGACTCTCGACTAAACCAGTTGGAGTTGTGGCTAGGCTTGAGAGCGTAGCTCAGGTGAATCGGCTCGAGGTCTTGGCCTTGAACACTTCTAATTGCGACCGGATAGCTGTCCGATCCGCTACTCCAGGTATACCCACCTTGTGCATTGCGAGCAATCACAGAAGGAACCGGATAGTTGCTGGGGGAGGCATTGAGCGAGCTTGGCGTGTCCGGCCGCGCCGCACGAGAGAAGGTCTCTTGGCTATCAGTGTCGTTGGACTGGTCGCTGTCGGCAGAAAAATCTAGATAGCTGCCTCCCGTCCCCCCCGAGTTCGCAGCTTGTTCAGGCCTAGCTACATAGGTGGGCAGCATCATGGGATTGATCGCCGCCATCCGCATGCGATGGTCGTCAGCAAAACTTAACGGGTTAACAGTCAGCGCCCCCGCACCCGCCTTCTGCTCCAACAGCTCACTCCTGCGGAATGCTTCTTGCGCAGTCGGTGCGCTGAATGAGTCCACGATCCCCTGGCCAATCGCATACCCAAACGCATCAGCCGCCACCTGCGTAACGGACACGCGACCACCACGCGCCAGCCCCGCAGCAGCTCCCGACGCAAAGCTGGTCACAACTCGCCCAGGGAAGGACTTTGCAGCCCCTCCCAATGCATCACCCACCACGGCACCCGCTGCAGCACCTGCCATGGCCCCCGCAACGCCCCTCCAACTGAAGCTCTTCTGAAGGCCCGTGGCCACCCCGATACCCTGGGTGATCACACTGCTCACCGCAGCGCGGACCACAGCGCCTCCGAAGCCAGACATCGCTATTTGGGCCTGGTTGAAGCCCGCGCTTACGCCTTGTGTCACACCAGCAGACAGCGCCGCCAACCCCACAGCCTTCCAGCTGAAGCTGTCTTGCGCCCCGATAGCAATGCCCACCGCCTGGCTGGCGATGGAGCCCACTGCGGCTGCTGTTGCGGCACCAGCAACCGTCACGGTGCCCGCAGCTGCTGCTGCTCCGCCTGCTGCCACAGTACCTGCTGCTGCCCCGCCAGCTGCCACAGTACCTGCTGCTGCCCCGCCAGCTGCTACGGTACCTGCGGCTGCCCCGCCAGCTGCCGCTCCGCCAGCCGAACTGCCGATGGTGGCCCACAACTCGGAAGCTGCTGGTCCAAGGTAATACGTCACGACCACCGCCACGATGATCATGATGATTGTGCCGATGATCCCGCACCCACCGCCACTGTCCGCTGGCGGCGCCGGCATGTTGGGGGTCGTATCGCCCACCACCTCGCTGGCGTCGTACGGACGGTAGGTCTCTGCGTTGTTGTGCAGCCCGCTCACCTGGGCTGGCAGTGTCAGGACCTGGCCTTGCGTGAGCGCTGCATTCGGGCCGCTGGCGGCCAGGCCGTTGGCGTCCGCGATCTTCCACCACAGGCTGGCATCACCCCACACGTTCAACGCGATGGCGCTGAGCGTATCGCCAGCACGAACGGTGTAGTTGATGTTGCCGGCGCTGCTGCGGCTGTTGATGGACTTGTAGGTCAGCCCGAAGTCCCCTTGCGCCACGTAATTGGTCTTGCCGTCCTCATCGTAGGGCTTGTCGTTGTCCACGCCCTTGCCGTACGTGGAGAGCACCATGCCGCCCACGACCAGCTGCTTGAGTTCGTTGCCCTCTTGCACCTTCTTGAGCACGATGCCGTTGACGTCGTTGCTGAACAGGCGCTCCAGGCGGGGTCCGGGGCTTTCGGCCTCGGCGTTGTCCTCCGGCCAGTGGGTTTCGCTGACCTTGATCAGGTGGCCGTTGGCATCGTAGGTGCTCGCGCTGTCGCTGGGGCGACCGGTGTTGTCCGAGCGCACGCCGTGCACGGTGGACTCCACGTAGGTGTCGAACTTCTCGTAGGTCTTGGTGTACGTCTGCGTGACATCGTTTTCGTCGACCACACGGTGCTGCAGGACGTTGCCCACGGCATCCACCTGGTCGTAGAACACGTTGTAGCTGACGCTGCCATCGGCCTTGAGCACTTCCTGGCGCTCCAGTTCGCCGTTGGCGTTGTAGTGGCTCTTCTTGGTGACCAGGCCGCTGGCCGCCAGATCTTCGCCTGTGAGGGCTTTGACGAACTCTGCGTTGAGCGAGCCTGCAGGGCCGCTTTGGATGAGGCGACCTGCAGCGTCGTACTTGCGGGTGTCGAGCAGCATGGCAGAGCCGGCAGGAGCGCCTTCTGCGTTCACCGTCTGGTGGCTGACGGTCTTGAGTCGGTTGGCCCTGTCGTAGGTGTAGTTCTGTGTGACCGTGCCCAATTGCGCACTGTAGAAGGTGCTGCTCAGGGCTTCGCTGCCAGTACCACTATTGCCCGTATCCGCCCGTTCGGCGACGTAGCCGTACTGCGGGTTGCCTGCCGCGTCGAGGATGAGGTTGCCGTTTTCATCACGCGCGTAGGGCCTGGGGGCGACGACGACTTGGCGACCGAAGTAGGTGTCGCTGGTGCGGTTGCCGTTGAGGTCGTAGCTCAGGATGTGGCCCTGGTCTGCCGTAAGGTTGCCCTGGTCGTTCGCGTTGTTGTTCAACGCGCCGTCAACCAGGATCTGACGGTTCATGGCGTCGTACGCAAAGTACTGCGACTGGCTCGTGCGGCTGCCTTCTTCGGTGGTGATCTGGTTGCGCAGATCCTTGAAGGGCTTCCAGCCGTACACGGGGACCTGCTTGGTGATGACAGCACCCGTTACCGGGTCAACCTTGGGCTGTCCGGTGGAAGGGTCGATCACCACCTCAGTCTTGGTGTCCACCTGGGTCCAGGCCTTGCCCACCTCGGTGAGCTCCATGCCTTCCGTGGTGCTGGGCAATGGAATGGACGTGTTGACCTGCTGCAGCATCACGTTGCCCACTGCATCGTAGGTGCGGTTGACGGTGATGCCGTCCAGCGCGTTGACCACGGCCAGCCGGCCCAGGCTGTCGTAGCCGATGGTCTGCTGCTGCAGGAGCTCCCCGTTCTTGTTGGTCTGCTCATAAATGCGCAGGCCGCGTGCGTCGTACTCGTAGTGCGAGTCGGTGCCCGTGGCGTTGTCCGTCACGTGCAGCAGGTTGCCAGCGTTGTCGTACTGGTAGTCGATGTCCTGACCGCGGCTGCTGGTCTTGCTTGTCACCTGGCCCGCATGGTCGCGGGTGTAGGTGGTGGTCGCACCACCGATGTCGGTGCTGCTGGTCAGCTTGCCGAAGGCATCGTAGCTGTTGCTGGCGATGTCGCCGTTGGCGTTTTGCTGAGCAATCACACGGCCTTGCGAGTCGTAGGCAGCACGGCTGGTTTCACCCATGGGTTGAGTGGTTGCGATCACGTTGCCCCGGGCGTCGTACTTGAACAGGGTCACTTCGCCGGCAGCATTGGTCTTGCTGATCAGGCGACCCGCCTGGTCGTACACCATGGTGGTCTTGAGCTGCAGCGAGCCCTGGCTGACCAGAGTGTCTCCGTTGAAGGAGTTCGTCTCCACAGAGTCGCCGGTGATGACCCGTTGCTGGCCTTGCTGGTCATAGGTGTACTTGGTCACGTACCCCATGGCATCGGTCATCTGCGTGCGTTCGCCAAACTCGTTGTACGCGTAGTTGACCTTGCCTCCATCCGCATGGATCTCCTGAATGACGCGGCCAGCCGTGTTCAGCACCTTGCCGTTGACGCGGTTGTTGGCATCGCGCTCGGCGACCTGCCGGCCCAGCGCATCGGTGTAGTACTCGGTGGTTGGAGTGGCAGTTGTGCTGCCGGATCCAAGGGTCGCCACTTCAGGCTGGATGCGTTGTACCACCTGGTTGAAGGCGTTGTACTTGAAGTGCGTGACCCAGCTGGCCATGCGCGGATCGCTCTGGCTGAGCAGGTTGCCCCAGCGGTCGAAGGTCTGCAGGACTGCAGGGCGGGTTGCCCCGCCTTCGCCGTTGCCCTCTCGCTGAGCGAGCGTGATCTGCACCGTGCGGCCCAGCACATCGCGTTGGTAATCGGTGCGGCGTACATTGTCTTGGCTCAAGGCATCGGCGGTCGGAGATCCGAACACCGCACTCAGATCGGTCGAGCCATCGCTTTCGATGGTCGCCGTCTGGCGGCCTAGCAGGTCGTACAGGGTGAAGGTGACCACCGCGCCCTTGTCGCTGGTGGCGTCTTGCCCTGGCGCATAGCTGCGCACCAGCTTGCCGCCGTTGTCGTACTGGTAGGTTGCCCGCTCGGCGTAGCCGTTGGTACCCCGGGAGATCACTTCGCCAAAGGCGTTGTACTCCGCATCTTGATCCACGAAGCCGGCACCTTGCTGCGCTGCCAGCGCTGCGGAGCTGGTGCTCAGGCCGCTGACACCCACCGGGGTGTACACGTGGCTCTGGCGACCCAGGGCGTCGTACTTGTAGCCGGTGAACAGGGTCTGCGTGGAGCCATCACCGCCGGTGACGGACTGCCATTGCCTCGACACCTGGCCACGCGCGTCGTACGACTGGTAGCTGCTGACGGAGGTATCCTGGTTCTGGGCGTTCTTGCTGACGCGGGTGACCTGCAGCGCGTGGCTGTGGCTGTCGTACTTAGTGACGGTGACGCGGTTTCCGCCGTCGTAGTAGCCGCCTTCCTGGGTCACCACCAAGGCATTGCCGTGCGCATCGCGCACGAAGCGCGTCATGGCCGAAGCGGGGGCCTGGCTCGAGATCAACCGCCCCAGCACGTCGTAGGTGTTGCTGGAGACGTTGTTGAGCGCATCGGTGGTGGTGAGCACGTTGCCCAAGGCGTCGTACGTCATCTTGGACACCAGGTTGCCGCGCACGCGGGTGCCGGTGGCGTTGGCGCTGTACTCGACATCCACCTGGGTGCGTTCCACCTGGCGGTTCATCAGGTCGTACTTGATCAGCGTGGTGCGATCATCCGGGCTGGTCTGAGAGGGCACAGGACTGCCGCCCAGCGCCGGCTTGGCGAACTCCGTCACACGAGTCACGTTGCCCCAGGCGTCGAAGTCCTGGGTGGTGAGGTAGCCCAGGCCGTCAATCGAGGCGGTGTTCAGGCCACGGATGTCGTAGAAGAAGGTATTGGTCAGCCAGGTGTTGGATGGTCCGTCGATCAGGCGCCGCTCCTGCACCCGGTTGCCGAAGGTGTCGTAGCTGTTTTCTGTCACCGGGGAGCCGGCGTAGCCAGCACCGCCATTGCCGCCGTTGGCCCAGACCACGGGTTCGGTCACTCGGACTGCCAGGTTGCGCTTGTCGTACTCGGTGGTGATGGTGCGGTCCAGGCCGCTGGCCAGCGTGGAGAGCGCGCCGTTGAGCGCGGACAGCGGCAGGTGGCCGGCGAAGCCTTCGCCCAGGCCCTGGTTGTAGCGGGTCAGCTGGGTGACGTTGCCGAAGCGATCGCGCAGATGACCGGTCACGTTGCCCAAGGCATCGATTTCAAAGCGCAGCAGGCCGAGCTTGTCGAACACCTGGTGCTTGGTGTAGCCGGCGGTGTCGGTCAGCGCAATTGCGTTGCCAAAGACGTCATAGCTGGTGGAGGTGCTCAGCACCTGCGGCTGGTCTCCACGGGTGGCGGAGCCCAGGGCAGCGCCTGTCGCGCTGCCTGCGTCGAACACGCCCACCGCGGAATAGGTGACGCGGATCTGGCGGCCTGCGCCATCGTAGGCGTACGAGGAGTCGCGTTGCTCGGGTCGGCCGTAGGCTTCGACCTTTTGCGCCAACTGGCCCGCGCCGTCGTAGCTGTAGCGCGTGGTGATGCGCTGCGAGCTCGTAGCGCCCGCGGCCAAGTGGCCGCCAGCGCCTTCGGTGACAGTGCCCAGGGTGACGGCAGGCGAGAGTTCCTCGATAACGCGGCCTGCCGCGTCGTAGTCAAAGTTCCAGACGGCGTTGTTCTTGTCCGTGCGGGTGAGCTTGTTGCCGGCGCCGTCGTAGGTTGTGACTTCCAGCAGGTTGTCCGCGCTGCGCACCGAGAGCAGGTTGCCGGCGGCGTCAAAGCCATACCGCACTACCTGGGCGACCTGATTGCTGGCATTGGCTTGCACCGCTGCTGCAATGGACTGCGAAGTCAGATGGGTGTTCAGGTCCGAGCCCAGTCCGGTCACTGGCGTCGCGTACTGAACCACCGCGGTCATGCGGCCCAGGACGTCGTATTCGCGGTAGGTGATGTAGCCAGCAGGATCGACGCTGTAGTGCAGGCGACCTGCGCGGTCGTAGCTGTCCACCGTGACACGGTCCGCACTGGTGGGCACGATGAGCCCTGCAACGGCTGCCGTCACATCGTCGCTGTCCAGGCCGGCCAGGGTTGCCTGGTCGATCGCCGTGGCGTAGGCGGTGCGCACGCGCAGCAACCCAAAGGCGTCGTACTGCTGGCGCGTGACGGCGCCGCTGGCGTCGATGGTGACCACCACGCGGTTCTGGGCGTCGAACCCCTGGCGCATGATGCGGTCGTCGCCGCTGGCTGCGGCCACTGCCTGGGCAACGAAGATGCCCGTGTCCACTGCGTTGGAGAACGCATCGGGCGCAGTGGCGCGATTCGCGTAGTCACGCCGTTCCACCAGGTTGCCCTTGGCGTCGTAGGCGAAGGTGGTGACACCTCCGAGCGCATCGACCATGGCCACCTGACGGTTGGCGCTGTCGAAGGCGTAGACGGTCGTGTGGTCGTCAAGACTCGCACCAGGCGAGCCAACGGTTGCCGAGATAGATAGGGCTTGTGCGTAGGCCACGCGCTTGATGACGTTGCCTTGTGCGTCATAGACGCTCTCTGTCACGCCACCGGCACCGTTCACGGCATAGCGCTCGCGGCCAGCTGCGTCGTAGCCGAAGCGTTCGCGCAGATCCACATACGGGCTGGCGATGAGGGCCACGGCGGCTGCCATGGCGGTTTCGTTCAGCGCGGTGCCCGTGGGGATGCGGTTGACGTAGCTGATGCGCTCGGTAACCTTGCCCAGGGCATCGAACTTGTTCTGAACCACCCCTCCGGTGGCGTCCATCGCAAAGCGCTGTCGGCCGGCTGCGTCGTAGGCGAAGCTGCGCACTTGGTCGTGTGCGGGATCGGCCACGGGCTCGCCAATCGAGTAAAGGTTGCCGAACTTGTTGGCAAAGCGGGTTTCGCGCACCACATGGCCTGCAGCGTCGTATTGGTACTTGGTGACGGCACCAACCTCATCCATGCTCAGGACGAGTCGGTTGGCCTTGTCGTAGCTGTACCGCTCGGTTCCGCCGGAATAGGTATTGCGCGAGGTGACGTTGCCGTTTGCGTCGTAAGTGAAGGTCAGGTATTCCGAACCGCTGTTGTTGCTCGTGAGCACCCGGCCAACGCCGTCGTAGGTCCATTGTTTGACCTGGTCCAGCATTTCGTTGAGGACAACCGGGATCTGGGTTTGTGGAACCCAGGTCGCCATGTTGATGCGATGCACGTAGTTGCGCTCGGCCAGAACATTGCCGTTGTTGTCGCGAACGTAGGTGGTGACTTCACCCAGTCCATTGACCTTGGCACCGAGGCGATCGTCGTTGTCGTAGAGGCGGTACTCGATGTTGTCGAGCGCACTGTCCAAGACCTGGGCGCGCGCCTGAAGCACTGTGGGCGCCAGGCCCAACTCGGAGAGCTGCGTTTCCGCGATGGCTGTCGCAAAGCGGCGTGTCTCGATGACCCGGCCCTTGGCATCGTAGACGCTGCCTTGTACCTGGCCCATTGGGTCGATGGTGTAGACCAGTTGGTCGCGTGCGTCGTACACGTACAGCGTGCGATGGCCATTGGCGTCCACCGAACTGGTGACATTGCCCTTGTCATCGTAGGCATAGGTCTTGGTGAGTGCCAGGCCCGTCGGATCGACGGTCTCGCGCACGCGGCGGCCCAGTACGTCGTATTCGTATTCGGTGACGGTGCCATTGGGCGCCGTCACGCTCAGCACGTTGCCACGTTCGTCGTGGGTGTAGCGGGTGGTGATGGCCAGACCTGTGGGATCCACGGTCTGGCTCAGGGTGCGACCGTTCAGGTCGTAGGCGATGTCGGTCCGGTTGTTGTTCGGATCGATCACGCTGACTTGCTGGCCCTTGGCGTCGTAGACGTGCTGGGTTTTCAGGGCCAAGCCCGTCGGGTCCACGGTGCGGCTGAGCACGCGGTTGGCCGCGTCGTAGCCATAGGTCACCAGGTTGCCATTGAAGTCGCGCTCTTCGATCAGGCGGTTGGCCTTGTCGTAGGTCTTGGTCTCCTGGCCATTGGGGGCAATGGTCTTGACCAAGTTGCCGTCGCGGTCGTACTCGTAGCTGGTGGTATAGCCGCGGCCGTCCTTGATGCTGGTGGTCTGGCCAAAGCGGTTCGTGGTCGTGGTGACTACGATGTTCTCTGGCGAGGTGACGGTGATGGTGCGCGCGCTGTCGCTGTAGGCGTAGGTGGTCGTGAAGCCCTTCTCGTCAGTCTGGCTTAGCACACGGCCGAACGCGTCATAGCTGCTGCTGGAGGACACGGTGCTGTTGCCGCCCATGCCCTCGGGCTTGGTCAGGGTGATGGCCCGGCCCAAGCGGTCATAGGTTTGGGTGCGGATGTTGCCGTTGGCGTCCACGGTGCGCACCAAGCGGCCGAAGGCGTCGTACTCGTTTTGCTGCTGGGCGTTGATGCCTGCGGGATCGGCCGTGGTGCTGGTGAGCTGGCCCCGGTTGTCGTAGACGTTGACCTGGCGCAGGTCGTCGCCGGCCAGTTCTGTCACGCGCTCGGTTTCTTCTCCGAAGGCGTTGTAGATGTGGCGCACCACGGCGCCTTCGGCATCGGTGGTCTTGACCAGGCGGCCGGCGGCGTCGTATTCGTAGCGTGTAACCGAGTTGTTGGCTGTCCCAGCTGCCGTGGCGGCCTGGATTTGCGCCGCGACGCCTACGCTACCAGGGGCGGTGATGACTCCGCCGACCAGAGAGCCGGCAGGGATACGGGTAGCGTACGCGGTGGTCTGGCTCAGGCGGCCGAAGCTGTCGTAGCTGCGTTCGGTAAGTTCACCCTCTGCGTTGACGGTATAGCGCAGACGGCCTTCGCCGTCGTAGTAGTAGGCGGTGCGGTTGCCGTTGGGGTCGGTGGCGCTGATGCGCTGGCCGGCTCCGTTGAGGGTGTAGGTCGTGCCGTACTGGGCCCAGATGGCGTTGATGGCAGCGGTGGTACTCGCTCCAGCCAGCAGGGCAGCGCCGGTGGCTGACAGCTCGGCAATGACCCGCCCTTGCGCGTCGCGGCGTACCGGGAAGCGGCGCTCCTGTTCTTGCCCCTGGCCCTGGACGGTGGTGCTGAGGTTGCCGGCAACGTCGTACTGGTAGTCGATCTTGGAACCCTGGGCATTGACCTGGGTGGCCACCAAGCCAAATGCATTCCAAGTGGCTGTGCTGCGCTGATCTTGGGCGTGGGTGGCCGGCCTCAGTTGCACCAGCGTGCTGCCAACTGTGGGCGCTTCACGAACCTTGTTGGCGTAGCGGTAGGTTTGCAGCAACTGCCCTTCAGAGTCGTAAGTTGTCTCCGTGAGATAGCCTTCGGCATCCACCTGTGCGACGCGCTGCCCCAGAGCGTTGTAGTAGTTGAAGCTGACTAGGTCGTTGGTGCCGGAGGCCGGCAGCAGCGTTGCGACGCTGCCTGCGGCCTGCGCCTCGGCCAGCCTTGTGGCAAACGCTGCAGCGTTGGCGAAGCCGGGGATGGGCTGTGCATAGGCAATGGTCTGCACCAGGCGACCCACCGCGTCGTAGCGGTTCTCCGTCAGGTAGCCCAGGGCATCGATGCTTCCCAGCAGGCGGCCCGACTTGTCGAGAACCTGTTCCTTGTGACGATCGGTCGCTGCGCTGCTGGTGGCCACCAGGGCAACCACTTGCTCGCCTGCAGCTGCGCGCGAGGCTTGGCCGATGACAAGGCTGCCTCCATCGACGGACAGTGCCACCTGGGTGCCGTCACCCAGCAAGCTGACATTGACGGCTGCGGCGTATTGCGTGGTGCCTACAACCCGGTGTGCTCCGTCACGCTCCAGACGGGTGAGGTTGCCCAGCGCATCGATCTGCGCGGTGAGCAATCCCGCTTCGTCGTAGAGAGACCAGGACACCAAATCCGTGGCGCTGGCGGCAGGGCGCAGGGTCTGCAAGGTCTGGCTGCCGGCCGGCGCTGCGGCAGGGTTGGCGTTGAAGCCGGTGGTCGGCTTGCCATTAGCATCAACAAGACTGCTCACGTTGACGCGGTTGGCATACACCAGGGTCTGCGTGACCTGGTTGTTGCGGTTGTACTTGTACTCGGTGAGAACGCCTTCGGAGTCGATCTCGCCGGCCTTGCGGCCTGCCGCGTCGTACAGGTACCAGTGGCGCTGGCCTTCCGGACCGGTCGTCATCAGCAGGCGGTTGTCTGCACCGTAGACCAGGGTGGTCGTGCCCGACTCGCCGTTGGCCCCCGTCATGCTGGTCACGTTGCCATTGGCTTCGTAGGCGTACGTGGTCACCAGGCCCAGACCGTTGGAGACGGTCGCCAAGCGGTTGTTGGCGTCGTAGGTCTTCGTCAGGATGATGTCCTGAGCGCTATTCACCACCGACAGTGATGCGGCCGACGTCCATCCAGACACACTGACTCGCTGTGCATAGTGGCGCTGCTCAATCACGTTGCCGTTGCTGTCGTACCGGTAAGTGGTCACGTCGCCCAATGCATTGACCGTGGCCGTCAACCGGTCGTCTTTATCGTACCTGCGCCATTCGACGCTGTCCGCGGTCGCAGCAGCCGACAGCCCGGCCACCTGAGCCAGGGTCGGAGTTTGTCCCAATCCCGCTAGCGCCAACGGAGCAATGACCGCGGTATGTCCACGCACTTGAAGGATGCGCCCCTCCGTGTCATAGCTATTGCTCTGCACCTGCCCCAGCGGATCGATGGTGTACACCAACTGGTCACGGGCATCGTAAACATACAGCGTGCGCTTGCCGTTGGCGTCCACCGAGCTGGTCACATTGCCCTTGTCGTCGTACGCGTAGGTCTTGGTCAGCGCCAGCCCTGACGGGTCCACCGTCTCGCGCACGCGCCGTCCCAGCGTGTCGTACTCGTATTCGGTCACCGAGCCATCGGGCCCGGTCACGCTCAGCACGTTGCCTCGCTTGTCGTGCGCGTAGCTGGTCTTGAGCGCCAGGCCTGTGGGGTCGACCGTCTGGCTGAGGGTGCGGCCATTGCGGTCGTACGCAACGTCCGTGCGGTTGTTGTTGGCGTCGATGACGCTCACGCGCTGGCCCTTGGCGTCGTAGACGTACTGCGTGGTGCTGTTGAGGCCCGTGGGATCAACCGTGCGGCTGAGCACGCGGTTGGCGGCGTCGTATTCGTAGCTCACCAGGTTGCCGTTGGCGTCGCGCTCTTCGATCAGGCGGTTGCGCTGGTCGTAGGCTGCCGTGGCGGTGCCCACTGGGCGGCTGGTGCTGACCAGGTTGCCGTTCTTGTCGTAGTCGTAGCTGGTGGTGTTGTTGCGCCCGTCCTTGATGCTGCTGGTCTGGCCGAAGCGGTTGTTGGTGGTGGTGACCACCACGCCTTCTGGCGAGGTGACGGTGACGCTGCGTGCGCTGTCGTTGTAGCTGTACTGGGTGATGGCACCCAGCGAGTCCGTCTGGCTGAGCACGCGGCCGAATGCGTCGTAGCTGGCGCTTGTCGTGGCCACACCAGCGCTGTTCATTCCGGCCGGCTGGACCTGGGTGATCACCCGGCCCAGGCGGTCGTAGGTCAGGGTGCGCGTGTTGCCGTTGGCGTCGACGGTGCGGATCACGCGGCCAAAGGCATCGTAGGCGTTCTGCTCCGCGGCGTTGATGCCTTCGGGGTCGGCCTGGGTGCCGATGCGTTGGCCCCTGACGTCATAGATGGAGCTTTCGCGCAGGCTCTTGCCTTCACTGATCTCCGATACCCGTTCGGTCTCCTGGCCGAAGGTGTTGTAGGCGTGGCTGACCACGGCACCCTCTGCGTCAATGGTCTTGGTCAGGCGGCCCGCGGTGTCGTATTCGTAGCGGGTGACGGAGTTGGTGGCTGCGCCTGCTGCCTTGGCGGTCTCGAACATCACCAAGACGCTGTCCGTGGGCGATGTGCTCAGTACTCCGCCAAGCAGTGTGCCCGGTGCGGCGCTGAGGGGGTGCGCATAGACGGTGCTGGCAACTACCTGGCCGAAAGCGTTGAAGCTGCGCTCCGTGACTTCTCCAAGGGCGTTGACGGTGTGGGTGAGACGCCCGTCGACGTTGTAGAAGAAGGTGGTGGTACCCAAGGCGTCAGCGCTACGCAAGCGCAGGCCGTCGGCGTCATAGCTGTGGAAGACGCCGTATTGCGTCCAGATGGCGTCGATCTCTGCGGCGGTCTGGTTGCCGGTGAGCAGGGCTGCGCCGTTGGCGTTCAACTCGGCCGTCAGGCGGCCTTGGACGTCGTAGCGTGCGGTGAGGGTGCGTGTCTCGCCCGTTCCCTTGGCTGCCACGGTCTGGGTCAGTTGGCCTGCCAGGTTGTAGCTGTATTCGGTGACCGTGCCGTCAACGTCGGTCTTGCTGGTCAGGCGGTGCAGGTCGTCGTAGGCGAAGCTGCGCGTCTGGTCCTTGGGGTTGGAGGCGGGGCGCAGTGAGGTGATGCTGGTGTTAGCAGACGCATTGGCAAGGGCCTGCTGCGCAGCCGTGGTGACCGAAGAAGCGGCGAGCTTGGTGGCGTAGCGCACGCTTTGCTGCAAGTTGCCCGCCACGTCGTACACGTATTCGGTGAGATAGCCTTCCGCATCAAGCTGCGCGACCTCCTGGCCTTTGGCGTTGTAAAGACGAACTGTGACTTGATCGTTGACCGTGGTCGTCGGGGTCAACTGGTCGATGGTCGCGCCGCCCCAGGTGTCAGGGTTGCCTGGCGACTTGGTGGCATAGACCGTTGTCTGGACCAGACGTCCCAAGCCGTCGTAGGTGTTGCGAGTGAGGTAGCCTGCGGCATCCAGATGGCCCAGCACCCGGCCGTTGGCGTCAAGGACATCGCGCTCCACGCGCGTTTCGAACATGCTCACCAGATCCCAGCGAGTACCGTCCGCAAACGTCACCAGTTGCACAGGGTTGAGATCATTGGAAGGGCTGCCGTCGACGAAGAAGCCTTCGATCGTCACGGTGTCGCCAGTTTCCCGGATGACCACCTCCAACGTGGTGCCCACGCGCTTTGCAATCACATCGCGCGCAGAGATCCCTGGCTTGAATGCCAGCGTGCTTCGGTTTGCAAGGATGTTCTCGCCGCGAGCCGGGCGCGCAGCGATGCGGTCGCGGCCATCTCCACGGCCGAACAGGTAGGTATTGGCGCCAGTCCCCCCCTCAAGAGTGTCTTCGCCAGCCCCCCCCTCCAGAGTGTCGTTGCCGCCATTGCCCTGAAGCCGATCGTTGCCGCCCATGCCTGTAAGAAATTCCGGTGTGGAATATCCAATGGCAAAGTCATCACCATTGCTAGGCGCTTGAACAGCCAGTCTGACGTAGTTGGCGTCGACGACTGTGCCGTCGCTGAAGCGGAACTGGTCCACGTAGTAGTGATTGCGGGTTCCTCCTTCGTCATAGAAGAACCACTGAACGCGCAATGTGTCATTGCTGTCTTTGATCTGGACAAGCAGATCCATGCCATCGCGTCTGAATTGAACATCGCCCAGCAGCAGCCCGGTCATTTCGACCACATCCAGAGCTAGCGGAAGGCCGGACGAGCTTTCGGTTGAAGATCCATTGGCAATGGTGTCGTTTCCATAGCCGCGTCCAAAAACATAGACGTCCGCCCCGGCTTCCCCAGCGAGATAGTCGTTCCCGATTCCCCCATCCAACCGGTCGTTGTTGATGCCACCGACAAGCGAGTCGTTTCCTGCGCCCCCAATGAGCAGGTTGTCACCGGTTCCACCGTCCAATGAGTCGTTTCCAGCGTCGCCGACAAGCGTGTCGTTGCCAGCTCCTCCGTAAAGGGTGTCATTCCCTTGACCACCAGCCACGCTGTCGTTGCCGCCATTTCCCGAAATCCAATCCGCGCCCTCACCTCCGGCGAGTGAGTCGGCTATTTCATATCCCCACAACGCATCATTCTCGATACCCGCGACTTGGACCGCTGCCTTGACATAGTTTGTATCGACCACCGTTCCATCACTGAACCGGAATTGATCGATGTGATAGTGCGTTCTGCCTTCCGCGTCTGCATAGAAGAATTGTTGAATTCGCAAGGAGTCAGCCCCCCCCTTGATCAACACCAGCAGGTCAGCGTTGTCGCGTTTGAAAACCACTTCGGCCAGCGTCAGCCCTGAAAGTTCGACGACATCAACACCAACCGGGAGTCCATAGTTGTACTCTTCAGATGAATAGTTGCTGATCAGATCGCTGCCCGAGCCGCGACCAAACACATAGGTGTCCGACCCTGCTCCACCATTGAGCGTATCGTTGCCACTGCCACCATCGATACGGTCGTCCCCATACTCTCCGTATAGGTTGTCATTGCCATTGCCGCCAAGCAGGGTGTCGTTTCCCTCGCCGCCGTACAGGGAATCCGTGCCGGCATTTCCTTCCAGGACATCATTTCCTGCGTTGCCGTAGATGGTGTCGTTTCCTTCTCCACCCAGCAGACTGTCGTTTCCGCCCAACCCGGAGAACGCGTCCGCCCCCTCCCCGCCGGAAAGGGTGTCGTCGGTTGCATATCCCCAAAGCTTGTCGTCTCTTTCGCTGCCAATTTGAACTGCAGATTTGACATAGTCGAGACCGACGAAACTGCCATCGCTGAACTTGAACCGGTCAATGTGAAAGTGGCCACGGCCTGTACCGTTGTCGTAGAAGAACGAGGCCACCTGCAAAGTTTCGGTGCTGCCTTTGATGTGAACCCACAGGTCATCGCCTTCCCGCCGGAAAACGATGTCGCTCAGCAGAAGGCCGGTCAGCTCCACCGTATCAATACTGGTGATTGGTACACCTGAGTGGACTTCGGTATACGTGTAGTTGGAAAGATAGTCGTTTCCCTGACCTCGCCCAAAAATGTATGTATCGGACCCTTCGGATCCGTACATTGAATCGTTGCCCACCCCGCCGGAGATAGTGTTGTCAGAAGCGTTTCCGTAGAACGACTGCCCGGGAGGCGGCGTTGCCACGATTGCGTTGGCTGCGTTCCGGGCATCTGCAAAAGTCCAGACCACACCATTGCCAAACTCAAAACGATCAACACCGTAGCCGTACACCTGCTGCAGACCGTCTTCGTAGAAGAAGTTGGCGATGCGCAGTGTGTCGTTCGTATCCTTGATCCGAATCAGCAAATCGCCACTATTGCCTTGAGCAGTGGTCCACCCACGAACGCTCGACGCACGGGAGAAAGTCACATCTTGAGGCGACAGAGAGAGGAGCTTCACCACATCGGTCTTGGAGGCGAAACTGTCCCCTTGGGAATCGTTGAAGATGGTGTCTTGGCCAGCGCCTCGGCCAAACATGTAGATGTCCGATCCAAGACCGCCTTTGAGAGTGTCATTCCCGGCATCAAGATTGAACACATCGTTGCCGATCCCTCCATCAAGGACGTCATTGCCGATGCCACCATCAAGCGTGTCATTGCCAGCCTCGCCCAGCAGCGTGTCGTTCCCGGCATTCCCGAGGACGCTGTCGTGGCCCGCCCCGCCTTCAACCTGGTCGTGGCCGAGCCCGCCCTGCAAGGTATCGTCGCCTTCGCGGCCGTAGAGTGTATCGTCACCCTCCAGTCCATCGATCACGTCGTTACCTGCAGTTCCAACCAACCGGTCGCCCGTCTGGGTTGAAGTGCGGGCGGCAAGTCTGATTTCCGCGAGCGACCACTGTTGACCATTGCCGAATTCGATGCGGTCGACTGCTGGTCCATAGACCGCTGAAAATCCATCTTCATAGAAGAAGTTTTGGATGCGCAGCGTGTCGTTGGTGCCCTTGATCTGAATGATCAGGTCGTCGCCGCCTCCTTGCGTATCGCGAGCCCAGCTGTAACGCGTCGGATAAGCACGGGTAAAGATCAGATCCTCTGGCGCCAACCCTTCAAGCCTAATGAGGTCAGTCTTTGCGGCGAGGTTTTCTCCGGTGGTGTCGTTCGTGATGACGTCCTGGCCAGAGCCTCGGCGGAAGAGATAAGTATCCGAACCAAAGCCGCCCTCAAGGCTGTCGTTGCCAGTGCCGCCGTCCAAGGTGTCATTGCCGGCAGCCCCCTTGAGCGTATCGTTTCCTTCATCACCCAGCAGACGGTCATCGCCAACCCCTCCATCCATGGAGTCGTGACCGATCCCCCCGCTGATCACATCATTGCCTGCATCACCCGAAAGAGTGTCAGCCCCAACATTGCCCAGAATGCTGTCGTTGCCTACGCCGCCTTCTACCTGGTCGTTACCAAGTCCACCATCCAGGGTGTCGTCGCCGTCACGGCCAAACAGGGTGTCGTCACCTTGCATCCCATCAATAACGTCACCGCCAGTGTGTCCCACCAGTCGATCACCCAGTTCGGTCGAAGTGCGCGCTGCAAGCCGGATTTCTGTGATCGACCACTGCTGTCCGTTTCCAAACTCGATGCGATCGACCGCTGTTCCATATGACGCCGTGAAGCCATCTTCATAGAAAAAGTTCTGAACACGCAGCGTATCGTTGGTACCTTTGATCTGAATGATCAGGTCGTCTCCACCTCCCTGCGCATCTCGCGCGTATCCGTACCGTATCGGATATGCGCGCGTAAAAATCAGATCCTCTGGCGACAGCCCTTCGAGCTTGATGATGTCGGTCTTTGTGGCGAGGTTTTCTCCTTGCGCGTCGTTCGTGATGACGTCCTGGCCAGAGCCTCTGCGGAAGAGATACGTGTCCGAGCCAAAGCCGCCCTCCAGGCTGTCATTTCCGGCTCCACCATCCAGGGTATCGTTGCCTGTGGCCCCCTTGATCGTGTCGTTGCCCGTGCCACCCAGCAACTGGTCATTGCCGACACCACCATCGATGGAATCATTGCCAGTCCCACCGGATATGGCGTCGTCACCGATATCACCGTACAACGCGTCGTTTCCATCGGCGCCCACGATTGAGTCGTTACCAGACCCACCTTCGATCTGGTCATTGCCGAGTCCGCCATCCAGTGTGTCGTTTCCTTCACGGCCATAGATGAGGTCATCCCCTTGCAGGCCGCTAATGGTATCGGCCCCGGTGTATCCCACCAGACGGTCATTCAGTTGAGTCTGCGTGCTGACCGCAAGTTTGATATCTGAGATCGACCACTGCAGTCCATTGCCGAAATCGATGCGGTCGACAGACGGCTTATAGAGGGGATCTTCGTAGAAGAAGTTGATGACACGGAGTGTGTCGGTCGTGCCTTTGACACTGATCAGCAGGTCATCGCCAGCCCCTTGACCGTCAATCCACCAGTAGGTGTAGGGTACCCGGGTGAAAGTGACATCGTCAGGCGTTAGGCCGAGCAGACGAATGACATCCAGCTTCGTCGGAGCATTGTCTCCATAGACCGAGTTCCAGATGCTGTCTTGCCCAGAACCACGACGGAAGATGTACGTGTCGGAGCCGTTCCCCCCTTCCAGGCGATCATTGCCAGCGCTGCCATCCAAGGTGTCGTTGCCAAAGCCGCCTCGCAAAGTATCGTTACCGTTTCCGCCGGTCAGATAATCGTTGGTGGCATACGTATCTACAGTCTGCGATGCATCCGTTGAGAGCGTAACGATTCTTCCAAGTTCGGCACGATCCAACACCGTCCCATTCGCAAACCGAAGCTCCAAGATCCCATTAGTGGCATAGGCACCTGGTGTCGGGTCGTAGAAGAAGTACAGGTTAGTGATGGTCTTGCCAGATCTGACGAGCTCAATTTTGAGATTGTGGTAGCCCTCTGCTCTGGTAATCTTCACATCACTGGGCTCGATACCCGCCTCAAAGTCGATGACGAGAGGCTTGGTCCTGTGCTGAGGATAGAACTCGAAGCTCGCACTGGAGTGCCCAAACGGCAGGTACTCCACATTGGGATTGCTTGTGGCGGCGGCAGCCGTCCCAGCGATCACTGACAGCTTGAGGCTCTGCGAGGCAATCGCGCCCGAGGGGTGCGATTGCATGGTGATCTGGATATTGAGCTCACCAGCATCGGCCAAGCCGGGGTTACCGTAGAAGGTCTGCGTGCCGGCATTGAATTTCAGCCAGGAGGGCAGATTTCCCCCGCCCACCAGACTGACTGTGTAGCTTGCGGCTCCAGCCATCGCACCTTCATTGAAGATGCCCGCCGGGATCTTGTAGCTTAGAACAGTGCCGGTTGTGACGGACTGATCCGGAATCGCTGCAACCACCTCGGGCAGATAGGCCATGGGAGGCGCATCGTCGATGGCAGGCAACCACAGAAGCTCGCGCACGTCGTTGACCGACACATCCCCATCGAGCTGCTCCACATCAATGGCTCGTCCGTAAGTGCTCGTGCCCGTCTTCCTGGAGAAGGCATCGTACGTCGTCTCCGTGACGCTGCCCTGCCCGTTGATCTCAAAGCGCAAACGTCCCGCTTTGTCATAAACGGACCACTGGCTCCGGTTCTGCGCCGAATCCGTGGGGCGCACCGCTTCCAGCGTCGGGTTCGTGGGCTTGCCATTGGCGTCGGTGAGCAATGCCACGTTGACGTTGTTGGCGTGCACGATGGTTCGCACCAGGCGCTCGAAGCTGTCGTAGCGGTATTCGGTCAGCGTGCCGTCTGCATCGATGTCGCCGATCTTCTGGCCCACTTCGTTGTACAGGATCCAGAAGTTGCTGCCCGCAGGAGTGGTTCCCATCACGAGGCGGCCTGCCGCATCGTAGTAGGAGCGGCTCACTCCCAGCTCGCCCCCCCCGGTGCTGCTTTCGGTAAGGCTTAGCAGTCGGCCCGCGGCATCGTATGCGTAGGTGCGCACCAGGCCGTTCTTGTACGAGACGATGGTCTTGCCATCAGCGTCCGCGTAGGTGGTGAGGTCCAGCTGCCCCAGTTCGTTTTGCGAGGAGATGACGCGGCCCAGCCCGTCATAGGCGAAGACGGCGCTCTTGCCGGCGGCATTGACCGATTGCAGGAGCTGGCCCCGGGCGTCATAGACGTACTGCAGGGTCGATTGCGAGCCATCGAAGATCCCTTCCCCGGCCGCCGTGAGCTTGGCGAAGGTGGTTGCGCTGGCCAGCTGGCCACGGAAGTCGTAGGTGTAGCCTGTCTTGGCAAAGCTGGTGACGGGCTGACCGCCCGCCCAAGTCTCCATGCTGACCAGAGTCTTGGGCACAGCCCCATTGGCATCGAACGTGATGGGGTTCTTGGTCTGATAGCGGATGGTTTCCTTGACCTGCCCCAGTGCGTCGTAGCGGTATTCGGTGACTTCTCCCGACTGCGCGATGGCAAAGCGCACGCGCGTGGGGTACTGGCTGTCGTAGACGAACTGGCGGGCCAGTTGGCTTCCGCCTGCAGCGGTGACTTCGGACAGCAGTTGGTTGGCGCTGCCGTAGGTGCGCGTGGTGACTGCGCCTGCGCCGTTGTCTTCGCGCACCAGGTTGCCATTGGCGTCATAGGCCATGGTGCGCAGCACTCCGTCGGCTCCCACGTGCTGCACGAGGTTGCCCGCCAGGTCGTAGTAGAACCGTTCTGTGTCTGGCGAGTTGGTTTCGTTGGGACGCACGACCTCCTTGAGGTTGCCGGCAACGTCGTAGCGGTACTTCGTGACGGCACCCAGTGGATCCGTCACCGCCACTTCGCGCAGGTCGGACTGCGCCGCCGTGTTGGCAGGGTGCGTGTAGGTGGTGGTGATGGAACTGCCGGCAACCACTTGGGTGGTCTGCACCACCCGGTGTTGGCCATCAATCAGTTCGTAAGAGATCTGCAGCAGACTCCCGTCCGTTTGCGTGATGCTTGCGATGCGGTGGCTGTCCCCGTCGTAGGTGTAGCTGGTGGTGTAGACGGCGCCGTCCTGGATCGAGGAGTCCTGCGGTGTGAGGTCGACGATGACCTGTGAGAGACGGTTGGCGGTGTCGTACTGGTAGCGCACCAGCACCGATTCCTGGCCGTTGGTGTACACAGTGCGGACTTGTGCGAGGTTGTTCCCCGCGTAGTCCAGGAAGGTGGTCTCGCCGCTGGCGTTGGTGATGCTGGTGAGCAGGCTGCCGGTGTAGGCGTAGTCGACCCGGTTGCCATTGGCATCGGTCGCGCTCAGCATCTTGCCAAGGCTGCCGTCCCAGCTGTAGCCCTCAGTGTTGGCCGTGGCGCCGTCTTTCCAGGTCCAGCTGTTGCTGGCGGTATCAAAACGCAGGGTGTCGTAGGCCCCTTCACCACTTTGGGTCACGTAGGCTTGCTTGAGGCCGTCATAGCGGTACAGCGCTTCTGAGCCGTCCGCATCGACGCGCACGATGGAGCTACCCACCGTATTGACCGTGCCCACCAGATTCTTGATGGACCGGTAGAAGCCGATCCTCCAATTGTCCGCGTTGTCGTCATCGAGCAGACCCTGGCTGTTGTAGGTCCGCAGCACGCCAGTATCGTTACCCACCCCCATGATGAGGTCGTCGCTGCGCTGGATGACCAGGTTGCCAGTGGCCGCATTGACATAGGCCAGATCCTTGCCCCGCCCCTGCGCTGCCGAGGCATCGTGCGCCCCCGCGTTCAAGACCCCCAGCGAGGTGGACGACAGACCCAAACTATTGCCCGCAACGATGCCAACCATGACTATTCCTTTGATCTCTTAGACAACAACAGAGACGGAATAGAGGCATGGCGGCTGATGTTCGGCGCGCCCTACTCGGTTCCTCCCCTCTTCTCACCAATCAATCCGCAGGGTTTGGAATTTGTTTAGCGCGGGATGTAAAAGACCAGCAATCGAGCAGGCCCGAGAGTTCGCGCCAAAAAAAGTCCTTTTAAATCAACAACTTGATAGATCAACGGGCAACGAAATCCGACTAAATTGCAGGACTATTACCTCGACCACCGCGGTTCAATAGAGATCCCTGAGTGGCGGGGGAGCGCAGGGTCCGAGCCGCAATTCATCAATGCGCCATACCGTAAGATGCGCCACCAACATCAATTCATCGAGGGTGGGCAATGGGCATCAGTGCAGTCAGCCAAATGGAGCGAGACGGGCTCCATCGACTGGAAACATTTCTGGCGCAGGATCCGGACAATCAGTCCCTGCAAAGCGCTGTTTTCGAGGCTGCACTGCGCTGCGCCGAATGGGACAAAGCCCGTGCCCAGATCGATGCAGGTCTACAGAAATCTCCGGATGCCCTCGTCTGGAAGATGCGGGAAGGAGATCTTTTGCTCGCGCAGAAACGCTTTGCCGAAGCAAGGGCGACCCTAGAGACGATCAAGATGGAGGGCACGCCCCGCAGCATCAGCGACGTCGTTCTCCACAACGTTGCGTACTCGTACCTTGGCGAGAAAGACTTTGCGCAGGCGATTGCCGTTCTTGAGCCACGCATGACCGAGCAGGAACAGGCCGGCGACTCCGCCAACCCTGAAGATGAGGCACAGGTTGGCTTACACAAGCTTTGGTTGCGCTCGCTCCATTTCTCAGGCGACGCCGAACGGGCCTGTGCATGGGCCAAGGACCTCGACAACAAGAGCAAGCTGTCGCAGCGGGTTGCCGGGATCGCCAGCCTTGTTGCGCTGGATGCCTCGGATGCGATTCTCGCCAAGAAATGGGCCCGAACCGCCCTTGAGGCCGAAATCAAAGACTCCGAAAAGGCCGAGGCCCTGGTCACATGGGCATCGCTCCTGCTAGGCAATCAGGATGTTTCCGGCGCCCAGCAATTTGCCCGTCGTGCTTTGGAGATGAATCCCCGCGAGGGCCGTGCATGGTCTGTCATTGGCTTCGCTCAACTGCTGGGCGGCGCACTCCAGGATGCGCAAAAGACATTCACCACAGCCTTGGAATCGATTCCCGGGCACGTTGGAACATGGCATGGACTGGGCTGGGCACAGTTGACTGAAGGCTCCCACCAAGCAGCGCTGGCCACCTTCCAGCATGCGCTCGCACTGGACCGAAATTTCGCAGAGAGCCACGGTGCCATGGCGGTTGCACTTATTCACTGCGGTGACCGCACAGCAGCAAAAGAGCATGCAGACAGGGCGCAAGGCCTCGACAAAACAAGCCTTTCCGGACACTACGCTAGGGCCTTGCTCAATGGCGAGATCCGAGACCAGCGAGCGTTGCAACGGCTGGCGAATCGACTACTGGGCGGGCGTGAAAGCCCCCTTGGAGGGTCGATGGCTGATTGGCTTGGCAAATCTTAGCTAGCCTCCGAAGGTGTGGGCAGCGTCTGCGCAGTTTGTGTCTAGACTAACGGCATCGAATTTGGGCATCTCACTCACTCACCATGAATACATTCTCGAATGCCTTCCGTTCCGAAGTCGTCCGCATGGCCCGCAAGGAGCTCAAGCCAGAGCTTCAGGGCATGCGCAAAGCGCTTTCGTCACATCGTTCGGAGATCGCGGCACTCAAGCGCGAAGTCAAGACGCTGACGTCGCAACTTAAGGCCGCCCAGCGCGTGGTCAAGGTGACTGCAGCTCCTATCGAGGATGAGCCAGCCCCAGCGCGCAAAGGGGGCCGGCAATGGGTTTTCAAGCCAGAAGCTTTGACCGCCAAGCGAGTCGAGTTGGGTGTCACCGCCAAGGACATGGCCAAGCTACTGCAGGCGTCGCCGCTCTCCCTCTCAAAATGGGAGAACGGCAAAGCCAATCCACGTACGGCCCAGTTGGAGCGAATTCGCGCAGTGCTCGGCCTGGGCAAACGCAAAGCCCTTGCCCTGCTGGCAGAAGGAGAGGGCCAATAGCGGCTTGAGCGCCGCACTACGTCAGGCTGCCGCTGCGGCGCTCAACACCTTTGCGCCCGTGAAGATGCACTCCAGCTTCTCATTGATGTAGTCTGACATCACCGGGTGCAGCGGCAGCGTTTGCCCGTTGTGCACATTGCATTGCGTGAAATCGATCCCATCCCTGTGCGCAGCCCGGCAGGCGGTGATGTACTCATTCATGAGCCCAGCAAACTCGATGAAGGGATGGTTGCCGATGGACACCGCGCTGCGATAAAACGCATCCGATGCATCCTGCATGCGGGTCAGAGCTACGAGGCGTTCGTTGGCGTCCATGTTCACTTCATCCTTCAAAATCTGATTCGGGCAGCATACCAGCGAGCCATTGCGATTCAGCGATATCTCGTCACAGTGTGGCCACGTTGAGATCACTCCCCAGCACCTCCCTGGCCAGCGGCACCAGGTGATCATGGTGGGTCAGGAAGATCACCTGCATCTTCTGCGACAGCTCCCCCAAAACCCGCAACCCAGCCGCAGTGCGCCGGTCATCAAAATTGATGAACAGGTCATCCGCAATGAGCGGCATGTTGAGCCCTTGCTCGATCTGCAACTCCAGCGCTGCCAGGCGCAGTGCCAGGTAGAGCTGGTCCCGGGACCCCTCGCTCATTCCCGAGACTTCCACCTGCGCCCCACCGTGCCGGATACCGTAGAGCCGTGGCGTCTGGTCGCCAGAGTCGACCAGCAAGCGCTCGAACGATCCCAGCGTCAGCGCGCTGAACGTCGAGGACGCCTTGGCCAGCATGGGGCCCTGGCGGGTCTCGCGGAATTTCTCCATCGACCATTTCAGCAGGCGCGCGGTGGTGTGCAGCTTGAGGTATCGCTCGGCAGCATCCGCGATCGATGCGATGGCCTCTTGCCGCCGCGCATCAGCTGTCGCCGCGGCGGCGGTACCGTCCAGGGCTTCAAACGCCTTTCGCTGCGTGCCCTGCTGGTTGCTCAACTGGGCGATCTGCTCGACCAGCTGCGCAGACACGCCTCCAAGCCGTTCGATCTCGGCCACCAGTTCATCGGGCGCGATGTTCTGCGCTTCCTCTCGAAGTTGATCGAGGCCCATCCCGTCACCGCCGTGCACCAGATCGGATTGCGCTGCGGCGATCTTGGCATCGATCTCCCGGCGTTGCTCGGACTGCTGCGCGGCCGCGGCCAACGCATTGACGTCTTCCACGCCCACAGCAGCCATCAGCGGCGCAAGGCGAGCCGCTTGGCCTTCATGACGTTGCCCGGCATCGGCGAGCTCCGCCTCGACCTGTGAATGCCGGACGCGCAGTTCGCACAGGGCTTTGTCTGCCTGCTGCGTGCTTGCCAGGCGAGCAAAGAGTTCTTGCGCGATCGAGTCGGCATCCTGTTGGGCAAGGTCGGTTGCAACCCGGTTCGCGAGGGCTTCTGCGGATGCCGTCAGATCATCAAGGTCCATCTGCATCGGCTCGATGCGCTCGGTTCGGATCTTTCGGATCAAGCCCAGCAGGCGGTCCACTTCCTGGATTGCTTCCGCCTCAGCCTCGACCTGTTCGGCCTTCGTGGCACCGTCGTAGCCCGCAGCTTCGACTGCCGCCTGCCATGACGACTCCCAATCGGTCCATACCGTCTGGGCCTGCTGGACTGCGGCCTGCAGGCGTGGCAGGCTGGTTTGAGCCGCGGCCAGTTGCTCCTCCAGCGTGCTGTGCTGCCCCCGTGCCTGCTCGACCATGGTGAGCAGCGCACGCGCCCGCTGCAGGCAGTCCTGGAGGGATGGCGCCTGCGCTTCGGTCTTTGGCTCCCCGAGCATGGACCAGATGGCGGTGGCCAGTTCAGAACCGGCGGCCTGCAGATCCTGGCGCTGCTGCTCTAGTCTGGTCAGCTCGGCGCTCAACTCCAGGACGGACCTGCGTTGGCGCAGCCATGCAGGAGCGGCTTCGAGCGGGAGCTCGGGCAGTCCACACTGGCCGGCAAGAGCATCCCAGCGGCGTTTGCGCTCTTCCCGGCGACCATGTGCACCCTGCAGGCGCCCTTCATGCGTCTGCTGCTCCAGCCGTACATGCTCGAAGCGCTCTGCCTTGGAGCGGCGCGTGGCCTCATGGTCGGCTTTGACGAGCCTGTCGTCCGCGAGGACATCGGCCTTGGTCACCCACTGCTCGTAGGGCCCCGCTTTGGCGGCCAGTTCGCCGGGAGCGGCCTTGATCGCCTGCCATTCCTTGTCACGGGCCTGGCGGGCCTCTTCGACCTGTTCTCGGGACACGGGTTGGAAATCCTGCACGAAGTGCTGCAACTCCAGCTCCAGGCGCTGAAGCTCCTGTGTCTTCTCGGCAAGGGCTTCCTGCATTGCCTGCACTTCGGCGTTGCCATTGCGGCTTTCATCGACGAGAGCTTGAACGGCAGCATCCTCGGGCACGAGCATGGCCGCGAGTGCAACGGGTTCAGCGCGCCAGTTGCCAAGCCCCGCCTTGGCGGATTCAAGCTCGGCGTTGAGTGCCTCGACCTTCTGCGCGAGCTGGGCCAGTGTCGCTGCGTGGTCGCCCAGCTTCAGGGCGCGCTCTACTGCGCCGGCCAGGTCCGGGTTCACCTCCCGTGCGCCCAGGCGTTCCAATGCCTGCTGGGCCTGGTCGATTTGCTGCGCCCTGTCAGCCAGGGAGGCTTGCGCACCGCGCAGCTGCTGCGCGAGTGTGCCCTTGTCCTTGAGCAGGCTCGCCAGCCGGTTCCGCACAGTGGCGGCAGGCAAGCGCTTGCGCACTGCTTCTTCGGTGTCGGCTTCCCAGCCCAGTTCCTGCGCGAGCTCCTGCACCCGGGACCAGTGGGTCTGGATCTCTTCGCCTCGTTTGGCGATGTCCGTCCTGTGACTACGGTACTGCAGCCTGCGTTCATGGAGGTCTGTGATGTCCGCGGCCAGGGACAGCAGGGTCTGGTCGACGCGGATGGCTTCCAGTTCGGACCGAAGGCTGGATGCTTGCTGTTCGAGGCGTTGCCTGTCGGCCTGGGCCATCGCCATGGCTTGGGCTGCATCACGGATGACGCTGGAGGCGTTCTCCGGCAGCAGCGGAACGTCGTCGGTGAGGCCGAGCGATTCCTTCTGTGCGTGGGCAGCATCAAGGGCCTGCAGCATGGGGCGCACGCGTCGGATGCGCTCAAACTGGCTCAGTTGCTGGCGGGTGGCTTTTTCTTGCTGTCTGGCCTCGGCAATGGCCTGCTCTGTCGATTGCAGCGCATCGTGCTGTGCCTTCCAATCCTTGGCCTTGAGCACGGCCTGCTTGAGCTGCGCTCCTGCAGCCTCGTAGGCTTCCTGGGCCTGGTAGTAGACCCGGGCGCCCGATTTGCGGCTGGCAAACAGGCTGTCGGCTTCTGCTTCGAGCTTTTGCAGCACGCCGGCGAGGCCTTCGATGCCGGCGGCCGACTGGAAGAGCAAGCGGCCCACGTCATCCGATGCCGACAGGATGCCGGCGCCCCCTTCAACCAAGGTGGAGTGGTCCAGCGCGTACATGCGCTGGAAGGCGTTGAGCTGCAGACCACCAAGCCAGGGCTGCAGGACGGCATCCGGGAGCACCGCGTCGTGGGGCGAGCGCACCGTGTTCTTGTTGCCCTTGGTTCGGTCAAACGCAAGAGGCGGATCCTGGGAAGCACCTCCAACGCGCTCAAGAACACCACCGACCCGCAGCTCCGACATCGGGTGCAGAAAGGCCAGGGGGGTTCTGACGGGGATGCCGAACAGCCAATCACCAATGGCCGAGCGGACCGTGGACTTTCCGGCTTCGTTGGGCCCCACGATCAGGTGGATGTCCCGGGGTTGCCTGGGCAAGGACAGATGGCGGTCGGTGAACTTGCCGTACCGGATCAGCTTGAGTTCGCGGATGCGCATGGGATGTGTCGAGCTGGGTGGACGGTTGCAACAGTTGCGTCAGGCGGCGGGTGCCGATCCCTGCGCGACCCGGGCCATGAGCACGGGGGCGGCCTGGCGGACGCGCTCGGCGATGAGTGGAGAGTCCGCCTGGCGCAGTTCCGCCAGCTCAGGCGCGGCAAGCAGGACATCGTGCGGCAGCTTCTCCAACAGCACCTGCCACTCGGCATGGAGCGCCTGCAGGAACTCCGGATCCGCATGGGCCGACGCAGCCAGGTCGTGCAGCGCATCGAGCGCGTCTTGTGCATCGTCCGATCCTGCGATGGTCGGCGCCTCCGGTGCTGTCGTAGACACCCGCACCTTCTCGATCCAGATGCGGTCCGGGTCCAGCGCAACGGCCTGGGCGATCACCTCCTGCCGCAACTGCCCTTCGTCGCTGGCCAGCGCTGCGTGGGCGGCGCACTGGCCCATGAAGCTCACGCGGACTGCCAGCGGGAGACCTGCCGGCGAGGTGGCCAGGAGCTGCTCAAGCGCCTGGCCCACCAGTCGCACCGCACTGCGCAGATCATCGCAAGCGCTGACGTCCACGGACAGCGCATGCCAGCGCAGCACGTCGACCTCGATGCGCTCGATCTCGGTGATCTCTCCGGCATCGGCACTGACCAGCAAGGCTCCGCGCGCGCCCGTCTCCTTGATGTGGCGGCCTTGCAGGTTGCCTGGGTAGGCAATGGTGGTGTCACCGCGTTCGATCCAGTGCTCATGCACATGGCCCAGGGCCCAGTACTGATAGCCCTTGGCCCGCAACTCGGTCACAGAGCAAGGGGCGTACTTTGGATGCTCGTTGTTGCCTTCCAGCGCTGTGTGCAGCACGCCGATGTTGAGCCAGCCTGGCATGGGCATGGGATAGCTGGGAACCAGGTTCTCCACGGTGGCTGCGACCTTGAAGCTGCGGCCATGCAGGGCGACCTTGAGTGCCTCGATGCGGAAGGTCTCGGCCTTGCGGGATGCGAAGGCATGGACGTTGTCTGGCAGCTCGAGGCCCTTGGTCATCTCGCTGTCGGCATCGTGGTTGCCGTAGAGCAGGTACACCGGGATGCCAGCTTGGCGGAGGCGGCCCATCTGGCGCACGAAGAACAGGCCGGTGTTGAAGTCCTTCCAATCGCCGTCGTAGACGTCGCCGGCAATGACCATGAAGTCCACCTTCTCTTCGGTGGCCACGGTGACCAGGCGCTCGAAGGCATCGCGGGTGGCGGTGCGCAGGCGCTCCGCGGGTGCATCCGGGTAGGAGGAGAGGCCTCGCAGGGGGCTGTCCAGGTGCAGGTCTGCGGTGTGGATGAATTTCAAGAACGAATCTCCTCTGGATGGCAGGCAGAAGGATGGCTGCAGACGCTGGTCACTTTCTGGGCACGATCTGGATGGTGCCCACGCCAGATTCGGCAGGCGGAGCAATCCAGTGGACCCAGACGCCGCGCATCCAGGCGCCCAGGTAGATAACGCTCACGATGAAGATTCCCCACTGGTCGGCCTTCCATGCGGCGTAGAACCAGGCGGGTTGGCCGAGCATGCCGAAGATACAGGCCCAGCGGCGGAGGTTCTCGCTGCGGGCCTGGGACAGCCAAGCTGCGAGGGCGCCGAATAGGGCAATGGCGATCTGGTCGAGTTCCATGCTGTGATTGTGCATGACTGGATGGAATTACAGCACTCAATTCCTTCGCGCAGCGCCCTCAATTGGCAGCTTTGTGTGGGATCCTTTCCCTAAGTTCGATCGAAAAGTTGACCCCGATCAATTGCAGATCTGGCTTGCCAAAACAATGTTGCAATTTCTTGCAAATGCCGCAATAGTTTATTTTTCACGCCTTGCACTTTGTTGCAAATGGGCGCAAGACAACTACGGGGGGATGGGATAGGTGATCAATCAGATTGACATAGCCAGCTTTGGCAGCTTTCAGGGCCTGGAGTGGAAGAAGACTGTCCGAGACAGTGGCAAGAACGTAAAGGCGTTCCAGCGGCTCAACATCCTTTATGGGCGCAATTACTCAGGCAAGACCACCCTTTCGCGGGTCTTCCGTGCGCTGGAAACCCGCAAGCTTCCGCTTAACTACGTTGGCTCTTCCTTCACAGTGTATGGGGAGAAAGGCAACGTTGCTCACACCGGCCTTGCAGCCCACAACTATGACGTGCGGGTCTACAACCGCGACTTCGTCACCGACAACCTTAGCTTCCTAGTCAATCAGGACGCCGGTGGTGTGATCAAGACCTTTGCCATCGTCGGTGAGCAAAACAAAGAAATTGACGACGCCATCGCTACGATTGAAGCCAAGCTTGGCAGCGTGGAAGGCAAGGCAGGGCTTCGGTTTGATCTGGAAGCTAAGAAGAAAGAGCGCGACCGCACCAAGTCTGCCCACACTACTGCGTCCAATGACATAGAAGAAAAACTGCGTGCCCATGCCAATGACAAGATCAAGAAGAACCGTCAGTACGGCAGTGCTGTCTACAACATTGGACATATCAAAAGTGACATTGCATCCACCAAGAAGGTAGGCTTCGTCGCCCTCACGACTGAGCAGCAGGCAGTCAAACTGAGTCTGCTCAAGCAGGAAGCCCTGCCTGACATCAATGGCACTTTGGCGGTTACCCTCAAGCTAGAGTCTTTAACGGCCATTGCCGAACCGCTACTGTCCAAGACGATCACACCAACCAAGGCTATTGAGGAACTGCTTAAAGACAGCGCCTTGCAACTCTGGGTTAAGCAGGGTATGGGGCACCACCGCGAGAAACGAAGCACCTGCGCCTTCTGTCGGCAAGATCTGCCGCACGACATTTGGCAGGTGCTGGACGAGCATTTCAGCAAGGAGTCGGGCGACCTGGAAACGGCTTTGGATGCGGCTATTACGGCAGTAACGACCGAAATTGCCACCATAGCGGGACCCAACACCTTCACGGGTGCGCAGTTCTATGCTGACGAGCGCACCGCGTTTGAAGTCAGCAGCAAAGCCCTGTCTCAAGCACTGGCCTTCTACAAGAAGGATCTGGAGGCGCTGAAAAAGTCGCTTGAGACTCGGAAGAACAACCTGTTCCAGCCCACAGCCCTCAAGGCTCCTGCCCATGACGCCAAGGAAATCGCAAAGCATGTGGCCGACATCAATACTCTGATTAGCATGAGCAACAGCAAGACTGCCACGCTCGAAAAGGACAAGACCGCTGCCAGAGATGCACTTCGCCTGGCTGACGTGTGCGCCTTTGCTGACGCCATCACTTACGACAAGGAGCTTGGCCGAATTGCAACTCTCAAGACCACTTCGGATATGGCAGGAACGGCCTTCACCGATGCAGAAAAAGAGATCCGTGACGCCGAGGCTGAAGTTCAAGCCCTGAGGGCTAAACAGAAGGATGAGCGCAAGGGGGCAGAACGGGTCAATGCCCTGCTCAACAACTTCTTCGGCCATGACGGAATCAAGCTGGAAGCTCGTGACGGCGCGGACAACGCCACTGTCAAGTTTGAGATCACCCGCAATGGCAAGTCGGCCTACAACCTCAGTGAAGGCGAATGCAGCCTGATCGCCTTCTGTTACTTCATTGCCAAGCTTGATGATCCTGAGACCAAGGGAAAAGACCTGATCATCTACATTGACGATCCAATCTCAAGCTTGGACGGCAATCACATCTTCTTCATGTTCAGTTTGATTGAAAGCTTGATCACCAAGCCAGTGAAGAAAGAAGATGGCTCAAACTCCTACCGATACAAACAACTGTTCATCTCCACCCACAACTTGGACTTCCTGAAGTACCTCAAGCGCCTCTCCATTCCGATGAGGAAACTGCCTGCAGCAGACGGAGTAAAGGCAAAGAGCGTCAGTGATCATGAACACTTCATGATTGAGCGAAATGGCGCATCAAGCAACATCATGCTTATGCCGTCTTACCTCAAAGACTACATCACAGAATTCCACTACCTGTTTCATCAAATCTATAAGTGCAAGGACCAAGCTGCCGCAGCGGAGAACCACGAGCCATTCTTTGGCTTCGGCAACAATCTGCGCAAGTTCCTGGAGGCATTCTTGTTCTTTAAGTATCCATATCACGACGACAAGAACGATTCCTTCGAACGGATCAAGAAGTTTTTTGGGGAGGAGGAAGACACAGCAGTTGCACTTGTGAATCGCCTTAACAACGAGTTCTCACACCTAGAGGCCGTTCCAGACAGAGGCTTTAAGCCCGTTGAAATCCCTGAGATTGCCAAGGTTGCTAACTATGTGTTGGACAAAATCTATGCCTCCGACAAAGTGCAATACAACTCTCTTTTGAAAAGCATTGGCGAGCCTGAGCGAGTGGTCTGAGGTTTTCAATGCGCCAACGCTAGTACGCGGCTCCCGAACGGATGGTGTCGCCCCACTACGCGGTCTGGATCCCCAGCGGCAAGCCCCACCGCTACCACGCCACGGACAACGCGCGCCTGTTCTTTCTGTTCGTGCAACCCGGCGTGGCGCGCATGCTTGAGCACTCCTGCACCGTGACCATAAGGCCCTTGCTGCGCGAGCTTATCGCCCATCTCGCCGGGCAACCGGTCGAATACGCACCTTCCGGCCCCGTCGGGCACCTGGTGCAAGTGCTGCTGGAACAACTGGCTGGCGCGCCGGTGCAGCAATTGCACTTCGCCCTGCCATGGCCCCAAGCCGGCGCGCCTTGGCTGACGCCCTTTCGCAAGGCTCGAGGACTGGTGCACGCTGGCCCACTGGGCGCAGTAAAAGGCCACGAGCCCAAGAGAGAACCCATCCGGATACAGGGTGTTGTCTTTGCCTGATGCCGCTTGTTCCTCCGCCCCGTTATCAGGGAGCAGTATGTCTGTCATGGTCCAATCAAATAGGACACCTCGATAGGGACCCATAGACCCCAGAGGAGACGACGAAACATTTAAGACCAAGAGAGCGCCGGGTGTTTGACGTGGCAGTCAAGATGATCCGAGGGCAAGACCTGAGCGTAGGCCGGGTCTGCAAGGATCTGGGCCTAGTGGACAGCGCGGTGCGCCGCTGGCTTGCGCAGTACGACGAAGAGACGGCCAGGCATCCAGGCATTGGCAAGCCACTGACGGCCGAGCAGCAGCGCATTCGGCAATTGGAATCTCAAGTCAGGCAACTGCAGTCGGACAATGAACTGCGAAAAAGCATCGGACTTCTTCGCCCGGGAAATGAAATGATTCAGGACCTGATGAGTGCACATCGGCTCAAATTGGATCGAAAAAGAGCTCACGAGGCGGCTCGAAATTTCCGCAGGCATTCACAGCCCAATCAAGTGACGCTGCTCTCGGCACACTCAAAGTTATGGCGGTGTGATTGATGCAAGCCCTGCAAAGGCAATTGAAAGCTTGCGTATCTCCGTCTCTCCTGCTGTACTTCGCCAAAACCAAGAAGCACCAAGTTTTCACGAGGGAGTGAAGATGCCGCCAAGAGCAAAAAGGGAGAACGCGGAGCGTGTCCACAAGATCCTGGGCATCGTGCGTCGAAAGGACGGCGCGACGATGCAGGAGCTTATGGACGAGCTTGAGGTTTCGATGTCTACGCTGAAGCGTGACATTGATGTCCTGAGGGACCGCCTTGGCTGTCCGATCAGCTTCGACCGGGAAGTGAACAAGTGGGTCATTGGTGACCTTCCAGGCGGCAAGCGATTTGAGTTGCCAGGCCTGTGGTTCAACGCCAGCGAGATTTACGCACTTTTGGCGATGCAGCACCTGATAAGGGGCGTTCAACCGGGCTTGCTCGAGCCGCATCTCCAGCCCCTGAAAGGCAAACTGGAGGTGCTATTGGGCGAGTCGTCGGCCACGGCCAAGGACATCGAGAAGCGCATCAAGCTCATCCATTTCGCAGGCAGGCGCGTCGAGGTGAAGAACTTCGAGCAGTTGACACAGGCGGTGCTTGAGCGCAAAAGGGTCAGCCTGCGCTACTACCACCGCGACAAGAACGAGGTGAATGATCGTGAGGTTTCGCCCATACGGCTGGTCCACTACCGAGAAAACTGGCTGTTGGACGCATGGTGCCACTTGCGCAAAGAGCTTCGCTCCTTTGCCCTAGACGCGATCCAGCATGTGGAACTCACCGATACACCTGCCAAAGAGGTGGCCAAGGAGGTCTTGGCGGAACACTTCCAGAGCGGCTACGGCATCTATGCGGGCAAGGCCGACAAATGGGCGGTGCTCAAGTTCAGCAAGACGAGAGCGCAATACGTGTCGCTCGAGCGCTGGCACACGCAGCAGGCCAGCACCTGGCTAGATGATGGCAGCTACCAGCTCGAAGTGCCGTACTCCAAGGATCAGGAACTGGTGATGGACATACTACGGTTCGGCACGGATGTGGAAGTCTTGGCTCCGCCGGAGCTGCGCGAGCGGGTTCGGGATCAGTTGCGCGCCGCCGCAAAAATCTACAAGTGAGGCCCTATGGCTAGCTCATTCCGTGAGCTGGTGGCTCTGGAAAATTGATCCCACGCCTGCAGTTCGAGCGGGTATGGAGTAATGCGATGCAGATCAATCTTGCCCACCTCCGGCAACCCGCTGTCAGCGGCGGCTGGGTCAATTTCGCAGTTTTCGACGCCCGGTCGAGCAGCGGCACCACGAGCGCCAATGGCGCGCTCTTGGCGCAACTGACCGCCAAGGCGCGCGCGAACAACCTGCGCGTGGACCAGGCGGCTTTAGCCTACAGCTCCGGCGGTCGTGTCCAGTTTTTCGGCAGCAAGCACCTGGTGGACTTCCTGTCGCGCCGTGGACTGCCGCGCTGGACCCACACCCTCAACGTCTAAGGAGATCCAAATGGCTAAGAACGCACCTACTGGTGACAACGCTCGCCGGGGCGCCGTGCGCGACCGCTCGCAGACCCACAACCCCGTCACCGACACCTGGGTGAAGCGTGATACCGACACCGGCCGCTTCATGGACCAGAAGAAGGACGGTACGCCGTTCAAAGGCGTGCGCAAGGAGCACGGCAAGTAAGCCATGCTGTCCTTGAGGGCGGGGTGTAGTGCCCCGCCTCTTGTCGCAGGCTGACTTGCTGTTGAGGTCTCACCTCACGGAGCAGCTCGTGCTGGATGTCATCCGCTCGGGGCCGCCTTTTGTGGACGACACCGAGTTCCCCATATCAGAATGGTTGAAGAGGGGCGGATATGCAGAACCGAGAATCGGGGCGCCTTTACGCTGCGACTGATCTGGTCAATTTCCTCGAGTGCGAGCACATCACGTCGCTCGACTTGCGGCATCTCGAAAATCCACTGCCGCTGGCGGATGTGGACGAATCGACTCAGCTCATCCAGCAAAAGGGCTACGAGCACGAAGACGCCTACGTTCAGCACTTGCGAGAGCAGGGGCTCGAGGTCATCGACATCGCCGACGGCAATACCACGCTTGAGAGCAAGGTCGCGGCAACCATTGACGCCATGCGGGCCGGGGTCGATGTCATCTTTCAAGCTACTTTGCTTCAAGGAAATCTCGCCGGCTTCGCTGACTTCTTAGTCAAGGTGGCAACCCCTTCGGCGTTGGGTGATTACAGTTACGAGGTCTCGGACACTAAGCTCTCGCGGACACCCAAAGCAAAGTTCCTGGTGCAGCTATCGTTCTATTCGAAGCTGCTGGCTGTAGTGCAGGGCGTAGCGCCCCAGTCGATGCATGTCATCCTTGGAGACCGGACGCGCAAGACCTATCGTTGCGCCGACTACGCGCATTACTTCGAGGCCTTACTGGCACGCTTCCTGGTGCGCATGGAAGAGGGGCACAAGGAGACCTACCCGGAGCCCTGCAATCACTGCGATGTGTGTCGCTGGAGTCATCTTTGCAAGGCGCAGTGGCTGGATGATGACCACCTCAACCAAGTTGCCAACATCGCCCGTGGTCAGATCCAGAAGCTCCGGGCAGCGGGCGTCGACACGATGGCCAAGCTGGCTGAGCTGCAGCCTGGTGCTCAGGTGGCCAAATTTCCTGCGGCGACGCTTGAGAAACTGCGTGCGCAGGCGAGCCTTCAAGTCGAAGCCAGGAGCACCGGCAAAGGCCGAGTGGTGCTCCTGCCGGAGGAACTGGGGCGAGGTCTGCGTCGAATGCCAAAGCCGAGCCCGGGTGACATGTTTTTCGACATGGAAGGCGACCCGCTGGAAGAGGGTGGGCTGGAATACCTGTTCGGGCTTTACTTGAGCGATGGCGGCAAGTGGGTCTTCAAGGGCTTCTGGGCTCACAGCCGTCATGAAGAGCGAGTCGCCTTCGAAAGCTTCGTCGACTTCGTGGTGAAACGCCTGGAGGAGTTTCCCGATGCGCACGTCTACCACTATGCGAAGTACGAGGAGACGGCGCTCAAGAAGCTGATGACGTTTCACGCGACACGCGAAGCAGAGATTGACAACTGGCTGCGCCGCAGCGTGCTTGTAGACCTCTACCAAGTGGTGCGTGAAGGCCTCATGGTGTCCGAGCCCCGCTACTCCATCAAGAACATCGAGCATTTCTATCTTGAAGCACGCGAGGGCGACGTCACCAACGCCGGAGCCAGCATCGTCTGGTACGAACGCTGGAAGGAGACCGGCGATCAGGCCCTGTTGGACGCCATTGAGAAGTACAACGAAGACGACGTTCGATCTACCCAAGAGCTCAGGGACTGGCTCCTGACCCTGCGGCCTGGTGCAATGCCGTGGGCTGCGGCTCGGGTGTTGAATAGAGGCTCTGCGTCCTCGTCGTCATCGCAGCCGTTGAGCGATGCGGAGGCTCGCCTGATTCCGTATCGGGCGGCCTTGGTGGAGCCGTTGCCTGAAGATCGGCTCAACTGGACGGCCGACCAGACTTCTCGGGAGCTGACTTACCAGCTACTGGACTTTCATCGACGCGCTGACAAGCCCGCGTATTGGGCCATGTTTGCACGTATGGAGATGAGCGACGACGAACTGATGGAGGACCCCGAGTGCCTGGCCGGGCTGCGAGTAGATCCGAACACTCCTCCGTTCAAAGACAAGCGCTCAGTCGTCTACACCTACACGTACCCCCTCCAGGAGACCAAGCTTCGTGATGGCAGCAGCGTCACACGAGCGGACAACGCGGACGCGCTCGGCGACATCCAGATGGATGTCCAAGCCAAGCTTGTCCAGTTCAAGGTTGGTCCATCCAAGGAGGCTCCGCCGCCTCACTTGAGTCTTGGCCCGGGCAAGCCAATCTCGACGGCAGTCATCCAGGACGCCCTCTTCAGGTTCGCCGACACCCTTGTCAGTGGTAACCATCGGTACCCGGCCCTGCAGAGCGTGCTCCGCCGAGATGTGCCGTCGGTTGCAAGCAAGGCCCCTGAAGCTCCAATGATTGAGGGAGCTGCGACTGTCGAGGCCTGTACTGCGGTGGTGTTGAACATGCAAGAAAGCTACCTGTTCATCCAGGGACCGCCCGGCGCCGGCAAGACCTACACGGGCTCGCACGTCATCGTGGCACTGCTGGCTGCCGGCAAGCGATTGGGCGTCACGTCAAACTCCCATCGACCCATCAATCACCTGCTCGAGAAGGTGGTCGAAGTGGCGAGGGAGCAGGGTGTGTCCTTCAAAGGCGTCAAGAAGTCCACCAAAGGGGAAGACTCGGAGTACCCCGGAGACGGCATCGAGAACATCTACGACAACGATGAGGCATTCTCGTGCGGTGCGAAACTGGTTGCAGGCACTGCCTGGTTGTTTGCTCGACCGAGCGCTGACCAGTACCTGGACTACCTTTTCGTCGATGAGGCAGGGCAGGTGTCCCTGGCCAATCTGATTGCCGTGGGTACCAGCGCGCGCAACCTGGTACTGCTGGGCGACCAGATGCAGCTTTCTCAGCCGACCCAGGGTGTCCATCCTGGACGCTCAGGAGACTCTTCGTTGGACTATTTGCTGGATGGCGTGGCGACGATTGCGCCAAACCGCGGCATCTTTCTGGAGACGACCTGGCGGATGCATCCCGAGGTGTGCTCCTTCATCTCGGATGCCGTTTACGACTCGCGGCTGGAACCGCAGTCGAACAACGTGAAGCGTGTGCTCGTCCTGCGTGACGATGCGCTACCGCTACTCAAGCCTGCGGGAATTGTTTTCGCGCCGATCAACCACACGGGATGCTCTCAACAGAGCCAGGAGGAGGCTCTGATGATCAAGCAGCTCTATGAGGATCTCTTGCGCCAGCGCTATACGGCCAACGACGGGTCGGTGCGCCCAATGACGGCTGAAAATATCCTCGTGGTCGCTCCGTACAACATGCAGGTGAACCTGCTGCGTGAGA
The DNA here is from genome assembly GCF_059415825.1 of Acidovorax sp. GW821-FHT10A04. Lineage (NCBI taxonomy): Bacteria > Pseudomonadati > Pseudomonadota > Betaproteobacteria > Burkholderiales > Comamonadaceae > Acidovorax > Acidovorax sp. GW821-FHT10A04. Next base: position 116,063 of record NZ_JBWKNZ010000003.1, read on the forward strand.
CGCTCCCTGCAGATGCGCGCGTTGGAACGGTGGACAAATTCCAAGGGCAAGAAGCCGAGGTGGTGCTCATCTCCATGACGACCTCCAGCGAAGCCGAGCTACCACGTTTCATGGAGTTCCTGTTCAGCAAGAACCGACTCAATGTTGCTGTCTCTCGCGCCAAGTCACTGGCCGTCCTCGTGGCCAATCCAGCACTCACTTCCATCAAGTGCACGACCCCTGCCCAGATGGGCTTGGTCAACACACTTTGCTGGATAGCTTCGGTCGGAAACCCGAAGCTGACCCAATCCCGATCTCGATCCTGAATATCCCGGATGCCTGGAAGGTGCTGCGCTTGGCGAAGGCCGAGTTCAAAAATTTGGCGATATCGTCGATGCGAAGTCGATTGATCAGGCGACCAAAAATTCGACGAACTTGGCGGCCGGACGCATGCCATCGAGGGCGGACAGTCGGACGTCCATGACGTTTCCGGGGCATGGTACGTCGGCAGCGCCAGCGATTGAGATTGGAGGCGTTCCAACTTCTGGCGGTGGCGCGGAGCCTGCGGGGGCGGAAGTCCAATCTAGGCCCAAACGCATCGCAAGCGAGATCGGTCGATCGACCGCTTTGCAGCAGTGAGCCAAGCAAGGCTAAGGACCGTACCCGCTGCGAAGCTGGCTTCAGGTTACCTGCCCACGGTGAGCGTAGAGACCTAAGCATCGACCGCGGCGTTCACCTGTCTTTCAAGGATGGCAGGGTTGACAGCTACATCGCCCCCTCTGTAGCCACTCACCATAGACCAGCTTGGCCACGCGTCGAAAAGGATCCCTTCTACCCGGAGCGAGTGGCGGAAGCCATCCCGGTAGCACACCATCTTTTGATAGTATATATTTCTACATGATATATTTTTATACACCATGAAACCAACCTGATGAGCCTAGCCAATCTTTTCGAGAAAAACCGCTACAAGGTCATGCGTCGCATGGCTCTATGGGAAGGACGGCTGAGCCGAGGTCGACTCATGGACATCCTCGGACTGAGCGGCATTCGAGTGAGTCAGCTTCTGCGAGAAGTTCGAGAAGAAACCCCTGACTGGTTTGAGTGGGATAGTAGAAGCAAATCCTACTTTGTCACTCCTGGTGCATACAAGAAGGCCCAGGCCGATCTCAAGGCAGGCACATCAGACCTCACCCTGGCTGCCTACCTTGCAGAAGCTGACATCCATGCTGACCTCGCCCCAGGTGCTGGACCCGTCACCGTTGCTCCGTGGGGCTTCTCCCAGGTCAACCCCAATACCTTCTCCCGCATCCGCCTGGCAATCGAGCAAGGCAGGCGCCTGAGCCTGGACTACCGGTCGATGCGCACACCTGAGCCACACTCGCGCACCGTAGAGCCGCACAGCCTGGTGCAGGCCGGTCGGCGCTGGCACATGCGTGGCTACTGCCTGGAGACCGGTGACTTCCGGGACTTCGTGCTGGGGCGTATCGCGAAGCTTTCCATGCTGGACCAAAAGGCCGAATCCACAGTCGCAGAAGACACAAAGTGGAACGCTGTGGTGAAGGTGCGCATCCAGGCGCACCCCAAGCTGACACCTGGCCAGCAGGACCTGGTCCGCAGCGAGTATTTCGAGGGGACTGCGGCGCGCGTGCACAGCTGCCGCGGCGCCCTGTTGCCCTACCTGGTCCAGGAACTGCGGCTGGCCCTGGACGTGACCAAGGAATTGCCGCCTGAGTATCAACTGGCGGTGGAGAACGTCGCGGAGGTGCGCAAATGGCTGTTCCCAGCGTAACCCCCGCCTCCATGGCGCTTTTCCAGCGCATCCCGGAGCGCATCTTCGGGCCCCTAGCCTCGCAAAACCGCCACGGCTACTGGGCACTCCTGTGCCACCTGCACCGCCGGCGTTTCGGCCCCGACGCGCCACTGCCACCCAGCTACGGTTTTCTGCAGCGCGATATCATCCAGGAAATCGAGGACCACCTCAAATACGCCGACGAATGGCAGCCCGAGTCTGGCGATCAGCCCGACACTCCACTGAACATCCGGGCCATCGGCATCTTCAATCGCCTGGTTGATGCAGGATGGTTCCGCTTGGAGAGGTACGGCATTGAGAAGACCGTCAACATGGCGCCGGCCGTGGGCCAGTTGCTGACGCAGCTGATCAACTTTGCGGAGACGGGCCCGGTGTTCGTTTCCGGCAAGATCCGCGCGATAGATGCTGCCGTGGCCCAGGTGCACAGCGGCGAAGCCAGCGGCGACCTGCTGCGCGAGGCGGCCGAGCAATGCCGCAACCTGTTGGTCTACATCCGCAACACCAGCACCAATGTGCGCGACCTGATGGCCGCCATCGGCGCCGAGCCCACCACCGCCCAGTACGTGCGGTCCTTCTTCACCTCCTACGTCCAGGAGGTCTTCATTGGGGACTACCAGGAACTGCGTACCCGGGAGCACCCCTTGTCCAAGCGCCAGCAGATCCTGCACGCCGTCACCGAAATCGACACGCAGCCCGAGCAGCGCAGCCGCTTGCTGGACTGGTATGTGAACCGACTCTCCAGTGGGGATGACAAGAAGGGCCAGGCCGCATTCCAACGGGACCTACAGCGCCTGTACGAGCTGGACCGGATCGAGGAGTACCTGGAGCGGCTGGACGAAGAGATCCGAGTCGCCAACCGGCGCGCGCTGGCCTTCCTTGAATACAAGCTGCGCGCGATCCGCCCCATCGACAACCTGCTGCGGCAGACCATGGACCGGTTGATTGCCAATCCCGACATCGATGTCGCCCCCGTGTTCCCGCCAGATACCCTGATGGGCGGTGCCCGTCTGGCCCAGCCACGCAAGGAGGTGCCGCGGCTGGCGCCCACGCCTTTGCGCCAAGTGATCATCTCCGACCGCACGCGCGCGATCGGCAACTTGGTGCGCCGCGCGCAGGAGCGCCGGTCCATCACGCCCATGAAGCTGCGCGCCTATGCAGAGAAGGTGCTGCAGAACACGACCGCCGCCGGCAGCGACACCCTGCCTTGCGGATCCATTGAGGACTTGCGCGCCTTCCAGGCCCTGACCAGCGTGGCCATGGCCACCAACTCCCGGATCCCCAGACTGGAGATGGAAGGTCGGGCATCGGCCCCGGGCATGGAGCTGCGCTACACCAGCGACGAAGCCGCCGAGCACCCGTATTTGAGCGGCAAGCCATTCACACTGAGCTGGCGCAAGCGCCAGACTAAAAACAGGGGGACCAAATGAGCAACCCACGGGACTGGGAAGATCTGGCCAGCAGGCTAGACGGTGTCTATACCGTCGAAGACTTCGAGACCGCCGCCTACCGACTGGTGGCTGAGCAGGTGATCTACCACTCCGACCGCAGCAGCCGGGTGACGTATGGAATCCTGGACCTATACGAGCGCGAGTTCTCCAAAGTGCTGGCGCCGCTGGGTGTGTCACTGTCGATCAACCGGCAGCTGCGCTATGTCACCGCCCTCCCGCGGCACGCCAAGGCCGGTACCGCGACCGTGGCTCAGACACTGTTTGCCTTGGTGCTGCGCGGCTTGTACGACGAAGGCGTGCGCGCCGGCGGACTCACCGAAGACGGCGAAATCCTGTGCGACTACATCGAGCTGCAAGAGAAGTTCCACCTCATGACCGGGCGCGACCTGCCCACCCGCGGCGAGCTCGACACCCTGCTGCGCTCTGCCAAGCGTTGGGGCATCGCCCGGCGTCTGGAAGACGATGACAGCGGCCACCTGACGCCCCTGCAGGAGCAGTCAGCCGGCGGTGTGGCCATCCGCCCGGCCATCGTCGACGTCCTGGGTGAGACGGCCTTGATTCGGCTGGCGCAGTGGGGAGTAGCCAAGGATGAGGCGCATGTGGAGGTGGCAGCCGGCGAGCCAGTGGCGATCGAAGACAACCAGGGAATGAACAATGAAACGGCTTGAGCGTGTCAAACTGGTGCAGTTCCTGTTGTACGAGCAGCAGGAATTCCGTCTGGAAGAAATCACTGGCCTATTTGGCCGCAACGGCAGCGGCAAGAGCTCGGCGCTAGATGCGGTGCAGATTGCCATGATGGGCGCCAACAAGAACCAGATGCACTTCAATGCACAGGCCGACAACAAATCACACCAGCAAAGCCGCACCCTGCGTTCTTATTGCCTTGGCCAGTACGGAGACACCATTGAACAGTGCGCGCGGCCGCAGGCTACCACTTACATCACACTGGTCTGGCGGGACACCGAGACTAATGAGCCGGTCTCCATGGGTGTGTGCATTGAGGCTTCGCTGAGCAGCGAGGCGGAGAAGGTGTTGGGCCGTTATGTCATTCGCGGCGTAGAGCTCAGCATGTCAGAGCACCTGCAGACGGTGGACGGTGCCACCATGCCCCTACCCTGGAGCAGTTTCCGCCATCGGTTGCTGGAGCAATCCAAGGTCACTGGTGAAGAACCGCTGTTTGACGATGGCGCCAGCTACGTCAAGCAAGTGCTGTTTATGCTGCGTGGCAAGGCAGGCCCTGCGTCCTACGACGCGTTTGCGCGCGCCTTCCGCTTCGCACTGCGCATGAGCTTCTCCAAGTCGGTGGATCAAATTGTTCGCAATGATGTGCTGGAGGACCGTCCCACCAACATCGCCAGATTCAAGCAGCTGGTGGAGACCTTCAAGCGGATCAACCTCATGGTCGAGGGCGTCGAGCTCAAAATCAAGCAAGGCCAGGAGGTCAGTAAGAACTTTGAAGCTGCACTGGCCGAGGCTCGAAAATCCGCCACGTGGACGGGACTACAGGCCTCCGCGGCGTACGAGCTCAGCAACGCGGCCCACGAAATGCTGATGGGGCAAAAGTTTGACCAAGAGGGCGTGTTCGAAGAGTGCACCAAGGCCAGCAGCAACGCCGATCAGGCACTGGCAGCCTGGGCGCGCGAAGAAGAACAACTGACAGGCCTTCAGCGTGCCCATGCGGACCATGCCGAGAAAGCGGGCGCTCAGCAGGATCTGGCGCAGGCGCAGATAAAAACCGCCCGCCAGGAGCAAGAGCTGAAGGCGGAACTGCGTAGCTTCCGACAACTGCTCCAAAACGCCAGTTCAAACAATTTGCTGGCCCAGTGGCAGCCCGCGCTTGCGCAGGCCGCCCAGCAGCTTGGCGCCTTCTCGTGGGAGCGGAACCAGGTCGACCAAGAGGCGCTGGGACAGATAGTCCAAGGTCTGGGGGGAGTCCTACGGGCTGCAGCTACACACCTGGGTAAGGAATTCGACATCGTCAAGGAAGACATTCGTCTTGCCAAAAATCGTCTCGAAGTAATCGGCCTAGGCATGGCGCGCGCCAATACCAACCGCGCGCAGGTCAGCACCCCTACGGCGCTACTTATGCATGAGTTCGCGGACCACGGATTGCACCCCACACCGGTCTGTGACCTGGTGAAGGTGACCGATCCCAAATGGCAACCAGCGATCGAAGCCTTTCTGGCCAAGAACGTGGAGGCCATTCTGCTGCGGGACTCGGAGGAGGAGGAAAAAGCCTTTGGCATCTACCAGTCCTTGCAGGGCAAACGCAGCATCTACGGCGTCAAGATCGTGCGCTCCGACCGAGCCCGGCTAGGCCATGCCCAGCCGGCGGCCGACACGGTGGCCAGCCTGATACAGGGCAGCAACCAGGTGGCAGTAGCCTACCTGCGTGGCAAGCTGGGCAACCTCAAACGCGCGAATTCCGCCCAGGAGGCGCTGCGTGGCGAGCGAACTCTGACCCTGGATGGCATGCTGGTAGGGCCCGGAGACTTTGAGCGACTGCGTCTAGTGCCAGAAGCGGACCTGCAGATCGGCGCCGGCGCCAAGGGCCAGGTCGACGGACTCAGGGCCGAATCCCGCAAACTGAACCAACAGGTCACCGACCTTCAGGGGCGCCAGAGCGACATTGACCGGATCCGCCAGGCTGTGCAGAGCTTGGCATCCCCTGAGACCCTGCGCCTCCTGCTTGGATCTGCCCGCCAGCTGGGCGAAGCGCTTACCGAAAGACAGCTCGCCCAACAACGTATCGCTGGCAGCACCAGCGCAGAGTACCAGGCCCTGTGCGCCAGGCTACTGGCGCTGCAGGCGCGCAAGCCTCAGCTGGCAAAGGATGCCCGCGACGCCCGTGATGCCGTTGTGCGGGCCGAGACAGAACTGGAGAGATTTACCAGGGAATGCGCCGCCAAGCTGCAGGAGCTCCAGGGCAAGCGGACGATGTACGACACCTGCCGTGGACATGCCGACTATGACCCGGAATTTGCTTCCGATTGCTGGGACGCGCTGTTGCAGCAGCACGGCGACAACTACCAAGCCATGGCCGACCATTGCGAAAACCAGTCCAAACGCTGCAATACCGCCATGACGCGGCACCTGGGCCCGGCCCAGACACTGCTGGGGACCTTCCTCACGGAGCACCGCGAAGCAATCAGCGATGAGGTGACGTCCGACTGGCGTAAAGCCAAGGAATGGATGGAGCAGCAAGTCAGCAGGCTGCAGAACACGGAGCTACCCCAGTACAAGGAACAGGCGCAGGAAGCTTACCTGGCCTCGCAGAACACCTTCCGTCAGGACGTGGCGCTGGCCCTGCACGCCAACCTAAAGTACCAAACCACCACCTTCAAGCGCTTGAACGATGCGCTCAAGGCTTCCCCCGCCTTCACCAATGGGGAGCGGTACCAGTTCCAGGCCAAGGTGCGCCCAGACCTCATGCCACTGAAGAAGTTTATCGAGAACATCGCCGACTTCGGCGCCGATGGTGGGCTGTTTGGCGAGCCAGGGGACATCCCCGTCCAGTTCGCGGAACTGCTGCGCGAGAAAACTACCACCGGCAATGCCGCGGTCAAGAGTCCGCTGGATGACTATCGGGAGTTCTTCGAGTTCGATATCGAGATTGAAACCGAGGACCCGGTCACCGGTATCACCAAGACCGTCGGGCACCTGAGCAAGCGCATTGGCCCCGGCTCCGGTGGCGAGCACCGCGCGCCGCTGTACGTGATCGCCGGCGCAGCGCTGTCCTCGGCCTACCGCATGGATGAGAACAACCAGGATGGTTTGCGGCTCATCCTGTTGGATGAAGCCTTTGACAAGATGGACACGCCCAACATCGTGGCCACCATGCGCTATCTCGAAAAGCTCGGTCTACAGGTGCTGCTGGCAAGTCCAGGGGAGAACCTGCCCACACTGACTGCATTCCTGCACCGCTACTTCGAAATCATGAAGGACCAAACCCGCCATGTGATCCACGTGGAGGAGCGCCGGGTTAGCGAAGCCATGCGGGAGCAGTTCCGAGAGGATATGTGGGAGTACCACCCAGAGCTTCTGGAAGCTGAGCTGTTGGCCGTCCGCCAGGAGTCCATTGCACAACCTCCCGATGCTACCCCATGAGTGCGGGCACCATCGCCAAGGACCTGTTGGCCAAACTGTTGGATGCCGGCGACAAGCACGCTGCCGGCGCCCGTGCCCGCGCACCCGCGCTGACAGCCATGCACCTGAAGCCTTACAGGGAACTGCGGAGCTGGCATCAAAAGCAGGAATGTGATGAGACCTTCCTGGCAGCGCGCGACGCGGGCGCCGTGACGTTGCAGCGTGACAAGCTGAATCCGAAGGATGGATTGATTGAGCGCATTGACCTAGCGGACGTCCAGGCACTGGCTCGGTTCCTGGGCCGCAGCACCTATGCAGACCAATTGTCAAAGACCATTGGGCAGCTGGAGCCGCTGAAAGCAGAGTTTCCAGTGATTTTGGACGTAATTGCACTCTGGACTGGCATGGCAAAGATACGCGGCTTGGGCCCGCAGGACGCGGGCGCTTGGATCGATGCGGCCAAGACAGTTCGGGCCTGCGCTACACGTAGCCAGGACGCAATTGCCGCCCCGGTGCGTGAATTCAGTGCTCGACTGTTTCTAGACAGCAAGCGGATTGAGGCACTCACACCTCAACTTGACATCCTGCTGAGTGGCAGCGTTGAGGACAGGCCAAGGGCCGCGGCCCAGGTTTGGCAGGAACTGGGCTTGTTCCGGGAAGAGCATCCCGTATTACTGGCCGGGCATGTGCACATCGCGCGGGATCGTTCAACCGGCTTGATTGACGCGCCATACATGGGACTACCGGCGGCGACCATTCTGGGAACACGCAGTTTGGTCACCGAGGTCATCACCATCGAGAACAAGACCACGTTTCACAGTGAGGCCAAACGCCGGCAAGACGACAAGGTACTTCTGATCTATACGGCGGGCATGCCTTCGCCAGCTTGGCGAGCAATGTACGGGCGTGTGCTGGAGAGCCTGCCGCCGACCACCACGATATTTCACTGGGGTGACGTTGACGAGGGAGGTTTTCGAATCGCTTCGACGATCGCAGCTGTAGCGCGGGGGGCGGGTTTTTCCCTGCAGCCGTATGGGATGTCACCAACAGATGTGCCACTGGACATGCGGGTCAGAGCCTCAACACGGACCTTGGAGCGTATTTGCCACTTTGCTTGCACGGCAGGGTGGCCCAAACTGGGGCAGGTGATGTGTGAGGCAGGATTCGTTGCAGAGCAGGAGGCACTGGAACGGGAGTAAAGAATGGCGCGATGTGAAGGGTGTCTACGTTCTCCCCCTGCGACTTCAAGAGCTTCCGCGCAGGACCTGCGGTCCCTACGCGCCTGTGCAAGCCTGAGTTTGACGTCTGTATCTGCGGGTGACCACGCAGATGCACATCTACCTGCCTCAAATTTAAGCAACAGTCGCATTGCACGACAGCCAACCAAGCGCAGCTCCTACATTCGACAAAAAACACACTGAGTAGACTACTTTTTAAGCAGCTGAAGTGGCTTTCAGAGGGAAACCGGTACAAAACTCAGTGAGAAAAGTACAAAACTCGCCGGGAATCGACACCTGGGGACGCACGCCACTCCATGGCAAATCGTTGCCCGGACACCCCGGCAATCACCCAACCGCAGCAGGGGAACTTCGGCCTTAGCACTCACTCCAAGAGAGTGCTAATATCATGCCTTAGAGGAAAGGATTCCCGGAATGAACATTCAATCTGGAACCGCTACGACGACTTTGGCGCCCGCAAACCCGTGGGCGCTGGTGCCCCCGCTGGGCAACCTGGACGCCTACATTTCGGCCGTCAACCGCCTGCCCCTGCTCACCCACGAGGAAGAGCAAAGCTACGCACGCGCGCTCAAGGACAACAACGACCTGGACGCCGCCGGCCGGCTGGTGATGTCGCACCTGCGCCTGGTGGTCTCCATTTCGCGCCAGTACCTGGGCTATGGCCTGCCGCACGGCGACCTGATCCAGGAAGGCAACGTGGGCCTGATGAAGGCCGTCAAGCGTTTCGATCCCGACCAGGGCGTGCGGCTGGTGAGCTACGCCATGCACTGGATCAAGGCGGAAATCCACGAGTACATCCTCAAGAACTGGCGCATGGTCAAGGTGGCGACCACCAAGGCCCAGCGCAAGCTGTTCTTCAATCTGCGGTCCATGAAGCAGGGTTTCAAGGCCGATGCCGCTGCAGCCGATGCAGCCACGCACCGCGATACGCTGTCGGACAGCGAGATCGATTCGGTGGCGCAGCAGCTGAACGTTAAGCGCGAAGAAGTCATCGAGATGGAAACCCGCCTGTCGGGCGGCGATGTGCTGCTCGACCCGAGCCCCTCCGACGATGGCGAGCAGGCCTTCGGCCCCATCGCCTACCTGGCCGACGCCGCCCATGAGCCCACCGCCATGATCGAATCGCGCCAGCGCGACTACCTGGCCACCGATGGCATCGCCGCCGCCCTGGCCGACCTGGACGAGCGCAGCCGCCGCATCGTGGAAGAGCGCTGGCTCAAGGTGAACGACGACGGCTCGGGCGGCATGACGCTGCATGAGCTGGCAGCCGTGTACGGCGTGAGCGCCGAGCGCATCCGCCAGATCGAAGTCGCCGCCATGAAGAAGATGAAGAAGGCGCTGGCGGAATACGCATAAGCATCGGCGCCGGTCACCGCAGGGAGCGCGTTACCATCGCTGCTTCGCGGCTGAAGCTCCTCCACCAAAAAGGGCCCCGTCGGGGCCCTTTTGCTTTGGCGTTGCAGCCGCTGCAGATCACTTTCAAGGAGATGCTCTTGTCACGCCCTGTTGTTCCCCGCCGCGCTGCCCTGGCACTGGCGATCGCTGCCCTGTCGTCCCCCTGGGCCATCGCCCAGCAAGCCCCACAGAAACCTGCCGCCAAGCCTGCGGCCCCCTCGGTGGCGGCAGCGGCAGCAGCACCCGTGGCCTGGCCGACCAAGCCGGTGCGCATCATCGTCGGCTTCCCGGCCGGCTCCTCGCCCGACCTGACGGCGCGCACCATCGCCGAGCCCCTGTCCAAGGCGCTGGGCCAGCCGGTGATCGTGGAGAACAAGGTGGGCGCGGGTGGCAACATCGGCGCCGATGCCGTGGCCAAGGCCCGTGACGACCACACCATCGGCCTGATGATCAACGGCAACATGACCATCGCCAAGATGCTCAACCCCGCCGTGCCCTACGACCCCATCAAGGACCTGGCGCCGCTGAGCCTGATCGGCACCTCGCCCCTGGTGCTGACCGCGCCCGTGAGCCAGCCCGGCGTGCCGGCCACGGCCGACGCCCGCGAATTCTTCGTGGCCGCACGCAACGGCGGCGACAAGTGGAGCTACGGCACCCCCGGTGTGGGCACCGTGGGCCACATCGGCACCGAGCTGCTCAAGTCGCGCAGCAACATCAACCCCGTGCACGTGCCCTACCCCGGCTACCCCCAGGTGGCCACGGCCATGCTCGGCGGCCAGCTGCAGATGGCCCTGCTGCCCCCGGCCCTGGCCCAGGCCCAGATCAAGGCCGGCAAGCTGCGCGCCATCGGCGTCACCTCCTCCGGCCGCAGCCCGCTGGTGCCCGACGTGCCCAGCCTGGCAGAGGCCGGCATCACCAACTACAACCTGGAGATCTGGAATGCGTTTGCGGCCCCGGCCACCATGCCCAAGCCCATCCAGGCCAAGGTGGCCGCGCTCATCAGCGAGATCGCGCGCAGCGCCGACGTGCGCAGCAAGCTGTTCCAGCAGGGCTGGCAGGTGGTGGGCACCTCGCCCGAAGGCCTGGCCAACCGCATCAAGGCCGATACCAACCTGCTGGGCGGCGTGATCGCCATGCGCGGGATCAAGGCCGAATAAGCCCACCGGCCCCGGCAGCCCTCCCACGCCAGCATGGCGAGGGAGGGCTTTTTTTCAGGGGCGCCGTTCAGGCAGCGGCGTTCAGCAGCGCCTTCACATCCTCGGTCAGCGCCTGGGCGCCACTGCCGTAGCGGTTGTAGATGCGCAGGCGGCCGGCCGGGTCGTAGATGTAGCTGCCGGCCGAGTGGTCCATGGTGTAGCTAGTGGGGGTCTTGCCTTCGACCTTCTTGTAGTAGATCTTGAAGTCCTTGGCCACGGCGGCCAGCTGCTCGGGGGTGCCGCGCAGCGCCAGGAAGCTCGGGTCGAAGTTGGCCATGTAGGCCTTGAGCACCTCAGGCGTGTCGCGCTCGGGGTCCACGGTGACGAACAGGCCCTGCAGGCGCTCGCCGTCCTTGCCCAGGGCCTTTTTCACCTCGGCCAGCTCGGCCATGGCAGTGGGGCACACGTCCGGGCACTGGGTGAAGCCGAAGAACACCACCACCACCTTGCCGGCAAAGTCCTTCATGCTGCGCGCCTGGCCGTTGTGGTCGGTCAGCGGCAGGTCGCGCGCGTAGTCGGCGCCGGTCACGTCCACGCCACGGAACTGCAGCGCCTGCTCCTTCCTGTCGAAGCAGGCGGTGAGCAGCGTGCCGCCGGCGAGTGCGGCGGTGCCCAGGGCGATGGCTTTCAGGGCGTTTCGTTTCTGCATCATGGTGTGGGGCTTCAGAGCACGTAGTGGTCCACCAGCAGCGCGGCGAACAGCACGCTCAGGTGGATGAGGGAAAAGCGGAAGGTCTTGCGCGCCAGCGCGTCGGAGTACTTGCGCCACAGCGCAAAGCCATAGCCGCAGAAGCCCGCCGAGAGCAGCACGGCGGCGATCAGATAGATCCACGAGCTCATGCCGTAGACGAAGGGCATGAGGCAGCCGGCGAACAGGATCAGCGTGTACAGGAACACCTGCAGCCGCGTGAACTCGTTGCCGTGGGTCACGGGCAGCATGGGCAGGCCGGACTTGCGGTAGTCCTCCACGCGGTACAGCGCCAGCGCCCAGAAGTGCGGCGGCGTCCACAAGAAGATGATGAGGAACAGGATCAGCGCCTCGGGGCCCACGTCGCCCGTCATCGACGACCAGCCCAGCACCGGTGGCATGGCGCCCGAGGCGCCGCCGATGACGATGTTCTGCGGCGTCAGCGGCTTCAAGATCACGGTGTAGATGACCGCATAGCCGACGAAGGTGGCAAACGTGAGCCACATGGTCAGCGGGTTCACGGCAAAGTACAGCAGGGCCGAGCCGGCGCCGCACAGCACGGCCGAGAACAGCAGGGTCTGCGAATTGGACAGCTCGCCCTTGGCCGTGGGGCGCCAGGCGGTGCGCTTCATCTTGGCGTCGATGCCCTGCTCCACGATGCAGTTGAAGGCGGCTGCGGCACCGGCCACCAGCCACACACCGAGGCAGGCGATGGCCATGCGCCCGAACTGCGCGCCGGTGGGCAGGCCGGGCACGGCCAGCACCATGCCGATGAGCGCGCAGAACACGATGAGCTGCACCACGCGTGGCTTGGTCAGGGCATAGAACTGCGCCACGCGCGAGGGCGGCGACGAAAGGGCGGCGGGGGCGACACTCATGCGGACACTCTTCTCGATGCGCGCGATGGCGCTTGGGACTCTTCTTCTTGCGGCGTGGTGGCCGCGCGGCTGGACGCGAGCGCCCAGGTCAGCACCACCACCATGGCGGCTGCGCCGCCGGTGTGCAGCACGGCAGCCGCCAGCGGCCAGCCGAGCACGACGTTGGACAGGCCGGTGGCCAGCTGTGCCAGCGACAGCGCCAGCAGCCAGCGCGCCTGCACCGGCAGCACGGCGGCCGTGCGCATGCGCCAGACCAGTGCCAGCAGAGCGGCCAGCACCACATAGGCCATGAGCCGGTGCACGTAGTGGATGGCGGTGAGGCCGGCAAAGCTGATGTGGCTGCCGTCCTGCAGCAGGCCCAGCTTGCGCCAGACCTGGAAGCCCTGGGCAAAGTCCATGGCCGGCCACCAACTGTCCTGGCAGGTCGGGAAGCTGGTGCAGGCCAGCACGGCGTAGTTGGTGCTCACCCAACCGCCGAGCACAATCTGCACGGACACGAGCACGGTGGCCCACACCAGGCCCTGGCGCAGCGCGGGGGTGACGCGCTCGGCCACCCGGCCCTGGGCCCAGTGGGCATGGCGCACGGCCTGCACGCACAGCAGGGCCAGCAGCACCAGGCCGCCAATGAGGTGCAGCGTGACGATGGCCGGGAACAGCTTCATGGTGACCGTGAGCGCGCCGAAGGCGCCCTGCAGGCACACCCAGAACAGCGTGAAGGTGGGCCACCAGGGGCTGATGGGCGGCTCGGCCACGCCCTGGCGCCGGGCCTGGCGGCGCTGCACCCAGGAGGCCACGGTGATAGCGATGATGAGCACGCCCACGCCCGTGGCAAGGTAGCGGTGCACCATCTCCACCCAGGCCTTGCCGTGGGTGACGGGGCCGGTGGGCATGGCCTCCTGCGCGGCAGCAATCTCGGCGCGTGCGCCCACAGGGCTGGCACTGCCGTAGCAGCCGGGCCAGTCGGGACAGCCCAGGCCCGAATCGGTGAGCCGCGTGAAGGCGCCGAACAGCACCAAGTCGAAGGTGAGGAACAGCGTGAGCACGGTGAGCGCCTGCAGGCGCTTGAGCGGCGTGCTGTTGCGGTTGCGCAGCCACACCCAGACCAGCGGGCCGAGGGCGATGAGCACGCCCAGCAGCATGAGCCGGGCCAGCGGCGCCAGGTCGTACAGGGGCTGGGCGTCGGTCATGGCTTGGTGGGCCGGCCGGCCTCGTCCCACGAAGAGGACGCGCGCAGCAGGCGGTCGAGGTCGCGCTTGGCCTTGGCCGCGCCGCTGCGGTCCATCGAGGCGGGAAAGCGCATCATGAAGTTGCCCATGGGGTCCACCACGTACAGGTGGTCCGGCAGCGCCTGGCCTGCGGCGGGCGCCAGCCAGCCTGCCACGGCCTCGGGGGCCAGGCGCAGCACGGTGGCCTGCTGCAGGGCCGGTGCCAGCAGCGGCGGCGGCAGGGCGGCGTCGTTGACGAGCCAGACCCACTCGACACGGTCCTTCTCACGGCCCAGGGTTTCGCGCAGCTGGCGCTGCAGGTACAGGTGCTTCTGGCAGGGCTCGTTGCAGTCGCCACCGGCCACGCTGACCAGCAGCCACTGGCCCTTGAGCGAAGCCAGCGGCACGGGCTTGCCCTCGAGCGAGGTGCCCACCAGTTCGGGCATGGTGCGCTGGGGGTTGATGAGCTCGCCGTAGACGCGGCGGCCCTCGGGCCGGATCACGTAGTAGGTGAAGTAGGAGGCGACCACCGGGGCGGCGCAGATCAGCAGCACGCCGAACATCTTCAGGCGGCCATGGCGCGTGCGCTGGCTGCCGGCGACGGCATCGCCCGCCTCGGGCAGGCTGTGCACCGTGAGCCCCAGCGGGTGGGCCGCGCCGTTGCCGGGGCGCTCAGGCGCCTGGCTGGCGGCGTGGGCGAAGGAAGCGTCGGACGATTTGGAACCAGACATAGAGGAGTGCAATCAGGCCGCAGAGCCCGAACCATTGAAATGCGTAACCGTAGTGTTTGTCGACGCCCGCGCCGATGACGGGCCAGTCGCGCAGCAGCCCTTCGGCGGCAACCCCGGTCTGCAAGACCGTGAGGGGCGCCAGCGCAAGGCCCGTCTCTGCCCCGAAGGCAGCCAGGTCGAGATTTTGCCGGATGCGGGAAGACCCCTTGGCGCTGTCGCCGCCCTCGAACTCGTACAGGCGCGAAGGCGGCAGCGCCACGCGGCCCGCGACCTGCACCACGCCTGCATCCGTCTGCACCGGCGGCAGCTGCATGCGGTCCTGGAAATTGCGCGGCGCCCAGCCGCGCTGCACCAGCACCACGGCACCGGAATCGACCAGCTGAAGGGGCGTGATCACGAAGAAGCCGGGCCGGCCCTGCATCTGCCGGTTGTCCAGGTACACGGTGTGCTGGGCCAGCCAGCGCCCCTGCAGGGCCACGGCGCGGTGCACCAGGGCCTGCTGCGCCTCGGCAGAGGCCGGGGCCAGCAGCGCCTGGCCGCCGATGGCCGGCTGGCGCGTGCGCTCGTCGATGCGGGCCTGCAGTGCCTCTTTCTCGGCCGCGCGCGAAAGCTGCCAGCGCCCGAGCGAGGCCGTGGCCAGCATGCCGGCCAGCGCGGCCAGCAGGATCAGCCAGAAAAGCGGGCCCAGGGCGCGTTGCGTGTGGGTCACGGGATAATGTGCTCCATGAAATACCTCGTTGTGCTGACCTTCATCGCCATCCTGGCCAGCCTGGCCTCGGCCCTGTTCTTCATGATGCGCGGCGGCAAGGATGCCAGCGACGACAAGGCCAAGGGCCACCGCATGGCGTGGGCGCTGGCCATCCGGGTGGGGCTGTCCATCGCACTGTTCCTGTGCATTCTCGTCGCATGGCAACTGGGCTATATCCAGCCCACCGGCCTGCCCGCCAGCACACGCTGACCCTATCCGCCTGGCCGGCACAAAAAAAGCGCCTCGCGGCGCTTTTTTCATGGGTGCCGGACCTTACATCCAGTAGACCAGCACGTACAGGCCGAGCCAGACCACGTCCACGAAGTGCCAGTACCAGGCAGCGCCTTCGAAGCCGAAGTGCTTCTCGGGGGTGAAGTGGCCCTTTTGCAGGCGCAGGGTGATGAACAGCAGCATCAGCATGCCCAGGAACACGTGGAAGCCGTGGAAGCCGGTGAGCATGAAGAAGGTGGAGCCGAACACGCCCGAGCTGAGCTTGAGGTTCAGGTCGGTGTACAGGTGGTAGTACTCGTAGCCCTGCACGCACAGGAAGACGAAGCCCAGCAGCACGGTGGCCCACATGAAGGCGATGGTCTTGCCGCGGTGGTTTTCGCGCAGCGCGTGGTGGGCGATGGTCAGCGTCACGCCCGAGGTCAGCAGCAGCGCGGTGTTGATGGTGGGCAGCCAGAAGGGGCCCACGGTCTGGAAGGGCTCGACGATGCCGGCGGGCGAGGCCGTGGCGCCGGCGGCGATGCTGGGCCACACGGCCTTGAAGTCGGGCCACAGCAGCGCATTGTCCAGGCTGCCCAGGGCCGGCACCGAGTGCGAACGCGCCCACCACAGGGCCGAGAAGAAGGCGCCGAAGAACATCACCTCCGAGAAGATGAACCAGCTCATGCTCCAGCGGTACGACAGGTCGATCTTGTGGCCGTACAGGCCGCCTTCGCTTTCGCGGATGGCGTCGCCGAACCACTGGTAGAGCACGAACAGCCACCAGACCAGGCCCAGCGCCAGGGAGTACTTGCCCCAGTCGTGGCCATTGATCCACTGGCCCGCGCCCAGGATCACGAAGAACAGGCCGGCAGCCGCCATCGCCGGATGGCGCGACTCGGCGGGCACGTAGTAGTACGGTGTCGTTCCGGGGGTTGATGCACTCATTTCAGCTCCTGAATCTCAAAATCTTTTGTTATCGGTACTCGTGGGGACGCTCGGTATCTGTCTTGCCTAAGCCGCGCCGTCACACAATGAAATTCACCAGGGCGATCAGCCCGATCACCAGCAGGAACACCGCGACCAGCCCGACCACGATGATGTGCACCGGGTTGAGCTTCTCGACGTCCTGCGCATACTCACTGCCCTTGCGCAGGCCGATGAAGGACCAGGCCACCGCGCGGATGGTGCGCAGCAGCGAGCCCTTGCGCTGTACCGGCGAGGGGGCGCTCATGAGCCGGCCCCTTCAGTAGCGGGATGCTGCAGCGCGGGCGCTGCCGCCGTGGATTCGGGCGCCGCAGGCGTCTTGCCGCCGACTTCGAAGAAGGTGTAGGACAGGGTGATCGTCGTGACGTCCTTGGACAGCCGCGGGTCGATCACGAAGGCCACGGGCCATTCCTTTTTCTCGCCGGGCTCCAGCACGTACTGGTTGAAGCAGAAGCACTCCAGCTTGTTGAAATGCGCTGCCGCCTGGCGCGGTGCGTAGCTCGGGATGGCCTGGGCGGCCATGCGGCGGTTCTGCACGTTCTGGAACTCGTACATCACCGTCGTCAGCTCGCCGGGGTGCACCTGCACCGAGCGCTGGGCGGGCTTGAAGTCCCAGGGGCCGCGCGCATTGGCGTCGAACTCGACGGTGATGGTGCGGCTCTTGTCCACCTGCGTGTTGGCGGGCACCTTCACGTCCTTGCCGGCCACGCCGTTGCCGGGCACCTGGCGCTCGGACAGCGACAGGATGTTGATCCCCGTCATCTCGCAGATGTGCTTGTAGATGGGGATCAGCACGTAGCCGAAGGCGAACATGCCGGCCGCGATCACGACCAGCTTGCCGACCATCTTGGCGTTTTCGCGGCGCAGGTTCATGGCGTGGGTCCAGGGCCTTCTACTGCTTCAGCGGGAGGACAGCAGGACCATCTTGACCATGAACCCGATGAAGAAGGCAGCAGCGATCGACGCCAGGATCAGGCCCAGGCGCAGGTTGCTCTTCTTCTGTTCGGGGGTCGTGGGCATAGTCTTCAGCCGATCACGCGGGTCGCGGTTGCGTCCAGCTTGGGCGGGGTCTCGAAGGTGTGGAACGGTGCGGGCGATGGCACTTCCCATTCCAGACCCTCGGCGCCGTCCCATGGCTTGGCGGGAGCAGCCGCACCCTTGCCCATCATGGCGGGCAGCACCACGGCCAGGAAGAAGTACACCTGCATCAGGCCGAAACCGAAGGCACCCACCGAGGCGATGGCGTTGAAGTCGGCGAACTGCATGGGGTAGTCGGCGTAGCGGCGGGGCATGCCGGCCAGACCCAGGAAGTGCATCGGGAAGAAGGTGATGTTGAAGGTGATCAACGAGCCCCAGAAGTGGATCTGGCCGCGCGTCTCGGAGTACATGTGGCCCGTCCACTTGGGCAGCCAGTAGTACACGCCAGCGAACATCGAGAACAGCGAACCGGCCACCAGCACGTAGTGGAAGTGGGCCACCACGTAGTAGGTATCCTGCAGCTGGATGTCGATCGGTGCCATGGCCAGGATCAGGCCGGTGAAGCCACCCATGGTGAACACGAAGATGAAGCCCACGGCGAACAGCATGGGGGTCTCGAACGTCATGGAGCCGCGCCACATGGTGGCGATCCAGTTGAAGATCTTCACGGCCGTGGGCACCGAGATCAGCATGGTGGCGTACATGAAGAACAGCTGGCCGGTCACGGGCATGCCGGTGGTGAACATGTGGTGGGCCCACACGATGAACGACAGAATGGCGATGGACGAGGTGGCATACACCATGGAGGCGTAGCCGAACAGCTTCTTGCGCGCGAACGCGGGCACGATCTGGCTCACGATGCCGAAGGCCGGCAAGATCATGATGTACACCTCGGGGTGGCCGAAGAACCAGAAGATGTGCTGGTACATCACCGGGTCACCGCCGCCGGCGGGGTTGAAGAAGCTGGTGCCGAAATGGCGGTCCGTCAGCGTCATGGTGATGGCGCCGGCCAGCACGGGCATCACGGCGATCAGCAGGTAGGCGGTGATGAGCCAGGTCCAGGCGAACATGGGCATCTTCATCAGCGTCATGCCGGGGGCGCGCATGTTCAGGATGGTCACGATGATGTTGATCGAGCCCATGATGGACGAAGCACCCAGGATGTGCATGGCGAAGATGCCGGCATCCATCGAGGGGCCCATCTGCAGCGTCAGCGGTGCGTACAGCGTCCAGCCGGCAGCCGGTGCGCCGCCGGGCATGAAGAACGAGCCCACCAGCATCGCTGCGGCGGGGATCATCAGCCAGAAGCTGAAGTTGTTCATGCGCGCGAAGGCCATGTCGGATGCGCCGATCTGCAGCGGGATCATCCAGTTCGCAAAGCCCACGAAGGCCGGCATGATGGCGCCGAACACCATGATCAGGCCGTGCATGGTGGTCAGCTGGTTGAACAGCTCGGGGTTGACCAGTTGCAGGCCGGGCTGGAACAGCTCGGCGCGGATCAAGAGGGCCAGCACGCCGCCGACCATGAGCATGGTGAAGGCGAACAGCAGGTACAGGGTACCGATGTCCTTGTGGTTGGTGGCATACACCCAGCGGCGCCAGCCGGTGGGGCCATGGTGGCCATGGTCGTCGTGTGCGTGGTCGCCACCGTGCCCGTGGTTGTCGAGAACTGCGCTCATTGTGAATTCCTCAATACGTTGGGGCGGTGATTACTTGCCACGCTGGGCGACGATTTCGGCGGGCTGCACCAGCTGGCCGGTCTTGTTGGACCAGGTGTTCTTGGTGTAGCTGACCACGGCGGCGATGTCCGTGTCGCTCAGCTGGCCCCAGGCGGGCATGGCACCGTTGGCCGCGCCCTTGAGCACGATCTGGATCTGCTTGGCATGGTCGGCATCGAGCACCACGGCCGAGCCGTCCAGCGGCTTGATCGGGCCTGCGCCCTTGCCGTTGGCCTGGTGACAGGCGGCGCAGTTGGCGGCATAGACCTTCTCGCCGCGCTTGAGGATGTCTTCCAGCGTCCAGACCTTGGTCGGGTCGTCGAGCTTGGCGGCGGCCTTCTTGCGCTGGTCGGCCACCCAGACGGTGTAGTCCTCGGCGGACACGACCTTCACGTGGATGGGCATGTAGGCGTGTTCCTTGCCGCACAGCTCGGCGCACTGGCCGTAGAAGTCGCCGATCTTCTCGGCGCGGAACCAGGTGTCGCGCACGAAGCCGGGGATCGCGTCCTGCTTGATGCCGAAGGCAGGCACCATGAAGGCGTGGATCACGTCGTTGGCGGTGGTGATGATGCGGATCTTCTTGTTGACCGGCACCACCATCGGGTTGTCCACCTTGAGCAGGTAGTCGGCAGGCGCGTCGGCGACCTTGCCGCTGTCGGACATCACGCGGTGGCTGCTGTCCAGCGTGGAGATGAAGGCCAGGCCCTCGCCCTCGCCGGTGATGTAGTCGTAGCCCCACTTCCACTGGTAGCCCGTGGTCTTGATGGTGAGGTCGGCGTTGGTCGTGTCCTTCTGCGCCACCAGCACCTTGGTGGCGGGCAGGGCCATGAGGATCACGATGATGAAGGGGATGATGGTCCAGACCACTTCGACGGTCACGGATTCATGGAAATTGGCGGCCTTGGCGCCCTTGGACTTGCGATGCTTCCAGATGGAATAGAACATCACGGCGAAGACGGCTACGAAGATCACCGTGCAGATGACGAGCATCATCCAATGCAGGAAATGCTGCTCCTCGGCAATCTTGGTGACCGGAGGATGCAGATTGAGCTGGTTGACTGCGGGACCGCCAGGCAGGTCTTGAACGGCATGGGCCACGCCGCCTACCCATGTACCGGCAATCAGCAGCAGAGAAGCCAGCTTATTGGAAATGCTCTTCATAGTTCTCACTTACTTCTAAGCCTCAAATTAACCAATCCCTGCTGGCGCGCCTGCGTGGGGTCAGGCTGCGCGCAAGGCCATGCGGATCTCCGATGCCAGGGCCGGTCGAAGCTCGGGGCGCACATAGCGCCCCACCTCCACCGATCGGCCCTGTGCAGACAAGGTGATCAGCGACCGGTCGCCGGTCTTGGGTTCTACGCGAACCCAGCTCCGGTCGAATTCGGCGCGCTCGAGCTTGCCTGCTGTCTCCAACTCCACCACCAGGCGCGAGCCCTGCAGTGAAATCCTCTCGCCATCGGCCGCATGACGTCCGTACATGGCGAATGCCAAACCTACAACTGCCATCTCCAGCCATGCGAAGGGCATGACCAGACGGGCTCCGAGCATCCAGAAGAACGTTGCAATGCCCAGTGAAACCGAACACAGCGACAGGTACATCCAGCCCATCTGCGCGGGGGTGACCGAGCAGTTGCGGGCCAGGCGCCAATCGATGCGCTGACCCGAGACAGTGGCAAAACGAAAAACCAAGCCTGTCACCGGAGGTGCCCACAAGACTGCCGGCTGCAGACCACACCAGGAAAGCCACTGGCGCAGCATGCGCAGCCCGCCACGTTGCGCGGGAAGATGCCCGAAATCCCAATAACCCTGAATTGTAGCGTGCCTTGTTCCATGTCATTGACACGCAGCTACCCGGTACTTCTACCTGTACCGGTGGCCAGCATGGCGCGCATGTCCTGGAGCGAGACCGCGCTGCTGGCGCTCATTTTCAGGCGCGGCGCGGGCTTGAAGGCATGGCCGTAGATGATCTCGAAAGTCAGTGCCAGCTGCCCATCCTGCGCCGGGTCGGCCAGGTGCTGCACCAGGGCGGCGTGCAGGCGCTCGCGCCAGCCGCGCCCGCGCAATGCGCCGAAGCGGCCGGGGTGCAGGTTGCAGCCCAGTTCGCGCAGCTCCTGCAGCAGGCGCACGGGCGTGGCGAAGGTGAGCGTGATGCGCTCCATGTCCATCACCGGTTCGGCAAAGCCGGCGTGCACCAGCATGTCGCCCCAGTCGTGCATGTCGGTGAAGGCATGGCCGGCCGGCGGCCAGCCCATGGCGGTGTACACGCCGTGCAGCTCGCGCGCGGTGTCGGGCCCCAGGCACGAGAACATCAGGTAGCCATCCGTCGCCAGCGCGCGGTGCCACTGGGCTATGAGGGCCTGCGGGTCGGCCGCCATGTGCAGCGCCATGTTGGCCCAGAGCATCTGCATGCTGGCGTCGGCCGGCAGGCCGAAGGCCGGTGCCGGCCCGGTCCAGCGCGCCGGACTCCACCAGGGCCGGGCCAACGCCTGCTCGGCCACGGGCACGCAGTGCGCCGCGGTCTCGGCCACCTGCCAGGCCGCCTTGGGATAGCGGGTGCTCACCAGCGCATGGCCCTGCAGGCCGCCGCGCACGGGGTCCCAGTGGCACCAGGACGCGGGGGCCTGGCGTATCCACTGCAGGCGGTCTTCCATGCGGCGCGCCACCTCTTCATGGAGCCAGGGGGCGGCGGCGGGCGCGGTGGCATGCCAGCGGGCCGCGGCAAGGGGGTCGATCGTGGGGGGGCGCTCTGTGGGCATGTCGTAGGAACCGGCGGGGTCCAACGAGTATATTGACTCATGCAGTTCAAGGCGTTCACGGGGCTATCCAGGCGATGGGGGCTGGGCCGCGGGCTCGGCGCGCTGGCAGGCGCCCTGCCCAGCCAGTGCGCCGTGTGCCACGCCTGGCCGGCCACGCGCATCTGCCCGGCCTGCACGGCCCGCTTCGCGCAGCGGGTGCCGCGCTGCGCGCACTGCGCACTGCGTGTGCCCGAAGGCGTGCAGGTGTGCGGCGCCTGCCTGCGGGCACCACCGCCGCTCGACCGCTGCCTGGCCGCAGTGGACTATGCCTACCCCTGGTCCGGGCTGCTGGCCGATTTCAAGTTCCGCGGCGACCCCGGCTGGGCCGCCGCACTGGCGGCGCTGGTGCACAGCACCCCGGGCCTGGCGCCCGCGCTCGACGCGGCCGACCTGGTGCTGCCCATCCCTTTGTCAGTCGAGCGGCTGCGCGAGCGCGGCTTCAACCAGGCCCTGCTGCTGGCCCGGCAGCTGGCGCCCGCCAAGGCGCACCCCGGCATGCTGCTGCGCCTGCATGCGGGTGATGCCCATGCACAGCAGGCCCACCAGGTGCAGCTCACGCGCGCCGAGCGGCTGCGCAACCTGCGCGGCGCCTTTGCGGTGGAGCCCGCGCAGGCCGCCGCCCTGCGCGGCCGGCAGGTGGTGCTCGTCGACGATGTGATGACCACCGGCGCCACGCTGCATGCCGCCGCCACCGCGCTGCGCGGGGCCGGCGTGGCAGCGCTGTGCGCCGTGGTGTTCGCACGCACCGAGGCGCCGGGCGACGGCGCCGCGAGCCCCCCGTAATTTGTTACAACCCTCGGCCGCAAAGCGCGTGGTTCGCAGCAAAATACCAGGCATGTTCCATATCGTCCTGGTCGAGCCCGAGATTCCGCCCAACACCGGCAATGTGATCCGGCTGGCGGCCAACACAGGCTGCACGCTGCACCTCATCGAGCCCCTGGGCTTTTCCATGGAAGACCGGCTCATGCGCCGCGCCGGCCTGGACTACCACGAGTACACGGCCGTGCTGCGCCATGCGGGCTGGACGGCCTTCTTGCGCGATGCCCAGCCCGACCCGGCGCGCATGTTCGCCATGACCACGCATGGCTCGCAGGACCTGTTCGACAACTGCTTCTTGCCCGGCGACTGGCTGGTGTTCGGCGCCGAGACACGCGGACTGCCGCCCGAGCTGCGCGAGACCTTCCCGCCCGCCCAGCGGCTGCGCCTGCCGATGATCGAAGGGCAGCGCAGCCTGAACCTGTCGAACGCGGTGGCGGTGTCGGTGTTCGAGGCCTGGCGCCAGAACAGCTTCGGCGCCGCCAACGCTGCGGCAGCAACAAGCGCCCCCGCCCCCCTGGCGATGGAGCCGGCGGCGGCTCCTACGGATTTGCATTCGATCGTATAACTAGGCGGGAGCCGCAGACAGTGCTGTAGCACGGCAAGGCGAACCAACGACGTTAGAACCTGCTCGAGATCTTTTTGCAGCCGCGTTGGAGTGCAATCGGGATGAGTGGATGCTTCGGATGCGCCGCATGGGCTCATGCCCATGCAAGCAGCCGGGGCGTCCAATCGCCCGATTTCACTCCAACGCGGCTTCAAAAAGGCCTTGAACAGGTTCTTACGGTTGAAGGCAAATCCGTATCAGCCTGGCTGATAGCGCTGGTCGGCGATGGCCTGGGGCCCCTGCTCGGACATGAAGTCCAGGAACACCTTGGTGCGCGCGGGCAGCATGCGGCCCGAGGGCAGCGCCGCATACACCGTGTAGCGCGAGACGATCCACTCGGGCAGCACCTGCACCAGCTCGCCGCTGGCCAACTGCTCCTCGATCAGCAGGCGCGCGGTGACCGCCACGCCCGCGCCATCGATGGCCGCGCGCAGCAGCACGCCGTTGCTGTCAGACTGCAGCACCGCAGGCGCATCCACCTCCTGCCAGTCGCCGTCGCCCACGGCCGGGTGCAGGCGCAGCTTGCGCCCGCCGCCCATCTCCGAGCGCGCGGGTGCCCCCGTGTCGCGCAGGTACTCGTGCTGCAGCAGGTCCATGGGCACCTGGGGCACGCCCTTGCGCGCCAGGTACTCTGGCGACGCCACGACGATGGCCTCGCCGTGCATGAGCGCGCGGGCCACGATGTTGGCGTCGAAGTCCTCGCCCGCCACCATGATGGTCACGTCGAACTCGTCGATGCGGCGCAGGGCCAGCGCATCCACGCTGATGTCCAGCATCAATTTGGGGTAGCGCGCATGCCACAGCGCCGTGAGCGGCGCGAGGAAATTGGTGGTGAGCACCGGCGGCGCCACGATGCGGATGGTGCCGCGCAGGTCGCGCGTGCTGGCCACGGCCTCGGCCTCGGCGTCGTCGATTTCGCCCAGGATGCTGCGCACGCGCTGCAGGTAGACCTCGCCCGCATCGGTGAGCGCCACCTTGCGCGTGGTGCGTTGCAGCAGGCGCGTGCCCAGGTGCTGTTCCAGCTCGGCCACCATGCGGGTGACCACGGGGGGCGACATGTCGAGCGCGCGCGCGGCAGCGGCAAAGCCGCCCTCATCGACCACGCGGTCGAATACTTTCATGGCTTGCAGGCGGTCCATGGCTCAGCCCTCCTGCCAACAATGAGAGGACGCCGGGTGAAAGGGCGCCGGGCGCCCTGCCCTCAAGGCGCTGCGCCGTAGTTGCGCGCCAGGGATTCGGCCACGCACACGGGCTTGTCGCTGCCCTCGCGCTCCACCGTCACCAGCCAGGTCATCTGCATGCCATCGGGTGCCAGTGGCTCGGCGGCCTGCAAAGTCAGGCGTGCGCGCACGCGGCTGCCCACCGGCACCGGCGAGGTGAAACGCACCTTGTTCAGGCCATAGTTCACGCCCATGCGCGCGCCCTCGATGGACAGGCCCGACTCGAAGAAGCGCGGAATCAGCGACAGCGTGAGGAAGCCGTGCGCAATCGGCGCGCCGAAGGGCCCGGCCTTGGCACGCTCGGGGTCCACATGGATCCACTGGTGGTCGCCCGTGGCCTGGGCAAACAGGTTGACCTGTTCCTGCGTGATGGTGATCCAGTCGGTCACGGCGACCTCCTGGCCCACGCAGGCGCTGACTTCGGAGTAGGAGCGGAAGATTTTCATGGCCCCAATGTAGCGCCGGGCCCGGCCGTCCCATGTCGGCCGAGTGACAGGTACTAACCCTCATGCGTCCAGCACTCATTCGTCCAGCCATGTGCAAATGCCCTGCCACTGCTCCAGGTCGCGCGCCACGCGGCCCGGTGCCACGTCGAACAACGTGAGCCCGTGGGCCGCCAGGTGGATGTAGTTCTGCGTGTCGCGCAGGTAGCCCAGCACCGGAAACCCCAGGTTGTCCACGAACTGGTGCAGCTGGTCGGCCGCGCGCGTGCGCGCATCCACGCGCATGCCCACGATGCCCACCTGCACCCCGTCGGCACGCTTGTGCTCGGTCAGCTGGTCCAGGAAACCGCGCGTGGCGAAGATATCGAACACGCTAGGCTGCAGCGGCACGATGATCTTGTCGGCCAGCTTGAGCACGTCGGTCAGGCGCCAGCCGTGCAGCCCGGCCGAGGTGTCGAGCACGGCATGCGTCGTGCCCTTGGGCGGCTTGCTGATCACATCGGAGCTCACGTCCCACGCTCCTATGGGCCGCGCGGCCGGCGGGCGCAGGCCCAGCCACAGGCGCGCGGATTGCTGGCGGTCGGTGTCGCCCAACAGCACGGGGTGGCCCTGGCGGGCAAAGTAGCCCGCCACATTGGTCGACAGCGTGGACTTGCCCACGCCCCCCTTCGGGTTGGCAACGACGATCACTGGCATCACGAAACTCCTTGCGTTGGGTCTGGCAATGAAATCGGCTGGAAAGAATTGCGCACCGGGGTGCGGCTCTGCCGCGATGCTACCCAATTGATAGCATTGCGCAAGCCAGTTATGCGTGGGAACCGCCGCGCTTGACGAAAAAGAGGCCTGCGCCCACCGCCATCAGCAGCCCGCCGAACACCCGGTTCTGCGTGCGCACGGCACGCGCGCTGCGCATCAGGCGGCGCATGGCGCTGGCGCCTGCCGCGTAGCCGTGCATCACCGTCACGTCCACGGCCACCGTGGTGGCGGCCATCACCAGCAGCTGCGTCCACAGTGGGCGCGTGTCGGTCATGAACTGGGGCAGCACGGCCACCATGAAGATGATGCCCTTGGGGTTGGTCGCATTGGTCAGAAAGCCCGTGAGGCAGCGCTTTTGCCAGGTGCCGGCCGGCT
Organism: Acidovorax sp. GW821-FHT10A04; assembly: GCF_059415825.1. Classification (NCBI taxonomy): domain Bacteria; kingdom Pseudomonadati; phylum Pseudomonadota; class Betaproteobacteria; order Burkholderiales; family Comamonadaceae; genus Acidovorax; species Acidovorax sp. GW821-FHT10A04. Next base: position 142,367 of record NZ_JBWKNZ010000003.1, read on the forward strand.
CCTTCTCGTCGCCCTGCAGCGGCGAGGCATCGCCCGCGCGCCACTGGCTGAAGCCCACATAGATCAAATAGCAGGCGCCCAGCACCTTGACCACGCTGAAGGCCAGCTCCGACGCCAGCAGCAGCGAGCCCACGCCCGCCCCTGCGATCAGCAGGATGAGCAAGAGCCCCAGCTGCAGACCGAGGATGGTGGCGCCCGTCTTGCGCACGCCGAACGACAGGCCGTGGCTCATGGACAGCACCGCCCCCGAGCCGGGGGACACCGCAATCAGGCACGAGGCCGCGAAAAAAGCCAACCAGGTCTGGAAATCCATGGAGCGAGCACCACACAAAAAGCAAGGGCACGCATCTTATCAATGCCCAGCCGTCCAAGCCGTTTGCGGGCCTATCGCGCTACCAAAAGCAGAGCATTCGCCACGATGCCAGAATGAATGCCGGGGCATACAGCACATCGCCAACCACAACAAGCCGCCCGACCCTCCCATGGAACACGCACCTACCTGGCTCACCTACGGTTTTCTGTACCTCACGGCGGCCGTGCTCGCCGTGCCCATTGCCCAGGCCCTGGGCCTGGGCGCCATCATCGGCTACCTGGCGGCGGGCATCGCCATCGGGCCCTGGGGCCTCGCCTTGGTGAGCAATGTGCAGGACATCCTGCACTTTGCCGAGTTCGGCGTGGTGCTCATGCTGTTTCTCGTCGGGCTGGAGCTGCAGCCCAGCCGGCTGTGGGCGCTGCGCCGCCCCATCTTCGGCATGGGCACGGCCCAGGTGCTGGGCTGCGCGGCCGTGCTATTCGGGCTGGCCAGCCTGGTGGGCCTGCCCTGGCGCGTGGGCCTGGTGGGGGCGCTGGGGCTGGCGCTGTCGTCCACGGCGATCGCCCTGCAGACCCTGGCCGAGCGCAACCTGATGCGCACCGCGAGCGGACAGGCGGGCTTTTCCATCCTGCTGTTCCAGGACGTGGCGGCCATCCCCATCCTGGCGCTGCTGCCGCTGCTGGGCGCCGCAGCGGGCGCTGACACCGCCAGCCACTCACCGGGCGAGGTGCTGCTCGAGGTGGGCAAGATCGTCGGCGTGATCGCCGCCATCATTCTCGGCGGCCGCCTGCTGCTGCGCCCCCTGCTGCGCTGGATCGCCAAGAGCCGCACGCCCGAGGTCTTCACCGCTGCCGCGCTGCTGCTGGTGGTGGGCATTGCCATGCTGATGGTGATGGTGGGGCTGTCGATGGCGCTGGGAGCCTTTCTGGCCGGCGTGCTGCTGGCCGACAGCGAGTACCGGCGCGAGCTGGAGGCCGATATCGAGCCCTTCAAGGGCCTGCTGCTGGGCCTGTTCTTCATTGCCGTGGGCATGAGCATCGACTTTGGCGTGCTCATGCGCTCGCCCTGGCTCATGGCCGGCATCCTGCTGGGCTTTCTGGCCTGCAAGGCGGTGGTGATCTATGCGCTGGCGCGCGCGGTGGGCATCCCCTACCAGGAGCGCCCCGTGTTCACGCTGCTGCTGGCCCAGGGCGGCGAGTTCGCCTTCGTGGTGTTCCAGGCCGCCGCCGGCGCCCAGGTGTTCCCCGCCGAAACCGCCTCGCTGCTGATCGGCGCCGTGGCGCTGTCGATGCTGGCCAGCCCCTTGCTGCTGGTGGTGCTGGACCGCGTGCTGCTGCGCCGCTACGCCCACCTCAAGGCGCCCGAGGCCGAGGAGATTTCGGAGCCCCAGGACGCCCCCATCGTCATCGCCGGCTTCGGCCGCTACGGCCAGATCGTGGCCCGCGTGATGCTGATGCAGGGCATACGCACCACCGTGCTCGACCACAGCGTGGAGATGCTCGAAGTGGCACGCACCTTCGGCTACCGCGTGCACTACGGCGACGCCACAAGGCTCGACCTGCTGCGCATCGCCGGCGCCGGCCAGGCGCGCATCCTCGTCATCGCGGTGGACGACCCCGAGCAATCCGTCAAGATCGCCGTGCTGGCGCGCAAGCACTTCCCGCACCTGCAGGTGGTGGCCCGCGCGCGCGACCTCACCCACTGGAACAATCTGCGCGACGAAGGCGTGACCCTGGTGCAGCGCGAGCTGTTCGAGTCGAGCATGCACAGCGCCCGCACCGTGCTCGAACTCATGGGCCTGCCACCCGACGAGGCCACCGAGATGACCCGGCGCTTCAGGGAGCACAACATCGCCCTGTCGGACCGCATGTACCCGCACCACCGCGACCGCGCCAAGATGATCGCCGTGGCGCGCGAGGGGAGGAATCAGTTGGCGGAGCAGATGGCCAGGGAACGGCAGGAGGCGGCGGAGGCGGGAGGGGACGCTGGGTATCCGGGGTATGGGGTGGGGGAACCCCCTGCCGATGGAGCGCCCGACACCCACAAGGGCTGAAGATCGGTTAGGCCGCAGCCTTGGGCGGAAGCCGACGCCTCACCTCGGCAATCAGTTCTTCGATGATTTCCAACGGAACGTCGCAGTCGAAGGTATTCAGCGTCCAGGTGTGTTCGGCGTCTGAGTAGAAGACTTCGGCAACGGGGCGGGCTTGCCCCTGCATTGTCGACCGCAACTCCGGCCCCATGCCATCGCGCTGGACATCGCTGGCCATCAGCGTTGTATAGCGTGCTCTCTTGTGTTCGCAGTCCATCGTTGCCCCTTGTACGGCGTAGCGCTGACAGTATCCGACGGCAGGAATTGATTGCAGCGCCCTACCATTGACCCCGCAGGCCAACAGATCGACTTTACAATTATTCGCAAACGCGATTCATTCGCATTACAATTCATACCCTCTCGCAAGCCAAGTGTCCCGCCATCAGGATGCCCGCCAGCGCCCGCTGCTCCTGTTGTCATCCCGGACCCTTTCCATGCCCTCTTCGCCCTCCCGCGCCGCGCTGCGTTCGCGCGCGCCTGTGTCCCGCACACCCGCCCGCACCGTCCGCCTGTTCGCCCTGACGCCGCTGGCAATGTGCCTGGCGCAATCGGCCTTTGCCCAAGCCGCTGACGCTTCAGCCACCACCGCGCCCCAGCTGAAGGAAGTGCGCATCAACGCCAGCACCGAAAAAGACATGGGCTTTGCCCCGGTCGAAGCCCAGACGGCCGGCAAGGCACCCATGCGGCGGCTGGAGACGCCGCAGTCGGTGAGCGTGGTGACGCGCGAGCAGATGGAGTCGCGCCAGATCACCAATGTGCAGCAGGCGCTGCAGACCGTGGCGGGGGTAAGCCCCGTGAACTTTGGCCGCCGGGGTTTTGATGACCTGAACATCCGCGGCTTTCGCTCCACCGAATCGATCCTGGTCGACGGCCTGGTGCAGAGCCCCGGCATGTGGGCCAAGCTGCAGCCCTATGGCTACGAGCGCTTCGAGGTGCTCAAGGGCTCGGCCTCGGTGCTGTATGGCCAGGTGCAGCCGGGCGGCATCGTCAATGCGGTGAGCAAGCGCCCGCGCAAGGAGTCTTTGAGCGAGGTGGGGGTGGAGGTGGGCAGCTTCGGCCAGCGCACGCTGCAGGCCGATGTGAACCGGCCGCTGTCCGAGTCGGGCAAGACGGCGCTGCGCATCAATGCGCAGGTGACCGATGCCGACGACCCGACGCAGTTCGTCTACCGCAAGGACCGCTGGTTCGCGCCGTCGCTGTCCATCGACCTGGGTGCGCAGACCGACCTGGTGCTGTTCGCCACCTACAGCCGCAGCGAGTGGATGCGCCAGCAGGGCATCACGCCCTATGGCACGCTGCTGCCCAACCGCAATGGCACGCTGTCGCGCACCCTGTTCACGGGCGAGCCGGCCTTCGGCGTGTACGACGTGGAGAGCACCACGCTGGGCTATGCGCTGGAGCACCAGGTTTCGCCCGCGATGACCTTCCGCCAGAACGTGCGCTACGAGACCGAGAAGGGCACGGGCAATTTTGTCTCCAACCAGGCGCTGCAGGCCAACCAGCGGCTGCAGAACCGCAGCGCCTCGCGCCAGTACATGGACTACGACCTGCTGGCCACCGACACCTCGCTGCTCACGCGCTTCGAGGCGCTGGGCGCCAAGCACCAGTTGGTGACGGGCCTGGATGCGCGCAGCGGCCACAGCCTGCTGGCCAGCCGCAGCTGCTCCATCGCGGCGCTGGACCTGTTCGCGCCGGCCTACGGCGTGCAGGCCAACTGCTCGGCGGCGCTGACCAACGATGCGCCCGGCAAGCTCACCGTAGCAGGCCTGTATGCGCAGGACCAGATCAAGTTCGGCCAGGGCTGGACGGCCCTGGTGGGCCTGCGCCGCGACTGGTCGACCAACGACATCGACAACCGCCTCACGCGCGTGCAAACACAGCAAAAGGACAGCGCCACCACGCTGTCGGCCGGCCTGGTGTACGAGTTCACGCCCGGCTGGGCAGCGTACGGCAGCTATGGCGAGTCCTTCTTGCCGACCTCGGGCCTGGCCTTCAACGGCACGCCCTTTGTGCCCGAGACCGGCAAGCAGTGGGAGGCGGGCGTGAAGTACGAGGCCCCGGGCGGCCAGCTCACGGGTGCGCTGGCCCTCTTCGACCTGGTGCGCGAGAACGTGACCACGGCCGACCCGGTGAACACCGGCTTCAGCGTGCAGACCGGCCAGCAGCGTGCGCGCGGGCTGGAGGTGGAAGTGGGCGCCGACCTCAAGAACGGCGTAAAGCTCACCAGCGCCTACACCTACACGCAGACCAAGGTCACGCGCGACAACAACGCCACCATCGTGGGCCTGCCGCTCAACCTCACGCCGCGCCACACGCTCACGGCCTGGGCCACCTACAAGCTGCCGCAGAACCCGCGCGTGACGCTGGGCCTGGGCGGGCGCTATGTGAGCGAGCAGATCGGCTCGTACCCTTTCACTCTGCCCTCGTACGTGGTGGCCGATGCCTCGATCAGCTACGCGGGGCCGAACTACCGCCTGACGGCCGGGGTGAAGAACCTGTTCAACAAGGCCTACTACGACGGCGCGATCAACGCCAACGTGGTCTCGCCCGCACTGCCGCGCAACTTCAGCCTGGGGCTGACGTACTTCTTCTGAAGCCGTTCACTCCCCACCGCCAGCCGAAATGACCAGCCAGCGCACCCTGAACCGCCTCTTCGTCCTGCACTCGTGGGCGGGCATCGTCACGGGCTTGTTGATGTTCATCGTCTGCTTCTCGGGCGCGGTGGTGGTGTTCAAGAACGAGATCGACCTGTGGGCCAACCCCTCGCTGGCCGGGCTGCCGCGCACGCAGCCGCCCGCGCCGCTCGATGCGGTGCTGGCCCAGCTGCAGGCGCGCTACCCGGGCGCCACGGTGGAGACCATCGCCCTGCCTGACGAGGTGAACCCCAACTACTTCGCCCACGTGCGCGAGCGCGGCGCCCCCGCCAGCCAGCGCACCAAGGTGGCCCTGCGCTCGGACACGGGCGCCGTGGTGGGCCCGGTGGACAGCCAGCTCGGCCAGTACCTGCGCATGCTGCATGTGTTCTTGTTCTTCGGGCCGCGCTGGATCGTGGGCTTTCTGGGCGTGGCCATGCTGGTGCTGATCGGCACGGGCATCGTCATCCACCGCAAGATCCTGGCCGAGCTGTTCACCCAGCGCTGGGGCCGCAGCTTTCGGGTGGTGATGTCGGACCTGCACAAGTCCGCCGGCATCTGGGGGCTGGGCTTTCACATCCTGATCGCCGCCACGGGCGCCTGGCTGGGGCTGGCGCCGCTGTTCGAGCAGGGAACCAAATACGTGATGGCGGGCGCGCCTGCGGCCAGTGCCGCGCGCAAGCCGCCCGCGGCAGAACCTGCCCCCATGCAATCGCTCGACGCCCTGTACCGCAGCGCGCAGCAGGCCGTGCCGGGGCTGGAGGCACGCTATGTGTCGCTGCGCCGCTGGGGCACCAGCGCGGCCGAGGCCAGCTTTACCGGCGCACTGGCCGGCCACCTGGCCAGCACGGCGCGGGTGGACATGAACGCAGCCACGGGTGCGCCCAAAAAGGCGCTGGACCCGCGCACGGCCGGCTTCTGGTCGCTGGTCAATGGGCTCATGGAGCCGCTGCACTTCGGCGACTTCGGCGGGCTGGCCTTGAAGTGGCTGTATTTCATTCTGGGCATGACGCCGGCGTTTCTCTCCCTCTCGGGCACGCTGATCTGGCTGGACTCGCGCCGGCAGCGCCAGCGTGACGCACAGCAACAGGCGGGCGTGCAGGGCAGGCAGCAGGCATGACGAAGCCGGCCGCCCCCAACGCATCCTTCATGGTGCGCTGCTTCCTCGCGCTGCACGCCACCGTGCCCGCTGCGGTGCTGGTGGCCGTGCTCGTGCACCTGTGGCCGCCGGCCGGCCTGCCGCCGCTGGCACAGCGGCCGGTGTGGGCCGTGTGGACGCTGATCGCCACCTGGCTCATCACCTCGCTGCTCGCGGCCTGGGCGCTGCGCCACCTGGCGCTGTGGCGCGTGTCACTGGGCGCGGCCGGCGTGCTGCTGGGGCTGGCGGGCGCGGCGGGCCTGGTGCTGGATGCCCCGCTGCAGTGGCCCATGCTGGCCAGCCTGGTGACGTTGGGTGTTGTGCTGGCGGGGCTGGCCGCCTTCATCGGCCCGGCGCGGGTGCAGGCGAATCGCCGCCGCGACAGCAGCGGTGGCAGCCACGGAACACATCACAACCAACACCGCCGCACCGCGCCCTGGCGGTGGCGCTGGCCCTCCATGCCTTCCACGCAGGCCCTTTCGTTCTGGCTTGCGGGTCTGCTGGCGGCCGAGTCCTTGCGCATCGCCCTTGCGGCGGGCGAGCCCGCGCGCGGGGCCGGCATGCTGGGCCTGCTCACCGCCTTCTTCCTGGTGCTGCCCGCCGCCACGCTGCAGGCCTGGTGGCCGCGCGCCGCCGCCGTGCTGGCGGCCCTGGCCGCAGCGGCGCTGGCGTGGTTGGCCTGGCGCTCGGGCATGACCGTGTGGGGCATCGCTGCGGCCCTGTGCCTGGCCATGGGCGTCGCGGTGCTGCACCGCCTGTGGCGGCAACGGCGGCAACGGCGGCAGCACACAGCATCGGTGCCCGCCACCCAACCCGCCCAGCCCACGCAGCACGCGGAGCCGGCAGCATGAACGACACCCTCGCCCTGGCCTGCGCGGCCGCCGCCTGCCTGCTGGCCCTGGTGCACTGGGCCCAGGCCACCGCCACCCGGGCCTGGGGCGATGCCCTCGCCGGCCCGCCAACGCAGCGCAAGGCCTGGGGCCTGGCGCTGGCCACGCTGGCGCTGCAGGCCACTGCAGCCACGGTGGTCGCCGGCCCGGCCGCAGGCATCGCCATCATGCTCGCATCGTGGATGGTGCTGGGCTGGGGCCTGGTGCTGGCCATGAACCAGTGGCCAGAGGGCAGCCTGCGCCGGGCGCGGCGCATCGGTGCCCTGGGCTGGGCCGGCTGTGTGTTGGGCCTGCTGGTGCACGCACTGGCATAGCCCCTGGACCGGGCAGCGCGCGGCACAATCGCGCCCATGGACCTGCTCGACGCCCCCTGGATTCACACGCTGCGCTTTTTCATCGAAGTGGCGGCGACGATTGCCTTCGCGCTGTCGGGCATCATCGCCGCGGCGCGCAAGCGCATGGACGTGGTGGGCGTGTGCGTGGTGGCCTTTGTGGCAGCCTTCGGCGGCGGCACGCTGCGCGATTTGCTTCTGGACCAGCGGCCGTTTTTCTGGATACGCCACACCGGCTTCATCTGGGGCCTGCTGGCGCTGTGCGTGTGCGCCATGCTGTTCATGCGCCAGCGCCACTTCAAGCCGACGGAGCGCGCCATGCTGCTGCCCGACGCCATCGGCCTGGGCCTGTTCGCTGCCGTGGGCATCGACACCGCCACCGCCGTGGGCATGCCCCCCATCATCGCCGTGATGATGGGCGTGACCACCGGCGTCTTCGGCGGCGTGCTGCGCGACGTGCTGTGCAACGAGGTGCCCCAGGCGTTCAGCGACCACCGGCCGTATGCCCTGTGCGCGTTTGCCGGCGGCTGGATCGACGTGGCCCTGCGCCAGATGGACATGCCCCCCTGGGCCCCGCTGCTGGCCTGCGTGCTGGCCACGGCCGGGCTGCGCGGCCTGGCGCTGTGGCGCAATTGGGAGCTGCCGGCGTGGCGGGTGTGATGCAAGGGGCTGCGCGCGCACACAAGCCTCCGTCAACCCTGCACGCGCAAAGTGGGAGAAAACGGTCGCCTCGATGGGCTTAAATTAACGGGCTGAATGCATCGATTGCGCAATTTCGACCACGCGGCAGCTTCGTCGCCATCAACGCCGATCCACCATGACCCCCACACCCCTCACCGCCGTTCTCCGCCTGGCATTCGCCCTCCTCACGCTCGCTGCCGTCGGCTGGCAACTGTGGCTGCATGTGGGGCTGGGCTACAACGTGCTCAACTTCTTCAGCTATTTCACCAACCTGTCGAACCTGCTGGCCGCTGGCGTCTTGATCGCGGGTGCATGCCGCCAATGGACGCACGCACGGCCCTCGGCCGCTTTCGAATCGCTGCGCGCCGTGACCGCCACCTGCATGCTGGTGGTCGGCGTCGTGTTCGCGCTGCTGCTGCGCGGCGTGGATCTGGGCGAGCTGAGGCCCTGGGTGAACTCGGTAGTGCACCATGTGATGCCCGTCGTGGTGCTGCTCGACTGGCTGCTGTGGCCGCCGCGCCCGACCGTGGGCGTGCGGCCGCTGCGCTGGGTGGTGGGGTTCGCGGGCATGTACCTCGCGTATTCGATGGTGCGCGGCGCTGCCGTGGGGTGGTACCCCTACCCCTTCCTGAATCCGGAGAAGGTGGGCGGGTACGGCGGCGTAGCGGTGTATGCGGTGGGAATCGCGGTCGTCGTCGTACTCGCAGGGTGGGCGCTGCTGGCCTGGGCCAGCCGGCGTGCGCGGGTGGCAACTTAGTGTGCGGCCGCGCAAACAGGTGGTGCCAAAAACTACGCACTGGGTGCGTAAAGGCGCCGCAAGTCTACTTCTCTTGGCGATGGCTCCACGGTGAAGTTGGAGGAAGCGGAAATCCAATCGAATGCTGCCTGCAGACCCTCCACAAGCGGTGTCTGAGGTCGCTCGCTCCAGGTACCCAGTTTCTGCGTCGACAAGATCAGGTGCGCCTTGCGGAAGGGGAAATACTCCCGTGCCGGGATGGTGGAGTCCGAGACATGAACGACATGGCTCTGGCGACCGGCGATCTGCCCAAGAAGTGCGATGTACTGGTTGAAGGAAACGTACGTTGGTGATGCCAGGTTGTAGATTCCGGGAGCCACGGCACACCGCGGGTCCAGGAATCCGACGATGGCGCGCGTCAAATCGTCAATGCCCACGAACTGAATGAGCGTTTCCCCGTCTGCAGGGACAAAAATCGGGTCCTGCGCCAGCTGTCTGGCCCACACGAAGCGCTCCCGGTCCAGGTTGTTCCCGGGGCCATGGATGTACGGCGGCCGAACCACGAATTGGCGAGGTATCGAGGATTCGGAGAGCACTGTCTCGGCCGCGGCCTTGTCGCGGCCATAGGTTCCCCAGATGCCATCCCCGTGTGCAGGCGATGCCTCAGAAAATGGGAGTGGCGCGGTGGACCGCTCATAGACCGCGGCAGAGCTGAGCAACACATAGGTGGTGGGCATCGCCTGCAGCCCGGCAAGGAGCGCACGGCAATCCTCCGGGCCGTAGCAAGAAGCGTCGACCACTGCATCAAAAGTGTGTCCGCGCAAGCGCGATGCCAGTTGGTGCGCATCCCGCCGGTCACAGGCGATGTGGTGTGCAGCGCCCCAGTCGGCCTGAACCAACCCACGCGTCACCGCCGTGAGGTCGAAGCCCTGTGCGATCAATCGCTGCAGCAACGCGCGGCCGACAAACACCGACCCTCCCAGGAGCAGTATCTTCTGCATAGATAGAGACTTTGCGGTTGGAGTGGGCTAACCCGTGGCCAAGATGGTACTGAAATCCATGTGCGGTGGCCACATGCCCAACGCGGCCTCAGAGAGCGGCAATTTTCCCATCGGCCCCGAAGAAATAAATGTCCTCATGCTTGAAGCCCCATTGGCCTCCCAGTTCACGGATGTGAGGTTCAAACGTGAACAGCTTTGCATCGCCGAGCCGTGCGCTGTTACCCGCCTCGATGAATCGACGATCTATTCGAGAGGATTCGATACTGTGTCCAACGTTGCCTGAGAAGTCCAGATTTTCGAAGCCAAGGGCGGCGATCTCCGCGTTCGCAAAATCGAACAGGTGCTCGAAGCTTGTTTCCCTGGTTGCGAAAGAGATCACTCGCCGATGTAGTTGTCGCTCTGCGTCCAAACCCCGCTTGAACTCAGGCAATGTGGGCATATCCGTGTGCCGACCGTTTTCGACAACAAAGCTGCGGGCGCAGTCTCCCCAGGCTCCATTCAGCGACGGACTTAAGTCGACGGTGACGAGATTGGTGGCGCCGACGGGCTCGCTTTCAGGCACATAGTTCGCACCTGACACGGACAAGCAACTCCGGGAACCTAAAAGAACAAACGCCGGGCAGTCGTAGTACCAAGTGGCTGTTATGCCAAGGCGTTTCATCATCGAGGTCGCACGCGCGGCGATTGTCCTCTCGCTATCGTCGGGGGTGATGGTCTCGCCCAGGTCTGCGAGCACCCGTCTGGCAATGGCTTGGACTTCGCGATGGTGTCTGATCGTCGGCATGTGGGCTTCCAGGGAAAGCGGAGAAACATCGCCGCATAGCGTCGAAAGCCCGCTGGGGGCTGATTGTCAAAATCTAGCCTACACGCCGACAGGCTGCAGTCCAAGCAGGAATTTGTCCATCATGAAAGGCAGGCATCTGGAGCCATCGGGGGCAGGGCTTGATGGGGGCTGCAGGTTGACTGCGGCTAGTGGGCTGTCACCCCATATCGGTGAATCGAATGGCAGGCCCTGGCCGGCCGCCCCCTCACGACACCGCCATCACCCCCGCCACCACCAGCATGCACGCCCCGAACGCCAGCCCCTGCAGCCGAATGGCACGCGGGCTTTGCGCGCGGCTGAAGAGCACCTGCCCGCCATAGATCCACACGAAGTGGCAGGCCAGGCCCACCACGACGAAGACCACGGCCATCTGCAGCACCTGGGCCGAGAGCGGCAGCGCAGGCGAGAGAAACTGCGAGAACATCACCAGAATCATCGAGTGCACCTTGGGGTTGAGGCTCAGCGAGACAAACCCGTCGACAAAACCCAGCGGCCGCAGGTCCTGCCGCTCGGTGGCGCCCGCGCTGCGAAAGAAACACCAGGCCAGGTACACGATGTAGGCCGTGCCGCCCCACTTGAGCGCGGTGTAGGCGGCCGGGTTGCGCGCGAACACCTCGCTCAGCCCAAAGCCGTAGACCAGGCACCACACCAGGTTGCCAGCCTCGAAACCCATCCAGAACGGCACCGTGCGCCGCAGCCCGAACTGCCCGCCCGATGCGGCCAACACTGTATTGCCCGGGCCGGGGCTGACGATCATGGGCACGGCAAAGGCAAGGATCAGGAGCCAGGTGGACAGGGCAATCATGGGCGGCGCTTCCAATACAACAACGGAGGGAGAAAGCGCCGATTACAGCGGCCACACGCACTGTTGCCAAACGATGTAATCTCATGCTATCGATAAGTAATATTGATGGAGAGGACCCCACGCAATGGCCCGCCGCCTGCCCCCGCTGAATGCCCTGCGCGCCTTCGAGGCCGCGGCGCGCCACCACAGCTTCACGCGGGCGGCGGACGAGTTGCACGTGACGCAGGCGGCCATCAGCCACCAGGTGCGGCAGCTCGAAGAGTGGCTGGGGCTCAAGTTGTTCGAGCGCCAGGGCCACACGCTCACCCGCACCGCGGCCGGCAAGGCCTATGCCCCCGAGCTCAGCCGCCTGCTCGACGCCCTGGCCAGCGCCACCGAGCGCGTGGCCGGCAACGACCACAGCCTGGTGGGCCCGCTGCGCGTCACCGCCCTGCCCTCGTTCGTGGCGCGCTGGCTGGTGCCGCGGCTGGCACGCTTTCGAGCGCTGCACCCGGGCATCGACCTGCACATCACCAGCGAGCTGGGGCTGCACGACTTTGCGCACGACGGCTTCGACCTGGCCATCCGCCTGGGGCTGGGGCGCTGGCCCGGCCTGCAGGCCGACCTGATTTCGCGCGAGCGCCTGTCGCCCGTGTGCAGCCCGGCGCTGCTGGCGCAGGCACCGCTGACCACGGTGGCCGACCTGCAGGCCCACACCCTGCTGCACGACCAGCCGGGCGACCTGTGGCCGCGCTGGCTGGCACTGGCCGGCGCCACGCGCAGCGGGGCCGATGCCATCGTGCGCGCAGGTCCGGGGTTCAGCGATTCGGCCCTGGTGCTGCAGGCCGCTGCCGAGGGCCAGGGCGTGGCGCTGGGGCGCATGTTCCTGGCCTCGGCCGACATCACGGCGGGGCGGTTGGTGAAACCCTTTGCGCTCGACCTGCCCAACGACTACAGCTACTGGCTGGCCTACCCCCCGGCGGCGGCCGGGCAGCCGCGCCTGGTGGCGTTTCGCGACTGGGTGTTAGCAGAATCATCGGCCTGGCGCAACACCTGAACGGGTGGGCACGCCATGGCCCGGCACGCGCCCTGTTGTAACAGGGAGAAACTGAGCGCCTGCCTCAGTGATAATGATTTTTTCCGATTGCTGCCACCGTCCCTGGACACACCCCACGCCTCCCATGCTCTGCGCCGTTGTTCTATGTATCGCAGCCCTGGCAGGGGGCCAGCAGCCGCAACCGCAGCAGCGGCCCGTTTCCTCGGACGGCTGGTTCACGCTGAGCGGCGACCGCGCCGATGCGGGCAAGAACCTGATCGAGATCCTGCCCGAACCCATCGGCGTGGACCAGCGCGTGGTGCTCGACCTGCGCGTCTCGCGCGACCAGCAGCGTACCTCGTTCCGCGGCCAGAAATACCGCTCCTACTACGCCAAGGTCGTGGTCGACTGCCCCTCGCGCAAGGCCTGGTACCTGTGGCTTGCGTACTACGCGCAGCCCGAGTGGGCCGGCCCCAGCGTCGGCCGCGAGGAGTACAAGGAGGGCGAGGCCCCGGTGCTGTTCAAGGACATGTCCAGCGAGTGGTCGCGGCGCATGATTTCGGCGGCGTGCAAGGTGCGCAATCTGTAGCCTCCCGGGGTAGAAGGATCTTGATGAGCAACCCCGCTTTCTCCATCACGCCGGAGACTTTTGCCCAGGAGTTCAAGGACCTCAAGGAGCACCTGCTGGCCGGCTACTTCAACCCCACCTTCAGCATCTCGCGCATCGCCGCGCTCCAGCAGGCGGGCCTGACCGAAGCGCAGATCGCCCTGACCCGCACGGTGGTCAACGGTGCGCTGACCGACGCGCTCTACACCGTGCTGCTCGGGCTGGAAGGCAGCGCCTCCATCCACCAGCACCAGATCATGTACAAGCTGCTCGACGAGCAATCGAATGAACCGACGGGGCACATCGAGTCCATCGCGTGGGAGAAATTCCACGGCGGGGATGCCTGAGCTGCCGCAGGCCGGCGCCTACGCCGCAGGCTGCCCCAGTACCCGCACCACGAACTCGACAAAGCGCGCCAGCTTGGGCAACTGGCGCCGGTCGGGCGCATAGACGAGGTGCACCGGGCGCGGTGCGGGCACGCAGCGGGTGAGCACCGGCACCAGCCGGCCCTCGCGGATCTCCTCGGCCAGCAGCACCTCGGGCTGCATGATGAGGCCCAGGCCGCGCAGAGCCGCCTGGCGCAGGCCGTCGCCCTGGTTGCAGGTGAAGCGCGCCAACTCGGGCCACTGGAAGGCCTTGCCGCCATCGTCGTACAGCGTCCACTCCACGCGCCGCTGCCAGACCGAATGGCTCAGGCACTGGTGCTGCGCCAGGTCGGCCACGCGCTCGGGGCAACCATGGCGCGCCAGGTAGCCGGGCGTCGCGGCGATCACCATGCGGTAGGGTTTGAGCGGCCGGGCCACCAGGCCCTCGTCGGCAATGGCGCCGATGCGCACGGCCGCGTCGAAGCCCTCGCCCGCCATGTCCACCACGCTGTCGGTCAACTGCAGCTCCAGGCGCACCTGCGGGTGGGCGAGCAGGAAGTCGGCCACCAGCGGCGCGATCACCTGGTTGCCCAGCGTGAAGGGCGCGCTCACGCGCAGCAGGCCCTGGGGCACGGCACGGTTGCGCTCCACCGCCGACTCGGCCCAGCGCACCTGTTCAAGCACGCGCCGGCAGTCCTCGTAGAAGGCCGCGCCCACCTCGGTCAGGCTGTTCTGGCGCGTGCTGCGCTGGAACAGGCGTGCGCCCAGGTGCTCCTCCAGTTGGCGGATGTGCTTGCCCACCATCACGGCCGAGATGTCCAGCTGGCGCGCGGCGGCCGCAAAGCTGCCGGCCTCGACCACGGCCACCATGACCTCCATGTTGCGCAGCTTGTCCATGGGGATTGCAAACCCTGGGTTAGTTCAAGAAGAACTTTACTGTACTTTATGCGCTTATTGATTCACAAAACAATCCAGGCTTCTTCAACGCTTTCGGGCAACACCCGCAAAAGGAACAAGCCATGTCCTCCACCAGCAAGATTCTTCTCATCGGCGCCAGCGGCACCATCGGCCAGGCCGTTCTGGCCAACCTCTCGGCGCGCCACGAGGTCATCACCGCGGGCCGCAACAGCGGCATGCACCGCGCCGACTTCGCGCAACCGGGCGGCGTGGCCGCCTTGCTCAAGGCCGTGGGCAAGGTCGATGCCATCGTGAGCACCGCCGGCAACCTGCACTTCGGCCCTCTGGCCGAGATGACGCCCGAGCAGTTCAACCTGGGCCTGCAGGACAAGCTCCTGGGCCAAGTGCAACTGGCGCTGCTGGGCCAGCACTACCTCAACGAGGGCGGCTCGATCACGCTGACCAGCGGCATCGTGGGCATCGAACCCATCCGCAATGGCGCCAACGCCACGGCGGTGAATGCCGCCATCGACGGTTTCGTGGCGGCTGCCGCCATCGAGCTGCTGCCGCGCGGCCTGCGCATCAATGCCGTGAGCCCCACCATCCTGACCGAGTCGGTGGGCAGCTACGGCCCCTTCTTCCCGGGCTTCGAGTCCGTGCCCGCGGTGCGCGTGGCCCTGGCCTACCTGCGCAGCGTGGAAGGGGGGCAGACCGGACGGGTGTACCGCGTGGGTGGCTGAGCACCGAGGCCCGCGCAGCCCTGGGGGTGAGTGGGTCGCAAACAGTCCTGCCTGCCCAGCGATCCCATCGGCAGAGCCCCATCGTGGAGCACCCATGTCACAAATCCCGAACTACTTGCCGTGCGTCACGCGGCTCACCCGCCCGTCGGCCTTCGACAAGTCGATCTCCACCGTTCCACCCACGAGATGTGGTGGCAAGGTTCCTACAACGGTCCACGTCCCCCACGACAGCGATGCGCGAAGCGGCCTTTGCCTGTCAATTCGGTCCTGGCCGTAGATGCGCACGGCAACCACTTCAGCGATCTTGATCGCCGTGTCAGCATCCGGCACGATTCCCCCCGCCGGCACATAGTTGTGCGGCGTGTACTCATCGCACGCCAGGACACTGCCAAGCAGCAGGAAGCAAAGTGCCAGGCGAAAGCGTTTAGACATCGGTCATCCCATAGATCTGGCTGGGGCCCCGGGTGGCCCCGGGGGAATCGGTGGTTCGCGCTCAGCCCTTGAACCGATAGGTGCCACACATCGCCAGCAGCCACATGAATGCACCCATGGCGAGCAGCCCCAACCTGATTTCCGAGAGGCTATCAAACAGGGTGCCCATCCCTGCAGAGAATGCTTCAGAAGATCGGCCGGTCCGATGCGCCTCCTTTCCTACTGCTCTGAACAGAGCATCGATAGCGAAAGTACAAACAAAGCAGAAATACAAAAACACCAGTGTCACCATCCACTGGAACACCCCTCTGCTCTTTGAAAAGTACGCAATCAGAAAGAAAACCAAAGGAGGGCCGACCATAAAAGCCAGAGCCCCCCATTTCATTCCACCTTCCATATTCACATCCCCAGTCACCCACAACGTAGTCGCTGCACCATGCCCAAAGCAAGATCAGATCACTTCGCAAGGCAATTGCGTGGTATTGCCCTTTCAGGGGCGGCATAACACTGCCATCGCACCACAGCGCCATCCACTTGGGGCACCAACACCAGCAACTGGCCCAGAGAGCCCGTCGCGGCAATCGTTCCGTTCCTGACGGATACCTTTTGGGCCTTGAAACTTTCACCCGCGGTGACCCCGTCATCAAACCTGCCGGTCTTTCTGAAAGCATCTTCCAACTGCTGTTGCAGGCTCTGCGCGTTGAATACCAAGCTCTCCAACTCGGCCTTCTCCCTGTAGTCCGAATACTGGGCATAGGCAAACAGGCAGGCCGCCAATCCAGCCAGGCAGGCCAAAAGTCCGGCAGCAGCGCTTGCTATTTTCATGGCTCCATTCTCATTCCAATTGGACTCATCCATCGCCTGTTGTTGCGCCCTGGCAGCAGGGGCGGGCGATGTTCAGGCGCAGGTGGTGGGCGTACTTGGCGCGGGAGGAGAACCACGCGCCCGGGGTTCGGGCGATGCCCTGGTCCACGGCCAGGCGCAGCCGGCGGCGCTTGTCGCGCTCGGGCATGGTGCGGCCCGGCGGGGCCGGAAGTGGGGCATGGCGACCACGGCGCGCACGCCGCTCGGCCGGCTGGGGATGGTGATGGGCGCTTGGCCACACCAGCGCCACCATGGAACTGGCTTTGCCATGCCACGGGTGGCGTCCCCTTCGGGGCCTGGGTGCCGCGGCTCCAAGCCTGCCTGCGCAGGCCTGGGCGGCAACGAAGAGCGGCCGCCTCTGGCGGACGCACCGTGGCGCGCAGCGGCGCAGGGGGTCAGTCCAGACTCGCGCCGGACTCCTGCACCACCTTGCCCCACTTCACGCTTTCCGCCTGGATGAAGGCGGCAAACTGCGCGGGCGTTTCGCTGTAGGTCTCGGCGCCCTGCTCGTTGATCTTCTTCTTCACCTCGGCCTGGTTGAGCACCTTGACCAGGGCCGTGTTGAGCTTGGCCAGCACCGGTGCAGGCGTGCCCGTGGGCGCGAACATGCCGAACCACGAGGTGGCCTCGTAGCCGGGCACGCCGGCTTCGGCGATGGTGGGCACGTTGGGCAGCTCGGGCGAGCGCTTGGCGGTGGTCACGGCGATGGGCACGAGCTTGCCCGAGCGCACGTGCTGGATGGCCGAGGGCATGTTGTCGAACATGATGCCGATCTGGTTGCCCAGCAGGTCGGTGACGGCCGGGGCGCTGCCCTTGTAGGGCACGTGCACCATGTCCACCTTGGCCAGCGACTTGAACAACTCACCCGACAGGTGGATGGAGCTGCCGTTGCCCGACGAGCCGAAGTTCACCTTGCCGGGGTTGGCCTTGGCGTAGGCAATGAGTTCCTTCACGCTCTTGTAGGGCTGGGCCGGGTTGGCCACCAGCAGGTTGGGCACGTTGGCCACGCGCGTGAGCGGCGCAAAGTCCTTGATCGGGTCGAAGGGCATCTTCTTGTACAGGCTGGCGTTGATGGCGTGCGTGCCCACCGTGCCCATGAACAGGGTGTAGCCGTCGGCCGGCGCCTTGGCGGCCAGCGCGCCGCCAATGTTGCCACCCGCGCCTGCGCGGTTGTCCACGATGACCGGCTGGCCCAGCTCCGTGGTCAGGGCCTGGCCGATGATGCGCGCCAGGATGTCGGTGGTGCCCCCCGCCGCGAACGGCACGACGATGGTCACGGTCTTGCTCGGGTAGGCGGCTTGCGCGAGGGCGCCGGCAGGGATGGCAGCGCCGACGGCGGCGGTGGCCAGGGCCGCCAGCAGGGTGCGGCGGGTGGAGGGAATACGGATGGGGTTCATGTCATCTCCTGAACACGGTTAGAAATGGGGGAAGGCAAGGCCGCTGGCACTGCAGGACCTCGGGGGAAAAATGCCGGGGCGTCAGACACCGGCCACGCCGACCGTCATGCCGCCGCAGACATACAGGACTTGCCCGGTGACAAAGCCGCTGCGCGCATCGAGCAGATACGACACGGCATGCGCCACGTCGTCCGGCGTGCCCACGCGCTTGACGGGCACGGATTCGATGATGGCGCGGGTGCGCGGCGCGTCGGGCGGGTTGGCGCGGTCGAACAGCTCGGTGCGGATAGGGCCGGGGCCGATGGCGTTGGCCGTGACGCCGTGGCGGCCCAGCTCCAGCGCCCACACGCGCGTCATGCCGATGAGGCCGGCCTTGGTGGCCGAATACGCGGTGCGCAGCTCCTTGCCCAGCGCGGCGCGCGAGGACATGTTGACGATGCGCCCGAACCCCGCCTCCTTCATGCCGGGCAGCAGGGCCTGCATGCACTGCAGGCTGCAGCGCAGGTTCAGCGCCACGGCCAGGTCGAACTCGTCCAGCGTCTGCTGCTCGGCCTCGGCCGGCACCACGATGCCCACGTTGTTCACCAGCCGCGTGATGGGGCCGCCGGCCAGGGCCTGCTGCAACGCGCGCGCCGTGTCGGCGGTGTTCGACAGGTCGGCCTGGATGCCGCCGGGCACGTGGTCGACCACACGGTCAATGACCACGGGCTCGTAGCCGTCGGCCCGGCAGCGCTCGGCCGTGGCCGCGCCAATGCCGGCACCACCACCGGTGATGAGGACGCGCTCGCGCAGGCTGCTTGCTTGGGTCATGGGGGTTCTTCCTTCCAATGTTCAGGGGTGGCCAGGGTTGCGCCCAGCCAGCGGGCGCCACACGCGCCATTCGGCGCGGTGGCAGGGGTGGCGTGTTTCAGTGCTCAGGCCACAAAGGCGGCCAGTGCGGCGTCGAATTCGGCCGGGGCTTCCAGGTTGGACAGGTGCGATGCCGGCAACTGCACCAGTTGCGCGCCCGGTATCGCGGCCTGCATGGCGCGTGCGTCGGCCACCGTGGTCACGGGGTCGGCCACGCCGGCAATGAGCAAGGTAGGCACGGCGATGCGGGCGATGTCCCCGCGCAGGTCGCTGGTGGCCAGCGCCTCGCAGCAGGCGGCATAGCCCTCGGGGGCGATGCCGGCGATCCAGCCCTGGGCGCGGCGCACCAGGTCGGGCTGCGCGGCCACGAAGGCCTCGCTGAACCAGCGGCCGGGAGACGACGCGGCCAACTCGGCCATGGCGGCGGCACCCTTGTCGCGCACCAGGGCGGCGCGCGTGCGCCAACCCTCTTCGGTGCCGATCCTGGCGGCGCTGTTGGCCACCACCAGGTGGTTCAGGCGGTGGCCGGCGTGCACGCCCAGCCACAGGCCGGTGAAGCCCCCCATGGAGATGCCGCAGAAGCTGGCACGCTCGACCTGCAGGGCGTCGAGCAGGGCCAGCACATCGCCGCCCAGCTGCTCGAAGCGGTAGGGACCGGGCGAGACGACGCTGCCGCCATGGCCGCGCGTGTCGTAGCGCAGCACGCGGTGGTCGCGGGCCAGGCGCGCGGCCTGGGCGTCCCACATCTCCAGGGTGGTGCCCAGGGAGTTGGAGAGCACCAGCACGGGTGCGCCCTCGGGGCCGTCGATGGCGACGCGAAAGGCCCCGGCGGGGGTCTGCAACAAGGTGGTGGGCACGGCCTGGGCTCCTGTAGACAAGCTGCGGGTCAGACGCGCTCGAGGATGATGGCGATGCCCTGGCCCACGCCGATGCACATGGTGCACAGCGCGTACTGGCCCGCGTGCTCGTGCAGGCGGTTGACGGCGGTGGTGACCAGGCGCGCGCCGCTGGCACCCAGCGGGTGGCCCAAGGCGATGGCGCCGCCCCAGGCGTTCACACGCGCGTCGTCGTCCTTCAAACCCAGGGCGCGCAGCACGGCCAGGCCCTGTGCGGCAAAGGCTTCGTTGAGCTCGATCACGTCCATGTGGTCGATGGTCAGGCCGGTCTGCGCCAGCACCTTGAGCGTAGCGGGCGTGGGGCCGAAGCCCATGATGCGCGGCGCCACGCCGGCCGTGGCCATGCCGACCACGCGGGCGCGGGGCTTGAGGCCATACTTGCCGGCGCTGGCCTCGTCGGCCAGCAGCAGGGCGCAGGCGCCGTCGTTCACGCCGCTGGCGTTGCCGGCCGTCACGCTGCCGTCAGGCCGCACCACGCCCTTGAGCTTGGCCAGCGCTTCCAGGCTGGTTTCGCGAGGGTGCTCGTCCTTGTCGACCACGATGGGATCGCCCTTTTTCTGGGGGATGGTCACGGGCGTGATCTCGCGCGCCAGGTGGCCGGCCTTCTGTGCGGCCACGGCGTTGAGCTGGCTGGCCAGGGCCATGCGGTCCTGCGCCTCGCGCTCGATGCCGAACTCCACGGCCACGTTCTCGGCCGTCTCGGGCATGGAATCCACGCCGTACTTTTCCTTCATCAGCTTGTTGATGAAGCGCCAGCCGATGGTGGTGTCGTACACCGCGTTGTTGCGGCTGAAGGCCGTCTCGGCCTTGGGCATCACGAAGGGCGCACGGCTCATGCTCTCCACGCCGCCGGCAATCATCAGGCCCGCCTCGCCGGCCTTGATGGCGCGCGCGGCCGAGCCCACGGCGTCCAGCCCCGAACCGCACAGGCGGTTGATGGTGGCGCCGGGCACCTCGATGGGCAGGCCCGCCAGCAGGCTGGACATGTGCGCCACGTTGCGGTTGTCTTCGCCGGCCTGGTTGGCGCAGCCGTACAGCACGTCGGTCACCGCGGCCCAGTCCACACCGGGGTTGCGCGCCATCAGCGCCTTGAGCGGGATGGCGCCCAGGTCATCGGTGCGCACGCTGGACAGCGCGCCGCCGTAGCGCCCGAAGGGGGTGCGGATGGCGTCGCAGATAAAGGCTTGCTGGCTCATGGTTCTTGTCTCCTGAGGATGGTTGTGATGAAAGCGGTGATGGACGAAAGGGGTCAGGCGGCAGCGAGCAGTGGCAGGCCCACCAGGCGTTCGAGCTCGGCATGCGTGAGCCCGTCCACCGTGTCGATGACCTGCAGGCCCGCTGGCGTGCATGCCAGTGTGCACAGATCGGTGTAGATGCGCTTGACGCAGGCGACACCGGTGAGCGGGTAGCTGCACTGCGCCACCACCTTGCTGGCGCCCTGCTTGGTCAGCAGGTCCATCATCACCCAGGTCTGCTTGGCGCCGATGGCCAGGTCCATGGCGCCGCCCACGGCGGGGATGGCGCCCGGCTCGCCCGTGCTCCAGTTGGCCAGGTCGCCCGTGGCCGAGACCTGAAATGCGCCCAGCACGCAGATGTCGAGGTGGCCGCCGCGCATCATGGCAAAGCTGTCGGCATGGTGAAAATACGCGCCGCCGGGCAGCAGCGTCACAGGCTGCTTGCCGGCGTTGATGAGGTCGTAGTCCTCATTGCCCGCAGCGGGCGCCGGGCCCATGCCCAGGATGCCGTTCTCGCTTTGCAGGATGACCTCGCGGCCCGCGGGGATGTGGTTGGCGACCAGGGTCGGCTGGCCGATGCCCAGGTTCACGTAGGCGCCGTCGTGGATGTCCTGCGCCACACGGCGGGCCAGGTCGTCCTTGCTTCGTTTTTGGTAGCTGGTGGAAGTGGTCATGGTGGTGTTCACTCGGTCCGCGATGTTCAGGCTGTCTTCTTGATGCCGCCGGCTTGCGTGGCGACCCGGTCGATGCGAACGACATGGGTGACGTGGATGCCGGGCGTGACGATGGCCTCGGGGTCCAGCGCGCCCAGTTCCACCACCTCATGCACTGTGGCGATGGTGGTCTTGGCGGCCGTGGCCATCACGGGGCCGAAGTTGCGTGCCGACATGCGGTAGGTGAGGTTGCCCCAGCGGTCGCCCTTTTCAGCCTTGATCAGCGCCACGTCGCCGTGGATGGGGTATTCGAGCACGTAGTGTTTGCCGTTGATCTCGCGCGTCTCCTTGCCCGCAGCCAGCTCGGTGCCATGGGCCGTGGGGCAGAAGAAGGCGCCGATGCCGGCCCCCGCGGCGCGCAGGCGCTCGGCCAGGTTGCCCTGGGGCACCAGTTCCAGCTCCAGCTTGCCGCTGCGGTACAGCTCGTCGAAGATATAGCTGTCGACCTGGCGCGGAAAGCTGCAGATGATCTTGCGCACCTGGCCCGCCTTGAGCAGCGCAGCCAGGCCGTGGTCCGCATTGCCCGCGTTGTTGTTGACCACGGTGAGGTCGCGCGCGCCCTGGGCGATGAGCCCGTCGATCAGCTCGCCAGGGATGCCGGCCGTGCCGAAGCCGCCGATCAGCACTGTGGCGCCATCCTTCACCCCGGCCAGCGCCTGGGCCACCGAGTCTGCAATCTTGTTGATCATCGATCTGCTTTCCTGAGAATGGAGGCAAGCCGCGCGTTCGTTGTCTCGCGCCCGCAACTTCGCCTGGAAAATTTTGCCGGCATTTGTTCGCCTACAGAACAAATGTTCGCTAAAAGAATTATAGTCACACCGCCCATGAACACCCAAATCGCGCCCGCCAAAGACCCCAAGCCCAGCGACAGCTACGTGCAATCCTTTGCGCGCGGGCTGGAGGTGATCCGCTCGTTCAGCGCCAGCGCGCCGCAGCAGACGCTGAGCGAGGTGGCCGCGCAGACCGGCCTCACGCGCGCCGGGGCGCGCCGCATCCTGCTCACGCTGCAGACCTTGGGTTATGTGGAGACCGATGGCAGGCAGTTCCGCCTCACGCCGCGCATCCTGGACCTGGGCTTTGCCTACCTGTCGTCACTGCCCATCTGGAACCTGGCCGAGCCGGTGATGGAAGACCTGGTGGAGAAGGTGCGCGAGTCCTCCTCGGCCGCCGTGCTCGACGGCCTGGACATCGTCTACGTGCTGCGCGTGCCCACGCACAAGATCATGCGCACCAACCTGGGCGTGGGCTCGCGCCTGCCCGCGTGCTGGACATCGATGGGCCGCGTGCTGCTCTCGGCCCTGCCCGACGAGGAACTGCAGGCCCGGCTCGAAGCCCACTCCCTGCAGCGCTGGACCGAGCACACCGCCACCGACGTGCCCACCCTGCTCACCCGCATCCGGCAGGCGCGCCAGCAGGGCTGGTGTTTGGTGAACCAGGAGCTGGAGGAAGGACTGATCTCGATTGCCGCGCCACTCACCAACCGCACCGGCCAGACCGTGGCCGCGCTCAACATCAGCGGCCAGGCCAACCGCACCAGTGCCGAGGTGATGCAGCAGGCGATGCTGCCCGCGCTGCTCAAGGCGGCGCGCACCATCTCGCGCATGATGGGGTCGAGCCAGTAGGCACGCGCAGCGCCGCGCGCCATCCCCCAAAAGGGTGCGCACGTCGGGGCGGTCCTGGGCGGGCTTCGCGCGTATCGTGCGGGGTCTGTTCCACCCCGAGCGAGTGACCATGACGATGACCTTCGCGCCAGCCCCCCTTTGGCCGCACCGAACCTGGCAACGCCGCCTGCTGGGCGGCCTGTGCGCCCTGGTGCTGCTGCCGCTTGCGCCCCCCACGCAGGCCCAGCGCGTGGTGCCCACGCCCCAGGCACATGCACAGGCACCGCTGGTGGCGGTGGCGCCCCCGCGCATGCTCACCTGGCAGGTTCCATCGGCGGCCACGCCCATCGAGCTGCGCCGGCTCGACGTACAGGCCACCATCGTCGGACGCACAGCGGCCACGCGCATCGAGCTGGAGCTATTCAACCCCAATGGGCGCGTGCTGGAGGCGCAGTTGCAGTTCCCCCTGGCCGAAGGGCAGAGCGTGACCGGCTTTGCGCTCGACATCGACGGCGAGCTGCGCCCCGCCGTGCCGGTCGACAAGGCCAAGGGCCGCCAGGTGTTCGAGGACATCACGCGCGCCCGCGTGGACCCGGCCCTGCTCGAATCGGTGGGCGGCAACCACCACCGCCTGCGCGTCTACCCCCTGCCCTCCAACGGCAGCCGGCGCGTGGTGCTGGAACTGAGCGAGGTGCTGCCCAACGCCGCCGCGCCGTTGTGGCGCCTGCCCCTGGGCCTGCAGGCACAGGCCACGCGGCTCGATGTGGCGGTGCGCGTGGCCGGCGTGGCGCCGGGCGGCATCAAGGCCCAGCTGGGCACGCTGCGCATGCCGGCCCGCGCCGACGGGGCAGACGCGCGCATCACCCTGGCAGGCGCACGGCACAGCCGCGGCGACGAGCTGCGCGTACAGCTGCCCACCACGCCCCAAGCGGCCCGGCCCCTGGTGGCCACGCAGCGCTTTGACGGCGCCAGTTACTTCTACGCCGAGCTGCCCGTGGCTGCCCGCAGCGCCGAGCGCGCACGGCCCGGGCGCGTGGGCCTGGTGTGGGACGCCTCGGGCTCCGGAGCCGGACGCGACCATGGGCGCGAGCTCGCGCTGCTGGACGGCTGGCTGCGCCGCCTGGGCACGGTGGAGGTGCTGCTGCAGACCGTGCGCGACGTGGCCGGGCCCATCGAACGCTTCAACGTGCAGGGCGGCGACTGGGCCGCGCTGCGCGACCGGCTCAAGGGCATGGCCTACGACGGTGCGACCCAGGCCGCCGCGTTGCGCGCGCCCGAGGGCGTGCAGATGGCCCTGGTGTTCAGCGATGGGCTGGGCAACTGGGGCGCGGGCAACGACGCCACCGCCCTGCCCGTGCAGGCCGTGCCGACGTATGCCGTGAGCGCCAGCGCCGGCAGCAACGCCGCCGGGCTGCGCCGCATGGCCGAGGCCAGCGGCGGCCACTACCTGGACCTGCTGGCTGTGTCCACGGCCCAGGCGCTCGACGCCCTGGCCCGGCAGGCGCCGCGCGTGCAGGTGACAGCCAGCGAAGGCGCCGACGATGTGGAGCTGGCCTCCACCCTGCCCGAGCAAGGCCGTATCGCGCTGGCCGGGCGCTTCACCGGGCCCGAGGCCGTGGTCACGCTGCAGTGGCCGCTGCCCGGCGGTCAAAGCGAAACGCGCAGCCTGCGCATTGCGGCACCGGCTGCGGACAGCCCGGACCTGGCCACGGGGGTGGCCGCGCACCGCTGGGCCGCGCTGCGCATGGCACGGCTCACAGCCGAGGGCGAGCGCCAGCGCGCCGCCGTGCGCCGCCTGGGCCAGGCGTTTCGCATCGCCAGCCGCGAGACCTCGCTGATCGTGCTCGACACGGTGCAGGACTACGCACGCCACGACATCGAGCCCCCGCCCGCGCTGCGCGCCCGCTGGGCCCAGTTGCGCACCGACAGTGCCAGCCGCGAGGCGGCCCGCAGTGCCCAGCAACTGGACCGCATTGCGCGCCAGTTCGGCGACAAGATCGCCTGGTGGGAGCAAGACTTCCCCAAGGGCGACCTGCCCGCCAAGCCCAAGGAGGCCGCGGGCGAGGGGGTGGTGGCCGCAGCGGCAGCGCCGCCGCCCCCGGCGGGGGCGCCCGCCACGGCCCAGTCGGCTGCGGCCCCCATGGCCCAGCCAGCGCCCGCACCCATGGCC
This sequence comes from Acidovorax sp. GW821-FHT10A04, assembly GCF_059415825.1. NCBI lineage: Bacteria > Pseudomonadati > Pseudomonadota > Betaproteobacteria > Burkholderiales > Comamonadaceae > Acidovorax > Acidovorax sp. GW821-FHT10A04. The sequence goes on from NZ_JBWKNZ010000003.1 coordinate 167,589, forward strand.
CAGTCGGCACCGGCCGCCAGCGGGCAGCCCGCATTGCGCATGGCCGCTGCCGCGCCCGGTGGCCCTGCTGCCCCGCCCTCGGCCTCCATCCAGCTGCGCGCCTGGCAGCCCGATGCGCCCTACCTGCGCCGCCTGCGCGCGGCGGGCTCGGTGGAGGACCTGGAAGCCATCTACCTCGACGAGCGCCCCTCGCACACCAACAGCACGGCCTTCTTCCTGGACGTGGCCGACCTGCTGTACGAGCGCGGCCACGGCGCCCTGGCGCGGCGCGTACTGTCCAATCTGGCCGAGATGGAGCTGGAGAACCGCCACGTGCTGCGCATCCTGGCCTATCGCCTGTTGCAGGGCGGCGACACCGCCGTGGCCCTGCCCGTGCTGCGCAGCGTGCTGGCGCTGGCGCCCGACGAGCCCCAGTCCTGGCGCGACCTGGGCCTGGCCCTGGCCCAGGCCGGCCAGCCCCAGGCCGCGGTGGACCAGCTGTGGCAGGTGGTGGCCAAGCCCTGGGACGGGCGCTTCCCCGGCGTGGAGCTGGTCGCGCTGGCCGAGCTCAACGCCATCGCCGCCCAGGCCCAGGCCGCGGGCCAGCCCGTCAACACCAGCGCCATGGACCCGCGCCTGCTGCGCAACCTGCCCCTGGACCTGCGCGCCGTGCTCTCGTGGGACGCGGACAACACCGACATCGACCTGTACGTGCTGGACCCCAATGGCCAAGAGGCCTACTACGCCCACCGCCTCACCTACCAAGGCGGGCGCATGGCCGCCGACTTCACGGGCGGCTATGGCCCCGAGGAGTTTTCACTGAAGCACGCCAAGCCCGGCACCTACACCGTGCGCGCCCGCTTCTTCGGCCACAACCAGCAGGTGGTGACCCCGGCCACCACGCTGATGCTGCGCCTGTCCACCGGCTTCGGTACGCCCGCGCAGAAGGACCAGGATGTGGTGCTGCGGCTGACGGGCCGGGGGGATGTGGTGACGGTGGGGAGTTTCACGATCGGCAGGCCGTGACGGCATGGCGCTGCGCCGGCAGACGCCAGCCGCGCGCCGACCGTTGCTGACCATGTGCTGGCGGCCGCGTCGCGGCGCGGGTCAGTTGGGGGGTGCGGATGTCTGCACAGGGCCTCCGTGCACCATGCGATCCCACCCCGCCACGGCGATCTCGGCTACGGCCTGGAGTTCTTCGCGGCTGGCGCCGTCGCGGGCCCGCACGGCCATCCCGCTCTGCACGGTCTGCAGGTACCGCGCAAGGTGGGTGACATCGACGGACCTGGGCAGCTCGCCGCCAGCCACGGCCTGCTCAAGGCGCGCCAGCAGCACGGTGTAGCCACCGCTTCGCGTGCTCTTCATGAGCTCGCCGAGCTCGTCGTGGCCTTCGCTGCCCACGCTACCCAGCGTGACCATGCATCCGCGAGGCAGGTCGCAATCGGCTCCGGTCATCGCAGCGGCCGAATCCCGAAGGTAAGCGAGCGCGGCTTCGCGGGCCGTGGGCGCCTGGCGGAAACGCCCCAGTACCAGGTCCTCATAGGTCACGGAGTAAAGCCGCAGTGCCTCCGCGTACAGCGCGTCCTTCGATTCGAATGCGGCATAGAGGCTCGTGGAACCGACACCCAGGGCCGCCGTCAGGTCGGCGATCGAGGTGGCCTCGTAGCCCTTGATCCAGAACAGCCGCATGGCCTTCATCAACGCGGCCTCCCGGTCGAACGCGCGCGGTCGACCCCGCGCACGGGGCGCGCTGGCAACGGACTTCGAAGACTCAATAACCTTTTTTTGCATCAATCACTGCATAAATAGCTTGACCATCCCTGCGCAGTGATTCTACGATTTATGCATCGATCACTGCAAAAAGGAAAATCCGTGAAAAATCTTGCTGGAAAACGTGCGCTGGTAACCGGTGGATCTCGAGGCATCGGGGCCGCCATTGCGCTGGAATTGGCCAAGAACGGCGCCGACGTTGCCCTGACATTTCAGCATGCGGCCGACCGCGCGCAGGCAGTGGTGTCCGCCATTGAGCAGCTGGGCCAACGCGGCCTGGCCATCCAGGCAGACAGCGCTGATCCGGCTGCTATCAAGCGATCAGTCGAGGAATCCGTCGCCGCGCTGGGTGGCTTGGACATCCTGGTCAACAACGCCGGCATCGCACTCTACAACACCATCGCCGACTTCAGTGTCAGCGACATCGACGCATTGCTCGCGGTCAACGTCCGCGGCCCCGTGCTGGCGACGCAGGCAGCCATCCCGCACCTGGGGGCCGGCGGGCGCGTCATCACCATCGGCTCGGCCGGGGCGGACCGCATCGTGGGCGCGCCGGGCACGGTCTATTACATGACGAAGTCGGCGCTGCAGTCCTTTACGCGCGGCCTTGCGCAAGAACTGGGGCCCAAGGACATCACGTCCAATCTCGTGCAGCCGGGCTCGACCGATACGGACATGAATCCGTCAACCGGCGAGAGCTCGGACTTCCAGCGCAGCCTGACGCCCCTGGGCCGCTACGCCGCACCGGCAGACATCGCCGCCACCGTTGCCTTCCTGGCAAGCCCGGCCGCACGGCATATCACGGGGACCATCATCAACGTCGATGGCGGGCTTCTGACCTAGGTGGGCATGGCGTGGGCGCTGCCGTGGTAAAGGCGTCGGCGGGCTTTCGCTTTCCAGGTTTTCCGCATGCGCCATGTGTCCACGCGGCTACCACCGCGTGAAAGAACGCTCCCGTGCCTCAGTTGCGCTTGAACCCCAGCACCAGCACCACCGCGCCCAGCGCCATGGCGCCCACGCTCAGCCACTGGGGCACGTTGACGGACTCTTTCTCCTGCACCTTGAGCTCCAGCGGGCCGAGCTTGGCCTGGGTGGTTTCCTTGGTGAAGCTGAAGCCGCCCGTGAAGAAGCCGGCCAGGCCGACGATGAGCAGCAGGGCCCCGATGATGCGCGTTGCGTTGTTGTTCATGGCAGTGTCCTTGGATGGTGGTGTTTGTCTTGGGATGTATCGCGCGGTGACCAACTGTGTGCATCCCCCGCGGCTCCAATGTAGGTTCGGGTCCGTGGCACATTCGTAGGACAGATTCGCCCCGCCCTGTGCAGCAAATTCGCCAGCCGGCACCGCCCCAGCCGCCAAAACCGCGCCGCGGGCGCTGGTAATTTGGCACTACCGCTTGTCACGGCAGACTGCTAGATTGGCCCGATGACGTTCCTGATAGGCACCCGCTCGCCGGGCCTCGCAGTACTCTTCGCGTGCTGCGCGGCCATCTCGGCAACCACCTCCACTGCCGCCGTGGATGACAACACCGTGGTGTTCACCCTGTACCGCAACAGCGCCGTCAACGGCACCTTGCGGATGCATGTCGCCACCTTCGATGCGGCCGATGGCAAGGCCTACAACATGGCCAACTGCGGCCAGGCAGCTGACCTGTTCGAGGCCCAGCCGGGCGTCAAGACCCGTTTCTGGTGCGAACCGGGCCGCTTTCGGCAGCGGTGACCGGGGGCAGGCTCGCCACCCGCCCACATACCCCCGCACCCCACCCCGGCACGCCGTGCGTGCTACGCTGCGGCCCCATCATGTTCAACCCGTCCCAAGCCGACGTGCGCCGCTTCCTCTGCGGCGTGCACGCCAAGTCCCAGACCGGCGCCCCCATGGAGGCCATCGAGACGCTGGCCAGCCTGTGGATCGCCGAGCACCCCGAGTACCACGCCGATTTCTCCGATGCCGAGGCCGCCGTGGCCCGCAACTACGACGAGACGCCGGACCGCACCAACCCGTTTTTGCACCTGTCGATGCACCTGTCGATCAGCGAGCAGTGCAGCATCGACCAGCCGCGCGGCATCCGCCAGGCGGTGGAGCTGCTGGCCAAGCGCCTGGATTCGCTGCACGACGCGCACCACGCCACCATGGAGTGCCTGGGCCAGATGCTGTGGGAGAGCCAGCGCTCGGGCCGCCCGCCCGATGGCGATGCCTACATTGCCGCCGTGCAAAGGCGCGCCACGCGCGACTGATCGGTTTCACCGCCCCAAAGAAAAAGCCCGCAACTGCGGGCTTTTGTGTTTTGGGAGCGGCTTGGCTCAGCGGAAGCGCGACTGGGGCACCACGTGCATGTCACCTTCCAGGCTGCCCAGGTAGTTGGCCAGTGCCTTCAGCTCGGCGTTGGTGAACTGCTTGGCCACGCCGGCCATGATGGCGTTGCTGCGGCCCAGGTTGGGGTTCTTCTCGGCCTTGTACGACTTGAGCGCCACGAACAGGTAGTCCGCGTGCTGGCCCGCGATGTGGGGGTACGAGGGGTCGATGGGCTTGGCGAAGTTGTCGCCGTGGCAGGACACGCAGGCGCCCTTCTTGAGCAGCTCGGCCACCTGCACGCTGGGTTCGCGCTTGGGCTTGGCCGGCAACTCGGCGGCGCCGGCCTTGCCGTGCTGCGAATAGTAGGCGGAGACGTCGGCGATGTCCTGGTCGGTCAGCGAGTCCGCAATGCCGCGCATGGTGGGGTGCTTGCGGTCGCCCTTGCGGTAGGCGTCCAGGGCGGAGGAGATGTACGCACCGCTCTGGCCCGAGATCATGGGCACCTTGTGGATCTCGGGAAAGCTGGCCTGGTAGCCCACAATGCCATGGCAGCCGATGCACATGGCGATCTTCTTTTCCCCCGCCTTGACATCGCCCTTGACTTCCTGAGCGTGAGAGAAGGCCGTCACGGAAGCGACAGCCAGGGCAAATATCGTGGTCAACGTCTTGTTCATTTTGCGCGCACAATCTCGTGGAAGTTCAGCCCGAGGGCTCTGCTTAACCGGCCAATTATAGCCAGCGCCTGTCAAGCCCATTCATCAACGATCCGGTGTTTTCCCTGCCATGAAATTCCAAGGTTCCCAGAATTACGTTGCGACCCAAGACCTGATGCTGGCCGTGAACGCCGCCATCACCCTGCAACGCCCGCTGCTCATCAAGGGCGAGCCGGGCACCGGCAAGACCATGCTGGCCGAGGAAGTGGCCCAGGCGCTGGACATGCCGTTGCTGCAATGGCACATCAAGTCCACCACCAAGGCGCAGCAGGGCCTGTACGAATACGACGCGGTGAGCCGCCTGCGCGACAGCCAGCTCAACGATGGCGACAGCAGCGAGCGCGTGAAGGACATCCGCAACTACATCATCCAGGGCGTGCTGTGGCAGGCCTTCACCGCAGACCGCCCTGTGGCGCTGCTGATCGACGAGATCGACAAGGCCGACATCGAGTTCCCGAACGACCTGCTGCGCGAAATCGACCGCATGGAGTTCTACTGCTACGAGACGCGCGAGCTGATCCGCGCCAAGCACCGCCCGCTGGTGTTCATCACCTCCAACAATGAAAAAGAGCTGCCCGACGCCTTTTTGCGCCGCTGCTTCTTTCACTTCATCAAGTTCCCTGAAGCCGACACCATGCGCCAGATCGTGGGCGTGCACTTCCCCACGCTCAAGGCCGACCTGCTCAGCGTGGCGATGAAGACCTTCTACGACGTGCGCAACCTGCCGGGCCTGAAGAAGAAGCCCTCCACCAGCGAACTGCTCGACTGGCTCAAGCTGCTGGTGGCCGAAGACATCCCCCTGTCGGCCCTGCAAAGCGCCGACAACAAGGTGGCCGTGCCGCCGCTGGTGGGCGCGCTGCTCAAGAACGAGCAGGACGTGAGCCTGTTCGAAAAACTCGTCTTCATGAACCAGCGTAACCGCTGATCGGACCGCCATGACGCAGCCAACCCCGACGACCCCCTCGCTGCTCGACGGTGTGGCCGACGCCGTCGGCTTTGTCGGCGGTGCGCTGGCCGGCTTCTGGCTGGGCCAGCTCGCGGGCTTCGACATCTTTGCACCGGGCTACGGCACCAAGGCCCTGCTTGGCATTGCCCTGGTGGGCCTGGGCGGCGGCCTGGGCCTGCACGCGGCACGGCGCTGGCAGCAGCAACGCCGCCACAAGCTGCAGGCCGAGCAACAACAGCAGCCGCAGCCACAACCGTCCCCCAAGAAGAAGAACAAATGAGCCCCATGCCCTCCTTCGTGCAACCCGTCACCCTGCGCGACCGTGGCCTGCGCCTGGAGCCCCTGGCCCTGGAGCATGAAGCCGGCCTGCAGGCCGCCGCGGCCGACGGTGAGCTGTGGACGCTGCGCGTGACCTCGGTGCCCGAGCCCCAGGACACCCGCGCCTACATCGAGACGGCGCTTGCCACGCGCGACCGCTTTGCGTTTGCCGTGATCGACGAGGCCACGGGCACCGTGCTGGGCACCAGCAGCTACCACGACATACTGCCCGCGGTGAAGCGCGTGGAGATCGGCTACACCTGGTACCGCCAGAGCGTGCAGCGCAGCCATGTGAACACCACCTGCAAGCTCCTGCTGCTGGGCCATGCCTTCGACACCCTGGGCTGCAACGTGGTGGGCTGGCGCACCGACAACTACAACTTCGCATCGCAGCGCGCCATCGAGCGCCTGGGCGCGCACAAGGACGGCGTGCTGCGCGGCCACGCGCTGCGCCGCGACGGCACCATCCGCGACACGGTGATGTACAGCATGCGCGCCGGCGAATGGCCCGAGGCGCGCGCCCAGCTGCAATACCTGCGCGCGCGCCGCGAGACGGCCTGAAGAACCAAGCCAAGCCCGAGGAGGCTCCCCCATGCTCATCGATTTTTTCTACACCCTGCGCGCGGCCAAGCTGCCCGTGTCGGTCAAGGAATACCTGACCCTGCTCGAAGCGCTGGATGCCGGCGTGGTGGGCCCCCGCTCCGACGACTCCTGGAGCCTGGACGACTTCTACAACCTCTCGCGCCTGACCCTGGTCAAGGACGAGAAGCACTACGACAAGTTCGACCGGGCCTTCGGCGCCTACTTCAAGGGCGTGGAAATGCTGGCCGACTTCACCAAGGAAGTGCCCGCCGACTGGCTGCGCAAGATCCTCGAGAACGAGCTGACCCCCGAGCAAAAGGCCGCCATCGAAAAGATGGGCTGGGACGAGCTGATGGAGACGCTCAAAAAGCGCCTCGAAGAGCAGAAAGAACGCCACGAGGGCGGCAACAAGTGGATAGGCACCGGCGGCACCAGCCCCTTTGGCCACGGCGGCTACAACCCCCAGGGCGTGCGCATTGGCGGCGCCGGCAAGAACAAGAGCGCCGTCAAAGTGTGGGAGCAGCGCGCCTACAAGGACTACGACGACCAGCAGGAGCTGGGCACGCGCAACATCAAGGTCGCGCTGCGCCGCCTGCGCAAGTTTGCGCGCGAAGGCAACGACCTGGAGCTGGACCTGCCCGACACCATCCGCAGTACGGCGGCCAACGCCGGCTACCTCGACATCAAGATGGTGCCCGAGCGCCACAACAACGTGAAGGTGCTGCTGCTCATGGACGTGGGCGGCACCATGGACGAACACATCCAGCGCGTGGAAGAACTCTTCAGCGCCGTGAAGGGCGAGTTCAAGCACCTGGAGTTCTATTACTTCCACAACTGCGTCTACGACTTCATGTGGAAGAACAACCGCCGCCGCTTTGCCGAGAAGTTCCCCACCTGGGACATCATCCGCAAGTACAACAAGGACTACAAACTCATCTTCGTGGGCGACGCCACCATGAGCCCGTACGAGATCTTGCAGCCCGGCGGCAGCGTGGAATACAACAACGAAGAACCCGGCGCCGAGTGGATCCAGCGCCTGACCCACGCCTTCCCCAAGTTCGCCTGGATCAACCCCGAACCCCAGGGCGTATGGCAGTACCGCCAGAGCATCAGCATCATCCAGCAGCTCATCGGGAACCGCATGTACCCGCTGTCGCTCAAGGGGTTGGAAGAGACGATGCGATTGTTGTCGAAGTGAGGGGTGGTGGCTCTCAACGTCGCTCACTTCGGAGTCGCAGCTCGGCCACTCAGCTGCTCGGTTTGGATACCGCGCACGACACTCAACCGCCTCCATAAGCTGCTTTCGGCACAGATCTCACTGCCGAGCGTCGGCACTTAACGTGCTTCGCATCGAGGAGGACAGCTGCGACTGGATCGAATATTCAAAGAGTACAGGACTTGGAGAATTTCCTGAGAACCGGGAACGTCAAGCTCATGTTGACGCCAAACCTGCTGGAGACCTTCGTGGATGTCCGCACCAAGGGATCGAGGCGCTACGCTATGTGGTGGCCGCCAAAAGCCGAAACGACCGAGGTACCTATGAACGTTGGAGATTCTGTCAGGATGTCACTCAAGGACTGGTGTGAAGGCGAACCAGAGTCGGCGATGCTCCATGCCTGCAATGCCATCGATGGCACTGCCAAGAAAAGGTATCCGACATTGAAGGTCGGCGAGCGTTTCAAGACGCTGATACGCGATCATTACTCGATCTTTGGCACTATGGCGTTGCCTGGGATAGATATGGTTGGCAGCAGCTGGGAGATTGATGGCGTAAAGGGTAGCGGCGCGGGAGGGATCATCGACACCGCCGATGTCATCTACAGCATCCACCGCTGCACCCACGGCCATGGCGATGAGCTACCTGGCGGATTTAAGTTGATTCCGGATGCAGCAATCCATGGTGGAAAAACAAGATTCGTATATTGGTCTGCAAGTAAAACCGTTCAGCTCAGCGATCGCACAATTTTCGGACTCTTGGGAGTAGCCGTCCTGGCTCCAGAAAATCACGACCAAATAACCCTCGACGAAGATTTTTTGATTTATGGGCGGAAGCTGATGGAGATGAGAATCAACAGGTGGTGGGGGAAAGCAGCCAACTTTCGCTGGGTGGTAGCGAGCGACCCGCCGCCTGGACCGGTGACGGTCGTGTTTTAAAAAAAATGCCAGTAGGCCAAATGGTCTTCGCAGGTGACGGCCATCACCGGCCCCAATTGCCTCCCCCGACACAATGGCCTCCACAAACCATAGAGAGAGGCGAGGCCATGACAACAACGACGACCATCCCCAGGCGACCACCGCTAGAACAGCAACACCGCGCACGCAAGTGGCGACAGCACTTGCTCCCCTCCACCCTGCTGCTCCTATGCGCAGCCACCTCGCTCCCGCCTTCACCAGCCCACGCCCAAACCATCTCCACCGGCGCCCGCCACGGCCTGGCCCTGCAGGCCGATGGCAGCGTGCTGGCCTGGGGCGACAACCGGCAGGCGCAGCTGGGCCAGGGGCGCACGGTGTATGCCGCCACGGCGCGGGAGGTTGCGTTGCCGGCCAAGGCCACCATGGTGCGCACCAGCCGCACCACGGCCCTGGTGCTGGATGCGGATGGCAATGTGTGGAGCTGGGGCACCAACCTGCGGGGCGAGCTGGGCGATGGCACGCGCACCGACCGGGCTGCGCCGCAAATCATCTTTCGCGGGGCAACCTACATCGTCAACGGGGGGGAGTGGGCGCCTTCGTTCGTGATCGACAAGGACGGCCAGCCCTGGTGGTGGGGGCCGTTGCCGAGCGGGGTGAACAACGGGGTGGATGCCACCGTGCCGCAGCGGGCCACCACGGCGCCGGTGCCGGCGCGGCTGGTGCGGGTGCTGCACCAGGAGCGCACCACGGTGGCGCTGGACGACCAGGGCGTGGTGTGGTCCTGGGGCGAGGGGGCACCGTGCGCGGCATCGGCCAGTTACTCGCAGCCGGTGGCCATGCGCGATTTGCCGCCGATGGTGGATTTGGATCTGTACGCGTCGGCCCCGCTGGCTGAATGGCAGGGCTATGGGCCCAGGGAGCTGCCCGCCGCGCGCATCACGGCCAAGGCGGCCAATGGCACGCTGTGGACCTGGGGCACCGACCCGGTGTACCGCAGCCAGACCGCGCTGCCGCCGCCGCAAAAGACGGATTGCCCGCCGGTGCGGCTGCTCGACAACGTGGTGGACCCGTTCGACCGCTACCGCTACACGGTGCACCCGGACCTGCTGCGCGCCGGCGTGCAGATCAAGACCATCATGGTGGGGGGCGATGGCTACCTGGGCCTGACGGCCGAGGGCGACCTGTGGCGCTGGCGCTCTGTGAACCCCTACGAAACACCGGGCTGGCAGATTGCGCTGGAGAAGCTGGCCACCAACGTGGTGGATGCCAGCAGCTCCCGCACGGAGCCAATGGGTGTGGCATCGGTCTTCATGTACATCACGCGCGATGGCAAGCTGCATGCGCTGGGCTCCAACACGGGCGGGCACCTGGCCGCGCCGGCATCGGGCGAGCTGGAGTCATCCGCCAGCCCGCGCAAGGTGGCGCTGCCCGGGCCCGCAGTGAGCGTGCACGCCAGCGGCACGGGCAGCCATGCGCTGCTGCAGGACGGGCGTATTTTTGCCTGGGGCCAGGGGGCCACGCACTACGACCCGAGCGCAAACTTTATCGCGGGCCTTCCGCCGCAGCTGCCCACACAGGTGGCGCTGGCTGCGCCCGTGAAGAAGCTGGCCACGGCGCTGGGCCAGTGGCTGGCAGTGGATGCCAGCGGCAAGGTGTGGAGTTCGGGCGGCTGGGGCGTGTACCCTGCAACCCACAACCGCCCCGTGGTGGTGGGCGAATCGTCGGGCATGCCACTGGCGCGCGATGTGGCGGTGGGCGGCAATGGGCGCGGGCTCATCCTGGGGGTGGATGGCTCGGTGTGGCGCATCGGCAGCAATGGAGGCACGGGCTACCTGCCGCCGGGCACCGACATACTCAGCCCGACCGCAGTTGGCTGGCTGTACACGCCGCGCAAGGTGCTGGGCCTGCCCGCCACCATCGTGCAGGTGGCCACGGTGGATGACACCCGTGGCGCTTCGTACGCGCTGGATGCCTCGGGCACGGTGTGGTTCTGGGGCTATCGGCTGAACAACGGCATTTCCGGGCAGGACGGCAGGCTGCTGCCCGTTGCAGACCGGCTGGTGCAGGAGCCTATCGTGCTGCCCCTGCCGGGCAAGGCGGTGTCCATCCACGGGGGCGAGTTCAACGCCTGCGCGGTGCTGGCCGATGGCACGGCCCAGTGCTACGGCAAGCTGTTCAACGACCACCTGGGCCGGCGCCTGCGCATGCACGCGCCCATCACCGCGGTGTCGATGGGCATGGACGAGGACAAGCAGCTCTCCAGCATCTTTCGCCAGCGCGGCGGCTCGGTGCACCTGCGCCTGGCCGACGGCACGGTGTGGGCCCTGGGCCAGGGCCGCTACGGGCAGTTGGGCACGGGCGCCTACGCCAGCGCGGCAGAGCCGGTACCCGTAGCGGGCGAGGCCGGCCGGGGCGACCTGGACCTGGACCCCGCCACGCCCAACCTGCCCACCACGGCCGGCACTCCCCAGCGCCCGCCGTTTCGCGTGAACATGGAACTGGTGGGCAACCCGCGCAGCCTGGCCTTCAAGGGCGAGGTGTTCGGCAGCGCGGGCACGCCGGCCGGGGCCAACCTGTACGCTCTGGCGACCCTGGGCGTGCCTGGCCCGAGCAGCACGTGGGTGCAGCTCGACGCACAGGGCCACTGGGGCCCGCTGCGCTGGCCCGTGCCGGCTGTGGCCAGCAATGTGCAGCTCACTGGCGAGGCGCAATCCGCACCGCTGATCCTGCTGCCGCGCCTGGACGGCCCAGGCCTGGAGGGCCTGCGCCTGTTCATCGGCTATGGCAGCGATGTGGACGAGATGCTGCGCGCGGGGCGCTTTCGCGAGGTGCTGGAGCTGGGGCCGGACCTGGGGCTGCCGTGGCCGGTGTATTGAGGGGGTGGCGCCACGAGGCGATGCCAGCGATTCCAACGGCCAGAGTGGGCGCCTGCCCACCCTCGCCCCACCAGCCAATCATCCCTTCGGCCCCAACCTCCTGCGTGCCAGAATGAAAGCATGAGCAGCACTTCATCCACCTCTTCCTTCCTCTCCAACGCAGACGGCACCAAGGTCGCGACATACACCTGGGCAGACGTGGCTGGCAAACCCGTTGGCGCGGTGCAGATTGCCCACGGGCTTGCCGAGCATGGTGAGCGCTATGACCGCTTTGCCAGGCAGCTCAATGCCGCGGGGTTTGTGGTCCACGCGGTCGACCACCGCGGGCACGGGCGTACCGCCGGTGGGCGTCTGGGCGACTTCGGTGCCGCGGGTTTCAGCGGGCTGATTGCCGATGTGGCCCAGTACGGTTCGGCACTGCGTGCGCAGCATGGCAGCCTGCCGGTATTTCTGTTGGCCCATTCGATGGGTTCGTTTGCAGCGCAGGCCGCTCTGCTGGACCACGCATCGACATGGGCAGGGGTCGTTCTGTCGGGCTCCACCGCGCTCGATGCGCTGGCCGCTGCCATGGCCAATGCCCCGGCAGACGCGCCGGCAGGGCTCGCGGCATTCAATGCCGGCTTCGAGCACCGCACAGGGTACGAATGGCTGTCGCGGGACGACGCGGAGGTCGATGCCTACGTGGCCGACCCCTGGTGCGGATGGGATGTGCCGGACGATGTGATCCCCTCGCTCTTCGCCCCCGCCGCCCGGCTGGCAGACCCGGCGTTGCTGGCGGGCATCCGCAGTGACCTGCCCCTCCTGATTGCCTCGGGCGACGCCGATCCGCTGGCCGGTGGCGGTGCGCTGATACAGTTGCTGGGCCAGCGCTACCGCGATGCAGGCATTGCCGATGTGACCGTCAAGCTGTACCCCGCAGCCCGCCACGAAATCCTCAACGAGACGAATCGCGACGAGGTGACTGCGGACATCGTTGCCTGGCTGCGTGCCCACGCTGCATGACGACGGCCCTGCGGGGCGCAAGGCGGGTGACCCGCACTGACCCATGCGACCCGCCTGGAGGGTCTGCGCTTGTTCCCCGGCTATGGCAGCGACGTGGACGAGATGCTGAGCGCGGGGCGCTATCGCGAGGTGCTGGCGCTGGGGCCGGACCTGGCGGCGCTGCCGCCATCGTATTGATTGATTGATCAACGAGGATCCTGCTGGGGCCTGCGGCGGTCTGAGTGCATGGCTGGCCGGCTGACCCTGCATGCCGGAGGGGGAAAGCGCCTCGCTGAGACAATGTCGTGAAGAGAGTGAAGAGAGGGGCAAGGCGTGCAGAAGGTGATGGGAAAAATCGGCAGCCTGCTGGGCTGGTTGGGCTGGCTGGTGTTCCCTCTGGTGGGCGGCATCCAGTGCGTTCTGTTGGTGCTGGCGGTGCTCGTGGCTTTCTACGGCATGCAATCGAGCCTGGTAGAGATTCCCCCCAAGGACCAGTTGACTCGCGTGGAGGGGCGGCTGTTGGCGCAGTACGACACGTGGCCAAGCAAGCGGTCGCAGTATGCAACCCGGGTGCGCGGTGCGGACGGGGTGGTCCACAAATGCAGCTGCGCGTTCGGCTCGTCCTCGACGTCCAACTGCCTCGACGAGAACGATGTGGTGTCGAACGCCCGGCACGCCGAGCACCTGCGCACCCAGCAGGTGACGCTGCTGATGGCGCCCGCATCCAAGGGCGGGGGCGACCTGTGCTACGAGTTGTCCAACGCCGAGAAGACCTGGTTCCACTACGAAGAAAAGGTCCGCAAGTACACGGCCATCCAGAACGGCTGGGGCCCTGTCTTCGCATGGCTGCTGCTGGGCTTGCTAGGGGCTTTCATCACTGTCCGCGCGGTATTCTTCCGCAGGGAGAATAAAACCGATGGCGGCATGCAGGACGGTGTCCGGTCATCCATGTAGTGCATCTCTCTGATTTTTGGCTTAGCCTTTGCACCCTATACGGTAACCTTCCATGGTTCCGACCTTCCGGGAGTGCTCGATGGACGCTTTTGCGCGCGCAGAGAAATGGCAGGCCGCTGCTACGGCCTTGGTGGCGGTGCTTGCCATCGTGCCGGCGGCAAGCGCCACGGGCAGCATCTTCATTGCGCTGCTTGCAGCGGTAGGCATCGGGTGCCTGGCCGGCGGCGGGGTGATGATCTGGTGGCTGCTGACCCCGGAAGGGCATGCCTACCTGCTGGCTGAATCGCGCTACATGAGCCGCTCCACCTCGCGGGCATCCATCTGGTTAGGGAATTTGCTGCCCGGTTTGGCGATGCTGGGCGCAGCCCTCTTTTTCCACTTCCGGACTCAGTGATCCAGGCAGGCAACAGGGCATCCTTGCGCACAAGGCGAGCCCCCTGCGCTTTCATAGCCGCGCCGTACATCGCCATGCACGGGCCCGCAGGCCTGCGGACCCGCGAGGTGGTCCATCAGGTGCGCGGCACCAGCGACAGCATTTCGACGTTGTCCGTCTTCACGGACTGCAGGTCGAACTGGTTCAGTGCCGACATGCCCAGCAGCGACGCGCAGTCCTGGCAGGCGACGGCACGCACGTTGCGCAGCACCTGGGGGCCGATCTGCAGCCCGTCGAGCAGCACGACCTTCGCCTGGATCTTTCGGCCATCGGCCACGCGAACTTCCGCTTGCTCCTGCAGCACGCGGTACTGCACGCCGCTGTCCTGCAGCATCCGGGTGCTCATGCTGACGAGGGTGGCGCCGGTGTCCACCATGAAGGGCACCGGCCGGGCCGAGCCAAGGGTGACGGGTGCGAAGTAGTGCCCGCCCATGGCGGCGATGCGCATCACGGTGGCAGGACCTGCTGCGGGCGATGAACCCTGCGCGGTGCGGATCGCGTCTTCGATGGAGATGCGTTCTGCCGTGAAGTTGGCCGGCCGGCCCGCGGCTTCGTTGTGCGCATCGATTGCCTGCAGGACCGAGAGCGCCTCGTAGTGCCGCTGCTGGCCAACCAGCAGCTTGGAGAGTTCGCGGCGCACGTCCACCAGGTTCGGCACCACGGCCAGCGCGCGGTAGTACCAGGTGATGGCGTCTTGCTGGCGGCCCACCCGTACCAGGCTGCGCGCGTAGTAGGTGAACACGTCGTAGCCACCGTGGCCCTCGCTGAAGGAGCGCTCGAACTCGCGCACCGCGCCTGCGTGGTCGTCGCGGTGGTTCTTCACGGCGGCCAGCGTGGCCCGTGCCTGGCTGTCCTCAGGGCGCAGTTGCAGGTAGCGGGTCCAGACCTCGTCGGCACACGCGAGGTCGCCCCGCTGCTGGCATGCCAGGGCGCGGTCGCGCAGCGACTGTGCCGACGCGGGGGCGCCACCGCGCGCCCAGTCCGCCAGCGTGCCGCGCACGCTCAGGTAGCCCACCACCTGCAGCGCGATCAAGACCACGGCGGTGCAGGCAACGATCTGGAAGCGGCGGCGCTGCTTCAAGTCTTCGCTCCACCACCCGGTGAGCCACATCGGCACCATCACGACGACCAGGGCGCCAATGATGGCACCCGTCATCTCCGGCGCGCCACCGCCCTTGGCAAGGGCCAGAAAGGCCATCATGGCCAGGTAGATGCCCACCACCAGGAAGGTGGCGATACGCAGCAGCAGCGACGCGGGCTCGGCCCGGTTGCGCTGCAGGAACTGGATGTTGCCCAGCCCGGCATCGTCCGGCAATGGATCGATGCGCCCCGTCACGTCGAATCTGTTTTCCATCAATCATCCCTCCCTCTTTCTTTTTTGTCGGGTCCCACCGGGCTCACCCGGCCCCTGCCCATTCAGGCTGCTTTTTTCTTTTGCCTTGGCATTTTGCGATGGCGCGGCGTTGTCCGTGCCGGTGCTTGAGCGGCCCAGGCCCCGCCACGCAGCACCGTCATCACTCGGGCCTGCAGAAGCTGCTTTCCTCCGACAGGCCATTGGAGAACTTCATGCTCTGGTAGGGCTCCGGCCGTTCGTCCTTGCGTTCGTCGGTGGCGGTGGATGCCAGCCTGACGACACACGACTCCGGGTTGACATGCAGCCGCGCCACGTAGTGGCGTGTTGCAATGGGCGTGAACTGGAGCACCGGCACGCAGAACTTCGCACCCTCCAGGTGGTGAATGGCCACCGAGAACGGCTTGCCCGCAGGGATCGTGGCCGATGCCGCCGTCACCATCCCCGGCTGCGGTCCACCGCTTTGCAGCCAGAACCGGTTGGTGCACGACTGCGGATCGTCGAAGGTCGAGATCATGGTCCTGGGCGGCATCAGCACCCGGTTCTGGTCGTCCACGATGCGCAACTGCGCAGTGGCCGCGCTCGCCACCGGAGAAACGTAGGGCCGGTGCACGATGGCACAGCCCGTGGAAATGCACGCGACCGCCAGTGCGGCCACGGTGGTTTTGCTAACTATCGCCATGGTTGTGAAGCTCCCTGTCTACTTCCCGTCTTTCTTTTCTTCTTCAATCGCACACATCATTCACGGCCGCTGTGTGGAGCTGATGACGGCACGCCTTCTTTGTGCTGTGCACTGCCGCGCGCGCGGCGGCAAGGGGGATCCGCAGAGTGACCTGAACAGGATCTGCAACTGCTTGCGAGAGCACGCCACGCCCGTGTCAGGCAACGGTGCCAGTGCAACCGTGCGCTGATGCGATCTGGGCCGGGCGGTCCGCTTGGGCCCCGAGGCGGCCATAGGCATGGGGATCCCTGTCAACGTTCATTCAGCCGAACCCCCTGGATCAAGGTGCTGGCTTCGTCGCGCAGCGACTTGCGGATGGAATCGGCCCCCGTCGCCGAGATCACGACCGTCGCGTTTCGCATGTACACGTGGTACTTGACGCCAGTCCTTTTGACCCCGTCGGCCGTGGTGAACGTATTCGCGTATCCGATCGCGAGCTTGTCGCCAACGCGCTGGAGCACCGGTGGCGTGAACACGACATTGGTGACTCCGGCGGACGCTGCCATGGTGCGAAACTGTTGCGCGAAGGCGTCGCCAATCCGCGCAATCCGTTGCTCGGACAGCTGGGCGACTTCTGCTTGGGATGCCTCTCCAGGCATGACTGTAACGCCAAGCATGATCGAATCAGCTCCCTCCGATTTTTCCGCCTGGAACGTCACCGTATCACCGGGATTGACCTTGGGATCCAACCCAGCCCGGGAGTAGATGTCTTTTCGTTCTCTCTCGAAGTTGACGACTTGATTTGGGGTAGCAACCCGCCAGCCGCTGGGCAATGCGAGCTCGACGGCGTCTGTGATCTGGTTTCGCGATACCGGGTTCGGCTGCGCATTGCCCGCTCCAGCGAAGCATGCCAACAGCAGAAGACCGGCCACCGTCAAAGTGCGAGCAATCAAATTCATGGTTCCATTCACCCCGGCTGCCGTACCAGTTGTTGCCGTACCGGGCACGGCTGCGCATGGCCCGATGGCACAAGTCTAGCGGGTGGCGGCCGTGCGCCCTGTCACCCAAACAGGCGATTCTGCGCAAAGCTGATGAAGCCCTTGGGCCGCAGCATGCGGGTGTCCAGCCGCCTGGGCCGGCGCCAGGCCCGAACCGCCTCACCCCGCCCGCCGGTAATGCACAGCCACCGCGCCACAGCGCAGCGGCTTCGCCGAGACCAGCGTGAGCCGCCGCGCGACGGGCAGCCCGCCCTGGTACAGCGTGGGCCCGTGGCCGGCGATGCGCGGGTGCACGAGCAGTTGGTACTCGTCGATCAGGTCCAGCCGGTCGAGCACGGTGGCCAGCTTGCCGCTGCCCAGCAGCACGCCGGCGGGCGTGGCGTCCTTGAGCGCCTGGATGCCCGCGCGCAGGTCGTCGCCGCCGGCGACCAGGTGGCTGTGGGCCCACGGAAAATCCTTGCGCGTGGTGGACACCACGTACTTGGGCTTGGCCTGCAGCTTGGTCGCCCACTCACGCACGGCCGGTGGCGCATCCTCCACCTCGCCGCGCGCGACTGCGGGCCAGTGGTGTTCCATCATCTCGTAGGTGACGCGGCCCCACAGCACGGCGCCGTGCGTGTCCATGAGGTGGGTGAAGAAGGCGTGCGTCTCGTCGTCGGCAATGCCCTCCTGGTGGTCCACGCAGCCGTCCAGGGTGAGGTTGATGCTAAAGGTCAGGCGTCCCATGGGGTGCTCCTTTCGGTGTGCGCGGCGTACGAGCCGCCGGGCGCCCGGGGCACAGTCCCGGCTGCGGGGCCGACAACTATAGCGGGGGCCTGGGGTTGCAGGCGAGCGTGCGGTACGTCAGCGGCCAACAAGGCATCCCATCCGACACGCGCCCCCGATTTCATCGTGACAATCGCCCCTGGGTGCCCACCCGTGGCGCGCCCTGTTCCTTGCTCAATGAATGAATGAGTGAGCGAACGAACGATGGATCGACGGACCGCCCCCACATGGACAGCAGCACCACCTGGATCACCGATGCCCTCACCCACCCACTGGCCTGGGCGAGCGTGCGTGCGCACGCACTGGACACCAGGGACTGGCTGGTGCTGGGCGGCATCCTGCTCTTTCAGCGCTTGTGCGTGCACATCGGCATGTGGACGTACTGCCTGGCGGTGCTGCCGGGCACTGCCTTGCACGAGGCCATGCACTGGACGGTGGCAGCGCTGCTGGGCGCCCGGCCCACCATGCCCAACCTGGTGCCGATGCGCACGCACGGGGGCTGGCGGCTGGGGTCGGTGCGGTTTCAGGCGGGGTACCTGCGCTCGTTGCCGATTGCGCTGGCGCCGGTGGCGCTGGCACCGCTGAGCTTCTGGTGGGCCACCACCTTCATGCCGGGGGCCGGGTCTGGCGCCATGTACTGGCTGCATGCCTGGCTGGCGGCGTCGGCCTTCGGGGCGAGCGTGCCGTCCACGCAGGACTGGTCGGTGGCCGCACCGGCCTTGCTGGTGGGGGCGGTGGTGGGGGTGGCGCTGTGGGTGGTACTTTGATGGGGCATATGCCCCAGGCGATTGCGGCCAGGAGGCGCCCTCTCAACGGACACACCCCGATACGCTGCGGGAATCTGTCTTACAAGAAAACGGGCGTTTTGCGGCGATAGTGTGGCATCGCTGGCAGGCCCCCGGCGCCCTTTGCACGCCGTTGCACCCTGGTGCCGCTGTGCCTGCCGTGTGTGCGCCGTGCCGTACCATGCCCCCGTCGTCCATCCCAACCGAAGCCGCCCGCCGTGTCCCGTAGCCCCCGTTCGCACACTGCCCCGTTCTCCCAGCCTTCAACGCCGGCCCGATGGTCGGCGTTGCTGCTTTTCAGCGCCGCCGCCTCGTCGTTGCTGCTGCTGCAGGGTTGCAGCCTGCTGCCCGGGCGGGGGGGCGAAGAGGCGCCACGCGATGCGGCGTCGAGCCCCATTGGGGCGGACAGCGATGGCAGCCCCTCGTTCGACGTGCAGGTGCGCGCACCTGACACGGTGCGCGAGACGCTGGAAAAGCACCTGGAGCTGCAGCGCTTTCGCCAGCTGCCCGACCTGCAGGCCAGCGAGCTGCAGCGCCTGCTGGGCGCGGCCGATGCCAACGCGCGCGAGCTGCTGGGCACGCTGGGCTACTTTGCGCCCACCATCACGGTGGAGCTGACCGAAACGCCCGATGCCAAACTGGCGCCGCGCACGGTGGTGGTGACGGTGGACCCAGGGCCGCAGACGCACATTGCCAAGGCCGACATCACCTTTGCCGAGGCGGTGAGCAATGCACAAGATGGCGAGGGCCGCGCGCGCCAGCTGCGGCGCGTGCAGAACGGCTGGGGGCTGCCGCCGGGCCGGGCCTTCACGCAGTCGGCGTGGGACGGGGCCAAGAACGATGGTCTGCGCCAGCTGCAGGTGCGCCGCTACCCCACGGCCAGCATCACCAACAGCCGCGCCGAGGTGGATGCCGACAAGCACGAGGCGAACCTGAGCGTGGCCTACGACACGGGCCCGCTGTACCGCTTTGGCCCGCTGCGGGTGGAGGGCAACCAGCGCTACGACCCCGATGGCGCGCGCCGCCTGGCGCGCCTGCCCACGGGCGCCATCTACGACGAGACGGAGCTGCTGGACGCGCAATTGCGCCTGGCCAGCAGTGGGTACTACGACGCGGTGTTCCTGACGCTGGACACCGAGGGCACCGACCCGCTGGCCGTGCCGGTGGTCGCCCAGGTGCGCGAGGCGCAGCTGCAGAAAGTGGTGTTCGGCGCGGGCCTGTCGACCGACAGCGGGCCGCGGCTGACGATTGACCACATCCACAACCAGATGCCGTTGCTGGGCTGGCGCGCGGTGAGCAAGCTCTCGCTGGACCGCAAGAACAAACTGCTCAGCACCGAGTGGACCGATCTGCCCGGCGAGAACGGCTGGCGCTGGTTTGCTGGCGGCCAGGTGCAGCGCGAGGACACGGGCGACTACGAGACCAACAGCGCCCGGCTGCGCGGCGGCCGCAGCAAGAGCACCAAGAACATCGACCGCAATTACTTTGTGCAGTACGACTATGCCAAAAGCCAGGGGCTGAAAGCCCCGCCCTCGGGCACGGCGCTGAGCATCAACTACGGCTGGACGGGCCGCTACTTCAACAACAACACGGCCCCCACGCGCGGCCATGGCATTGCGGCCGAGCTGGGCGTGGGCACCACGCTCACGCCCGAGCGCGACCCCTTCGTGCGCACGCTGCTGCGCTGGCAGACCTTTGTCGCCGCGGGCCGCGTGGAGGCCGACGACGGCGCCTCGCGCGCAGCGCGGCTGGCGGTGCGTGCCGAGGGCGGCGCGGTGTTTGCGCGCCAGGGCGCACAGCTGCCGGTGACGCAGCTGTTTTTGACCGGTGGCGACACCACGGTGCGCGGCTATGGCTACCGCAAGATCGGTGCGCGCACCGACAACGACCAGCTGTACGGCGGACGCTACCTGGCCGTGGGCAGCCTGGAGTGGCAGCGCCCCATCGTCTACAAGGGCAGCATGACGGACTGGGAGAGCACCCTGTTCGTGGATGCCGGCGCCGTGGCCGACAAGGTGGGCGACCTGGATCCGCGCGTGGGCGTAGGTGCCGGCGTGCGCTGGCGCAGCCCCGTGGGCCCGCTGCAGGCCGACCTGGCCTATGGCGTGCAGGCCAAGGAGCTGCGGCTGCACCTGCGCCTGGGCTTCACGTTCTGAGACGGCCGCACGGCCTGCTTTTTTACCGCCCCTGATTTCCTGACCTGCTGATTGATGCCCTCTCGCAACCCGCCCGCCTCTGCCGCCAACCGCTCGCCCGATTTCAGCGCCGGGTCGTCGGCACCGCCGCCACCGCCGCGCCGGCGCCGTACCTGGCTGCGCCTGCTGGTGTGGCTGGTGGTTGGCCTGCTGGCGCTGGTGCTGGCAGTGGCCGGCGCGGCGTGGTGGTGGGCGGGCAGCAGCACATCGCTGGCCCTGGCGCTGGCGCGCGCCGCGCAGTACCTGCCGGCGGACCAGAAGCTGGAGAGCCGCGACGTGAGCGGATCGCTGCGCACGGGCGGCAGCATTGGCTGGCTGCGCTGGAGCAGTCCGGCCCTGGTGGTGGAGGTGGACGGCGCGCGCATCGGCTGGCAACTGGCGCCGCTGCTCAGCCGCAAGGTGGAGCTGGGCGAGGTGCATGCCGCGCGCGTGCGCATCACCCCCCAGGCCACGGCGCCCGCCAGCACCGAGCCCCTGAAACCGCTGGAGCAGCTGGTGCTGCCGGTGCAGGTGGCCGTGCCCTTCAAGGTGGACAGCCTGGAGTGGGCGGGCTCGCCCGAGCAGCAGATCAGCCTGGCCGGCAAGCCCGCCGTGCAGGCCCAGAACCTGACCGGCGACTACCGCTACGACGGCACCGAACACCACCTGAAGATCGACAACGTGGAGCTGGCCCAGGGCCAGTACCAGGCCCGCGTGAAGCTGCAGGCCCAAGCCCCCATGGCCATCGACGCCACGCTGGAAGGCACCGTGCACACCACGCCCCCGGGCGGCGGCAACCCGCTGCAGGTGGCCGCGCATGCCACCGTGCAGGGCACGCTGGCCACGGCCGCCGCGCAGCTGCAAGCGGCGGCGCAGTTGAAGCCCGTGGTGGTGGCGGCGGCTGAGCCTGCTGCTCCGGCGCCATCGGCCGCAGCCACACCCGCACGCAAAGGCGCCCCGGCCAACGCCAAGGCGCCCTCCGCCCCTGCCGAGGCCATGCAGGCCGACGTGCAGGCCACCATCCTCCCCTGGGTGCCCCAGCCCCTCAAGCAGGCCGCTGCCGCTCTCAAGGCGCTGGACCTGGCCGCCCTGTGGCCCCAGGCGCCGCGCACGCTGCTGCATGGCACGGTGAAGGTGGACCCGGTGAATGCGACCGCTGCCACGGCACCCACCGGTTCATCCCCCGCACCCGCCATCGCCGGCTGGAACATCGAGGCCGACCTGCGCAACGACCTGCCCGGCCCCTGGGACAGCAGGCACCTGCCCCTGGCCGCGCTGCAGGCCCGCGCAGGCTTTGATGGCACGCGCTGGGATGTGCCTGCGGCCACGGCCACCATCGGCACGGGCAAGGCCGCGGGCACCATTGCCCTCAAGGGCCAGTTCACACCCGCCACCGGCGCGGCCGAGGGCCTGGCCGAGCTGCGCAACCTGCGCCCCGATGCGCTGCACACCGCGCTGGCGGCGGCGCCGCTGGGCGGGCGCATCACCGCCCAGGGCCAGGCCGACCAGGCCGTGCGCTTCACCGCCGACATCCGCGCCACGGGCGCTGCGCCGGTGCAGCCGGCCGCAGCGGCCCCTGGCAAGAAGGGCGCGCCCCTGCTGCGCATCAACACCTTCACCGCCCAGGGCCAGTACCTGGCGCAGACGGGTGGCGGCACGGTGCAGCTCGACCGCCTGCTGCTCGACGCGCTGCAGGCCAAAGTCGAGGCCACGCAACTGCGCGTGGCCCTTGGCGAGCAATCGGCCCAGGGCCAGTTGCGCGCCACGGTGCCGGGCGCCACCGCCAATGCCAACGGCCAGATGGCGCCCACCAAGGGCGCGGGCGAGTTGCAGCTGCAGTTGAGCGATGCCGAGCGCACGCAAGCCTGGCTGGCCAGCCTGCCGGGCCTGGGTAATGCGATGAAGGGCGCCACGGCCAAAGGCCAGGCACAGCTTAATGCGCGCTGGACGGGTGGCTGGCAGACGGCAGCAAACCAGATCGAAGCCCTGGCGGCCGGCAAGGCCCTGCCCGCGTTGGCCAGCAAGGACGGCGGTTTCACCTTGCAGGCCCGCGTCAACGCGCCGCAGCTCGACGTGGCTCTGCCACCAGGCAAGGGGGGCGCAAGCCCCATGTCCGCGATCCAGCTGCGTGGGGTGAATGCCGAGCTCTCGGGCTCACTGGCCCAGGCCACGCTGGCGCTGGATGGCGAGGCCCGCACCGGCACGCAGCGCGCTACGGTGCGCACGCGCCTGGCGGGCGGCACCAGCGGTGCCAACGAGTGGCAGGCCCAGGTGACCGAACTGCGCCTGCAGGCGCAAGACACGCAGTTGCCCGGCCCCTGGGCCGTGCAACTGGCCGAGCCCGTGACCGTGAAGCTGCGCATGGGCGGGGCCGCGCTGGCACCGGCCATGCCAGCATCGGGCACAGCCCCTTCTGCCACCGGTGCGGCCGCCCTGTCGGTGCAGGCCTCTGCCGGGCAGGCGCGCATTACCGGGCCGGTGGCGGGCACGGCCACGCTGCGCTGGCAGCCCATCAGCTACGCGGGCGGCGGCGGCAGCCCGCTGCGCCTGCAGACCCAGGGCAGCCTGCAGGGCCTGCCCATGGCCTGGGTGGATGCGTTTGGGGGCGGCAGCGACCCCGCTGGCAAGCCCGCCCAGCCCCTGCTGGCCCGCCTGGGCCTGGCCGGCAACATCGTCTTCGACGGGCAGTGGAACGTGGACACCACCAGCGGCCCGCTGCGCGCCAGCGCCAGCGTGCGCCGCGCCTCCGGTGACCTGCGCATCCTGGCGGTGGATTCGGCCCCCATCACCACCGTGCAGAGCAGCGGCCAGGGCACCGGCGCGGGCAGCCCCAAGGCTACCGTGACCGAAGAGCCCGGCAGCGGCAGCAATGCCGGCGTGCGCCAGGCCGAGCTGACCCTGGAGGCCGAGGGCGATGCCCTGCGCGCCAAACTGGTATGGGCCAGCGCCCGCGCCGGCGAGGTGGACGCCACCGCCAGCACCCGCCTCACCCTGGGCAGCACGCTGGGTGCGACCACGCTGGCGCCCGACGCGCCGCTGGCCGGCACCCTGCGCGCCCGCCTGCCCGATGTGGGCGTGTGGTCGGCCCTGGCCCCGCCGGGCTGGCGCGTGCGCGGCACGCTGGATGCCAACGCCACCCTGTCGGGCACGCGCGCTGCGCCGCGCTGGGCCGGCACGCTGGGGGCCGACGAGCTGGCCGTGCGCTCCATCCTCGACGGGGTGGACCTGCAGGGCGGGCGCCTGCGCGCGGCGCTCAACGGCAACCAGCTCGATATCACCGAGTTCAGCCTGCGCGGGGGCAGCGGCAGCAAGGCGCGTATCCCCGGCTACAGCGGCAACCGCACCAGCGCCCCGCAAGACGGCGGCAGCCTCACCGGCACCGGCCGCGTGACCTGGGGCGATGCGGCAACCAGCAACAACGGTGGCATGTCGGGCCTGGCCATGAGTTTTCAGGCCGAGGCCAAGGCCCTGCAGGTGCTGGGCCGGGCCGACCGGCAGGTCAGCGTGTCGGGCAAGGTGCAGGCGCAGTTGCAGCAGGGCCAGTTCAGCGTGCGCGGGCAACTCACCACCGACCGCGCCACCATCATCCTGCCCGACGAGACCGCGCCCAGCCTGGGCAGCGACGTGGTGGTGCGCTCGGCCGCCAAGGACCGCGAAGCCCAGGCAAAGGCCCAGGCGGTGGCCAAGGCGAACCAGGCCGCCGGACAGCCCGCCACCGGCACCACGCCCACCACGGCCAAGCCGCCCGACATCGCCATCACCCTGAACCTGGGGCGCGACTTTGCGCTGCAGGGCCAGGGCATCACCACGCGCCTGACGGGCGAGCTCGACATCCGCAGCAGTGCGGTGCCCGGCGCGCCCCCGCGCGTGATCGGCGAGGTGCGCACCGAGCAGGGCCGCTACCGCGCCTGGGGCCAGGTGCTGGACGTGGAGACGGGGCTCATCCGCTTCAGCGGCCCATACAACAACCCCTCGCTCGACATATTGGCGCTGCGCCCCAACATCAGCGTGCGTGCCGGCGTGCAGGTCAGCGGCTCGGCCCTGGCCCCGCGCGTGCGCCTGTACTCGGACCCCGACCTGCCCGATGCCGAAAAACTGTCGTGGGTGGTGCTGGGCCGCGACGCCGCCGCCGGCGGCGCCGAAGCCGCCGTGCTGCAGCAAGCCGCCCTGGCCCTGCTCGGCCGCAAGGGCGGCACCGGCGCCACCGCCAACATGGCCAGCCGCCTGGGCCTGGACGAAATCGGATTCAAGGGCCCTGGCGCGGGGGAGGACGCCACCGGCGCCGCGCTGACCTTCGGCAAGCGTTTGTCCACCGACCTGTACGTGACGTACGAGCGCAGCCTGTCGGGCACGCTGGGCACGCTGTACATCTTCTACGACCTGTCGCGCCGGCTCACGCTGCGCGGGCAGACGGGGGCGCAGAGTGCGGTGGACATCATCTACACGTTGAAGTACGACTGATGCGGCTGTGCCTTCAACCGCCTGGCGTCGTTGGTTCGCCTTGCCGTGCTCAGAACCTGTTTACGATCTCGCAGGGGTCGCGCAGCGGCCTTGCCGGGATGGGATGCTAGGCGCGGTGCGCAGTTGATAGCCCCGCTATCAACAAGCGCCGCAACGCCGCAGACCGCCCGGCAAGGCACTTGCCCGAAGGGTTGGGGCGAAATCGGGCGATTGGACGCCCCGGCTGCTTGCATGGGCACGAGCCCATGCGGCGCACCCGGAGCATCCACTCATACCGATTGCGCCCCAACGCGATCCCCTGCGAGATCGTAAACAGGTTCTAAAGCACTGTCTGCGGCTTCCCGCCTAGCCATCCGGCTGAAGGCAAAGCCGCATGCGGGGGCCGTGCGCAGCGCAAAAACCCGGTCTTGCCGAAGGAGCCCCCGCACTGCCCCTACAATCGCCCGCTGCGTCCTCCTCGTAGTTCAATGGATAGAACGAGTGCCTCCTAAGCGCTAGATACAGGTTCGATTCCTGTCGAGGGGACCACTTCCCTCCTTCGTGGGATGAACCGCTGACACCGGCCTTGGGGTGCACCGGCCATTCCCCCAGCACCACCCGCCCCTGCCCACCTGCCCTCCGAGCCGATAATGGCCCCCTCACAAAAGGGAGGCTCGATGAAGAAAAAATCTGCAGGGGCGATAGCATGTCTGACCGTTGCTGCGTTGGCTGGCTGCGCATCCAACTCCGGGGTGATCGCCCTGGGCCAGGACTCCTACATGATCAGCAAGCAGCAGGCCACCGGCTTTCCGGGCCTGGGCAACATCACCGCCGAGAACATTGCGCAAGCCACCGCGCATTGCTCGAAATTGGGCAAGCGCTTTGAAGTCGTCGATATCAAAGAAAGCAAACCTCCGTACATCCTTGGAAACTATCCAAGGTCCGATGTCCGGTTCACATGCGTGGACAACAGCAGCAAGAAGGCATCTTGAGCGTTGAGTGTTGAACGGCAGCTGCATGCCGTCGCACCCTGCCTTACTCACAGCGCTTCACGGTCTGCACCGTATGCCGTTCCGATGCGCTGGCGACGCATCCCTTGGCGGGTCGCTGCAGCGTGCGCTTCGGCTTCAGCCCCAGCTGCGTGCACCTGGTTCGGGGTGCAGCCAACGACCCGGCAGACCGCACAGGGCGGCAGTCAGTCACCGGTCGTAGGCGTCCCTCAGCTTTCCGTAGATCTCGCTCGTGTTGCCCAGCACGACGGCGCAGTAGGGGTGGACGGGTTGGGGCAAAGGGTTGTTGCAGACAGTGCCCCACTGGTTCGCCACACGGCATTGGTCCAGCAGCTTGTCCAGGTCGTCCGAAAAATTGCCTGCCTGGATGCCGAGCCAGAGCGTCCGAAAGTCCGAGTCCTCCGGCCCTTTCACGATGGCGACGGTGTCCGTGCTCTTTTGGTAGAAGAACGGGGTGTTGCCCACATAGCCGCCCATGCGGTTCTTGGCATTCACCAGCCCGCATGCGTCACCTTGGTTCTTGCCGTCCTGCATCTCGCTGAACTTCGCGCTGTCGGGGTCATTGAGCAGCTTCTTGACTGCGACCTTGGCGTCGTTGTGTGCACCACATGCGGCCAGCGCCACGGCGGCGATGCCCGCCATCATCCAAACTCTCATCCATCTGCTCCCTGTTCTGACTGACCATTCTGTTGTGTAGCGACAATGCCTTGATTGACGGCAGCGCCACATGCCCGACGCCCGATTGATCCACATGGCATGCCGGCTTGTCGGCGGCTTCCGAGTGAGGCGCCTGGGCCTAGTATGGCGTGAAACAGTGTCGGCCCGAGCCACCAGGCTGGGCAGCACTCTCGGTAGGGCCGGCACCTGACAATAGCCACCGATGGCACCGATGCGGCGCACATTGGCGGGGTGCAGGGCCCTCGTCCCAGCCCAAATCCCCTTGGCCCCGTCACCCCAATGTGATACAGGCTACTACCCCCAGGCTTCACGCTCAACTCGCAGGTCTTCTCGGTGATGTACGCCTTCACCTATGCCGGCACCGCTGAGGTCAACCTCTACTCCGCGCGCTTTTGCAAGTGACCCAGTTTGAGGCAGGGGCCTAGCCTCCAGCCTCCTCCAACAGCCATGCAGTGACCTCGTCCAGCAAGCCCCCATCACCGCGCGCCCGCTGCGGCCACACCAGGTGGTAGTCAATGCCAGTGCGTAGCGCCACCTGCGGCAGCACCCGCACCAGGCGGCCGGCAGCTATGTCGGAGGCGACGAAGAAGGGGCTGGCCAGCGCCAGGCCCTGGCCGGCGATGGCCGCGTCGATGGCCAGGCTGATCTGGTTGAAGCGCGTGCCGCCCGGTGGCGGGGCCGGCATGCCGGCCTGCGCGAAGAACGCGGGCCAGGAGCCATGGGCGTCGTGGATCAGCGGCAGTTTGGCCAGGCGCTTTGGCGTCAGCGCGCCCGGTGCTCCCACCAGCGCCGGGCTGCTCACCGCGATCAGGGTGTTCTCGAGCAGGCGCTGCACGTGCAGCCCCGGCCCAAACGGGGGCTGGCCATAGCGGATGGACAGGTCGACGCCCTCCGCGTGGAAGCGCGACACGCGCTCGCTGGCCAGCACGCGCAGCTCGGTGCCGGGGTGGCGCTCGGCAAAGCGCGGCAGGCGTGGCAGCAGCCACTTGGCAGCCAGCGTGGGCGCCACGCTGATGGTGACCTGCCGCTCGCCCGGGCGCAGCTGGCGCGTGGCATCGGCGATCTCTTCGAGCGCTCGGCGCACGCGCAGCGCATAGGTGGTACCCGCCTCGGTGGGCGCCAGACCGCGCGCGCGCCGCTCGAACAGGCGAATACCGAGCTCGGCCTCCAGCGCGCGCACCTGCTGCGCCACGGCGCCCTGCGTCACATCGAGCTCCTCGGCCGCCAGGCGAAAGTTCAGGTGCCGCGCCGCGGCCTCGAAGGCGTGCAGCGCCTTGAGCGAGGGCAGGCCCTGCAGGGGCGGGGCGGCGTGGCTATTGCTGCTGGCGTGGGAGTCGGCGGTCATGGGCTTCGGATCTCGGGGCGGCGAGGTGTGCAACGGTCCCGGCGACAGACTATCCCACACCCTGGTCAAGCCTTCACTTCAACCACCTGCTCAAAACCGCCGAAGATCATGCGTTTGCCGTCGAAGGGCATGGGCGGGTTGCCGGGGGTGGACGGGTCCATGCGTGGGTCTTCCATCATCTTCTTCATGCCCGCGTCGCGCGTGGCCTTGTCCGGCCATTCGACCCAGGAGAACACCACCGTCTCCTCGGCCGTGGCCTGCACCGCGCGGCGGAAGTCGGTGACCTTGCCGTCGGGGACGTCATCGCCCCAGCCCTCGATCACGCGGATGGCGCCCAGTTCGATGAAGATCGGGTCGAGCTGGCGCGCGTGCTCGATGAACTTCTGCTTGTTGGCGGTGGGGACGGCGATCACGAAACCATCGATGTAGGACATGTCTTGACTCCTGTTGGGTTGACGACCATGCGGCGTGCCCGCCATGGGCACCCCGTAAGAACGTGTTTGCGATCTTTTCGGGGCCGCGTTGGGGCGCAATCGGGATGAGTGGATGCTTCGGATGTGCCGCATGGGCTCATGCCCATGCAAGCAGCCGGGGCGTTCAATCGCCCGATTTCGCCCCAACCCTTCGGGCAAGTGCCTTGCCGGGCGGTCTGCGGCGTTGCGGCGCTTGGTTGTGCCGAGCTATCAACTGCGCACCGCGCCTAGCATCCCATCCCGGCAAGGTACTTGCGCGGCTCTGAAAAGATCGTAAACACGTTCTAAGCATTCGACGAACGAGGATCCGCCAGATCGACAGGAAGCGCCCGGAAAGAAACACTTTTTTGCTTTCTTCTTCCTCCAGCGGCGCGGGGCCACCGCAGTCACTGCGTGCGCTTCGCCCGACGCACCGGCTTGGGCGCAGGGGCGGCGGCAAGACGCGCCTGCAAGAACGCCCGCAGCGCCTGCACCACCTGGCTGCGCATCGGGCCCGGCTGGTACACCAGCACCACCCGCCGCTCGATGTGTGGCGTGACCAGCGGCAGCACGGCCAGGTCCGGGTCGCGCAGCGCGGCGGTGTACAGCCGCGGCATCAGGCCCAAGGCCATGCCGCCCCGGACCAGCGCGTAGAGCGTCTCGGCATAGCTCACGCGGTAGGGCTCGGCATGCTGGGCGAACTGCGCGCGGGCCGACTCGCCCAGCGCCGGCATGCTGCCGCTTTCAAACAACGCCAGCCGCTCGTGCCCGATGTCCTGCCAGGCAACGGGCGCTTCGGCCTGGGCCAGCGCGTGGTCGCGGCGCAGCACCAGCACCAGCGGGTCGCGAAACAGGTCGGTGCAGACCAGGCTGCCCGGGGGCTCGGTGATGGCGGCGATGGCCAGGTCGAGCTGCCCGCTGCGCACCTCGGCCAGCAGCGTGGTGGAGGGGGCGTCGCGCCAGGCCAGGTCCATGCGGCTGCGCTGCGCCGGCGCCCCAGCGCTTTGTTGTTGGTCTTCTTGCAGGAACTCACCCACCGCTGCCACCACGCGCGCGCTGGCCGACGGGATGACGCCGATGCGCACCAGCGCCCGCCCGCGCTGCACGGTGTTGTCGATGTCCTTCAGGGCGCTGTCCACCGTGTGCACCACGAAGTCGGTGCGCGCCAGAACTTCGGCGCCCAGCTGCGTGAGCTGTAGCTGGTGCGTGGAGCGCGTGAGCAGCTCGGCGCCCACCAGCCGCTCCATCTGCTTGATGGCATTGCTCAGGGCCGGCTGGGTGATGGACAGCCGGCGCGCCGCCCGGCCGAACTGCCCCTCTTCGACCAGCACGGAAAAAAAGCGCAGCTGCCGCAGCGTGAGCGCATGGAGTGCGGTGGTGCCCATGGCCTGGTTCTCCCTCGATGGTTATAGATCCGATGAATGAATATATAGATATTTAAAATTTTCCTTATCTGCGGGGCTTGCCTAAACTTTCCGCATGAGCCCGAACCCCGCCCCCGCCGATGCGCCCCTGGAGGCCTTCCTGCGCGCCATGCCGAAGGTGGAGCTGCACTGCCACCTGTTCGGCACGGTGCGCCATGCGACCTTTGCCGCGCTGAACCGCCGGGCCGGCTCGCCGCTGGCCGATGAAGAGGTGCAAGGCTTCTATACGCGCGGCGACAAGCCCGTGGGCGTGCTGCGCGTGCTGCGCGCGCTTGACGCGCAACTGGTGCGCACGGCCGATGACCTGTACCAGCTGACCATCGAATACCTGGAGGACGCGGCGGCCCACGCGGTGCGCCATGCCGAGTTCTTCTGGAACCCGACCGGCACCGTGCACGCCTCGGGCATCGCCTACCCGCTGGCGCAAGGCGCCATCGTGCGCGCCATTCGCGATGCCGAGCAGCAGTTCGGCATCGCCGGCAGGCTGATTGCGGCGGTGGACCGCGAGGCCTCGCCCGAGGCCGCGGTGGAGATGGTGCAGTGGGTGGCGGCGCACCGCTGCGACGAGGTGATCGGCATCGGCATCGACTACCGCGAGAACGACCGGCCGCCCGAGCTGTTTCTGCAGGCCTACCGCGACGCACAGCGCGCGGGCCTCAAGACCACCGCCCACGCCGGCGAGTTCGGCATGCCCTGGACCAATGTGCGCACCGCGCTCGACGTGCTCCAGGTCGACCGCATCGACCACGGCTACACGGTCGTCGACAACCCGGCGTTCGCACGTGAGTGCGCCGAGCGCGGCGTGGTCTTCACCGTGGTGCCCACCAACTCCTACTACCTGCGCACGCTGGCGCCCGAGCGCTGGGCACTGGACCACCCCATCCGGCACATGCCGGCACTGGGCCTGCGCATCCACCCCAACACCGACGACCCGACCCTGCACCAGGTCACGCCGACCGGGGCCTGGCTGAAGATGGCGCGCGACTTCGGCTTTGGCCTGGACGACTTGCGCGGCTTCATGCACAACGGCCTGGACGGCGCCTGGATCGACGACACGCAGCGCCGCCGCTGGCGCAGCGAATGGAGCGCACAGTTCGATGCGCTGCGTGCCGCGCACGGCCTGGCTTGACCTGACGACCCCGCACGCCCCCTACCCCGAAAGACCCCCACCATGCGATACCTTGTAGTCCCTCTGCTCGCCACCCTGCCCCTGCTGGCCCTGGGCACGGCGC
Source organism: Acidovorax sp. GW821-FHT10A04 (assembly GCF_059415825.1). Taxonomy (NCBI): domain Bacteria; kingdom Pseudomonadati; phylum Pseudomonadota; class Betaproteobacteria; order Burkholderiales; family Comamonadaceae; genus Acidovorax; species Acidovorax sp. GW821-FHT10A04. Next base: position 198,879 of record NZ_JBWKNZ010000003.1, read on the forward strand.
AGGCACAGACCCAGGCCCCCGCCTGGCCTACGGCCAAGCCCATCACGCTGATCGTTCCGTACTCCGCCGGCGGCAGCGTTGATTTTGTGGCGCGCCTGGTGGCCACGCGGCTGGCGGAGCGCCTGAAGCAATCGGTGGTGATCGAGAACGTGAGCGGTGCCGGCGGCGCCATCGGAGTGGCCAAGGCGGCCGCGGCGTCGCCCGACGGCTACACCATCGTGGCCGCGCCCGACAGCACGATTGCGATCGGCAAGCTGGTCAACCCCGCCGCGTACAAGTTCGATCCGCTCAAGGACCTGGTGGCCGTGGGCATGGTGAACACGGCCCCCATGGTGCTGGTGGCGCGGCCCGGCCTGGGCGTGGCGAGCTACGCCGACTTCGTCAAGCTCGCCAAGGCCTCGCCCGGCAAGACCAGCTATGCCACCTCGGGTGTGGGCACGGTGCTGCACCTGTCCATGGAACTGCTCAAGCAGCGCAGCGGGATCTACGTCACGCACATCCCCTACCGCGGCGCGGCGCAGATCGCCACCGACGTGATCGGCGAGCAGGTCGACACCGCCATGCTCATCAGCGCCGGCGCGGTGCCCGGCTACGTGCAGAGCGGCAAGCTCAAGGCCCTGGGCGTGACTGGCACCAAGCGCCTCGAATCGCTGCCCAACGTGCCCACCTTCGACGAAATGCCTGGCCTCAAAGGCTACGCCCCGGTGGCCTGGACCGGCCTGTTCGCCCCCGCGCAAACGCCCGCGCCCATCGTCGCGCGCCTGAACCAGGAGCTCAACGCGGTGCTCAACACCCCCGAAGTCCGCACCAAGCTGCAGGAACAAGGCGCGCTGCCGGGCAGCGGCTCGGCACAGGACCTGGCCCGCTTCGTGCAGGCCGAATACGCCCGCAACCTGAAGGTGGTGCAGAGCGTCAATATCAAGGAATGAACAGGGGCGGGTGGAGGGCAGTGAAGAGGCGTCGGCTTTCAGCCAATACGGATTGGCGTTCAGCCACAGCCTGATGCCTTCGCCGTTGCAGACCTAGGTAGGGAGGGGGCTGCGACCAGACTCGTTGGACGGGCCAATGTACAAGCGCCGGGGCTCGACCACGCCGAAGTCGCATTCGGCATGCCGGCACTTTGCCGCTGATGGGGCACGCCTACAGAATGTCTTTGACGATGCCTCGGCGCTGCAGCTGCTGCAGCACCGGATAGGCGGCCATACCCGTCAAGGAAGATGAGATACCACATATCAGTGGTGCCACAAGAACCATGATCAGGTCCACCCAGACAGGAGATCCCGAATCATCGAAGACACCCCAGATGGCTTGCACACCATACAACACCGGCATCAGTGCCAGCGTTCCAAAGAATCCGATATAGAACTGAAGCTCAAGCACTGACGAGAGAGATTTCATGGATATTGACTCTACAGGCTTGTTGGTCTGGACAAGGATCCCTGCCGTCTTTGCCCGAGCGGATATTTGCACATTGCGCATTGCCGGCCCAGGTCTTTTTGGCCTGTGGATTTCACCGCCTGGCTGTCGGCCTGCCGCGCCGCTTGCTGGCCTTGCTGTTCGCTTTTCCGGCAGCGGCTGGTGAAGCGGCAGGGTTCTGCCTTCGGCAAGCACCCCGCAGGACCTGCCTGCCCTGCCGGCCTTTCGACCTCACCCCATGCTGCCCACCAGCGCGTCAAGCTGGTCGAATGTCTCGTCGTTCCAGCCCGTGCTGCCGGCGGCGATCTCGGCGTCGAGCGCCTCCTTGGAAGGGTAGAGGTCGTGCACGACGAGCAGCGTGTGCCCCGCTGGCTGTTCCTCGAAGGTGACGGTGGTGACCTGGCCGCTGCCGCCGGCTTCGTCATTGGTCCAGGCCAGGCGCGAGGGCGGTGCCACTTCCAGGTAGCGGCCGTGGAAGGCCATGCCCTGCGGCGCGTCGGGGTGGCTGAACACCAGGCGGTAGCTGCCGCCCACACGAACGTCAAGCTCGCAGGACAGCAGCGCCAGGCCAAAGGATTGGGGCACCCACCAGCGCTGGAACAGCGCGGCATCGGTCCAGGCCTTGAACACGGTGCGCGGCGGGGCCTGGATGGTGCGCGTGACGACCAGTTCACGCTCGGACTTGCGCTCCACCGACAGGCGGTGCTGCGGAGAGGCGGGCTGGCTAGTTGTGTTTCCTGCGTCCATCGGTTTTCTCCTGGTGTTGCAATTCCTCGACCACCTGGTCCAGCGCGTCGAAGCGGGCATGCCAGAGCTGGCGGTGCTGCTCGATCCACAGCGCCTGCGCCTCCAGCGGGTGCGGGCCCAACTGGCAGTGGCGCACACGCCCGAGCTTCTGCGTGGTGACCAGCCCGGCCTGCTCCAGCACGCCGATGTGCTTTTTCATCCCCGTGAGGGTCATGCCGAACTTGGCGGCCAGCTCGGTGATGGACGCATCGGCGCGCCCGAGCTGCTGCAGCACGCCACGCCGGGTGGAGTCGGCCAGCGCAGCAAAGGCGGCATCGAGGTGGGCATCCGAATACTGAACCATTAAGTTCAGTATATACCCACCTCCTTTCTGGCGCCACTCCCGCCAAGCCAGCAGTTTTTCTACCGACTGAATGCAGCCCCAGCCCCTCGCTGCACCGGCCTACGGGTGCTAATCTGACGCCTTCACATGCCACGGTCCGCCATGCCACAGCGGCGCCCGGTGGGCTGGAACCCCCAGCCCATGGCAGGAGAAAAATGGGCTGCCCTTGCCGTCCCCCATCCCACACAGAAAGGCCCCTGTCCATGCATGCCCTCGTCTTCCACCAGTTCGGCGATGCCGATGTCCTGCGCCATGAATTGGTTCCCGACCCGACCCCGGCGCCCGGCCAGGCGCTGGTGCGCATGCGGGCCGTGGGGCTGAACTTTGCCGATGTGTACCGGCGCAAGGGCAATTACCACCTGGCCGGGTCGCCGCCATGGGTGCTGGGCTACGAGGGCGCGGGCGAGGTGATCAGCGCGCCGCCGGGCAGCGGCCTGCAGCCGGGGCAGCGGGTGGGCTTTGCCGACAGCCCGTTTGCCAATGCCGAACTGTGCGCGGTGGATGTCGACCGGTTAATCCCCCTGCCCGACGCGATCTCGTTCGAGACGGCCGCAGGCAGCCTGCTGCAGGGCCTGACGGCGCAGTACCTGTGCCGCGACAGCTATGCGGTTCGCCCGGGGGACTGGGCGGTGGTGCATGCGGCGGCGGGCGGCGTGGGGCTGCTGCTGGTGCAGATGCTGCGCCGCCTGGGCGCGCGGGTGATCGCCATCGCATCGACCGAGGCCAAGCGCCAGGCGGTGCGCGAGGTGCTGGGCGCGGACGCCAGCGTGGCTGCGGTGATCCCCACCGAGGGCTGGCTGCAGGCCGTGCAGGCGATCACCGGCGGGCGCGGGGCGGACGTGGTGTACGACTCCGTGGGCACCACCTTGCCCGACAGCCTGGCCGCCGCGCGCACCGGTGGCACCATCGTCTTCTACGGCATGGCCGCGGGCGACCCGGCGCCGGTGGACCCGCGCCTGCTCATGGACCGCTCGCTGGCGCTGGTGGGCGGAGACCTGTGGAACGTGCTCACCAGCGCACAGGAGCGCCGTTCGCGCGCGGCGCAGCTCTTCGAGGCCATCGGGGCGGGCGAGCTGCAGTTGCACATCGCCCAGCGCTTTGCGCTGCGCGACGGCGCACAGGCCCACCGCGCGCTGGAGGGCCGGCAGGCCATTGGCAAGGTGTTGCTGGTGGTGGAGTGATGCGGGGGCGCCCATCGCTGGCTGGAGGCAGCCATCTTTGGCAAGGTGCAGTTGAGGGTGCCGTACCGTCCTTGCGGGTGGTGTGTCGGCTGGCGCGCACTGACAACTCAGGCACGCATGCCTAGCGGCGCCTGCTCGACCCCTACCATTTCTGGTCGCGTGCCCTCAGGCCGTGCGCGGCGATCACGTCCCTGCCCTGCATTTCGCACTCCGCGTACCCGTAGCCATCGGCCTGGGAAAACTTCACCTGGTGCCAGGTCTTTCCAGGCATGTCGGACATGCCGTACCTACCCTGGGCCGCAATGACGCGCGCACCCGCCGGGATCGTTCCCCGTTCATACAGGACCTTCTCGCACACCAGGCGAAGGCATTCCACTTCGTACTTGGCATCCGAAGGCGGGCAGTTGCGGACCTCCGAGATCTTGCCATCGGCCATCACGGCGGCAGGGGCATCCGGGGGGGCACATCCCGACAGGGTCAGTCCCGCCGACAGAGACAGAGCCAGCACCGGGCCGCCTATCAGGCGCATGCGCAGGCCCGCAGCGCGCAGGGCCCGAGGAACGAGCAGGGCCATGCCCATCATTCGTGTCACTGATCTTTCTCCTTGCGATGCCGGCATTGGCGAGCGGGATGCACTCCAGTGCCTGGGCGGATTCTGCCGGAGGCGGCTAGCAGGCGCCCAAGAGGAAGCGAGCACAAGCGGCTGCCTGCCCGCCTGCCCTACAGCGGCACCTCGTACTCGTCCTTGCGGCCCGGGTGGCCGGGGTAGCTGAAGGAGCTGCGGATCCTGAGCACGGTGCGGCCGTCCACGGTGTCCACCGACACGGTGCAGCCGAAGTGGTGCTCGAACAGAGTGAGCACTGCACCGCTTTGCACGGCAAGGGTCGGCTCGGGAGGAAAGTCCGGATCGCTGGGCCGTTGAGAGAAGCGGGTGACCCCGCGGCGATCGATCCGTCCCGCGTTGCCCAGTGAGTCGCGATAGCGCCACTCCTTCTCTTGGAACCGCAGCACGGCCCCGCCGGGCACCGCACGCGCTTGCACGATGGAGCACGCCTGGAGCCCTGGCGGCACGACAGGGGGCTCGGGCGCGGCGTGGGCACTGCCGCACACGGCAAGCACAGGCAACAGGCGCAGGCCCGCTGCCCAGTTGCCCAGGCGCTGCACGGCGCTGGCCAGGCGCGATGGCCGCACTGGCACATCTGTCGTGCCCAGGCGGCGTGGAGGGTGGCGGGTGTTGCTGGCGGGGATGGTCATGCAGAGGGGCTTCAGGTTGGGGAGGGCCGACGCGGCTGCCGCTGCGCCTGCGAGCGGGCCCTGGCGTAGCGCAATGTAGCAACGCGCGCAGGCGGGTGCCAGCGCAGAATGGCCAGGCGGCAAGCCCGCCTCCCTCGGCGCGGCTATGCCGGTTGCAGCGTCGCCTGCTCCGGTCTTCGCGCCGTCATCGCCGTCCCCATCGACGCCGACATGATCAGCGCAATCGCCAGCCACTGGTTGAACGTGAGCACCTCGCCCAGCAGCAGCAGGGCCAGCAGGGCGGCAACAGCGGGCTCCATGCTGATCATGATGCCGAAGGCCTCCTTGGGCAGGCGCTTGAGGGCCATCATCTCCAACGAGATGGGGATGGCGCTGGAGACCGCCGCCACGCCCAGACCGACCAGCAGCACGTACGGCGACAGCAGCGCGGTGCCGGCATGCACCACGCCCACGGGCACCACCACCACGGCCGCGGCCAACAGGCCCAGCGAGACGGAGTGCCCGGCATGCAGATGCCCCACGCGCTTGCCGAACACGATGTACAGCGCCCAGAAGGTGGCAGCCGCCAGCGCGTAGGCCACCCCCGTGGGGTCCAGCGTGCTGCCGTTCATTCCGCCCAGGGGCAGCAGCATGCCCAGGCCCACCACGGCCAGGGCCACCCAGACAAAATCGATAGCCCGGCGCGAGGACAGCACGGCCATGAGCAGCGGGCCCGAGAACTCGATGGCCACGGCCAGCCCGAAGGGCAGCGTGCGCAGCGACATGTAGAACGTGAGGTTGGTGGCGCCCAGCATGGCGCCGTAGAGCACGGTGGCGCGCAGGTCCTTGCGCGACAGGTGCCAGCGCCAGGGCCGCCACAGCAGCAGCAAGAGCAGCGCCGAGAAGCCCACGCGCACGGCCGTGGTGCCCTGCGCGCCCACCAGCGGAAACAGATAGTGCTTGGCCCACGAGGTGCCGATGCCCAGGGCCGTGACGGCGCCGAGCACGGCCAGGAAGGGAACGAAGCGCTGGTAGCGGTGCAACAGGGAGGAGAACATGGCTGAAAATATAGTGCGGGTGTGGCGTGCTTTTGGCTCGAAATTCGTCCGCGCCACGCAATTTTCGCTCGCCCGCATACCAAAACCCCCCGCCTGCCCTTACCGAGGATCAGACCGCCATGCCCGCAGCCCCTGCCCTCGACGCCTTCGACCTGGCCATCCTCGACATCCTGCAGCGCGACAACACCACGCCCCAACGCGCCATCGCTCAGGCTGTGCACCTGTCGGCGCCGGCGGTGCAGCGGCGCATCCAGCGGCTGGAGCAGACCGGCGTGATCCGCGCCAACGTGGCCGTGATCGAACCCGAGAAGGTGGGCCTGCCCCTGACCATCATGGTCGAGGTGCACCTGGAGAACGAGCGCCCCGACCGCACCGCCCCGCTGCGCGCGCGCATCGCCACCGAGGCTGCCGTGCAGCAGTGCTACTGCGTGACCGGCGAGGCCGATTACCTGCTGGTGGTGACGGTGGCGTCGATGGCCGACTACGAAGCCCTCACGCGCCGCCTGTTCGAGGGCGATGACAACGTGCGGCGGTTTCGCACGTCGGTCTCGCTGGGGTGCTTGAAGGCGGGCTTGCAGGTGCCTTTGGGGGGTGGTGGGCAGGCGTAGGCGGCGCGCTTGGCGCTCAGCGCAGCAGCGGGTCGCCACAGCGTGCCGGCCGGTGGCCTACCAGAGCTCGGCAGCGGGCGTGCCCTGGTGGTAGAGGAGCTGCCACAGGCCATCCTGCTGCACCCAGACCGAGGAACGCAGGGTGTGGTTCTCGAGCGTGGCGTCTGGTCGGCGAAGCGCCGAGCGGTAGGTCAGCAAGACGATTTGCGGCCCCGGCTGTTGCAGCGCGAAGTGGTCCGAGATGACCGGGGGCGATGCCATCTGCTCGCCCAGAAAGCGCATGACGGTTGCCCGGTCGTACGGCCGGCCCGAGCGGCCCACTTCATGAAAATCGAGGTGCAGCAGTTGATCGAGGCGCTGGGCATCGCAGCGCACGCCGGGGTGGTGCAGTTCCACCTCGAGCGCCTGGATGGTGCCAAGGAGTGCGTTCGTCATCGGCGAGGACCTCCCCAGGCAGCCGGCATCAGAGGCGCCAGACAGACCACCACACCTTGCGGGGGCCCGCTTTGCGCTCCGGCATGTATGGTGCCTGGGGCTTTGGCTTTTGCTGCAATGCGTCGCACAGACCTTGCTCCTTCGCGGCGATGGGTTTCTTCAAATTTACGGGCCATTGCCAGCATACCGAATACGGCCCACCTCCGACGCACAGGCCGCGCTGACAACGAGGTACAGCTGGCGACAGAGCGGGACCCATGGCCCTCAACACAAACCCCGCCCCCCCCCAAACGGGTGTTGGATGCACTGGGTCCATCGACCACAATCCACCGTCGACAGGACGCCGACCCCGCCCGGCTGCAGATAGCGGATGGCCGCGCGCATCGACTACCTGATAGGGGTTCCAGACGACGACAATGATGATGATGAATGGACAGAGGACAGCAAACCAAGGCCTGCGCGTAGAACTGGTCGTTTTGGCCAATGTATTGCTGACATCGATCTTCGCCACCGTGGTGCACGCCCACCCGGCCATCGGGGTCGCGTTCTGTGATTTCTACTACCCGATCGCCCTTTACAGGGACACCCCCAATGTGCACGTGAGCTTCCGGATGGCGGTGTATGTTTTTTCGGTGCTGACCACCCTCGTGTTCGTCGCCGCGATCCTGTGGCGCGGGGTTGGGTTCGCCAAGGCGCGAGGACGTTCTTCGTTGACGAAAGACCGCTTGAGGGCCGCACTGTTCCTGCTGGTGGTGGGGCCCGTCCTATGGCTTGGATACCCCTTCTATGCGCTGAGCCAGGACGTCCTTGCCGCCAACGAGGTCACGTACGTTATCATTACCGCACTGGCCTTTTCGGCCACCCATCTTTTGGTGGGCGTGGTCCGGAGGTAGTGGCAGATCAAGGGCACAGCCACACTGCACGCAGTGGGGTTCGAGCAGGCGGTGACGGACGGTATCGGCAACCTACCTGGATCATCCAGCCTGGCCAGGGGCATGGGGCACAACCGACAGCACGGGCTGCAGGTCCGAGTAGGAGCGGTCATAGCCGGACTCTTCGGGAAACCGCCCCGCCCGATCGGGCCAGACCACCTGGGCAATGGGGAACTCCTGCCCGTGGAACCTCAGCCCAAAGCCGAAGTAGCGGTCCAGGTGCACGCCATGCAGGGGTTTGACGTGCAGCCCGAACTTTCCGCCCACGTCGTGAAGCTGGCTGAACACCTTGAACTCGGCTCCCGCCTCAATTTTCGCGGCGATGGCGTTCAGAATGTCCGCAGTGAGGTCTGTGGGCAAACCGAACAAAATGAGTTCAGGGTGCTTGAAGCGCGACCACAGCCCCACGGTATAGGCGAAAGGCGGGTCTTCGTCCCCAACGGCGATAACGGAGCAGCCAAAGGCGGCGATGTCCTTGCGAACCCTTTTGATGAACTTTTCCATGGTGCTATCCCGGGGCCCGTGCTGGCCGGCCGCGACAGTCTAGCCGCTCGGTGAGCGCTATCGGCCCTCACCCTGGCTGCCTCGCTGCGCACTCCCTGCTTCATGCAATGGCGGCACCTGGTGAAGCCTGAAGAGGTTCCACGGGCGGACCTCTCGCAGGTCGGCCTTCTCCGCGAACATCGAGGCGAGCACCCTTCTTCGCGGCAAGGCCAGTGAAGCCTCGCTGCAGGGATTCTTCAGATTCATCAGCGCTGCCTGGGGCTCGGGCGTTGACGTGACGCCGCAATGGCTCCGTGCCTGCAAGTCCAACTACCGGAGCGCAGAGCGGGCGCACAAGGAATTGGAGGCATGGGTGGACACCAAGTCCGCCAAGGCGAACGATGGGATTCCTGGCCCGCACAAGTTCAATTGGGCGCAGTTCGCCGGCCATCTACCCCGCGCGGCGCGGCAAGGCGCGCAGGGCATCGCAGGCCTCGCGCGCCCAGTCCTTGTCCCAGTGCGAAAGCACCTGCTCGTACTGCGCGTAGAAATTTTCAAGCGCGCTGTCGCCCTGCTGCCAGGCCAGGGCCAGGGGCAGCCGGCTGGGCAGCAGTTCGCCGGGCCCTTCGTCGGGGTGGGTGGCGGCGTGCAGGATGCTTTCGACCGTGGTGCAGGCCTGCAGCGTGGGCAGGATCTCGTTGTCCAGGTATTCGAACAGCCCCGGGATCAGCCGGTCCACGTACTCGGCACTGCGCAGGGAGCCGCCCATGCTCGTCCACTCCGGACCGCGCCCATGGTCGAGCATGAAGGCGGCGATGCCGCGGTACTCGCGGCCGCGCACCTGCATGCGCCGGGCGCCGCCGCAGGTCTCGAACACGGCCGGGGGCAGGTCGGGCACGATGGCCGCGATCACCTCGAAAGACAGGCCTTCCTTGAAGTCCAGGAAGCTGATGGCGATGGTCTGCTTGCCAATCGGCTCCACGCGCTCGGCCAGCAGCGGGATTTCAGAGTGAACGGGCTCGCCGCGGTGAAAACTGAACCCCAGGGCCTCGAAGCGCGGCCGCCACGCCGCCTCGCACCGCGCCATCACGGCGTCGCGGTCTGCGGCGCCGATGCGGGGCGGCGCAAGGCCCCGGTCGCCCCGGTCAAAGCGCGTGAGGCCGTCGAAGGTGAGCACATAGCCGAAGGGCAGGTACAGCCGCGCCGCCTGGTCGTCGTAGACGCTGAAGCCGAGTTCGGTGGCGCTTTGCACCACCACCTCCTGGTAGTTCTCGGGACCGTGGAAATCCAGGCCGTAGCTGCGCTCGCAGTGCCCGGGGTCGATGGGGTACTCGATCCACTCACTGGGCGTGCCCTGCGCCACCATGCGCGCCTCGATCTGCTCGCGCAGTTGCTGCCACTTCGCGTACGGCGGCGAAGCCCGGTCGCTGAGGTACTGGTGCACGCGCTCCGCTGCCGTGAGGCTGGCGGGCTGGGGGTGCTCCCAGATATGGACCACGTAGCTCATCGAAAGTCTCCATGCAGTAGCGATGGGTCGGCATTGTCTGCGCAGGGCCGGGGGCTGCGCGCACGCGCCTGACCAACGGCCCCGTTCAGCCCACCAGCGGCGGCCGCGCCACGGCGCGCATGCGCACGGGACTGAAAAAGCCTAGGCGTCCAGCAGTTCGAGCGTGCGCGCATCCTTCTCGCCGGCGAAGTACTTGGCCAGGACGGCATCGAACACCGGGTCCGCCCCGGCCTGCGCCACCGCGCTGAACAGGGTCATGCTGGAGCGCAGCTTGAGGTCGTCGGGGCTGCCCAGAACCTCGGTGGCCGCGCTGGTGCTGAGCCCCAGCAGCAGTTGGCAGCACTCGCGCAGCCGGCTGCCCAGCACGGGGTGCGCGAGGTAGGACGTGGCCTCCGCGCGCGACTGGATGGCGTAGCGAGCGGCCATCTCGCTGTGCCCCAGGCCCTTGTACTGGGGGAACACGAACCACATCCAGTGCGAGCGCTTCTTGCCGGCCGTGAGTTCGGCGAGCACGCGTCGCTCGTACACAGGCTCCTGGGCCGCGAGGAATCGGTCGAGGACAGGGGGCAGTGGCATTCAGGTCTTCATCCCAGGTGATGGCCGCCAGGCCGGGGCACGCTGGCGCCCGCACCCACCCCGACTCCACGGCAACGGGACAGTCGACCGACGCGCGGCTGGTGCGGAAGATGGTGACGTCGGCTGTCGCTGCAGGCAACGGTGCGCACAGCGAGGGCGGATACCAGCGACATGGGCAGGCAAAAAAGGTGGTGAGGGGCCTTTCCACTGTGCCACAGCCCACCGGGTATGCGCATGCCTCACCCAAATGGGTGCCTGTCCTGCCGAGCGAAGCCTGGCACAGATGGACGGCATCAGGCCCTAACTGGGCGGCAGGTGCAACGTGAGCGGCAGGGGCACCCATGCCATCGTGGAGTACGACGGCAGCCCGCCCCCTACCGACCCGCTACCTGCCCTGCGCCAGGAACACCGCCACCAGCGCATTGGCATGCCCGTGGCCCATGCCGTGGTCGGTCTTGAGCAAGGCGACGTACTCCATGTGCTTGCGCGCGCCTGCCGCGCGCAGCACCTCCATCCAGTGGCTGATGGGCTGGCCGTACTTGGCCTCGATGGACGGGAAGTACGAGGCGGGGCCCTTGACGGCGGGGGCGGCGTTCTTGCTGGCGCTGGACTCTGGCATGGATGGGCTCCTTGGTGGATGGCATTTTGGGGGCAGGTGGGGCGCCCCTGCGGCTGCCTGCCCTTTCTACGACGAGCGAAAGGGCCGGACTTCGACATGCTGCCGGCAAATATTTTCTGAGCGGGCGGGATGTCCGTGGCTGCTCGCCGCCATCGCATTGGGCCAGGACCAGGCGACTGCAGGTGGCGCGGGTGCACAAGCCGTGAGGTGGTGCATGCACGCGTTCGGGCGGCCACCCCCCGCTGCCGCGCCGCACACATCTCGATACCTTGAAGGTGGCGCCCCGGGGCAGACCCGGTGACACCCATCACAAGCCTGCACGGCCATTCAGCGACACACTGAAAGCATACCAACCAGGTGCCATGCGCTATTCGACATGTCCACCACTTCGAGAGGAGCCTTCCATGCCCGTTGTTGCTGCTTGCCGCATGCCCCGCGCTGCCCGCCGTTTACCCATCCCCGCCGCCCCCACGACCTGGCGCCTTGCGCCGCTGGGGTTGGCGGCGGCCCTGGCCCTGGCTGGCTGCGGCGGCAGTGACGGACCCGACACCACCATGCCGCCAGTGCCCGGCGAGAACTATCGGACCCTGGGCGTCTCGGTGACCGGGCTGGCCACGGGCCAGAGCCTGGTGCTGCAAAACAATGGGTCGGACGACTTCATCGTCAGCACCAACGGTTTCGTGCAGACGGCGGCGAGCTGGCCGCTGGGCAGCACCTACGCGGTCACGGTCAAGACCCAGCCCACGGGCCAGCGCTGCACGGCGGCGCGCAACACGGGCACGCTGGCCACGGCCAACGCCTCGGTGCTGGTCGATTGTGTGGTGCTGCCGGGCGAGCGCAACACGCTGGGCGGCACCATCAGCGGTGTGCCCGCAGGCCAGGCGGTGGTGCTGCGCAACGGCAGCGAGGACTTGGCCGTCCAGGCCGATGGCAGCTTCACCTTTGCCACACCGCTGGCAGCCGGCGCGGCCTATGCCATCACGGTGAAGACCCGGCCCGATGGGCTGGGCTGTGTGGTGCGCAATGGCGCGGGCACGGTCACCGGAGCCGTGGTGGACACCGTGGCCGTGCGCTGCGTGCCCGAGGGCGCCCTGGCCGACGGGGGATGGGAGCGCGACCAATGCGGCGTGACGCCGGACGGGACCGCCCTCACGGACATGTGGCGCGTCTCCCACGCCACCCCGACATCGCTGTCGATAGGCGCTGGCGGGGTCAGCTACCGCAATGCACAGTGCAGCGGCCCGGGCACCCCCATGACGGGCCCCCTGGCCGGCGCCTTCTCGATCACCGACCTGCGCAGCGCAGCCAGCGCCAGCCGCGAGCTGGTGGGCTACTGGGGAACCTACAGCTCCAGGGCCGTCAGCATGCCGCGCCCGGTGGTGCTGGTGCGCAAGGCCAACCACCTGTGCCTGCTGGAGGACAGTGCGGCCGCATCGTCCTACCCCGATGTGACCAGCCTGGGGCTGGCCGTCACCGCGGCGATTGCGGGGGGCAAGTGCTACACCCCCCGATGAGCCTCCCGACGCTCAGGGCACGGTGTAGTTCGAGCAGTCGGGCACCGGCGCATCGGGCACATAGGTGCCGGCCTGCGGGGTGAAGCGGTACAGCCGCTGGTAGCTGCATTGGGGGTCGGTCACGGTCACTAGGTCGCGTTGGCGAAGGGGCCGCGCGGCCAGCGAGTCCCTGGACCGCGACACACGCCCCGGAAACGAGGTGGCCTTGCTGCGGTAGCGCAGCACCGGCATGCCCGCGGCGGATGCGCCCGCCAGGGCCACGGTGGCCTCGAAGGTGTATTCGTCGTGGCAGGCGCCGGCGCGCTGCTTCATGTGGCGCTCGCTGAAGCACGCCCGGATCGTCGCGCTGCCGTTTTGGGGCACGCTCAGCACCTCCACCGGTGGCTGGCCCGGCACAAAGGCGATGAGGTGCAGCGTGGTGGCACTGGCCCCGCCGCCGGAATACATGGTGCTCTCGCGCGTTTGCACCCCGACCAGGACACCGCCCTCGAAGCGGATGAGCCTGGGCCACAGCTCCATCGACGCACCGTCGCCAGCGGATGCAAGTCCCGCCATCCGATAGGCCGCGGGGGCCGCATCACGCGGGCCGCCAGGCAGTTGCAGGAGCCCCACGTCGATGGTGCAGGCCTGGCCTTCGCAGCCGGGTTGGGAGGGAACGATGTCGACACACAGCTGGTCGGGCGCACACGCGCGCGCCACGCCGTTGTCGGACTGGCTGACGACAACCAGCGTGTCCATGCGCGGTGGCGCGGCGAGGGCGGGCAGCGATGGCGCCAGCAGCGTGGCGGCAAGGAGCAGGGATGGGCGCATGGTCAAAAGTTGGGTGGGCTGGCACCATGGATTTCAGCACAACGTTGAACTGGCGTGGAACGTGACAGGCAAGCACGTGCTACTCGCCGCACCGAGGTAGGCGCTGGCGCAACAGCCACTTCAAGTACGCGACAACCAACCTGGATGGATGATCTTGCTGGTCGGCACCGTGTTTTTTGGAGGTGATCCAGCCGGCATACTGGGGCCTGCTTTGAGTCCATCGCACTCTTCTTCCTGAACCCTTTTCACACCATTTCTCGATGCGCAGATTCGCCTTTGGATACCTATTTCTCGCTGTCGTGGCGCTTTGCCTCAGCGCCTACTGCTTTGTGCAGGTGCCCCTCTACAAGAGCAGCACGGAAGTGACGCTGGAGGCCATTGAACACCACTACATCGACCGAGGAAGGTTCACCGCCCAGGAATTGGCCGACCTCGATTGGTTTTTGCACAAGATTAAAAGCAATTCCCGCGCCGACAAGCTCGTGCGCGAGCGCCTGCGGCAGGCGGGCATGAATGGCTTCTGGGCCTTCACCCTGTTCTGCGGGCTGATGGGTTTCAGCATGCTGGATGCGCTGCGCAAGCAGGCTGCGCGCCTGTCCACGGCAGGTGGTGGCTCCACGCCATAGCGTCGCCCTACTCGATGCGCATCACCCCCAGCCCGACCGCCCTCTTCATCTCCACCCCCGTCAACCGCAGCCGCGGCCCGCTGAGCAACTCACACATCCGCGCACTGAGCGGTGCCTGCGTGCCATGCTGCGCCGCCAGCCGCACTACGGCGCCGCAGATCGCATCGATCTCGGTCACGCGGCCGGCCTCCAGGTCGTCCCACATGGAAGAGCGGGCGCTCGCATCGATCTGCAGCATGCGCTTGGCAAGGCGGGTGAACAGCCAGTTGGGCAGGCGCATCACCCGGGGCAGCATGCGCGGTGAGACGGCCGTCACCTGCGCGGGGGTGATGCCGGCGCGCGCCATCACGCCCAGGGCCTCGGTCTGCAGGGCGGCGAAGACGTATCGGCAGTCGCGGTCGAGCAGTTCCTCGCGCAAGGGCAGGTTGGACAGGGCATTGACCGGGTTGTTGAGGTTGAGCAGCAGCTTGCCCCATTGCACGGCGCGGATGTCATCGGGCAGCACGGTGGCCAGGCCCGCGGCGTTGAAGACTGCGGCCACGGGCTCGGTGGCGCCATCGCGCTGCAGCTGGATGGCGCCGGCCGTGGCGCGGTGCACCTGGGCGCCGCGCAGCACCACGTTGTAGGGCACCATGCCGGCCAGGGCTTGCAAGGCGTGGGCCTGCGCTGCGATGCGGGCCACGTTGTCCACGCCGTTCTGCAGCGAGATGACGGGTGTGCCGGGCGCGCACGCCGCAGCCAGCTCGCGCGCGGCGCTTTCGGTGGCGCCGCTTTTCACGCAGAGCAGTACCACGGAGTCGGGGCCCGGCGCGGCCTCGGCCAACGTGCCGGCCACACGCAACTGCGCGGCGGGCACATGGGCGCGGTAGCCGTCGAGGTCGGTGACGGTGAGACCTTCACGCGCAAGGGGCTCCATGGCGTGCGGGCGGCCGACCAGGCAAACGCTTTGGCCCTGCGCCGCAAGGCGCCCTCCGACGTAGCAGCCAATGGCACCTGCGCCCAACACGATGAAGTTCATACGATGCAGCCCCCTTGATGTTGAGGCGCATTGTGCGGCCATGCAGCCGCCGCGTGTGCTGCCTATGCGACCGGAGTCGTGACAGCGACAGGAAACCGCACCACCACCCGCAACCCGCCCAGCCGGGGCGATGCATCGAGCGCCACGGTGGCGCCATGCGCCTGGGCGATGGCCTGCACGATGGCCAGGCCCAGGCCGCTGCCCGGGGCGCTGTCGGCGGTTTCGCGCACGAAGCGCTGCATCACGCGCTCGCGGTGCTCGGGGGCGATGCCGGGGCCGCTGTCTTCCACCACCAGCTCCACCGCCCCATCGGCAGCGCGCTGGATCTGCAGGTCCACCTGGCCGCCTTCGGACGTGTACTTGACGGCGTTGTCGAGCAGGTTGCGCACCAGCATGCGCAGGGCCTCGGGGCGCCCAGGGATGTGGGCTGCATCGGAGTCGAGCAGGCCCATGTCCATGCTGCGCGCCTGGGCGCCGGGGGCAGCGTCGGCCAGGGCGAGCTGGGCCACGGCGCGCAGGTCCACTGTTTCGGTCGGGCTGGCGGCAGCGGCCTCTTGCCGGGCCAGGGTAAGCAGTTGCTCCACCAGGCGCGTGGCGCGGTCGATGCCGGCGGACAGGCGCTCCACGGCCACGGCGCGGGCCGCATCGTCGCTGCCGGCGCGCTGCAGGCCCTGCAACTGCAGCCGCAGCGCGGCCAGGGGCGAGCGCAGTTCGTGCGCAGCGTCGGCCACGAAGTGCTGCTGCGCGGCGAAGGCGCCCTGCACGCGCTCGAACAGCAGGTTGAGCTCGGTCACCAAAGGCTGCACCTCGTCGGGCAGCTCGGCGTCGCTCACGGGCGAGAGGTCGTCGGCCTGGCGGCGCGCGAGCTGGCGGCGCACGCGCTCCACCGGCGCCAGGGACCGGCTCACACCCCACCACACGGCCAGCACCAGCAGCGGCGCCATCACCGCCAGCGGGGCCAGCGTGCGCAGCGCCAGGGCGCGCGCCATGCCGCTGCGCACGGCCATGTTCTGCGCCACCTGGATGACCTGCGCGCGCGTCTGCAGCGAGAACACGCGGTAGGTGCCGCCGCGCGCCTGCACGTTGGCAAAGCCCAGCACCGCGATCTGCGGCAGCGCAGCGCCCACGGCGGATTCAAAAATGCGCAGGCCCTCGTTGGTCCACACCTGCACGATGAATTCGTGGTTCTCGTCCTCGCCCGACAGGCCCTGGCCCAGCTCGCGCGCATCAGGCGGCAGGCCCGCGCGCAGGGCCAGCGCGGTCTGCTGCATGTGGTAGTCGAACAGCGAGTCGGCCTCGTCCAGCGCACTGCGGTAGGCCAGCACGCCCTGCACGGCGCCCGCGAGCAAAATGGCCGCGAGCAGGAAGATGAGCAACTGCGCGCGCAGCGAGCGCGGCAGCAGCGATTGCAGCGCGGTGCGCCAGGACCTGGGCTGCGTTGCCGTCGTCATGCCTTGGGCACCAGGTAACCGACGCCGCGCACGTTCAAAAGAATGTCGGGGCCGAGCTTCTTGCGCAGGCCGTGGATGTACACCTCCACCGCGTTGCTGCTGACCTCGTCGCCCCAGCCGTAGAGCTTGTCTTCGAGCTGCTGGCGTGACAGCACCAGGCCCGGGCGTGCGAGCAGCGGCTCCAGAACGGCCCATTCGCGGCCCGAGAGGACGACAGGCACGCCGTTGACGCTGGCCTCGCGGGTGCTGGGGTTGATGCTCACGCCCTTGTGCTCGTACACCGGCTCGGCCCGGCCGGCAGCGCGGCGCAGCAGCGCGCGGATGCGGGCCAGCAGCTCATCGAGGTCATAGGGCTTGAGCACGTAGTCATCGGCCCCGGCGTCGAGCCCCTCGATGCGCTGGGCCACGGCGTCGCGCGCGGTGGCCACCAGCACGGGGGTGCGGTCCTTGCGCGTGCGCAGGTCGCGCAGCACGGCGATGCCGTCGCGCTTGGGCAGGCCCAGGTCCAGCATCACCAGGTCATAGGCGTTGGCGCGCAGGGCCGTGTCGGCGGCATCGCCATCGCGCACCCAGTCCACGGCATAGCCCTCGGCGCGCAGCAGGTCCTGCACGGCTTCGCCGATCATGGGGTCGTCTTCTACGAGGAGCAGGCGCATGGTGCGGCAAGCATAGCGAAAGAAAGATGGATGGAAAAAGGGGCTGCCGAAGCAGCCCCTTTCATGCGGGAACGATCAGCCCAGGCGCACAGGGACAAAGATCTTGTCGCCGTTGCGCTCGATCAAGAGCGCCACCGACTTGCCCGCCTTGGCCATGGCCGCACGCACCTGCTCGATGTCCTTGGCCGGCGCGCCGTTGATGGCCAGCAGCACGTCGCCGGGCTGCACGCCGGCGGCG
Source organism: Acidovorax sp. GW821-FHT10A04 (assembly GCF_059415825.1). Lineage (NCBI taxonomy): Bacteria > Pseudomonadati > Pseudomonadota > Betaproteobacteria > Burkholderiales > Comamonadaceae > Acidovorax > Acidovorax sp. GW821-FHT10A04. The sequence goes on from NZ_JBWKNZ010000003.1 coordinate 216,369, forward strand.
GCGGCCGGGCCGCGCGCCTGCTCGACCACCAGGCCGGCGGCCACGCCCACCTCGCGGCGCTCATCGGCGTCCAGCGGGCGCAGCGACAGGCCCAACTGGCCCTTGCCCACGGCCTCGTCGGCCTTGGCCACGGCCTTGCCCTTGTCGCTGGCATCGCCCAGGGTGGCGGTCAGCTCCACGGGCTTGCCATGGCGCCACACCGACAGGCGCGCCTTCTGCCCGGGCTGGGCCTGGCCCACCCAGGCCGGCAGGTCGCCCGAGGCCACGATGGGCTGGCCGTCCACCTGGCGGATCACGTCGCCCGCCTGCAGGCCGGCCTTGTCGGCCGGGCTGTCCTTGGTGACGCTGGCCACCAGCGCGCCCTCGGGCTTGTCGAGCTGGAAGGACTCGGCAAACGCCTGGTTCACCTCCTGCACGGCCACACCGAGCTGCGCATGGCGCACCTTGCCGGTGGCCACGATCTGCGACTTGATCTTGTCGGCCAGCTCGATCGGGATGGCGAACGACACGCCCTGGTAACCACCCGAGCGGCTGTAGATCTGCGAGTTGATGCCCACCACCTCGCCACGCCCGTTGAACAGCGGGCCACCGGAGTTGCCGGGGTTCACCGCCACGTCGGTCTGGATGAAGGGCACCAGGCTGTCGTCGGGCAGCGAGCGGCCCTTGGCGCTGACCACGCCGGCGGTCACGCTGTTCTCGAAGCCGAAGGGCGAGCCGATGGCCAGCACCCATTCGCCGACCTGCAGGTCACGCGTGCTGCCCAGGCGCACCGTGGGCAGGTTCTTGGCGTCGATCTTGAGCACGGCCACATCGGTCTTGGGGTCGGCGCCCAGCACCTTGGCGCGGAACTCGCGCCGGTCCGTGAGCTTGACCATCACCTCGCTCGCACCCTTGACCACGTGGGCATTGGTCAGCACCAGGCCATCGGGGCTGACGATGAAGCCCGAGCCCTGGCCGTGCGTGGGCACGTTGGGCTGCGCACCGCGGCCACCGGCCCCGGGCACGCCGAAGCGGCGGAAGAATTCGTAGAACGGGTCATCGGGGTCGATGCCGGGGGCCTGGCGCTGCTTTTGCTGCTGGTGCGCGGCGGGCTGCTCGTCGTCGCCATCGTCCCCACCGTTCAGGGACGTGCGGGTGGTCCCCGTCACGCTGATGTTGACCACGGCCGGGCCGTTCTGCGCGGTGATCTGCGCAAAGCTGGGCAGCGCCGCGCCCGAAGGCAAGGCGGCCTGTTGCGCCACCACGGGTGCCGGCACCGGAGCCGAGGCCCGCGCCTGGTGCCCGCTGATGAGCCCGACGCTCGCGGCGCCCAGGGCCCCTGCGGCCACCAGCGCGGCGATCAGGCGGCGGGGGGTGGATGCGACAAAGCTGGAGGTGTTCATGGTGGTCTGCCTTTCCTAGCAAGAGATTTGCTGTGATGGAAGGCAGTTTCCCGGCGGACACTTAGGCGAAACTTAGGCGGTTGACCCCAACCGGCCCATCGGCGCTGGCCAGCTGCTGGACCTGTGCACGCTGGCACGGTGGGTGCGCGAGGCGCGCAGGCAACCAAGCCAAGGCCTGCTGCGGACAGGTCATTTCTCAAGCTCAGTAGGTCGGCTTTTGGGGGTGATCCAGAGCCATGAACGACCAGCCAGACTTTCGCAATCGGCCAGGATGGGAGTCACCACAGCGACGGGGTCAGACGGCACCTTCTTGCTCAAGAGTCAGCTTGATGGACTGGAGGCCCGCCTGCACCATTGCCTCGATGCTTGGAGCTATTGAATCGGGCAGCACGTCCACGGACCAAATAAACCGGCAAGACCCCGGACCTTCCGGCACCACTTGGGCAGAGGCATTATGGTGTGCAATGCGCTCACTGATCGCCGACCAGGAGACGCGCCGGTTCGACTCGCTGATGGCGACGATTCGCTCGGTTGTTCTGACCCCATTGGCGAACGTCAGGAGGCGGGCACTGCCGTCGAACTCGCACTCGACCACAAAGCCTCGCACCAGGCGAGTGTGCAGGTTGCCTACGTCACGAAGTGCATCCCAGGCCTTGTCAGCTCCGACATTGAGCAAAATGGTGTGAGAGAAGTACGCCACGACTGCCTCCGCATTGATTGGACAGGCGAAGTGTCCGCGAAAGCTGGCCGTTTGACACGCCGAATTCGGACATCTTCATCCACTCCCTTGCTGTCCAAGAGAGCGGACATACGCAGTGCAGGCACGGCGCGCACCGCCGCTACACCCCACGCGCCATGCGCTCGATTGCATCGAGTGCCGTGATGGCCGGATAGGCCTGAAGCGCCGGAAAGCGGCTGCGGTGGTAGCAGTGCCAGTAGCTCGTGGCACGCCGCCGGGTGGTGGCCATGAACTGTGGGTTCTCCTGCGCAAATCCGGCAAGCCGCTCCGAGCCGCGCTCATGGATGGCTGCGGCAATCACCTCCACGATCTCGATCACGTACTCGCCCAGGAGCTGGACGACAAACGGGGCCACCCAGGGCCGCTCCACGGCAACGATCTTCCGCAGGCACTCCTCACGGATATACCCGTTCCAGTGCCGGGTGCCCAGGCTGAGCGCCAGCAACCGGGGGTCACCGCTGGATTGCGCGATCGCCGCGTGCAGATCGCCCGGCTTGCAGTAAATGCGGCCAGGAGCACTCAGCAGCTCCCCCTGCACGGAGACGGTGAACCCGGGATGAATTGCCGACGCAAACCCTGCGGCGGGATGTGCGTCGAGCAGCGTCAAGGCAGCCTGCTGCAGCGCGGCGGGAAAGAGGGGTGGGTAGGTGGTGGTCATGGGCGCAGCCAGATGGAGGCTCCGTCGGTCGCAGACGGCAGCGCCTGGCTGCGGGGCGGATGGCTCCGCGCAGGGGCCTATGCTACCGCAGGCGCTGTGGCCGAGCGCCAGGCCCGGATCACTACATGAACCGGTACACGATGGCCCCGTGCTCCAGCTCGCCCGGCGCCAGCCAGCGCTTGGGAAACGCCGGGTGATTGGGTGCGTCGGGGTACTCCATGGGCTCCAGGCAGATGCCGTCGCCGGGCTGCCACAGCCAGCCGTCCGTGCCCTCGGCATTGCCGCCCCGCCCCCGGTCGCGCGCCGGGTCGGCCTTGAGGCCGTGGCCCGCGTACACCTGCACGCCGGGCGCGGTGCTCCACACCTGCATGCTGCGGCCGCTCACGGGCTCGCGCAGGCGCGCGGCCAGGCGCAGGCCCGGGGTGCCAGCCGGCAGGGCAAAGGGTGCGCGGGCCGAGACGCCGCTGTCGAGCACCAGGTAATGGTCCAGCCCGCCGGCCAGGGCCAACTGGTCGCTGGAGGGGTTGGCCGGCTGGGCAATGGCCTCGCCCACCGTGCGCAGCTCGCGAAAATTGAAGACCGTGCCCTGCACCTCCTCGACCTGGCCCAGCGGGCACAGGTCCAGCGCCAGCGGCACATAGTGGCTGGCCGGCATCTGCAACTGGTGGCGGTGCGTGCTGCCATGGCCCGCCAGGTTGAAGAAGGCATGGCCCGTGATGTTGGCGATGGTGGGCGCATCGGCCGCCTCGGCCGTCCAGGCCATCTGCAGCGCGTTGTCGGGCGTGACGGCAATGCGCACCGTTAGCCGCACCGTGCCGGGCACGCCATCGTCCTCGGTGCGGAACACATGGCTCAGCACCAGGGCATCGGCCTGCACCTCGTCCACCGCAAACACCTGAAAGCGGCTGCCCCGCGGCCCGCCATGGTGGTGGTGCGGGCCGCTGTTGATGGGCAATTCCAGCGGCACATCGCGGCCAGGCACCGTGAGCTGCCCACTGCGCACCCGCCCGGCCCAGCGGCCGATGAGCGCGCCCATGGAGAGCTGTCCGTCCAGGTAGCCCTGCAGGCTGTCGTAGCCCAGCGCCACATCCACCAGGCCGCCCTGCCCGTCAGGCACCGCAATCTGCACCAGCCGCGCGCCGTAGTTGCTGATAGCCACCTGCAGCCCGCCCTCGCCCCGCAGGGTGTAGAGGTCGGTGCGCTGGCCGTGCAGGGTCTGCTGGAATGCTTCGCGGTGGAGGGTGTGGGGCATGCGCCGAGTTTATGCGCGGCGCCGGTTTGGCGCAGGCAGATCCCGGTGGCACCTTTCAGCCCCTGCACGCCTGGATGAAGCTGTTCAGTTCCGCATCCCGATCATGCTCATGCGCGCCCACGTAGCGCGGCTCGGGGTACACCGCCAGGTTCACCACCACCAGTTGCTCTGCGCGGTGGATATAAATGCGCTGGCCGGAGTGGCCCATGGCCAGCATGGCGCCGTCGTCGGTAAGCCACCAGCCGTAGCCATAACCCGTGATGCCGAGCGAGCGGCGCGCGGGGTGAAAGTCTTCGGGGATGTCGAAGGCGCGCTTCGCCATGGCGTCTACCCAGCCGGGTGGCAGGACGGGCTGGCCGTCCACCACGCCATCCGCAGCCACCAGGGCGGCCAGGCGGCCCATGTCGCGCAGCGACATGCCGGCGCGGCTGCCGGCGATCTCCTGGCCGCCGTCGGATTCGAGGGTGTAGTAGGCGTCGTCTTCCATGCCGCAGGGCTGCCAAACCTTGGCGGCCATGTAGTCGGCCAGGGGCTGGCCGGTGGCGGCGCACAGCACGCAGCCGAGCAAATAGGTGTCGCCGGTGTTGTAGTGCCAGTGGCTGCCTGGGCGGTGCTCGGAGGGCAGTGCTTGCAACATGGCGAGCACGCCGCCGGGCACCTTGTCGGCCAGCGACTTGCTGTAGCGGTTCACGTCGGATTGCTTGTCGGTGTAGACCTCGGACCAGGCCACGCCGGACGACATGGTCATGAGCTGCCGCACGGTGGCGCCGGCGTAGCCGCTGCCCTGCAGTTGCGGCAGGTAGCGCACCACGGGGTCGTCCACGCTGGCGATGGCGCCGTCGCGCACGGCGGCGCCCACCAGCAGTGCGGTCATGGACTTCACGGTGGACATGGTGCTCCAGCGCTCGCCGGGTTGCAGGCCCAGGCCGTAGCGCTCCAGCACCACTTGGCCATCGCGCACCACGAGCAGGCCGGCCACGGCGTTGCGGTCCATGAAGTCTTCGACCGTGCGCGGCTCGCCGCCACGGGTGTAGTGCGGCAACTGCAGTTCGGGCCCGCGCACCACGGGCCGGTGCGCGCTGCCACGGCGGATGGTGCGCGTTGCAAAGAGCTGGTCGACGATGCGGTAGCCGTAGGCCTGCAAGGGGGGTGACCACAGCAGGAAGTCTTCGCTGCGCGGCAGGTGCACGCGGGGCTCGGCGGTGCGGGCGGGTGCGATGGGCAGTGAGTCAGGGGGTGGGTTGGAGGTCATGGTGTCGCGCTGCATGGATGGTGCTTGTTGGCCGTTCGCCCATTCGCTCATTCGTTCTGGATGCCCAGGCGGGCGATGATGGGGCCCCACACGGCGGCCTCGTCCTGCATGGTTTTGGCCACGGCCTGCGGGCCCAGAGCGGTGGGCGGGTCCATGAACAGGGTGTCCATGCGGGCCTTGGCGACGGGGTCGGCCCAGAACTTCTTCGTCTCGGTATTGAGCCGGTCCACCACCTCCTTGGGCGTGCCCTTGGGCACCATCACGCCATACCAGCCGCCGGCGGGAAAGTCCTTGAGCCCGGCTTCGTAGACGGTGGGCACATTGGGCAGCGCGGGCGAGCGCTGGCTGCCGAACACCAGCAGCGGCACCACCTTGCCGCTCTTGGCCTGGGGCACCACGCTGGTGATGGCGTCGGCCGTGAGCTGGGTCTCGCCGCCGATCAGCCCCACCATGGCGGGCGCAGCGCCCTTGTAGGGCACGTGGGTCATCTGCAAGCCGAAGTGCTGCAGCAGGAACTCGACGTTCAGGTGCGTGGAGTTGCCCTTGCCGGCCGAGCCGTAGTTGAGCGTGTCGGGTTTGGCGCGGGCCAGCTTGACCAGGTCGTCCAGCGACTTGATGCCCGAGGCCGGGCTGGCCACCAGCACCTGCGAGGTGCCTGCGAGCATGAGCACGGGGTCGAAGTCCTTCACCGGGTCGTAGGCCAGCGTCTTGTACGAAAAACGGTTGAGCGACATGTTCGACGTGCTGCCGAACAGCAGCGTGTAGCCGTTGGCCGGCTGCTTGGCCACGTAGCTGGCCGCAATGCCGCCGTTGGCGCCGGGCTTGTTGTCCACCACCACGGGCTGCCCGAGCGAGCGGCCCATGTGGTCAGCCCAGGCGCGCGCCAGGCCATCGGCAGCACCGCCGGCGGCCACCGGCACTACTACGGTGATGGCGCGCGTGGGGTAGGCCTGCTGCGCCTGCAGGGGCGCGGCCGCCAGGGCCGCAAGGCCGGCCAACGCCAGAGCCAGCCCAGAAAAGAAGCGAGGATGTGTCGATGAAGCCATGGTGCGTGCTGCCTTCGCAATGAGTGGATGCCAGGCCATGCTAGGCACCGGAAGCTAGTACGTCCAATGCATAATTATTTGAAAACGCATTACCGCTACTCATGCCAATGCCCACCGGAGCCCCGCCATGAACCTGCAGCAGTTCGAGCATTTGCTCGCCGTGGCCGAGACCGGATCCTTCAGCCGCGCGGCCGAGCAGCTGTACCTGACGCAGCCTGCGCTCAGCCGCAGCATCCTGGCCATGGAAGACGAGCTGGGCGCCCCGCTCATCGAGCGGGCGGGCAAGCGCAAGGCGCTCACGCCGCTGGGGGTGCTGGTGGCGGCGCGGGCGCGGCGCATCGGGCTGGAGGTGTCGGAGCTCAAGCGCAGCGCCAGCCTGCTGGCGGGGCTGGAGATCGGCAGCGCCAAGCTCGGCCTGGGCCCCGCGCCCACGGCGATGCTGGCCGTGCCGCTGCTGCAGCACATGCTGGCGCAGCACCCGCGCATCCACGTCCAGCTCTCCAGCGGGCCGGCCGAGCTGCAGCTGCAGAGCCTGCGCGCGCGCACGCTGGATGCGCTGGTAATCCACCGACGCACCCTGCCCCCGGCCGACGACCTGGACGTGGAGCTGTTCCCCGACATGCGCCTGGGCTTTGTCTGCCGCAGCGGCCACCCCTTGCACGGCGCGGCCCAGGTGGCGTTTGCCCAGTTGCGCCAGTACCCGCTGGCCGGCACGGGCCTGAGCGACGAGGCCGTGCACAGCCTGAACGCCCACTTCGGGCGCACCGCGCACTTCAGCGAAGCCTTGCAGATCCAGTCGGACGAGGTGGCCTGCCTGCTCGACGTGGTGCGCACCACCGACGCCGTGTTCCTGGGCACCATCGAAGCCGCCCGCGCGCTCATCGACCAGGGCGAACTGGCCGAGCTGCGGCTGACCCGCCCGCTGCGGCTGACCTCGCAGTTCGCCTTTGTCACGCTGGAGGGCATATCGCAGGCGCCAGCGCTGAAAGTGGTGCGGGACTTCTGTGCGCAGCGGATGGGGGGCGGGTGGGGCGCTTAGTGCGCCTCTTGCCGCAGCGTTGTTCACGGCGTGGCCGCCGTAAGATGCGCTGCGAAACCGGGCGCAACGCGTACAGCGCCGCCATCATCAACCTGCAGGTACAGACAAATGAACACCATGCGCCGCCTTATTGCAGCAGGCATTGCAGCCACCGTGGGCTGGAAAGGGGCTTGGGGCCAGAAGCCCGAAGAGCGTCCGCCCAGCGGCAAGGCCACGGCCCCGACGCCTGAACCACCATCGTCAGTACAGCCCCGCCACGTGCTGTGCTTCCTCGGAAAAAGCAGCAACCTGGCGCCATTGAAGGCCGCAGTGGCGGGCGCGGTGCGTGATTTCGCGACCGGGTTCAGTGCGGACGAGGACTACTCCCTCTCCGAGCCCGACGCGCGCATGCAGCGGTCTTTCGAGGTGAACCGCGACCGGGTGGTACCCAATGCGTGGACAGCGGCGGACGAAAAGGCGGTCGCCAGCCACCGCTCCGTCCTCTACGTGCTGGGACCGCCCATGGACCGCAAGGACACGGTCAAGGTCTCGATGGCCGCACTGCAGCTGGTGGGCCGCGTGCTCGATGCCGGGGCGGTGGCCGCCAAGGGCGAAAGCGCAGGCGTCGCGCACGGGATCGACCGGTGGCGGGAACTGGTGCGCCAGGGTGCCCAGGCCCAGCAGTCGGGCGACCTGCTGGCGCAGCAACGGGTGGGCCGCCTGGCCTTCGCCCGGCGCCCGATATCGGACAAGGGCTACCTGCAAAGCGTGGGCTTTCACCTGGTCGGCTTGCCGGAGGTGTATGCGCCGCAATCGCTTGGATCGGAGCTGCAGGTGGTGGCGCTGATGGATGCCGTAGCGGATGAGATGGCACAGCACGGGCTGGCGCAGGTGCTCCAGCAGCGCCGCGCTGCCCACACGCTCGCCTCCACGTATGAGGAGGACGATTTCAAGTTCAACCCCTATGGGATAGTCCGCCTGCCCCGATAGCGCCACCGGGGGCGGCGAGGCGCAGCACTGCGCATGGAAGCGCTCGCGGACCCAAGGCCCCGCCCTTGGCCGCCCTCACTTCCCTGCCCCACCCTGCCCCGCATCGCGCGTCACCAGCCAGATGCCTGCGCACACCAGCACCAGCGCGACCAGGTTCTTCCACTCCAGCAGGGCCTCGCCCAGGAAGATGGCCGACAGGCCGGCGCCGAACACCGGCACGGTGAAGTTGAACACCGTGACCTGGCTCACGCGGTTGTGCTTGAGCAGCAGGCTCCACAGCGAGAAGGCGGCCGAGGACAGCAGCGCCAGGTACACCAGCAAGGCGGTGGATGCGGGGGTGAAGCCGGTGAGCGAGCCGCCCGCGCCCCAGCCCATGGCCAGCAGGGCCACGCCGCCGATGGCCAGCTGCCAGCCGGTCATGACGACCGAGTCCATGCGCTGCGAGAGCTGCTTGCCGTAGATGCTGGCGGCGGCCAGCACCAGGGCGGCCAGCACCACGAAACCTTCGCCCAACAGGGTGAAGTCCAGGTCGAGCGAGCCACGGCCCAGGTTGACCACCATCACGCCGGCAAAGCCCACCACGCAGCCCCAGAGCTTGGCAGGGCTCAGGCGGTCATTGTGGTACACCCAGTGCGCCAGCAGCACGCTGAAGAAGGTGCCGGTGGCGTTCATGATGGAGGCCTTGACCCCCGTGGTGTGCGCCACGCCCACGTAGAAGAACACGTACTGCAGCGCGGTCTGCGCCAGGCCCAGCACCACCAACTGGCGCGCCGCGCCGGTGCCCAGGGCCACGATTTTGCGGCCGCTGGTCAGGGCCCAGGCCAGCAGCACCAGGCCGGCGCCGACGAAGCGCCAGCCGGCAAAGACGAGCTGGGTGGGCACGTCGCCCTTGGCGATGCCGAACCAGGCGTAGCCAGTCTTGATGGCGGGGTAGGAGCTGCCCCAGAGCAGGCAGCACAGCAGTGCCACGGCGACGAGGACCTTGCGGTCGGCGAAACGGGAAACAGCCCCCATGCGGAAATCTTTCAGTCAAAAGTAAAACGAGGCGCCCGAGGGCGCCTCATGAATGCTATCGCTCAGTGCAGAAAAAAAGACGCAGGGGGCCGGCCTCGCCGCCAGGCCCCCTGCGCTTCACCCACCACCCTTGAGGACCAGGTCCGGCAGCCACATGGAGAACTGCGGCACGTAGGTCACGAGCATCAGCGCCACGATGAGCGCGCTGTAGAACGGCCAGATGGTCTTCATCACCTCACCCACGGAGATGCCGCCGATGGTGCAGCCGATGAACTGCGTGGTGCCCACGGGCGGCGTGTTCAGGCCCAGCGCGCAGTTGATCAGGATCACGATGCCGAACTGCTCGGTGCTCATGCCGAACTGCTGGCAGATGGGCAGGAAGATCGGCGTGCAGATCAGGATGGTGGCCGCCATGTCGAGGAAGGTGCCCAGGATGAACAGGATGATGTTCACGCACAGGAAGATGACCCAGGGCGAGGTGCTCATGGACTTGAGCGCATCGCCCGTGAGCTCGGCCACGCCGTACAGGCCGATGAGGTAGCCGAACATGGACGAGATGCCGATCAGCAGCAGCACGGTGCCCGTGGTCTTGACGGCCTTGGACGCGGCCTTGAGGAACTGCTCGCGCGTGAGCTTCTTGTAGACGAAGACCGAGAGCACCAGCGCCCACAGCACCGCCACCGACGCCGACTCGGTGGCCGTGAAGGCCCCCGAAAGGATGCCCGCGATGATGATGACCACCACGGCCAGGCCGGGGACGGAGGCGCGGAACGAGATCCACACGATCTCCCAGCCGGGGAAGGTGCCGGCGGGGTAACCGCGCTTGACGGCCACGAGGTAGGCGGCTGCCAGGTTGCAGACCGTGAGCAGCAGCGCGGGCACGATGCCGGCGAGGATCAGTGCAGCGATGCTCACCTTGCCGCCGGCGGCCAGCGTGAAGATGATGAGGTTGTGCGAGGTGGGCATGAGCGCGCCCACCAGCGAGGCGTGCGTGGTCACGTTCACCGCGTAGTCCGTGTGGTAGCCCTCTTTCTTCATCTGCGGGATGAGCACGGCGCCCATGGCCGATACGTCGGCCACGGGCGAGCCCGAGACGCCGCCGAACAGCGTGCAGGCGAGCACGTTGCTCATGCCCAGGCCGCCGCGCACGTGGCCCGCCACGCTCTTGGCGAAGTTGACGATGCGGTCGGCGATACCGCCGTACATCATGATCTCACCGGCAAAGATGAAGAACGGGATGGCCAGGAACGAGAACGGGTTCATGCCCGAAATCATCTGCTGGAAGCCCACGGCCAGCGGCAGGCCTTCGTAGAGGATGGTGGCCAGCGACGACAGGCCGATCGAAAAGGCCACGGGCACGCCCAGCAGCAGCAGGAGCGTGAAGGTCACGCAGAGGATGGTCAACGCCATGGTGGTGGAATCTCGGTGGAAATCGGGGAGAAGACGGAATGGGCGCGCAGGAAGATCGACAAGGGGCGGTGGATTCGCTCAATGCCAGGCGGGCTCGACCTCGACGCCGCGCAGGATGGCGATGATGTGCTCCAGCGAGAACATGGCCACCAGCACGCCGGCCATGGCGGGCGGCACGTACTTGAAGGCTTCGGAGATACCGAGCGTGGGGATCTTGTAGGGCGCGACCGACTCGGCCAGCACGCCGCAGTTCCAGGCCATGACGACGCCGAACAGCAGCACCAGCGCGTGGATCAGCAATTCGAGCTTGGTGCGCAGCCAGTCGGGCGCCAGCACCAGAAAGGATTCGAGGCCGATGTGGCCCGCATCGCGCACCCCCACGGCCATGCCGAGCATGGTCACGTAGAGCACGAGCAGCACGGCGCCGCTCTCGGCCCAGGTGGGCGTGTCGTTGAACACATAGCGGCCGATGACCTGGTAGAGCACGGCGCAGACCAGGAGGACCAGACCTCCCACGCCGAGCTGCAGGCAGGTGCGCGCGATGAAAGCGCAGAGTCGCGTGTACATAGTGGACATTCAATAACAACAACTGGAAAGGGGCAGGCGGCGGGCGCTTGCGTCCCGGTACCGCCTGCCCTCAGGGCTCTGCTTTTTCTTACTGCACGGCGTCGATGCGCTTGACCATGTCCTGCAGCTTGGGGTCCTTGAGGAACTTGTCGTACACCGGCTTCATGGCGGTCTTGAAGGCGACCTTGTCGATCTCCACGATCTGCGCGCCGCCGGCCTTCACGGTGGCCAGGGATTTCTCTTCGCGCTCGTCCCAGATCTTGCGCATGAAGCCCACCGACTCCTTGGCCGCGGCGCGGATGGCCTTCTGGTCATCGGCGCTCAAGGTGTCCCAGACGCGCTTGGAAAACAGCAGGATCTCGGGCGCCATCGAGTGCTCGGTCTTGTTGAAGTACTTGGCGACTTCGAAGTGGCGCGAGCTCTCGTAGCTGGGGTAGTTGTTCTCGGCAGCATCCACCAGGCCGGTCTTGAGCGCGGTGTAGACCTCGCCGAAGGGCATGGGGGTGGCATTGGCGCCCATGGCCTCGAGCAGCGAGACCCACAGGTCGCTCTGCTGCACGCGCACCTTCAGGCCCTTGACGTCGGCCAGGGTCTTGACGGGCTTCTTGACGGTGTAGATCGAGCGTGCGCCGCTGTCGTAGAAAGCCAGGCCCACGAAGCCCTGCGATTCGCAGTCCTTCAGGATCTCGTCGCCGATGGCGCCGTCGAGCACCTTGCGCATGTGTTCCTTGTCGCGGAACAGGAAGGGCATGGTGGGCACCATGGTGGCGGGGCAGATGTTGTTCATGGGCGCGACGTTCACGCGCGTCATGGCGATGGCGCCCAGCTTGGTCTGCTCGATGGTGTCCTTCTCGATGCCCAGGGACCCCTTGGCGTAGACCTTGATGCTGTGCTTGCCGCCCGTGGCCTTGGACAGCGTCTCGCCCATGTGGCGCACGGCCAGCACGGTGGGGTAGTCCTCGGGGTGGATGTCCGACGAGCGGAATTCGGTGGCCTGCGCGGCCAGGCTGCCCAGCAGCATGCCGGCGGCCAGCGCCACGCGGCCAAAGAGGTGGGGAACGTTCATGGTGGTTGTCTCCTGGGTTGAAAGGGGGTATGCGGTGCTGCGCTGCTCAGGCAGCGCGGTACGGGGCTTCTGCGAGCCCGCGCACGCCGGGGCGGGCCACGAAGACCGCGCCGCCGTGGGCAATGTCGTTGCCCTGCGGCTGGCCGGGGCGGATGGAGGTGATGAACAGCAGGTCCAGGTCGGGCCCGCCGAAGCTGCACATCGAGGGCTTGCTGACCGGCACGCTGAGCGAGCGGTCGAGCACGCCCTCGGGCGTGAAGCGGTGCACCACGCCGGCATCGTTGCCGCAGATCCAGTAGCAGCCGTCGGTGTCGATGGCGCCGCCATCGGGCCGGCCGGGCAGCTCGCGCATGTCCACGAACAGGCGCCGGGGGCCCAGGCTGCCATCGTCGTGCAGGTCCAGCGTCCAGACTTTCTGCACATTGGGGTGGCTGTCGCTCAGGTACATGGTGGCGCCGTCGGGACTGAAGGCCAGGCCGTTCTGCGTGACCAGGCCTTCGACCTGGGGCACGGACAGGCCGCGCGCATCCTGGCGGTACAGGCCGCCAGCCGGCTGGGCGAGCGCCATGTCGCGCACCATGGTGCCGGCCCAGAAGCGCCCCTGGCGGTCGCAGCGTCCATCGTTGAAGCGCATGCCGTCCTGCGGGTGCTGCACGGCCGAGATGGGGGTGCAGGCCAGCGTGCCGTCATCGGCCGGGCGCAGGTGAAAGAGGCCCGTGTCCATGCCGGCGATGAGGCCGCCATCGGCATGCAGGGCGATGCAGGCCAGGCGCTCGGGCGTGGCCCAGCTGGTCAGCTGGCGATCGGCCCAGCGCAGGCGGCGCAGCGCGCGGCCTTCGATGTCCACCCAGTACAGCGCCTGTTCGGTGACAGACCACAGCGGGCTCTCGCCCACCTGGTCGCGGTGGTCGGGCAACAGCAGTTCCATGGCGGGGGTGCTCACTCGAAAGGGCCTGTGCGCACGAAGGGGCCACCCTGGTAGATGACGGCCGGGTCGGAGAGGTCAGGCGACGGGTCGGCCGCCTCCACCTTGGCGCGGAAGGGCTCGGAGCTGTCCTGTGGCCGGTAGCCGATGTGGCGCGCCAGGGTGTTGTCCCACCAGGTGGTGGTGTTGTCGCCCATGCCGTAGATGGTGCTGTGGCCCACCACGGGGGCGGTGAGGCTGGCGACGACCAGGCGCTCCAGGTCGTCGTAGCTCATCCAGGTGGCGAGCATGCGGCGGTTGCGCGGCTCGGGGAAGGAGGAGCCGATGCGCAGGCACACGGTCTCGATGCCGTAGCGGTCGAAGTAAAAGCGCGACAGGTCTTCGCCGAAGGCCTTGGACAGGCCGTACAGGCCGTCCGGCCGGGCCGGATCCTTGAGGCCCACGACCTCGTCCTGGCGGTAGAAGCCGGTGACGTGGTTGCTGCTGGCAAAAATCACGCGCTTGACGCCCTGCTTGCGCGCGGCTTCGTACAGGTTGTACGCGCCGACGATGTTGGCCGGCAGGATGGCGTCCCAGGGTTGTTCGGTGGACACGCCACCCAGGTGCATCACGGCGTCCACGCCGGCCAGCAGTTCGTGGATGGCGGCGGCGTCTTCCAGCTTGGCGGGGCGCACTTCCTCGCCGGCGGCCTCGGCACCCAGTTCGGCGATGTCGGACAGGCGCAAAGTGGTGCAGTAGGCCTTCAGACGGGTGCGCAGCTCACGGCCCAGACCGCCGGCGGCACCGGTGAGCAGCAGGCGGTTGAATCGGATCGGTGTCGGGTGACAAGGCATGGAAATTCGGAATGTTCTTGGTACAGTGGCGGTATGCTTCGTTGCACGTCATCAGTTGTCGTACAACGCGAATGCAATGTACTCCCAAGCGCCCCCCGATCACATAGGGATAACACCGAGAAATGAACACCGCCATCGCCCTTCGCCGCAAGCCCCGCACCCTGGCCCTGGAGCTGGTTGAATCCCTGGGCGACCGCATCCGCGACGGGCGCCTGGCGCTGGGCGACAAGCTGCCCACGGAGGCGGCGATCATGGCCGAGTTCGAGGTCAGCCGCACCGTGGTGCGCGAGGCGATCTCCAAGCTGCAGGCCTCGGGCCTGGTGGAAACGCGCCACGGCATCGGCACCTTCGTGCTGGGCCTGGGGCAGGCGCCGGGCTTCAAGATCACGCCCGACCAGTTCAGCACGCTGCGCGACGTGATCGCCGTGCTGGAGCTGCGCATCGGCGTCGAGACCGAGGCCGCCGCGCTGGCCGCGCAGCGCCGCACCGACGCCAACATCGCCGCCATGCGCGTGGCGCTGGACGCCGTGACCAAGGCCGTGGACGAAGGGCGCGACGCGGTGGCGTCGGACTTCCAGTTCCACCTGGAGATCGCGCGCGCCACGCAGAACAGCCATTTCGCCGAGCTGATGGGCACGCTGGGCAGCATGATCATCCCGCGCGCGCGGCTCGAGGCCGGCGACAGCCAGAGCGACCTGCGCCAGTACCTGCGCCGCGTGAACGGCGAGCACGAGAGCATCTACGACGCCATCGTCGGCCAGGACCCCGATGGCGCGCGCGCGGCCATGCGCACCCACCTGGCCAACAGCCGCGAGCGGCGTCGCCGCGCCCAGACCGAGGCCGGCTGACCCCCGGGGGCCTGGCCCCCGCCCCCCTCACCCTGCTCCACTGCTTCCCCGGTGCGCGGTCCCTCGGGCCGTGTCCGTACTAACCCGAAGTCATGACTTCGCATTTTGTTGTACGATGACATACAACAAATCACCGCGTTGTGTCCGCTGCCCCGGCCCCGAAGCCCTGGCGCGCCCCAGCGCACGCCTTATTGCCTGGGAGTTTTTGTCCAATGACCCCACCGAAATGCGCGCCACCGACCGGCATGGGACCTTGTGAGGTCAGACATCTGCCGGACTCCCCGGCGGCCCCGGTAGCCGCGGCCAGCTGAGCGCCGCGGAGCCCCACCGCCCGCGGGTCGACCCCGCACCACCGCCAACACCCGATACCGCGTTGCGCCGTACCGGCGCAGTGCCCTGCCCTGCCCATTCACCCGAGGAGCCCACCCGCCCCAACCATTCCATCCCCGCTTTCATCAACCCTGAAGAAAACAAGAGACGAGAACGAGAGAGAGACAAAACCATGACGAAGAAGACGCAAATTTCCCACCTGTCCCTGGCCGCCTGCGCGGCGCTGCTGGCCGCTGCGCCGGCCGCCCAGGCCCAGTCGAGCGTGACGCTGTTCACCCTGGTCGACCTCAACGTCAGCCACTACAGCGCGGGCTCGCGCTCGGGCGGCGGCAGCGTTACCTCGATGAACGACGGCACGACCAACGGCCTGAACGGTTCGCGCTGGGGCATCCGCACCGTGGAGGACCTGGGCGGCGGCCTGAAGGCCGGCGTGCTGCTGGAAAACGGCTTCAATGCCGACAACGGCACCTTCGGCCAGGGCGGCCGCGCCTTCGGTCGCCAGGGCTTCGTGTGGCTGTCCTCGTCCACGGTGGGCGAGTTGCGCCTGGGCCGCCAGTACATCCTGGAAGATTCGGTCATGGGCCTGAGCAACCCCTTCACCAACGCCCTGACGCTGAATCCCGGCACCGGCGTGACCAACGCCGGCAAGGCCTTGCCGCTGTGGCTCAACGCGCCGCGCGCCGACAATGTGCTGCAGGTGCAGACCGTCAACTACAGCGGCTTCCAGGCAGCGGCCCAGGTGGCGCCCGGCGAGGGCACGGCCGACCGCTTCTACGGCATCAAGCTCAGCTACGGCCAGGGCCCGTTCAACAGCGCGCTGTCGTACGAGTGGAACCGCTCGCGCACCACGGGCGACAACGTGAACAAGTCGCTCACGGTGGCGGCCAACTACAACTTCGGCGTGGTCAAGGTGCTGGGCGGCGTGCAGCGCAACCGCGACCTGGCCACCACCTCGGTGAACGGCGCCTTCACGGGCAACAACCTGACCGTGACCGGCACCAACACCTTCGCCATGGACCGCAGCGACGGCACCACCATCGGCGTGGAGGTGCCCGTGGGCTCCTTCGTGCTGCTGGGCGCCAACTACACGCGTGTGAAGTACGCCAACGCGGCCGGCCAGAACGACACCCTGGGCAAGGTCGCCGTGGGTGCGCGCTACGCGCTGTCCAAGAACACCTTCCTGTATGCGTCGGCCTCGCAATCGACCGGCGGACTCAAGGATTTCATCAGTCAGAAGAGCGTCACGCAGGTCGGCGTGCGCACGGCTTTCTAAGGCACGCCAGAATGGGTCCCCTGCCACCGCACACCGGCAACCGCTGCACAATGCACTGCTCCGCGCAGGCGCCTTGTTGCTGCGGCCAGGCCCGTGCGGCGGGCCGGCGGCCTGTTCGGCACCGTTGCCACCACTTTCCCACTACCTGCACCACACCATGCATGCAAACCTGATTGGCGGAACCTGGACCGAAGGCGTCCGCGGCTACCGCAACACCAACCCCTCGGACACCCGCGACGTGATCGGCGACTACGCCGTGGCCAGCCGCGAGCAGGCGCTGGAGGCCGTGTCGGCAGCGCACGCGGCCTTCCCGGCGTGGAGCCTTTCCACCCCGCAGCAGCGCTTCGACGTGCTCGATGCCGTGGGCAACGAGATCATCGCGCGCAAGGCCGAGTTGGGTGACCTGCTGGCCCGCGAAGAAGGCAAGACCCTGCCCGAGGCGATTGGCGAAGTGGGCCGTGCGGCCGCCATCTTCAAGTTCTTCGCCGGCGAGGCGCTGCGCCCCGGCGGCGAGGTGCTGCCCTCGGTGCGCCCCGGCGTGGGCATCGAGATCACGCGCGAACCCCTGGGCGTGATCGGCATCATCACGCCATGGAACTTCCCCATCGCCATCCCGGCATGGAAGATCGCGCCGGCCCTGGCCTACGGCAACTGCGTGGTGTTCAAGCCCGCCGAGGTGGTGCCAGGCTCCGCCTGGGCGCTGGCCGACATCCTGCACCGCGCGGGCCTGCCGGCCGGCGTGTTCAACCTGGTGATGGGCCGCGGCTCGGACGTGGGCCAGGTGCTGCTGGAAGACGAGCGCATCGCCGGGGTGAGCTTCACCGGTTCGGTGGGCACGGGCCAGCGCGTGGCGGCGGCCTGCGTGCCGCGCGGCGCCAAGGTGCAGCTCGAAATGGGCGGCAAGAACCCCTTCGTGGTGCTCGACGACGCCGACCTGGCCGTGGCCGTGGGCGCTTCCGTCAACAGCGGCTTCTTCTCCACCGGCCAGCGCTGCACGGCCAGCAGCCGCGTGATCGTGACCGAAGGCATCCACGACCGCTTCGTGGCCGCCGTCATCGAGAAGATGAAGACCCTGAAGGTGGACGACGCACGCAAGGCCGGCACCGACATCGGCCCCGTGGTGGACGACCGCCAGCTGGCGCAGGACCTCGAATACATCGGCATCGGCCAGCAGGAAGGCGCCAAGCTCGCCTTTGGCGGCGAAGCCCTGGAGAAGAACGCCGACGGCGCGCCCGGCTTCTACCTGCGCCCGGCCCTGTTCACCGAGACCACGCCCGGCATGCGCATCAACCGCGAAGAGATCTTCGGCCCCGTGGTGAGCGTGCAGCGCGTGAAGAACTACGAGGAAGCGCTGGCCCTGGCCAACGACACCCCGTTTGGCCTGGCCAGCGGCATCGCCACCACCAGCCTGAAGCACGCCACGCACTTCAAGCGCCACGCCCAGGCCGGCATGGTGATGGTGAACCTGCCCACGGCCGGCGTGGACTACCACGTGCCGTTCGGCGGCCGCAAGAGCAGCAGCTACGGCCCGCGCGAGCAGGGCCGCTATGCCGCCGAGTTCTACACCACGGTGAAGACGGCGTACACGCAGGCCTGATCCTCCAGACCTGACGCACAGCAATCGGGCGCCCCAGGGCGCCCGATTGCTTTGGCGACTTGCCTGCATAATTGCGCCCCATGCACGCCCTTCGAACCTTTGCCGCCCTGCGCCTCCTGGTGCTGGCCTG
Source organism: Acidovorax sp. GW821-FHT10A04 (assembly GCF_059415825.1). NCBI lineage: Bacteria > Pseudomonadati > Pseudomonadota > Betaproteobacteria > Burkholderiales > Comamonadaceae > Acidovorax > Acidovorax sp. GW821-FHT10A04. Next base: position 234,699 of record NZ_JBWKNZ010000003.1, read on the forward strand.
GTTCATGGCGTCCATGGGCGTAGCCATTGCCGCGCCGCTGGTGAACCCGCAGCCCATCGAGGTGATCTGCTCAGGCGCGGGCACCATCAAGCTGCTGGTGCAGACCGACGATGGCACCGTGGAGATGGGCAGCATGGGCATGGACTGCCCGCTGTGCGCCAGCACCGTGGGCGCACCGCCTTCGGTGCCCACGGCCTTTGTCCCCCTGCCGCAGCCGCTGGCGCACGCCGTGCAGCCCGTGGAGGCGGCGCGCATCGCCGCCATCACCGCGGCCCCCCTGCCCGCACGCGGGCCCCCCACCGCCCTCTGACCCGACCGCCGCTCGCGCAGGCCCCTGGACGCCAGGGCTGCGCGGCCTTCGTTCCTGTCCGTGTTGCGGACGGCACGCACCTGTCGCCAGGTGCCGCCGTCCGCCAGAGAGTTGTGCCATGTCCCGTTCCCTTTTTTCCGCTTCTGCCGCGCCCTCCGCCCTGTTCACCCTGTCGCCGCTGCATGCGGCCCTCCTCATCGCCCTGGTGCCGCTGGGCGCGGCCGCCCAGCAGGCCGCCCCGACCCTGCAGGCGGTCGACGTGGTCGATGCCGCGGCCCAGCCCAACGGCCGGCTGCAGCTCGATGTGCCGGTGGCCACCGGCAGCCGCCTGGGCCTCACGGCGCGCGAGACACCGGCCTCGGTGACCCTGGTGGACCGCGCCACCATCGACGCGCGCGGCGCGCAGGACACGCAGGAGATCCTGCGCGCCGTGCCCGGCGTCAGCGCGCACAACGCACCCGGCTCCATGGCCGCGAGCTACCGCGGCTTCACAGCCAACTCGGTGGCGCAGCTGTACAACGGCATCAACCCGCAGTACGGCAGCGCCACGCGCGCGGTGGACAGCTGGATCTACGACCGCGTGGAGGCCATCGGCGGGGCGTCGAGCTTTCTCTACGGCTCGGGCGGCGTGGGCGGCTCGATCAACTACATCACGAAGACGGCCGAGCGCGGCAATTTCGCCGAAGGCCAGCTGCGGCTGGGCTCCTACGGGCTCAAGGAAGCCTCGGTGGGGCTGAACCGGCAGATCGCAGGTAGCGCCGGCAGCAGCGAAGGGGCAGGCCCCGCGCACTTCGCGCGCATCGACCTGAACCACCGCGACGCGGGCAGCTGGACCACGGGCACCAAGACCCAGGCCACGCAGCTGGCCACCTCGCTGCTGTCGGACCTGGGCGGCGGCTTCACCCACACCCTGGCGTACGAATACCAGAAAGACCACGTGGACCGGCCCTACTGGGGCACACCGGTGCTCAACCCCGCCGTGGGCGCGCTGCGCATCGATCCGGCCACGCGCTCTGCCAACTACAACAGCGCCGACGGCCTGTACGAGCACCGCGCGCAGTGGCTGCGCTCGGTGGCGCAGTGGCGCGTGTCCGATGCGCTGCAGCTGCGCAACACCTTCTACGCCTACGACGCGCTGCGCGACTACCGCAACGTGGAGATCTACACCTTCAACGCCGCCAACACCGCCGTGGTGCGCACCTCGCCCTTCCTGCAGCGCCACGACCAGAGGCTGCTGGGCAACCGCATCGAAGGCACGTACCAGGGCCAGCTGGCGGGCCGCAAAAGCGACTGGGCCTTCGGCCTGGACGTGAGCGTGAACAAGCAGACGCGCTTTCCGCAAAGCCTCTCCACCGCCGTCAGCACAGTGAACCCCACCCAGTTCACGACCGAGAACTTCTTCGACATCCCGGGCACCTCGCCGGTCTACAGCGCCGACAAGGACAACAAGGCCACGACCACCGCCCTGTACCTGGAGAACCGCACGGCGCTGGTGCCCGGGCTGAACCTGGTCACCGCGCTGCGCCACGAGCGCATCGGCCTGGACCTGGTGAACCGCCGCGCCGTGACGGCCACCGCGCCCGCCAGCTTCAGCCGCGACTACCACCCCACCACGGGCCGCCTGGGCGTGGTGTGGGACATCGCGCCCGGCGCCAATCTGTACGCCCAGGCCTCGAACGCGGCCGACCCGCCCTCGGGCTCGCTGGCCTCGGCCTCGTTTGCCGACGTGCGCAACAACAGCGAGCTGACCACCGGTCGCCAGGTCGAGCTGGGCAGCAAGTTCGACTTCTGGGACGGCAAGGGCAGTGCCACCGTGGCGGTGTACGAGATCCGGCGCCAGAACATCGCCTCGCAGGACCCGGCCAACCCCAACCTCACGCTGCTGGTGGGCGAGCAGTCCTCGCGCGGCATCGAACTGTCGGCCGGCCTGCGCCCCAGCGCGCGGTGGCAGCTGCAGGGCAACCTGGCGCTTACGCGTGCGCGGTACGAGAACTTCGTGCAGGGTGGCGTGTCCATGGCGGGCAAGGTGCCGGCCCTGGTGCCACAGGCCGTAGCCAACCTCTGGGTGTCGTACGCTGTCACGCCCACCGTCACGGCCAGCGCGGGGCTGCGCCATGTGGGCAAGGTGTATGGCAACGCGGCCAACTCGAAATACTGGCCGTCGTACACCCTGCTCGACCTGGGCCTGGGCTGGAAGCTCAGCCCCGCCACCACGCTCACCGCGCGCATCCGCAACGCCACCGACCGCACCTACGCGGCCGAGGTGCGCGACCAGGTCTACCTGGGTGCGCCGCGCACGGCGGACCTCACGCTGCACACCGCGTTCTGACGGGGGCCGCAGCATGCAGCAGCACGCCAAGCGCTGGCTCTACCTCGTGCACCGCTGGGCGGGCGTGGTGCTGTGCGCCTTCTTCGCCATGTGGTTCTTTTCGGGTGTGGTGATGATGTACGTGGGCTACCCCAAGCTCACGGCCACCGAGCGCCTGGAGCACCTGGCGCCGTTGCGCGGCGCATCCATCGCGCTGGAACCCGCCGACGCGCTGCGCGCCGCGGAAATGGAGGGCCAACCCCTGGCCGACCTGCGCCTGGCCGCAGCCAGCGGCGGGCGCGCCGTGTACCTGGTGCAGCCCGAGGGCGCGCCCAAGCGCCGGCCGGCCACCGTGGTCGATGCAACCACCGGCGAGGTGCTGCGCGGTGTGGATGCGGCCTGGGCCATGGCCACGGCGCAGGCCTTCGCGGGCGCATCGGAGAACGCCCTGCGCCACCTGGGCACGCTGGACGAAGACGCCTTCACCCACTCACGTGCACTCGATGCACACCGCCCCCTGCACCACGTGGCCCTGGGCGACGCGGCGGGCACCGAGGTGTATATCTCGGGCACCACGGGCGAAGTGGTGCGCGACGCCACGCGCAGCGAGCGCGGCTGGAACTACGTGGGCGCCTGGATCCACTGGCTTTACCCGTTTCGCGGCAACGTTTTCGACGGCTGGTGGGCCGACATCGTCAATTGGCTGTCCATCGCGGGCATCGTGCTCACACTCACGGGCACGGTGGTGGGCGTGCTGCGTTGGCGCTTCACGCGGCGCTACAAGAGCGGCTCACGCTCACCCTACCGGGGCTTCATGATGCGCTGGCACCATGTCTTCGGCCTGCTGTTCGCCGCCGCGACGCTGACCTGGATCTTCAGCGGCCTGATGTCCATGAACCCCTGGAAGGTCTTCGACAGCGGCGCCCCCGCCCTGCGCAGCCATGCCATGCACGGCGGCCCGCTGCGGCTGCCCGCGCAGGCCGCCAGCGTGCAGGCCCTGCTGGCGGCGGCATCGCCCAACACGCGCGAACTGCGCTGGGTGCGCCACGCCGGCCACACACTGGTGCTGGCGGCCAGCCCCACGGGCGCGCCGGCCGTGCGCGACGCCGCCACGGCGCAGCCCCACACTCCAGATCCGGCCGAACTGCAGGCCGCCGCCGCACGCCTGCTGCCCGACCCGGTGGCGCACACCGAACTGCTGCACGGCTACGACCTGCACTACTACAGCCGCGCCGCCCACACCATGACCGGCGGCGGCGACAACAAGCCCCTGCCCGTGCTGCGCGTGGTGTTTGCCGACGCCCCTGCCACCTGGGTGCACATCGACCCGCACACCGGCGCCGTGCTCGACAAGAGCGACAACCACCGCCGCGCCAGCCGCTGGCTGTTTGCGCTGTTGCACAGCTGGGACTGGGGCCCGCTGCTGGCGCACCGGCCGCTGTGGGATGCGCTGCTCATCGTGCTGAGCCTGGGCGGTCTGGTGCTGAGCGCCACGGGCGTGGTGGTGGGCTGGCGGCGGCTGGTGCGGCCGTGGCGTGGCTCGGTGCAGATAGCCAGATCACATGCAAAATAAGATTGAAACCTTTTGTTTCATGAAGATACACTGCGTAACACCTGGGTGGCACGCAGCGGGCAGCCTTGCCGCACGCACCCAGGCCCCGCCATCTTCAACGCCAAAAACCACCTGGCAGAGGTCTTTCATGCAATCGATCCGCACCGCGCTCACCGGAGCCCTCCTCGTCCTGGCCGCAGGCACGTCCGCCCTGGCCGCAACCGACTACAACAGCCCACCCGCAGGCGATGGCCAGTACCGCCAGTGTCTGAGCCATGCCGCCAAGCTCTACGAGGGCGGTGACGAAAAGAGCCCCGTCCGCGGCCAGACCAAGGCCCAGGCCTGGTGCACCTGCATGTGGAACGAGACGTCCGACGACTTCAAGGGCAACCTCGTGACCTTTGCCGAAACGCGCAAGGGCAAGGAGACCAACAAGCTCTGCGAAAAGCACGCCGACTGGCACGAGTGAGCCGCTTCGCCCTCCACTGGGCAAGCACACAGCAAGCCGCCTTCGGGCGGCTTTTTCATGGGCGGGCTCAGGCGGGCTCGTCTTCCTCGCGCTCACGCCCGGGCAGCAGCAGGTTCAGGCCCACGGCCACCAGCGCGCCCACGGTGATGCCCGAGCCGAAGACCTCGCGCACGAAGGCCGGCATGCGCGCCAGCAGGTCGGGCCGCACCGTGACGGCCAGGCCGCAGCCCAGCGAGACAGCGATGATCAGCGTGTTGCGGCGCGAGGGCGCAGTGCTGGCCAGCATGCGGATGCCGGCCGAGACGATCATCGCGAACATCATGAGCCCCGCGCCGCCGAGCACCGGCTGCGGAATGGTCACCACCAGCGCACCCAGTACCGGAAACAGCCCGGCCAGCAGCAGCATGACGCCCGTGAGCGTGACCACATGGCGGCTGGCCACGCCGGTGAGCGAGACCACGCCCACGTTCTGCGCGAAGGTGGACAGCGGCGGACTGGACATCACCGCCGCGAAGGCCGAGCCCACACCGTCGCACAGGATGCCGCTGGCCAGGCGCTTGCCCGGGATGGGCGTGCGCGTGGCCGCGCCCAGGGCCATGAAGGTGCCCGTGGTCTCGACGATGGTGACCAAAAAGGCGATGGACATGGCAAGGATGCCCGAGACCGGGAACGCCATGCCGAAGTGCAGCGGCTGCGGTATGGCGAACACCGGCGCCTCGCGCACCTGGGTGAAGTCGATGAACCCCAGCCCCAGGCACAGCACATAGCCGCTGGCGATGCCCAGCACCACGGCGCTGGCCGAGACGATGCCCTTGCCCCATTGCACGAAGCCGATGACCAGCGCCAGCACGAATCCGGCAATCGCCAGGTGGCCCACGGCGCCGTAGTCGCTGGCGCCCACGCCGCCGGCCGCCCAGTCCACGGCCACGGGCGTGAGCGACAGGCCGATCAGGGTCACGACCACACTGGTCACGGTGTGCGGAAAGAAGCGCCGTATCACCGGCATGAAGAAGCTGCCCACGATCATCACCAGCGAGCCCACGAGCGACGAGCCCAGGATGCCGGCCACGCCATGCTCCAGGCCCACGCTGATGCCCGCACCGACAAAGGCGAAGCTGGTGCCCATGACGCAGGGCAGGCGTATGCCCACGGGCCCCACGCCCTTGCACTGGATGATGGTGACGATGCCCGAGCCCAGCAGTGCGGCATTCACCAGCGCCACGATCTGGTCGGCCGGCAGCTTGAGCGCGCCCCCCACCACCAGCGGTACGGCGATGATGCCGCCGAGCGCCGCCAGCAGGTGCTGCAGCGACAGCAGCACCGCGGTGGCCAGCATCGGGGGCCGGTCTTCCACCTGGTAAAGCAGTTGTTGATCCATTGTCTTTGTCTCCTTGTCCGTTGGCCTTTTTTTATGCAAAGGCACTTGTCGGCATGTGAGGAATGCAGTCTCTGGTGGGGCGCGTTGCCGTGGCTCCTTGCGTGCGGTGGTGGGCGGCAGGCGCCCAGGTCGAACCGGGCCCGCCCGCGAAGGGGCAGCCCGGTGGTGGATGGAAAAATTGAAGAAATCAGTGGCCGGCCGAGGCCCGCTCGAACAGCGTGTGTGCCAGTGCGTTGTGGCGCCCCAGCACCACGGGCAGGTCGGCCGTGAGCAGGCGGCCGCGTTCGACCACCACGCGGCCGTTGATGACGCTGGTGTCCACGTTGGCCGGCGTGCAGAACACCAGGGCCGCCACCGGGTCATGACCCGCGCCGGCAAAGCCCACCGAAGACATGTTGAAGGCCACGAAATCGGCCGACATGCCGGGCGCCAGCGCGCCGATGTCGTCGCGGTTGAGCACGCGCGCGCCGCCCAGGGTGGCGATCTCCAGCGCCTCGCGCGCGCCCATGGCGGCGGGGCCGTGGCCCACGCGCTGCAGCAGCAGGGCCTGGCGCGCCTCGCCGAGCATGTGGGCGCCGTCGTTGGAGGCACTGCCATCCACCCCCAGGCCCACGGGCACGCCGGCATCGCGCATGCTGCGCACGGGCGCAATGCCCGAGGCCAGGCGCATGTTGGAGCAGGGGCAGTGGGCCACGCCCGTGCCGGTGCGCGCGAACAGGGCGATGCCCTCGGGGTCGAGCTTGACGCAGTGCGCATGCCAGACGTCGCGGCCCACCCAGCCCAGGCTCTCGGCGTACTGCGCGGGGGTCATGTCGAACTTCTCGCGCGAGAAGGCCACGTCGTTGTCGTTCTCGGCCAGGTGGGTGTGCAGCGACACGCCGTGCGCACGCGCCAGCAGGGCCGACTCGCGCATCAGGTCGCGCGTCACCGAGAACGGCGAGCACGGCGCCAGCACCACGCGCAGCATGGCGTGGCGCGAGGCGTCGTGGTACTGCTCGATCAACCGCAGGCTGTCGCGCAGGATGGCCTCTTCCTCCTCCACCACCACGTCGGGCGGCAGGCCGCCCTTGCTGCGGCCCAGGCTCATGGAGCCGCGCGCGGCGTGAAAGCGCATGCCCATCTGCTGCGCGGCGGCAATGGCATCGTCCAGGCGCGCGCCGTTGGGGTACAGGTACAGGTGGTCGCTGGTCGTGGTGCAGCCCGAGAGCATGAGCTCGGCCATCGCCGTCTGGGTGGACACGTGCACCATCTCGGGCGTGAGGTGCGACCACAGCATGTAGAGGTTGTTGAGCCAGGAGAACAGCTCGGCATCCTGCGCCGCGGGCACGGCGCGCGTGAGGCTCTGGTACATGTGGTGGTGGGTGTTGACCAGGCCGGGCAGCAGCACCCGGCCGCGCATGTCGAGCACCCGGGCCCGGCCCTCGTCGGCCATGCGGCGGTACTCCAGCGGCAGCTCGGCCGTGGGGCCCACCCATTGCACGGCGGGGCCATCGGCCACCAGGGCGCCATCACGGATCTCGCGGCGCTGCGCGTCCATGGTGACGAGGACATCGGCGTTCAGGGCGATCAGGGGGGTCGGGGTGCTCATGGGGCGGCTTCTCTTTGTTCGCGGATTCGATGGCGCCAGTCTAGGAACGCCGATGCATCCGCGATAGCGCCGATTTGCGCCAATGGTGTCCACAAAATGTGGACACCCGAAAGGCTTGGGCTACCTTGCCGTGGCGAAGAGCCGCGCCAGGGCGTCGCCGATGTTGGCCGCCATGAGCTCGGCCGCGGGGCTGAGCTGGCCCTTGGCGCGCGCCGCCAGCACCAGGGTCTGGCGCGCCAGGTGGGGGTCGCGCAGCGGAACGAAGACCAGGGCGTTGCGCGCGCGCTCCTCCATCACATCGAGTGGGTTGAGCAGGGCGATGCCCTCGCCCAGCACCACCAGGCGCAGGATCAGCGCCATCGAGGTCGACTCGGCCACGGGCGTGACCTTGATGGCATTGCGTTCGAAGGCCGCGTCGAGCAGCGTGCGGATGGTCAGTTGCGGCGCCGGCAGGATCAGCGCATGGCCGACGCAGTCGCTGAGCAACACGGAGGAATGGCGCGCCAGCGCGTGCCTGGGCGGCACCACGGCGCCGATGGGCCATTCGCTGGCCGACAGCGTGCGCACGGCGGGTTTGAGCGACAGGTCGTAACCCAGGCCCAGCTCGGCATCGCCGCGCTCCACGGCGGCCGGTATCTCGGCAATCGGCAGGTCGATGATGCGCACCGCGATACCCGGGTAGCGCTGGCGGAAGGCATGCACCAGCGAGGGCAGCAGCGAGCCCGCCAGACCCGCCGTGGTGGCCACGGTGATCTCGCCGCGGCGCTCGTCCTTGAACTCGGCAATGCGCTCGCGCAGCGCGGCATGCTCGCGCAGGGTGCTGCGCACATGGGCCAGCACCATCTCGCCCAGTGGCGTCAGGCGCAGCCGGTTGTGGATGCGATCGAACAGCGGCGCGCCCAGCTCGGCCTCCAGGTCCAGGATCTGGCGGTTGACCGCCGTGGGCGCCACGTGCAGGTGCTCGGCCGCCTTGCGGATGGAACCGCGGCGGACCACTTCGTCGAGGTAGCGGAGAACTCGGGCGTGCATGGCGCGCAGGTTACCCGGTTTGCCGCAAGGTGCTGCGACCAGCGGACTACTAGCGCTTGCTCGACCTCAGCGTGCGGCTGAGCAAGATCACTGGCACCAGCCCCACGGCCACCAGCGCCAGCGAGGGCAGCGCGGCCTCGCCCAGGCGCTCGTCGCGCGCCAGCTGGTAGGCCACCACGGCCAGGGTGTCGCTGTTGAAGGGGCGCAGCACCATGGTGGCGGGCAGCTCCTTCATCACGTCCACGAAGACCAGCAGCGCGGCGGCGGCGGTGGAGCGCTTGAGCAAGGGCCAGTGCACGCGCGCCAGCAGGCCGGCGCTGCCGGTGCCCAGCATGCGCGCCGAGTCGTCCAGGCTTTGCGGGATGCGCGCATAGCCGCTTTGCATGGACTGCAGCGCCACGGCGCAAAAGCGCACCAAATAGGCCCAGACGATGCCCACGGCCGTGGCCGTGACCAGGGCGCCCACGCCCCATTGCGGCATGGCCGCCTGCAGCCAGCCCACGGGCAACAGCAGCCCGACCACGATGACGGCGCCGGGCACGGCGTAGCCCAGGCTCACCAGCTGCACCACGCCGCGCGTCACGCGGTCGGCGCTGCGGCGCACCGCGAAGGCCAGGGCCAGCGCGACGATGACGGCCAGTACGGCGGTGATGGCGCCCAGGCGCACGCTGTTGCCGGCCCACTCGATGAAGCGCCCCCAGGGCAGCACCGACCAGTCGGCCGCCAGCGGCCGCAGCATGAAAACCACCGGCGCCACGAAGCCCATGAGCACCGGCAGGCCACACACGGCCCAGGCCAGCAGCCGGCGCCCGCCGCGCAGCGCCAGGGGCTGCGCCTCGGCCGAACCGGCGCGGCCCAGGCCGCCCGCAAAGCGCATGCGCTTTTGCGCCCGCTGCTCCAGGTGCAACAGGGCCATCACCACCACCAGCAGCATGGTGGCCAGCTGCGCGGCGGCGAGCCGGTTGTCCATGGACAGCCAGGCCTTGTAGATGCCGGTGGTGAAGGTCTGGATGCCGAAGTAGCTGGCCACGCCGAAGTCGGCCAGCGTCTCCATGAGCACCAGGGCCACGCCGGCGGCCACGGCCGGGCGCGCCAGCGGCAGCGCCACGGCGCGGATGCGGCGCGGCAGCGGCGCACCGAGCAGGCGCGCGGCCTCCATCAGGTGCGCGGCGCGCTCGCCCAGCGCGGTGCGCGCCAGCAGGTAGACATAGGGGTAGAGCGAGAAGATGAACACCCAGACCGCGCCGCCCAGGCTGCGCACCTCGGGCAGCAGCCGGCCTTCGAGACCGAAGGTGGCGCGCAGCCCCACCTGCAGCGGGCCGCTGAACTGCAGGAAGTCGGTGTACGCATAGGCCGTGACGTAGGCCGGCATGGCCAGCGGCAGCAGCAGCAACCACTCGAAGGTGCGCCGGCCCGGGAAGTCGAACAGCGTCACCGCCGCGGCCGCGGCCGTGCCCACGGTGGCCGCGCCCAGCGCCACCAGCACGCTCAGCCACAGCGTGGTGGCCACATAGCCGGGCAGCACGGTGGAGGCCATCTCGCGCAGGATGGGCCCGGCCAGCGCATCGGCCTGCCCGATCGGCAGCCACGAGGCCAGCACCGCCAGAACGGGCAGGACCAGGATGCCGGCGAGCAGGACCAGGGGAAGGGTATGGAGGCGAAAGGGTGTGCGGCGCAAGGCAGGGGGGCTCGGCAGAAGAAAGAACGCACGCCGGCCCGGGCAAGACACCAGGGAAGATCGGAGATGCAAATGCGAATTTTAAGCATTTGCCCCCGCCCACCTAAAATGGGGCCATGTTCCTAGAGGTCTCCCAACTTGAAGTGCGTTATGCAGGTCGCCCCCGCGCCGCCGTGCAGAACGTGTCCCTGGGCCTGCGCGCGGGCGATATCGGCGTGCTGATCGGCCCCTCGGGCTGCGGCAAGACGACCCTGCTGCGCGCCGTGGCCGGGCTCGAGCCCGTGTCGGGAGGGCAGATCAGCCTGACCCAGCAGGTGGTCAGCAGCGCCAGCGTGAGCGTGCCTCCCGAAGAGCGGCGCATCGGCATGGTGTTCCAGGACTATGCGCTGTTTCCGCACCTCTCGGTGGGGCGCAACGTGGCCTTTGGCATCCACCACCTGCCGCGCGCCGAGCAGGCCGCGCGCGTGGCCGAGGTGCTCACGCTGGTGGGCCTTTCGGGCAGCGAGCAGCGCTTTCCGCACGAACTCTCGGGCGGGCAGCAGCAGCGCGTGGCGCTGGCACGCGCGCTGGCACCGCGTCCGCAACTGATGCTGCTGGACGAGCCGTTTTCCAACCTCGACGTGGACCTGCGCGAGCGCCTGGCGCACGAGGTGCGCGGCATCCTCAAGGCGGCCGGTGCCACGGCCCTGTTCGTCACGCACGACCAGCTCGAGGCCTTTGCCATCGGCGATGTGATCGGCGTGATGCACGAGGGCCAGCTGCACCAGTGGGACGACGCCTATACCCTGTACCACCGCCCGGCCACGCGCTTTGTGGCGGACTTCATCGGCCATGGCGTGTTCGCCCCCGCCACGCTGGTGCAGCGCGGCAGCAACGTGGTGGCGCAGACGCCCGTGGGCGAGCTCACCGACCTGGCCGAGTGCCCCCTGCCCGCGAGCTACCCCGGCGGCGAGTGCGATGTGCTGCTGCGCGCCGATGACATCGTGCACGACGATGCAGCCCCGGTGCAGGCGCAGATCGTGCGCAAGTCGTTCCGCGGCTCGGAGTTTTTGTACACCCTGCGCCTGGCGAGCGGACAGACCGTTGTGGCCCATGTGCCCAGCCACCACGACCACGCGGTGGGCGAATGGATCGGCATCCGCGCCGAGGCCAACCATGTGGTGACCTTCCCGCGCGAGGCCGAAGCCCGGGTGGCCTGAAACGCTTCACGCAAGCGTCACGGCGCCGTCATGCAAGGCGGCAAGAATAGGTTGCAATTCGTAGCAATACCACCGATTCTTCCCGCATGCCTTTCCTCGACAGGTGCCCGGCCACAGGGGTCTGCGCCGCCCCCGCCCCCTTTTCCACGCGCGGAGCCGCCATATGAACGGCCCCGATTTCGAACGCTTCCAGGCCAACGCGCAAGACTGCGGCGTACTGTTCTACTACGCCGGTGAGTTCACCCCGGCCGTGGTGGCCGCGGCGGCCGACTCGCTCAAGCAGCGCCTGGCCACCGAGGACGCCTCAGGCCCGGCCAAGCGCAAGCTGTTCTCCACCTTCGTGGAGATGGCACACAATATCCTGCACTACGCCGTCCCCCCCGAGGAGGGCGGCGTTGCGCCGCTGGCCACTGATGCGGCCACCGGGCCCAAGGGTGCTATCGGTGTGGGCAAAGACCTGCCCGAAGGCGGCCAGGAGGCCGAGGCCGCTCCCCAGTACTGGATCGTCTGCAGCAACGCCGTCGATGTGGCGCATGTGCCCCGGCTGACCGACAAGCTCGACGCCCTGCGCGCCATGAGCCTGGAAGAGATCAAGCAGAGCTACCGCGAGCAGTTGCGCAACCCCGACCACAACACGAATGACACCCTGAGCAAGGGCGCGGGCCTGGGCCTTCTGACCATTGCCCGCGATGCCAGCGCGCCGCTGGAGTACAGCTTTGCCTCCTCCCCGGAGACCGAAGGCCGCACGGCGCAGTTCCACGTCAAAGCACGGATCTGACCCCAGGCCTGACCTTGGGTAGACCCTAGTCCAGGAAGCGCCCCGCGTGCTCGGGCGCGGGGACCATGCACACCTCGGACCGTCCCCAGATGCGGTAGCGGTTGCGCGCCACCCAGCGGTACAACACATCGCGCAGCGGCGCAGGCACCAGCCAGCCCACCCACGCCAGCCGCCAGGGCCAGCCCAGGCGGTGCAGGATGCGCAGGATGGCGGCGGTGTGCTGCCAGGTGCGAGCGCCTTCTTCCTTTTCCTCGACCACCAGCAGGGTCTGCAGGCCATCGACCTGCAAGCCGGCCGCCTGCAGCAGGCGCAGGCCCTCTTGCCCCTGGATGGACGCAAAGCGGATGCGGCCCGCGCGGTCGTGGCGCAGCAGGAACTGCACCCAGCCATTGCACAGCAGGCACTTGGCGTCGAAGACGACGATCACGGCATTGGGGCGTCGAAGACGACAATCATGGTGGCGATACCGGTACCTGCAGATGCCCCTGGTAGGCCACGACGCGGCCAATCCAGGGCACAGTGGCCTGCACCTCGAAATGCAGCTCGTCATCGCCCTGCCCCGTCTCGCGCGCCACGATGGCCGGCTGCAGCCAGCGCGGACAAGGGATGCCCATGAAACGCATGCGCACCATGCGCATCTCCAGCCGGCCGCCCTCCACGGCCGACAGGCCGAACAGCAACCGCGCCGCGCCCATGTGCTCCTCGACGAAGCCCGGCGCCTCGCGCAGGGTGGAGCGCATGGTGCGCGTGGGGAAGATGCGGGTCCAGACCTCGGCGCCAGGCGTGGCGTCGAGCTCGAAGCGGATCGCGCCCCGCCCCGCCTGCAGCGGCGCCCCGAGCCCCCAGGCCAGCACACGGCCCAGCAGCGATGCGGGCGCCTGTACCTGCACCTGGCCATGCAGCACCTGCGGGCCGGCCAGGCGGTGAAAGCGCGCCACCGGCGAGGACAGCCGGTCGAAGTCGCCGCCCATCACGCGCTGGTACAGCGTGGCGGGTGCAGCAGGGGCAATGGTGTCGTTCATGGGACCTTGCATCCAGGACAAAGGCCTGGATTGGTCCAGTCTACCCGCCCCCGGTGCACAGGCAAAAAAATGCGGGCCGTAGCCCGCGCATGCCCCAGTGATGGCCTTAGCCCTTGGGCTTGCGCTGCAAGGCTTCCAGGGCATTGAGGTCCACCTGAGAGAGCATGCCGCGCAGGTCCTGCACGCCCACGCGGTCGCCCTCGATGCCGACCACCAGGCCGTTCTTGAGCACGGTCTTGAACTCGGCGCGGCTGCCGTCCTTGCGGTAACTCTGGTGCAGGGTGCGGCCGTTCTCCTGCCAGGTCTTCTCGGCGCTGCTCTGGTCTTCCTTCTCGCCCTGGCCCATGCCCATGGCCAGCGCGGCCATCTGGCCCAGGCCGCCGATGTCGATGATCTCGATGCGCACGCGCTTGTCGCCGCTGCCATAGGAGGCACTTGCCTGGCTGGTGGGCAGGCCCAGGGCCGCGCCGTCCTGCACGTCGAAGCCCGTACGTGGCAAGCCAGGCAGTTGCTCGGGCAGCGCGGCCTTGAGCGACTGGGCCGCCACGGCCTGGCCGCCACCCATCATGCCGGCGGCAGCCGCTACGGCACCGCTGTTGGCCGCGGCAATGGCGGCAGGGTCCTGGCTCTTCTGGGCCTTTTCCATCTGGCGTGCGGCCTCTTCCATCTTCTTGCTCGCGGCTTCGAGGCCGGCGGTGTCGATGGTGACCTTGCCGCCGGGCGTGTTCACCGAGATCGCAGGCGCATCGGCACCGCTGAACATGGCGCCACCGCGGGGCATGAACAGCGAGCTGACGGCCGCGATGACGATGCCGACTACGATGCCCGCGACGATCACCACGGCGGTGTAGGCGATCGACTTGTCAGGGTTGCTGCGCATCAGCACCGGCAGGCCCAGGTAGACCAGGTAGATGGAGTACAGGGCCGCGACAAAGCCCAGCATGGCCAGGGCCGGCAGCAGGCTGAAGATGCCGCCCAGCAAGGCCGCCGTGCTGCCGTAGACCGCGACCTTGAGCGCCTGGATGGAGTTCTTCTGGCCGCCGAAGGTGGGGGCCAGGGCATCGATGATGAGGCCCAGCACGAACACGCCCACCAGGCTCAGCACGTACGAGATCACCATGTTGGCCAGGCCCGACAGGATGGGCACGCGCACGGTGAAGCCGAAGCCGCCAAAACCCACCAGCGACATGCCGATAAAACCGCAGACGGCCGGGATGATCGCCAGGATCATCAGGTACTGGGTGTACAGCCCCGCCACATCGGCCGGCTCGGCATCGATGGTGGCCCAGGTCTCCTGGGGTTTGAGAAGAATGCTCTTGACGCGTTCGATCAGGTTCATGGTCGTGCCCTCCCGGCAGTGTGAGTGGAGCCTTGCGCCCTCGGTATGGGATGCAGGCAGGCTTTCAACTGGTGCGGACGATAAGGCAATTGGGAGCACTTGCACGCAGGTGCACAAACCCGTGGCGCCGCAAATGTGGAATATGCACGGTTTCGGGCGGGCAGGCTACTCCGGCTGTCTGGCAGTAGCACGCACGGCAACGGGACGGCAGGCGCTGCGCTGAACGCTATGATGGCACCGAACATCCGCCCGGCAGTCCCGCGCAAGGCGGCCCATGGAGCGCGCCATGAAATTCAGCCATGACACGGATGGAAAGCTGGTTCCGACCGAAGTACTGGCACTGCAAGCCTGCGTTGCCGAAGTGGAACAACAGCTTGACGACCGACCCCTGGCAACGCGGGCCGGTGATATCGCCCACCTGAAATCGGCGCTGTCCCTGCAGTCGGGCCCAGGGCTGACCGACGAAGACAACCGCGTACTGGCGCTGTACCAGGAAGGCGTTCTCGATTTTCGCCATGTGTTCGATCACTTCGAGCAGCGGCTGGTGGCTGTGATGGCGGGTGTCCATGGAGAATGAACGCCCGGCAGTGTTCAGTCAGCCCTCGGGCCGGCTGCGAAAATCGAGCACGGCTTGGTAGCCCGGCTGGTAGCGTGCACGCCGCACCTCATTGGCAATGGCACGGTGCACTGGCTTGTTCTGCCGGGCCAGCACGAGCCAGGTGGCCTTGATGGCCGGCGCCGAGCGCACCGGGTCGCTCGCCATCTGCTCCACACGCTGCCAGAAGCGGGCCCCGGCCCGCAGCCGCACAAAGCGGACCATGTGCCAGAACTCCCTGCGCACCAGCCGCCCCAGGTAGTCCAGTGCCACCTCTTCGAGGAGTTGCAGCTCATCACGGGTCAGCACGGTGCGCTTGAAACGGTGCCACACCACCTGCTTGTGGTAACCCGACCGGTGGTACCACGGGTCGGCCTGCAGGAACGCCAGAGCGCACCCCACATCGGGGCTGCTGCCATCGATGAACTGCTCCCACGCCAACTCCCCACCCGGAAAGAACAGGTCGCCGTACGCACCATGAAAATCGGTGCACGCGTCCTGCCACTGCTTGCAGGCCGCCGCCGAGGCCGAATGCTGTGCGTAGGTTTCGCCGATGAGGGCATGCAACGCACGCAACCGGGCCGGATGCGCGTGCATGGTCTGGACGAGATCGCTCAACGGCACGGCAGGCTCCATGAAAGCCTGCGGAAAGAAGTGGGGCATGGCGCCACTGTACTGGCGCAGAAGCTGGTGGCAAGTCCGCCTGCTGAAACACGGCTCCCCGGATGCACAGGTGTGCGACTACCTCACCCCTGCACAGGCGGCGCAGCCACCGGCTCGCGCGGTGTCTCGGAAGGCGACTGGGAGGGCGGCGGCTCGGGCGTTTGGGCCGGGGTCTGGCTGGGTGGCGGCGCAGGGGTCTGCTGCGGGGTGGTGCTGGTCGATGGCACCGGGGGCTGGTAGGGGGTGGATGCGGGGGGAACCGCCGGCCGCAGCCCGGGCACGATGGCGGGCGTGTTGACGCCTTGGGCCACGGCGGCCACGGAGCTGAGGGTAAGGACCGTCCACACGCCCAGTTGTTGAATGAATCGCATAGAGGGTGCCTCCGTCATCATCAAGGATGGGGCCAGTGTCGCGCGGGAGGGGCTGGTTGCAAGTCGGACAACTGCGCTAATTGATCGATGCGGGGATGGCGATCCAAGGGGGTTTTGCACGAGCTGCCCAATGGTGCTGCCGCATTGACGAAACGGCATCCGGCACGATTCGGATGCGAGCCGTTGGAGGCTGGCTGTCCCAGGCCCGTTCTAATCCCAACGAAACTCCTTGAACGCCAAGTTGATTTCCAAGTCGAACCAGTCATCGACAACCACCAGTGGAGGGAGCTTCAAGGGCACGATCCGGCCCGCCAAGGCCCGCACATAGGCCAGATAGTCTTCCGAAAATCGGCTGCCCGCGATAAAAATCACGGTGCCAGAGCACCGGTTGATATTTCCCTCTGGGCCTGCAAAGAAGACGTAGGAGATGGCGGGAAACAAGGGCACGCCGCAATCCCCACCTCCCTCACCCGAGTAGACCTGGGCAGGCGGTGGGACATCAGATTTGAGCAGCTCTAACAATCTGTAGCGGGCAGCGAAGCCTGACCAACCCTGGGGTTCCTTGATGTCATCGGTGGCCTCCGACGCGACGACCTGGGCCACGAAGATGAAGCTTGCATCCGCCACGCGTTCCTGCGTTGAAACGGAACTGCTGCAGGAGCATGCGCGCGCACCTCCGGCAAGGCCCAGCATCAGCACTGCGAGCAGTGCCAGTTGCCGGAAGAACAAGGGGGAGCGGGCAGTGAAGCGACTCAAGAGCGAAAGTTTAGCCAGCGGACCGGCCCTGCACAAGCTCGGCTTGCCAGCGAAGGCGCAGCGCCCCGCCCTCAACTGCGCCGCAACCGATCCACCGCAGCTTGCAAATCCTGCGTGAACACCCGCCGGTCCCGCCCCGCAGGCAGTTGCGGCTCACCATAGTGCACCACGGCCTCGATGGCCGGGGCGCTCAGGGTGCGCCAGATGGAGCCGACCAGGGTCTCGTCGCCGATGTAGCTGGGAGCGAAGCTCAGGTCGCCGGTGGTGCGGTCGACGAAGCGCAGGCCCACGGGTTGCACGGGGGCGTTGGCGGCCACGGCGGCCTGGATCAGGTTGGCGTGGAAGGGCAGGATCTCGCGGCCGTCGCCGGTGGTGCCTTCGGGGAACACGCCGAGCACCTCGCCGCGCTCCAGCGACTCCTGCATGGTGTGCACCATGCGCAGGGCATCGCGGCGCGAGGCGCGTTCGATGTACAGGGTGCCTGCGGCAGTCGCCAGGCCGCCGATGAGCGGCCAGGCCTTGACGTCGGACTTGGAGACGAAGCGGCAGTGGCGGGCCGCATGCATCACCGGAATGTCGAGCCAGGAGATGTGGTTGGCCACCAGCATGACCGGCCCCGAAACGGGGGGCTGGCCCTGCAGGCGCAGCGAGATGCCGGCCTTGGCCAGCAGCTCCATGGACCAGGCCTGCACACGGGCGTGCTGCTGGTCGGGCGAGAGCGCGGGAAAGCGCAGCGCCACGATGGCCATGCCCTTGAGGATATGGCCCAGCATGCGCCACAGGCGCCAGGCGGCGCGCAGGGCCTTCATGGCGTGGTCAACCGCCGCGGTCGAAGGCGACCTGCCCGCCGACCAGGGTCGTGCGCACGCGGCCGGGCAGTTCGTAGCCAAGGAAGGGCGTGTGCTTGCCCTGGCTGCGCAGGGCGTCGCCCTGCACCGTCCAGGCGGCCGCGGGGTCGAAGATGCACAGGTCGCCCACGCCGCCTTCGACGATCTTGCCCACGCTGGCCTGCAGGGTGCCCAGGGCGCCGCCGAGCACGCGCGCGGGTTCGCTGGTAACGACCGCCAGCGCGCGCTGCAGCGGCACGCCGCTGCCCTGCGACCACTTGAGGGCCAGCGAAAGCAACAGCTCCAGGCCGGTGGCGCCGGGTTCGGCCTCGGCAAACGGCAGGGTCTTGGCATCTTCGTCCACGGGGGTGTGGTCGGAGACGAGCACGTCGATGGTGCCATCGGCCAGGGCGGCGTTCAAGGCGTCGCGGTCGCGCTGCTGGCGCAGCGGGGGCGACAGGCGGGCACGGCTGTCGAAGAAGCCGATGTCCACGTCGGTCAGGTGCAGCGAGTTGATGCTCACGTCGGCCGTGACCTTCAGGCCCTCGGCCTTGGCGCGGCGAATCAGCTCCACGCCGGCGGCGCTGCTGATGCGGCACAGGTGCACGTGCGCGCCGGTGCTGCGCTGCAGCTCGAAGATGGTGTGCAGGGCAATGGTCTCAGCCGCCACGGGCACACCCGAGAGGCCCAGGCGCGTGGCCAGCGGGCCACTGGCGGCCACGCCCTTGCCCAGGTGCAGCTCCTGCGGGCGCAGCCATACGGTGTAGCCGAAGGTGGCTGCGTATTGCAGCGCGCGCTGCGTGACCTGGGTGCTGGCCAGCGGCACCTCGGCCTGGCTGAAACCGACGCAGCCGGATTCGGTGAGTTCGGCCATTTCGGTGAGCACTTCGCCGGCCAGGTTGCGCGTGAGCGCGCCCAGCGGGAACAGGCGGCTCTGGTGCAGCTTCTCGGCGCGGAACTTGAGCATCTCCACCAGGCCGGGCTCGTCGAGCACGGGGTCGGTGTCGGGAGGGCAGACCAGGCTGGTCACGCCACCGGCCACGGCGGCGGCCATTTCGGACTCGAGCATGCCTTCGTGCTCGTGGCCGGGCTCGCGCAGGCGCGCGGCCAGGTCCACCAGCCCGGGCAGCACGTAGCAGCCGGCGGCGTCGATCACGCGGTTGGGCGCAAAGTCGGGCGGCACGCGGTTGATGCCGACGATGCGGCCTGCGGCCAACGCAATGCTGCAGGTCTGGTCAAGGCCGGAAGCGGGGTCGATCACCCGGCCGTTCTGGATGAGTATCTTCATGCTTCATTCCCTGCGACGATGGACATGACGGCCATGCGCACCGCAATACCGAAGGTCACCTGGGGCAGGATCACGCTTTGCTGGCCGTCGACCACGGCGGAGTCGATCTCCACGCCGCGGTTGATCGGGCCGGGGTGCATGACGATTGCGTCGGGCTTGGCCAGCTGCAGCTTTTCCTGCGTCAGGCCGAAGCTCTTGAAGTACTCCTGGCTCGACGGCAGCAGCGCGCCGCTCATGCGCTCGTTCTGCAGGCGCAGGGTGATCACCACGTCGGCGTCCTTGATGCCTTCTTCGAGGGTGTGGCACACGCGCACACCCATCTGCGACATGTCGGAGGGCACCAGGGTGCGCGGGCCCACCACGCGCACCTCGGCGCAGCCCAGGGTGGTCAGGCCGTGGATGTCGGAGCGTGCCACGCGCGAGTGCAGCACGTCGCCCACGATGGCCACCGTGAGGTTGCTGAAGTCCTTCTTGTAGTGGCGAATGGTGTACATGTCCAGCAGCCCCTGCGTGGGGTGGGCATGCCGGCCGTCGCCCGCGTTGATCACGTGCACGTGGGGCGCCACGTGCTGGGCAATGAGGTAGGGCGCGCCCGACTCGCTGTGCCGCACCACGAACAGGTCGGCGGCCATGGCCGAGAGGTTGGCGATGGTGTCGAGCAGCGACTCGCCCTTGCTGGCCGAGCTGCGCGCGATGTCGAGGTTGATGACGTCGGCCGACAGGCGCTTGGCCGCGATCTCGAAGGTGGTGCGGGTGCGGGTGCTGTTCTCGAAGAACAGGTTGAACACGCTCTTGCCGCGCAAGAGGGGCACCTTCTTGACCTCGCGGTCGCTGACGCTCACGAAGTTGGCGGCGGTATCGAGGATGTGCGTGACGATGTCGCGCGGCAGGCCCTCGATGGACAGCAGGTGGACCAGCTCGCCGTGGCTGTTGAGTTGGGGGTTGCGCTTGTGCAGCACGGTCAGGCCTCCCGGGCTTGGTGGACTTGGAATTGGAAAGCCCCTTGCTCGTCGCGCGCCAGGGCCAGCGATTGCGTGGCCGGCAGCGCCACGCGCGCGGCCGCGAACTCGGCGTGCACCGGCAGCTCGCGCCCGCCGCGGTCCACCAGCACGGCCAGGCGCACGCTGGCGGGGCGGCCGTAGTCGAACAGCTCGTTGAGCACGGCGCGGATGGTGCGACCGGTGTACAGCACGTCGTCGAGCACGATGATGTCGGCACCGTTGACGTCGAACGGCAGCGCGGTCTGCGCGCCGGCCGCGAGGCCGCGCTGGGCGAAGTCGTCGCGGTGCATCACCGACGAGAGCACGCCGGGGGCGCCATCGAGCCCCAGGTCCTTCTGCAGACGCTCGGCCAACCAGGCGCCGCCCGAGGCGATGCCCGCCAGGTGGGTGCCGCCCGGGTTGTTCATCATGCTGCGCACGCCGCGCAGCAGCTCGCGGTACAGGGCCTCGGCATCGAGCACCAGGCTGCCTGACGGTGAAGAGGTGGTAGGCGTCGTCATGGGAGATTCCTCAAAAACTGTTCCAGGATGATGCAGGCCGAGGCGGCGTCGGCATCCTTGGCGCCACCGGCGATGGCCTCGGTGGTGCTGTAGCGCTCGTCGACCTCGAACACCGGCAGGCCGAAGCGGCCACGCAGCTGGCGCCCGAACTTCAGGGCGCGCTCGGTGTTCTCGTGGCTCGCGCCATCGGGGTGGTAGGGCACGCCGATCACCAGGGCGTCGGGCTGCCACTCCTTGATGCGCTGGGCCACCTGCACGAAGCGGGCGTCTGCGCCCTCGGCCTTGATGGTCTCCTTCGGGCTGGCGCTGCGCAGCATGCGGTTGCCCGTGGCCACGCCCGTGCGCTTGGTGCCGAAATCAAAAGCAAGAAAGGTCTGGAAATGCGCAGGAACGGCAGGCTGAACGGGCAAGCCGGTCATGCGTGCCCCGCCTCGGGCGAGAGCATCCAGGCCTGCAGGCCCAAGAGGGCCAGTGCGCGGTCGTAACGCTCGGTCACGGGGGTGTCGAAAATCACCGACAAGTCGGCCGCCACGGTGAGCCAGGCGTTCTCGGCCAGTTCCGATTCGAGCTGGCCCTCGCCCCAGGACGAGTAGCCCAGGGTGATGAGCACGCGGCGCGGGCCGGCGCCGGTGGACAGGGCCTCGAGCACGTCCTTGGAGGTGGTCATCTCCAGGCCGCCGGGGATGGTCATGGTGGAGGCGTACGCCGATTCCTCGGTCTCGGCACTGTCCATGAGCATGGGTTCGTGCAGCACGAAGCCGCGCTCGGTCTGCACCGGGCCGCCCGAGAAGACGGGGGCGGCGCGAAGGTCCTCGCGGCGCAGGGACAGGTCGACCTTGTCGAACAGGCCCTTCAGGGTGATGTCGGTGGGCTTGTTGATGATGAGCCCCAGCGCGCCACGCTCGCTGTGCTCGCACAGGTAGACCACACTGCGCGCGAAAGACGCATCCTCCAGACCGGGCATCGCGATCAGGAAGTGATGCGTCAGGTTGATGGGCGCAGAATCGATAGACATATCTCGCAATTTTAACGGTGAACATGGAGCCCTCTTATTCCACCGGTCTCGTCTGGTTCCGGCGCGACCTGCGCGCCAGCGACCACGCGGCCCTCTACCACGCGCTGACCGAGTGCCGCAAAGTGCACTGCGCCTTCGTTTTCGACACGGAAATCCTCGATCCGCTGCCCAAAAAGGACCGGCGCGTGGAGTTCATCCGCGCATCGCTGGCCGAGCTCGACGAGCGCCTGCGCACCCTGTCGGGCCACGCCACCGGGGGTCTGATCGTGCTGCACGCGGTGGCCAGCGATGCCATCCCCGCCCTGGCGGTGGAACTGGGGGTGGACGCCGTGTTCACCAACCACGACGACGAGCCCCAGGCCCTGGCGCGCGACAGCCGGGTGCGCACGCGGCTGGCAGCGGCCGGGCGGGCGTTTCACACCTACAAGGACCACACGGTCTTCGAGCGCGGCGAGGTGCTGACCCAGACCGGCAAGCCCTACAGCGTGTTCACGCCGTACAAGAACGCCTGGCTCAGGAAGGTGGATGCCTTCTACCTCAAGGGCTACCCCGTGGAGCGCCACGCCCACCGCCTGGCGCCCCGGCCCAAGGCGCACGGGCACGCGGTGCCCCCGCTCGCGGCCCTGGGGTTCGAGCCGGCGGGGATGGCCCTGCCGGCGGGTGAAAGCGGGGCGCAGGCACTGTTCGAGGACTTCCAGCAGCGCATCGGCCGCTACGAGGATGCGCGCAATTTCCCGGCCGTGAAGGGGCCGAGCTACCTGAGCGTGCACCTGCGCTTTGGCACCATCTCGCCGCGCCTGCTGGCACGCACGGCGCACGGCCTGGCGATCAAGGGCAACCAGGGTGCCGCCACCTGGCTCAGCGAGCTGGTCTGGCGCGATTTCTACCACCAGATCCTGGCGCACCACCCGCATGTGGTGGAGCACAGCTTCAAGCCGGCCTATGACGCCATCGCGTGGGAGAGCGGCCCCGAGGCCCAGGAACTGTTCGCGGCCTGGTGCGAGGGCCGCACGGGCTACCCGCTGGTGGATGCGGCCATGGCCCAAATCAACCAGACGGGCTACATGCACAACCGGCTGCGCATGGTGGTGGCCAGCTTTCTGGTGAAGGACCTGGGCATCGACTGGCGCTGGGGGGAGGCGTACTTCGCCACCCACCTCAACGACTTCGACCTGGCGGCCAACAACGGCGGCTGGCAGTGGGCCAGCTCCAGCGGCTGCGATGCGCAGCCCTACTTTCGCATCTTCAACCCGGTGAGCCAGAGCGAGAAGTTCGACGCCCGGGGCCAGTTCATCCGCAAGTACCTGCCGCAGCTGGCCACCCTGCCCGACGCCGCCCTGCACGCGCCCTGGAAGGCCAAGCCGCTGGAGTTGCAGGCAGCCGGCGTGGTGCTGGGCAGCACCTACCCGCACCCCATCGTGGACCACGACGAGGCACGCCAGCGCACGCTGGAACGCTATGCAGTGGTGAAGGCGGCGGCGGACTGAGGGTGCGGGGCCTGGCCCCGCTGGGCAGGGTCAGAACCGCGAAATGGGGTCGCGCGGCTTCTCGGCCATCTGCATGCCGCCATCGTCGATGGCCAGCCCGTTGCCGGACGCCAGGCGCAGGCGCAAGGTGACGTCGGTGCGGTTGTCGGCATTGGCCACGGCCTCGGCGGGGGTGATGGCGCCGGCCTCCACCAGGGCCAGCAGCGACTGGTCGAAGCTGCCCATGCCCTGCTCGGTGCCGCGGATGATGGCGGTCTTGAGTTCGTCGACCTGGCCCTTCTGGATCAGGTCGGCGACAAAGGGGGTGAGCAGCATGACCTCGGTGGCAGGCACCAGGGTGCCCTTGACGCTCTTGATCAGGCGCTGGGCGATCACGGCCTTCAAGCTCAGCGACAGGTCCATCAGCAGCTGCTGGTGGGCCGTCTCGGGAAAGAAGTTGAGGATGCGCTGCACCGACTGGCTGGCGTTGTGCGCGTGCAGGGTGGACACGCACAGGTGGCCCGACTGCGCGTAGTGCAGCGCATGTTGCATGGTGGCGCGGTCGCGGATCTCGCCGATCAGGATCACGCTGGGCGCCTCGCGCATGGCGCGGCGCAGGGCCTCATCGTAGGACAGGGTATCGAGGCCCACCTCGCGCTGGGTCACCAGGGATTTCTTGTGGTTGTGCAGGTACTCGATCGGGTCCTCGATGGTGAGGATGTGCCCGTTGGCGTGCTCGTTGCGGTGGTCCAGCATGGCCGCGAGCGTGGTGGTCTTGCCGGAGCCGGCGGCGCCCACGGTGAGGATCAGCCCACCGTTGAGGAACGCCAGCTGCTTGAGCACCGGCGGCAGGCCCAACTGGTCGAGTTGCGGAATGTTGGACACCACGTGCCGCACCACGATGCCGACCTGCCCGCGCTGCATGTGGATGTTGAAACGAAAGCGCTCGCCATCGGGCGTGGTGTACGAGAGGTCGCACTCCATGGTGGCCTCGAACTCCTCGCGCTGCGCCTTGCGCATCACCGAGTAGGCCATCATGCGGATGTCGTCGGCGCCCATGACCTGGCGCGAGATGGGCACGTACAGGCCCTGGCGCTTGACCGTGGGCGAGGCGCCCGCAAGCAGGAACAGGTCGGACGCGCCTTCGCGCGCCACAAGGGCCAGACAGGCCAGCAGCCGGCTGTCGCCGGCAGGTGAAGTCGACTCCATCGGTACCTCAGGTCAGGCAGACAGACACGAAAAAGCCGCAGATCCCCACAAACGCCAACGCCTGCACCGGTGAGGGATGCAGGCGTCGGGGGTTTGTCAGGCCTCTGCGGCAGCGGCGATGCGGGCGTAGTGCTGGATCAGGCTGAGCAGCTCTTCGTCCGAGTAAGGTTTGCCCAGGTAGTGGTTCACCCCGAGCTCCATGGCGTGCTCGCGGTGCTTCTCGGCGATCCGCGAGGTGATCATGATGATGGGCAGGTCGCGCAGCGCGCCGTCGGCGCGGATGTTGCGCGCCAGGTCGAAGCCGTCCATGCGCGGCATTTCGATGTCCGACAACACCACCGTGGGGCGTTCATCTTGAAGGCGCTCCAGCGCCTGCAAGCCGTCTGCCGCCAAGGCCACGCGGTAGCCTTCACGCTGCAGCAGGCGCTGCGTGACGCGGCGCACGGTGATGGAATCGTCCACCACCAGGATCAGCGGCACCTGGCTGACGCCCGAGGGCAGCGGCGCCACGCCCGCGCCCTTGGCATCCACCCGGTCGTTGACCATCGGCAGCTCGGCGCTGGCGCTACGCACCTGGTCGCCGTACACCGTGGACAGGGCCACCGGGTTGTAGATCAGCACCACGGCACCCGAGGCCAGCACGGACATGCCGGCCAGGCCGGGCAGGCGCGACAGCTGCGGCCCGAGGTTCTTCACCACCACTTCCTGGTTGCCCAGCACTTCGTCCACGTGCATGGCGATGCGCTGCGAGGCGCTTCGGAAGACCACCACGGGGCGCGTCTTGCCGACCGATTCATGGCTGCGGGCAGACGACTGCAGCAACGCACCGGCCCAGAAGAAGGGCAATTGCTCCAGGCCGTCGTCGAAGTGGCCGGCCTTGTAGGCTTCCTGCAGGTCGGCCACCGAGGTGCGGCGCACGATTTCCACCAGGTTGGCGGGCACGCCGATGGACAGGTCGCCGGCACGCAGCATCACCACCTGCGTCACGGCCGTGGTCAGCGGCAGCACCATGCGGAAGGCGGCACCCTTGCCGGTTTCGGTGGTGGTCTCGATGCGGCCACCCAGGGCGTTGATTTCCGAGCGCACCACGTCCATGCCGATACCGCGGCCAGCCAGGCCGGTGACTTCGCTGGCGGTACTGAAGCCGGGCGTGAAGATCAGGTTGGCGGCGTCGCCATCGCTGAGCTCCAGGCCAGGCTCGATCAGGCCTTGAGCGATGGCTTTCTCGCGGATGCGCGGCAGGTTCAGGCCGGCACCGTCGTCGCGGAACTCGACCGACACGTCGTTGCCTTCGTGGTGCAGGTCCACGGTGATGGTGCCCGATGCCGGCTTGCCGGCGGCCACGCGGGCCTCGGGGTTCTCGATGCCGTGGGCCACGCAATTGCGCAGCAAGTGCTCGAAGGCGGGCGTCATGCGGTCCAGCACGCCGCGGTCCATTTCAATGGAGCCGCCGGTGATATCGAGCTTGATCTGCTTGCCGGTTTCCTTGGAGGCCTGGCGCACCACGGCGTACAGGCGCTCGGCAATGCCTTCGAACTCCACCATGCGGGTGCGCAGCAGGTCGCGCTGCAGTTCGCGTGCCTGGCGGCCCTGGGCGATCAGGTCGTCTTCGGCGCCTTCCATGGTGCGCTGCAGGTTGCGCTGCACGGTGGCCACGTCGTTGACCGACTCGGCCATCATGCGCGTGAGTTCCTGCACGCGGGTGAAGCGGTCGAACTCCAGCGGATCGAAGCCAGCCGCCGAGTCCTTGGACAGGGCCAGGCGCGACTGCATCTGCGATTCGGCCTGCACTTCGATGTCGCGCAGTTGCAGGCGCAGGCGGTCCAGGTTGCCCGACAGGTCGGTCAGCGAGGAGCGGAACTGCGACAGGCGCACGTCCAGGCGCGAGCGGCTGATCATGACCTCGCCGGCCTGGTTGACCAGGCGGTCGAGCAGCTGGGCACGCACACGCACCGACTGGTTGGCCGCCACGCGCAGCGGGGCCAGTTGCGAGGCTGCGGGCAGGCGAACGGCCGGGGCCGCGAGGGCGGCTGGCCGCTCCACCGGGGCGACAGCAGCAGCAGCGGGTGCCTCGGCCACAGGGGCTTCGGCACGGGCTGGCACGGGCAGCGCGACAACGGCATCGGCCGGACCCTGGGTGCCGATGGCGCTCAGGGCGGCGAAATTGGCCTGCAGGCCGTCGAAGTTGGCCTGCAGCGGCTCGATCTCGGCGCTGGTGACGGTTTCCACATCGAGCTGCTCGATGGCGGATTCCAGGCGGTGGGCCATTTCACCCAGGCGCATGGCGCCAGCCAGGCGCGAGCTGCCCTTGAGCGTGTGCAGGGCGCGCAGCACTTCGCTGCGGGCACCCAGGTTGTCGGGGCGCGAGGCCCACTGGCGCAGGGCGCCGCCGAGCTGGGGCAGCAGTTCCTGGGCCTCTTCCTCGAAGATCGGGAAGAGGTCGGGGTCGATCACGTCGATGGCGTCGATGTCGTCGTCGATGTCGGACGAGAGCTCCACGGCGCGGGCGATGGCGTCGTCCACCTCCTGCTCATGCTCGTAGCCGTGGTCGTCGTGCACCACGGGCGACAGCGCGGGCGCCACATGGCCCGTGGGCACTACCACCGGCGCCACGACAGGCTCGGGCTCCGGCTCGGGTTGGGGCTCTGGTTCGGGCTCGGCCACGGCCTCGATGCCCACCTCGGCATCCTCTTCCTCGGGGGAGAGTGTGTTGTCGACTTCGGTCTCGAGGATCAGGCGCAGCGCGGCCAACACCTCCTGGCTCGGCTCCTTGAGGAAGCCGGCAGCGAACTGGTGCAGCAGGCGGCGGATGTCTTCGGCCGAGTCCAGGAAGACCTGGGCCTGCTCCTTGGTGCCGCGCGTCTGCAGCTGCACATGCTGCAGCGCATGCTCGAGCACGCGGGACAGATCGGACAGTGCGGTGAAGCCCACGGTGGCGGAACTGCCCGCCAGCGAATGCGCCAGCGCCACGGCCGTGTCCGGCAGGGGCTCGTGCAGTTCCAGCGACCATTCCTGCAGGCAGGTGGCCAGGCGGCGCGACCATTCGTCGGCTTCGTTGAGGTAGACGTTGTACAGCGGGATGCCGATGCGCAGCGTCTCGATGACCTTGACCGCTTCGTCGAAGGAGGCCTCTTCGGCCACGGGAGCGGGCGCCGGGGCGACCGCTGGCGCCACAGGGCTGGCTGTGACGTCGGGCAACACCTCGGGCAGCACTTCGGGCAGGGACTGCGGCAGCTCTTCGGCGGGCGCAACAGGCTCGGGAACCACGGCCAGCAGGGCTTCGGGCTCGGGCTGTGCGGGGGCCGGGGCGCCGGCGTCGAGCAGTTGGTCGTCGAGCTGGAATTCAAACGGCACATCGGACGCGGCCGCCACCACGGGCTCGGGCACGGGTGCCGGCGCGGGTTCTGCCGCGATCTCGAAGGTGTCGAGCATCGGCAGGTCGAAGTCGACCCCGGCAGGCGCTGCCGCGACCGGCTCGTCCACCACGGGGAGCTCGATGGCAGGCTGCGTTTCAGGGGTGTCGGGCACCTGGGCGACCGCCTCGGCAAACACCGCGAAGTCGATCTCTTCGGTAACCGTGGAGCTGGTGTCGGGCACTTCCTTGGGGGCCTCGACTGCAATGATCTCGGGCTCCAGGGCGTCCTCGGGGACTTCGGTGGAGACGAAGTCGGCGTGGACGATTTCCTCTTCCTCCAGCGGCAGTTCCACGGCCTCGGGCACAGGCTCGGAGAGGGCCGGCACATCGATCAGCTCGGGCACGGGCGCGAAGTCTTCCACCGCCTGGGGCACGGCCTCGGGCAGTTCGGCGGGCACGTCGATCAGCTGCGGCACCTCGGCGGCGGGCTCAGGAGCGGGCGCAGCAGCCGGCTCGGCGGCGGTCGAGGTCAGGGACAGCAGGGTGCCATCCTGGCGCATGGCTTCCGCGGCCTTGCGGAAGGCCTCGGGTTGCCAGTGCGTGGGGCTGCCCGAGGCCAGGCTGTCCGCCCAGTCGCCAAAGGCATGCAGGGTGTCGGTGGACAGCTGCAGCAGCGGCCCCTTCATGGGCTTTTGCTCGGCCAGCCAGGCATTGAGCACCTGCTCCATCGACCAGGCGGCTTCGCCGAAGTCGTTGAGGCCGACCATGCGCGAGCTGCCCTTCAGGGTGTGGAAGGCACGGCGCAGCGTGGTCTGCTCGCTCAGCTCGCCCGGCTCGTTGCGCAGGGTGGCGATGGCGGTCAGGCCGGTGGCGACGACTTCGCGCGCTTCCTCGAGGAAGATCTCGAGCAGTTCGTCCTCGACCGCGACGGGGGGACGCACCACCGGTCCCGACACGGCGGGAACCGGTGCGGCCGGGGGCGCCACGGGGGCAGCGCCCAGGTGGCCAAAGCCGATGTCGGGGGCCAGTTGCTCGATGGGCGCGGGCGCGGGGGCCGGCTCCGCGAATTCGCCGGGAAGGGGCGAGAAGTCGGTGGGCGCGCTTTCGGGTTCTTCGACCGGGAAGCGCGGCACTACGTCGGGCAGCGGAATCGCGGCGCGCTCTTCGAGCTTGGCGGGCGTGACTTCCTGGGTGTTGTCGGTGGCGCGCGAACGGGTGCGGCCGGTGAGGATGCGCAGCTCGCCCTGCTCCTCGTCGTAGACAAAGAGCTTGCGTGCCATGGCACGCTGGTAGCTCAGCATGTCGATCAGGAAGCCCAGGGCCCCCATGCTGCTGCCCAGCTTTTCGAAGGCGGGCTGGCGCTCTTCCTCGGGGATGTCGTTGATCAGCAGGCGGTCGACGGTGTCGCGCATGCGCACCACGGCCAGCGAAGCCTGGTCCAGACCCAGCACCGACAGCACGCCGCGCATCTGCGCCATGTGGCCCGGCACGGGGGCCAGCACCGCGGTGTCCTTGGGGTCGCGGAAGAACAGGTCCAGCGACTTTTCGGCCTCGGCCAGGGTGGCGCGCAGTTCGTCCACCACGCTGCCCATGGTCTGGTTGTCGCTGACACGGCGGTACAGCTCTTCCATCCAGGCTTCCAGAGGCTCGGGCTCGGCACCGGCGCCCACGGCGGCCAGCCGCTCGGACAGGCGGGCGGCGCGCTCGGCCATCTGGTCTTCGGCGGCGTCGAGTTCCTCGAACGCGGCCTGCAGGTACAGCACCGAGGTGGCCACTTCCATGGCCAGCGCGGCCGATGGCGGTTCACCGGACTTGGTGGTGGCGTCCATCACCTGCGTGAGTGCCGTGGCCAGTTGCTCGCTGCCCGGGCTGAGCTTGCGCAGAGAGTCGCAGACCAGGCTGAACTGGTCGGCGGCGGGCTTGATCTTGTTGCGGTCACCGCCGGCCAGGGCCGACCAGGTTTCGGTGGCGGCGGCAATGCGCTTTCGGGCCTGGGCCAGCACGGCAGGGTCGAACCGGCCGAAGCGCGCGGTGTCGTAGTCCACGGGCTTGAAGCGGTCCAGGCTGAAGGCATGGCGCACCGTCATCAGCGCGGGGAACTTGGCTGCCGCGCCCTCTGGCACGGTGGTCTGCGAGCAGAAGAACAGCAGGTCCTGCACCAGGCGGTCGGCGATGGTCTGATCGCCCTTGGCCAGGGTGGCGTACTGCATGAGCACGCGCGAGGCCACGCGCTTCACGTACACGTCGGGCGGCAGCAGGCCGCCGGCAAAGGCCTCGAAGAAGGCGGCGCAGATCTTCCAGAACGCACGCGACTGGCGGTCCTGCTGGGCAGACACGAAGCCCAGGCAGGTTTCGTACATGGCGCGGGCGGCCTTGAGGTCGCCCGACTTGACGATGCGCAGCACGGCCGCGTCCAGCTGGCCGCGCGCCTGGGGTCCGTACGGCAGGGGTTCCGCGGGGATGGTGACCTCGGGCTCACGGAAGCGCCGCTCCACGGGCCACAGGTCGGCCGGGTGCACGCGCTCGGCGCCGGCCAGGGCCTGGGCATCGCGGTATTGGGGGAACAGGGCCACGGCCGAGACAGACTTGCCGGCCAGCACGCTTTCCAGGAACTCGATCAGGCCGAAGCTGGCCTTCTCGATGGTGTTCGTGGCCTCGTCGGTGCACAGCTCGGGGCGCTGCACGAAGCGCTGTACTGCGGCCTCCATGGCGCGCAGCACGAGCGCTGGCGGGCCCATGCCCACCATTTCGAGCGCACCGCTGGCCTGGTGCAGCTGCTGGCGTGCGATGCGCAGGGCACCGGCGTCGAGCGCAGCCAGATCGGATTCGTTGGCGGTTTCCACGTCGCGCACGAAGCGGCGCATGGACTTGACGGCACCGCCCAGAGATTTGCGCAGTTCGTCGAGCACCCAAGCCAAAGGACCCAGGTCCTGATCTCCCTGGGTCCAGTCTGCGGCCGGTGCATTTTTGACATCAATAGATGGCATGGGTTCGTCCCCGGCTGCAATGAGCCAGCTGGTTGATGACTACGGATCGCCTCAGGCGATCTTGAAACGGGCGACAGACTGGCGCAATTCTTCGGCCATGTGCGACAGTTCGCGCACCTGCTGGGCCGTCGTGCGGGTACCTTCTCCGGTCTGTTCCGTCACGGCGAAAATGTGCTGGATGTTGTCGGCCACTTCGTTGGCCAGGACGGCTTCACGCGAGGTCGAAGACGAAATCTGCTCAATCAGGTCGGCAAGGCGACGCGACACGCGGTCAATCTCGGTCAGTGCGGTACCTGCGCTGTCGGACAGGCGGGCCCCTTCCACCACACCCTGCGTGGAGCGCTCCATAGCGGCCACGGCATCCTGGGTGTCGGTCTGAATGGCTTTCACGAGCGCCGAGATCTGGCGCGTGGCGTCTGCAGAACGTTCAGCAAGGCGCTGCACTTCTTCGGCCACCACCGAGAAGCCGCGGCCGGCTTCACCAGCGGACGCGGCCTGGATGGCGGCGTTCAGGGCCAGCACGTTCGTCTGTTCGGTAATGTCGGAAATCAGCTCGGTGATTTCACCGATCTCCTGCGAGGATTCGCCCAGGCGCTTGATGCGCTTGGAGGTGTCCTGGATCTGGTCGCGGATGGAGTTCATACCGCCGATGGCGTTCTGCACGGCCTGCAGACCGGAGTCGGCCGCTTGCAGCGATTGGCGGGCCACAGTGGCCGACTCTTGCGCTTGCGTGGACACTTCGTTGATTCGGCTCGCCATGTCGAGCACCGAGCGGCCGGTTTCGCGAATTTCGCGCAGCTGTTCGGTCGAAGCGGCCAGCAGTTCGGTCGAGGTGGAGTCCACCTGCGCCGTCGTCTGGGCCACGCGGGTCGCCGTGTTCTGCACGCTGCCCACCAGCTGGCGCAGTTCTTCCACCGTGTAGTTCACCGAGTCGGCGATGGCGCCGGTGATGTCCTCGGTCACGGTGGCTTCCTGGGTCAGATCGCCTTCAGCGACCGACTGCAGTTCGTTCATCAAACGCAAAATGGCGGCCTGGTTGGCGTCGTTGACGCGCTTGGCTTCCTGTTCCTGGCGCTTGGCGTCCTTCTGTTGCGATTCGGCAGCGGTCTGGCGGCCACGGCTGTCCAGCAGCTGGACGCGCGAAATGCCGATACCGCACAGCAGCACGAACAGGCCGGCAAGGCCCAGGGCCGCGATCTGGCCGGCACCCAGGCCGGTCTGTGCGGACAGCTTGCTCTGCAGGCCTTCGAGCTGGCGGCGCAGCGGTTCGCTGTCGGCAATGATGGCGGACTGTGCTTCACGGGCGGACACCAGGCCTTGCAGGTTGCCCAGGATGGCGCTGGCCTGCGTGCGGGTCTGTTCGTACAGCTTCACGAGGCCGTCGAGTTGCTCACGGGTCTGTGCGTCCTTGGTGGCGCCAAGGCGCAGTTCGGGGCTGCCATCGAGCAGGCCCTGGGCGATTTCCTTGAACGAGTTCAAGTCCTTGCCCAGCAGGAACACGGCCTCGGGGCTCACGCCTTCCATGGTCTGGAATTCGTTGGCGGACTTGCCGATGCGCTGCGTCAGCATCACGAGCTGGCCGGCAGCCGAGATCTCGGCGGCGGGAGCGTTCTGCTGCAGCTTGAGCGAGGACACCGTTTCGGCGATTTCGAGCAGGTCGGACGACTGGCGGTTGATGGTGCGCAGAGCGTCGCCCACCTGGGTCAGGATCTTTTGCTGGCCCATCACCACGCCGGCGTTGCGCTCGGCGCGCTCCATCAGCGGCGTCACGGCGTCCAGGTCGGGCTTGTAGGGCTCGCCCAGCGATTGCACGCCCAGCTCGGCGTCACCAGCGGTCAGGGCGCGCACGTTGCGCGCCAGCACGCCAGAGCTTTCCACCACGTCGGGGAAGGCCTGGGGGCTACCCACCAGGGCCTGCGACACCGACTTGGCCAGGCGCTGCGACTGCATCAGGGACTGGCCGGTAGACGCCAGCTGCTGTGCGGAGCGGTCCGCCTGCACCAGCACCCAGTAGGCAATGCCGCCCAGCACCACCACACCAACGGCCAGCAGGGCCAGCAGGCGGCGCTGGTGGCCGGCGGCGGTGGAGGTACCCAGCACCGGCAGGGAGATCAGGTCGTCGTCGCTATCGGGTTCGGAGAGCTCGGGGGCATAGCCACCGGGATCGCCCTGCACGCTGTTCATCGCGTCGCTCTGGTACTCGCGCAGCGCGGCTGCCTCGAGCGAACCGGTCCCCAGTGCGTCCTGGCCGTCATCGGCCGCAGCGTTGCCCGCTGCGGCGTCCGGCGCACCGGGCTTCCGGTTGAACAGTTTTCCAAATTGATTGACGACGGACATGGTGCAGCCTTACAGAAAAACTCAAGCACTGATGCTCAGGAAAGCGGGATGTTGGGACAGGATTTGCAGATTGAGCTCCTGCCAGCGCGCACCACCTGCATCGATGTAGGTGGTGCCGAAGAATGCGGGAGATTCCGGCGCAGGGGGTTCGGACGACACGAAGGACTCCGTACCACGCAGGCCGGCCAGCTTGTCCACCAGCAGCGCGGCGTTCACTTCGAGCGCGGCGTTGAAGGCCAGCAGGCTGGACTCGGACAGGGCTTGCTCGGTGCGCGTGACCGTGGTGCCCAGCATGCCGGCGAGGTCGGCCACGCCGACCAGTCCGCCACGCAGGTTGGCGACACCGAGGAACCAGCTTTGCGTGTACGGCACGGGCTGGACGGTGACCCAGGGGAAAATCTCGCCCGATTGGGCGAGAGGCAGAAGGTAGTACTGTCCTGCTGTCTCGACAGCCAGCCAGGACGATACGGACAAGCCTTCCGATCTGGCGGCCTGGAGGCGGCTGGCCAGTCGGACTTGTAGCTCGCGGAGGGCTTCGCGGTTGGCCATGAACGCGCCGCTGCCTCAGTTCAGCGCGTCAATCTTGGCCTGCAGCTCGGCGGGATCCACCGGCTTGGTGATGTAGCCGCGCGCACCCTGGCGCATACCCCAGACCCGGTCGGTCTCCTGGTTCTTGCTGGTGCACATGATGATGGGCACGTCGGCGTACAGCGGATCACGGGTGATGGCACGCGTGAGCTGGAAGCCGTTCTGGCCAGGCATCACCACGTCCATGAGGATCAGGTCGGGCTTGTCTTCGGCTAGGCGGCGGAAGGCTTCTTCGGCGTTCTCGGCCGTGCGCACCTGCATGCCTTTTTTCTGCAGCAGGTCCGTCAGAAACATCAACTCGGTCTTCGAATCGTCGACGACCAGAACTTTCTGGATGGGCATTACATCGCTCCTTGTTGGGAATTGCCGAATTGCTGCACAGCCTGCAGCAACTGGTCTTTGGTAAACGGTTTGGTGAGATATTCCTGGCAGCCGACCATGCGCCCGCGCGCCTTGTCGAATACGCCGTCCTTGGAGGACAGCATCACCACCGGTGTATCTGCGAAACGGGCGTTGCGCTTGATGATCGCGCAGGTCTGGTACCCGTCGAGCTTGGGCATGAGAATGTCACAGAAAATCAGCTGAGGCTGGTAATCGTTCACTTTCGCCAAAGCATCAAAGCCGTCGTCTGCCAACAAGACTTCGTGCCCCCCCTGCTTGAGAAAAATCTCGGCGCTTCGGCGGATGGTATTGCTGTCATCCACCACGAGCACTTTGAAAGATGCGCCTGTTGTAGTCAATTGCTAATGCTCCCGATGGAAAAATAAACAGCGCGGCAGGAGCCGCGCATCAAATCTGAACCATCTCGAAATCTTCCTTGCGGGCGCCACATTCCGGACAGGTCCAATTCATGGGCACCTGGTCCCAGGGAGTGTTGGGGGCGATGCCGTGCTCGGGCGCACCCTCTGCCTCGTCATAAATCCACCCGCAAATCAAACACATCCACGTTTTAGAGTCGGTCACAGCTTAAAGGGCCTTCACATAGAATGCAACGATTGTATCTAGTCATCTCCCCGGGCTGCGGCTTCCTTGCCACCCCCTATGCTGCCACTGGCCCATGACCTCATCTGCACTCCCCCCCTCCGACATCGGTGACGCCGACGACGCATCCGGCGAAGAAGCCAGCCCGGCCTGCGTGCTGGTTTTCAACGCCAGCGACCCCAGCGGCGCCGGCGGCCTGACGGCCGACATCACCACCATCGCATCCGTCGGCGGCCACCCCATCGCGGTGGTCACAGGCGCCTACGCACGTGATACGGCGCAGATATTCGACCATTTCAGCTTCGATGACGAGGCCGTCTCAGAGCAGGCCCGGGCGGTGCTCGAGGACATGCCGGTGCAGGCCATCAAGGTGGGTTTCGTGGGCAGCCCCGAGAACATCAGCGCCATCGCCGAAATAACCACGGACTATGACGAGGTGCCGGTGATAGCGTACATGCCCAACCTGTCCTGGTGGACGGATGAGCAGATCGACGAGTACCTGGACGCCTTCCGCGAGTTGTTGTTACCGCAGACTTCAGTGTTGGTTGGAAACCACAGCACGCTGTGGCGCTGGCTGCTGCCGGACTGGAAAAGCGACCGCAGCCCGACCGCGCGCGACATCGCCCGGGCCGCCTCGGAGATGGGCGTGCCCTACACCCTGGTCACCGGCATCCCCCTGCCCGAGCAGTTCGTGGAGAACGTGCTGGCCTCGCCGCAGACGGTGCTGGGCAGCGGCAAGTTCGAGCTCTTCGACGCCACCTTCTCGGGCGCGGGCGACACGCTGTCGGCGGCGCTCACGGCCCTGGTGGCCAGCGGCAACGACCTGGGCGAGGCCACCAGCGAGGCGCTGGGCTACCTGGACCGCTGCCTGGACGCCGGCTTTCGCCCCGGCATGGGCCACATCGTGCCCGACCGCATGTTCTGGGCCCAGCCCGAGGACGAGGACGGAGAAGACGAAGAACAGACCCTGGACGAGACCAACGCCCTCGAAGGTTTCGTGATGCCCCCCCATGACACAAAGCACTGACCTCAACATCCCCCTGTTCGAACGCGCCAAGGCGCTCATCCCCGGCGGCGTGAACTCGCCCGTGCGGGCCTTCAAGGCCGTGGGCGGCACGCCGCGCTTCGTCAAGCGCGCCCAGGGCGCCTATTTCTGGGACGCCAACGACCAGCGCTTCATCGACTACATCGGTTCCTGGGGCCCGATGATCCTCGGACACGGCCACCCCGCCGTGCTCGAGGCGGTGCAGAAGGCGGCCCTGGAAGGCTTCAGCTTCGGCGCGCCAACCGAGCGCGAGGTGGAGCTGGCCGAGGAGATCATCGGCCTGGTGCCCTCGATGGAGATGATCCGCCTGGTCAGCTCGGGCACCGAGGCCGGCATGAGCGCCATCCGCCTGGCGCGCGGCGCCACGGGCCGCAGCAAGATCATCAAGTTCAACGGCTGCTACCACGGCCATGCCGATGCGCTGCTGGTCAAGGCCGGCTCGGGCCTGGCCACCTTCGGCAATGCCACCAGCGCGGGCGTGCCGCCCGAGGTGGTACAGCACACCCTGGTGCTCGAATACAACGACATCGCCCAGCTCGAAGAGGCCTTCGCGCTGCACGGCAAGGAACTGGCCTGCCTGATGATCGAGCCGATCGCGGGCAACATGAACTTCGTGCGCGCGAGCGTGCCCTTCATGCAGCGCTGCCGCGAGCTGTGCACCGAATACGGTGCGCTGCTGGTGCTCGACGAGGTGATGACCGGTTTCCGCGTGGGCCTGACCAGCGCCCAGGGGGTGTACGCGAAGAGCATCCCCGGCTTCAAGCCCGACCTCACCGTGCTGGGCAAGGTGATCGGCGGCGGCATGCCGCTGGCGGCCTTTGGCGGGCCGCGCGCCATCATGGAGCATCTGGCGCCCATCGGCGCGGTGTACCAGGCGGGCACGCTGTCGGGCAACCCGGTGGCCACGGCCTGCGGCTTGGCCACGCTGCGCGAGATCACCAAGCCCGGCTTCTTCGACGCCCTGTCGGCCCGCACGCAGTCCTTGGTGGATGGCCTCAAGGCCGCCGCCGCGGCCGAGGGCGTGCCCTTTTGCGCCGACAGCGAGGGCGGCATGTTCGGCTTCTTCCTCTTGCCCACGCTGCCCCAGAGCTACCCCGAGGTGCTGACCACCGACAGCGCCCGCTTCAACCAGCTGTTCCATGGGCTGCTGGACCGCGGTATCTATATAGCGCCGGCGCTGTACGAGGCCGGCTTCGTGAGCTCGGCCCACAGCGAAGAGGACATCGCCGCCACGGTGGCGGCCGCGCGCGAAGTGTTCAAGACATTGGCGAAGTAAGCGCCTACAGCAGGCCGCGCAGCTCGCGGGCTGCCTCCTGCAACAACGGCAACATCTCGCGCTGCAGGCTGCCCTCGTCCAGCTGCTTGGGCGAGGCCACCACATTGAGCGCCGCCACGGTCTGCCCCTGCAGGTTGCGCAGGGGCACGGCCAGGGCGTGCACGCCCAGTTCGTGCTCTTCCACCGCCAGGCACCAGTCGTCGCGGCGGGCGCGGGCGATGGCCTGGCGCAGCGGGCCGACCTGGGTCAGGGTGTGGGGTGTGAGCCGCTGCAGCGTGGCGCCCTTGAGCCAGACCGTGAGTTCAGGTGCCGCCAGCGCCGCCAGCAGCACCCGCCCGGTGGACGTGGGGTGCGCCGGCAGCCGCGCACCCAGGTGCAGGCCATAGGCCAGCACCCGGGACGGAGCCCCGTAGACGCCGCTGCGCGCCACGATCACCACCTCGCTGCCATCGAGCACCACCGCAGAGAAGGACTGCTGGGTCTGCGCGGCCAGGCGGTTGAGCGTGGGCTGCAGCACGCGCGGCAGCCGGGCCGAGGCCAGGTAGCTGCCCGAAAAGCGCAGCACCTTGGGCGCCAGCCAGAAGTAGCTGCCATCGCTCTCCAGGTAACCCAGGTGCGCCAGTGTGAGCAAATGCCGGCGCGCCGCCGCCCGCGTGAGCCCCGTGCGCTGCGCTGCCAGTGTGGCGTTGAGGCGCTGGCGCTCGGTGTCGAAGCTCTCCAGCACGGCCATGCCCTTGGCCATGCCCTCGATGAGGTCGGCCTTGGCGATGGGGGTGGCGCTGGGGGTCATGGTCGGTAAAGCGGTCGGCTCGGCAAGGATTGCGCGATGATCGCACAAAGCATCCACACATCGCACGCAACCGGCCGGGCGGCACCCCGCGTTGACCTGCATCAACCTACGCTTGGGTCATGCCTTCGAGCCGGTGCTCGGGGCCTTCACTTTCCCCAGCTTTGCGAGGTTCCCCCATGCGTACCCAGGTTGCCATCATCGGCGCCGGCCCGGCCGGCCTGCTGCTCGGCCAGTTGCTGCACACATCCGGCATCGACGCCGTCATCATCGAGCAGCGCAGCGCCGACTACGTGCTCGGCCGCATCCGCGCCGGCGTGCTCGAGCAGGTCACCATGGACCTGCTGGAGAAAGCCGGCGTGAGCGCCCGCGCCCATGCCCAGGGCCTGCCGCACGACGGCATCGAGCTCCTGTTCAAGGGCCAGCGCCACCGCATCGACCTGCATGCGCTGTCCGGCGGCAGCCGCGTCACGGTGTACGGCCAGACCGAGGTCACGCACGACCTGATGGATGCGCGCGCCGCCGCGGGCCTCACCACCGTGTACCAGGCCGGCAACGTGAGCGTGCACGACTTCGACGGAGGCAAGCCGCGCGTGACCTACGAGAAGGATGGCCAGACGCACGAGATCAGCTGCGACTTCATCGCCGGCTGCGACGGCTACCACGGCGTGTGCCGCGCCAGCGTGCCGGCCGATGCGCTCAAGACCTACGAGCGTGTCTACCCCTTCGGCTGGCTAGGCGTGCTGGCCGACGTGCCGCCCGTCTCGCACGAGCTGATCTATGCCAACACCGAGCGCGGCTTTGCGCTGTGCAGCATGCGCAGCACCACGCGCAGCCGCTACTATCTGCAGGTGCCCGACACTGACAAGGTCGAGAACTGGAGCATCGACCAGTTCTGGGCCGAACTGGGCAACCGGCTGGACCCCGAGGCGCGCGACAACCTGGTGACCGGTCCGGCGCTGGAAATGAGCATCGCCCCGCTGCGCAGCTTCGTCGCCGAGCCCATGCGCTTCGGCCGCCTGTTCCTCGCGGGCGACGCAGCCCACATCGTGCCGCCCACAGGCGCCAAGGGCCTGAACCTGGCGGCCAGCGACGTGGGCTACCTGTGGAATGCCTTCGCCGACTACTACGGCGACCGGTCGAGCGCCGGCATCGACACCTACTCCGACCGCTGCCTGCGCCGCGTCTGGCGCGCCGAGCGCTTCTCGTGGTGGTTCACCTCTCTGATGCACCGTTTCCCGGACACCGGCGAGTTCGGCCAGAAGATGCAGGAGGCCGAGCTCGATTACCTGATCCATTCGCGCGCCGCATCGACTGCGCTGGCCGAGAACTACGTGGGCTTGCCCATGGACTTCGGGGCCGCCACGCCACACGGGCGCTGACGGCGGGGTGGCCGTTCATCGGTCCGTCACACCGCCATGCGAGCCTTGGCGGATACCAACGGACACCAATGGACCGCCCCACCATGAGCCACCCTCCCCACGATCCCCGACGCCCGCTGACCAACCTGCTGCAGGCCGGCACGCCCGAAGAGGACGCGCAGAGCAGCCGGCGCAACTTCGTGCGCCAGCTGGCCCTGGGCGCCGCGGCGCTGGGCACCCTGCCGCTGGCTGCCTGCGGCGGCAGCGACAGCCCGCCCGAGGTGCGCTTCGACCACGGCGTGGCCAGCGGCGACCCCCTGGGCGACCGCGTCATGCTGTGGACGCGCGTCACCCCACCGGCCAACCACGGTGAGGACATCCCCGTGCGCTGGGAGGTGGCCAGCGATGCCGCCTTTGCCAACCTGGTGGCCCAGGGCACGGCATCGGCCACGGCCGCCCGCGACTTCACCGTCAAGGTCGATGCCACAGGCCTCAAGCCCGCCACCACCTACCACTACCGCTTCACGGCCTACGCCAGCACCTCGCCGGCGGCGCGCACGCGCACCCTGCCCGCGGGCGGCGTGGCGCAGGTGCGGCTGGCGGTGTTCTCGTGCGCCAACTACCCGACGGGCTACTTCAACGTCTACGCCGACGCGGCCCGCCGCAACGACCTGGATGCCACGGTGCACCTGGGCGACTACCTGTATGAATACGCCCGTGGCGGCTATGCCTCCGCCAACGCCGGGGCCCTGGGCCGCCTGGCACAGCCCGCGGGCGAGATCCTGTCGCTGGCCGACTACCGCACGCGCCACGCCCAGTACAAGACCGACCCCGACCTGCAGGCCCTGCACGCGGCGGCCCCCATGATCGCCGTGTGGGACGACCACGAGATCACCAACGACACCTGGGCCAACGGGGCCGAGAACCACCAGAGCGCCACCGAAGGTAGCTTCGCGGCGCGCAAGGCGGCGGCGATGCAGGCCTACCACGAGTGGATGCCCACGCGCAACGCGCAGCCCGAGCTGATCTACCGCAGCTTCGCGTTTGGCGACCTGGTGGCGCTGCACATGCTCGATACGCGCGTGATCGGGCGCGACGAACAGGCCGACTACACCCGCTTCTTCACGGCCAGCGGCTTCGATGCCGCCGGCTTCACGGCCGCCGTGGGCTCCCCCACGCGCCAGCTCATGGGCGCCACGCAGACCCAGTGGCTGCAGCAACAGATGGCTGCATCGAGCGCCACCTGGCAGGTGCTGGGCCAGCAGGTGCTGATGGGCCGCATGAACATCCCCGCACCCATCCTCATCGACACCATGCAGCCCGGGGCCGGCGTGAGCGTGTCCCAGTACGCAGCGATCGTCGCCAAGGCGCAGACGGCCCCTGCCACGCTGACCGCCACCGAAAAGGGTGTGCTGGCCCAGCCGTCGATCCCCTACAACCTCGATGCCTGGGACGGCTACCAGGCCGCACGCGAGACCGTGCTGGGCATGGCACGCGGCCTGAACAAGAACCTGGTGGTGCTCTCGGGCGACACGCACAACGCCTGGGCCAACGAGCTGGCCGACATGGGCGGCAACGCCGTGGGCGTGGAGTTCGCCACCTCGTCCGTCACCTCGCCGGGCTTCGAGGAGTACCTGCCCAAGGAAAACCCGGCCGTGCTGGCCGGCGCTCTGCAGCAGCTGATCCAGCCGCTCAAGTACTGCGACACCTCGCGCCGCGGCTACATGCTACTCACCGCCACGGCCACCGAATGCCGCGCCGACTGGGTCTACGTGAACACCATCACCAGCCGTGGCTACACCGCCAGCACCGGCAAGTCGCTCAAGGTATTGGCCGGCGCCGCCGGCCGCGGACGCATCGTGCAGGCTTGATAAACACCCCCTGAGCCGCTTCGCGTCTTCACCCCTCTCTCGACTCGCTACGTGATTCGGGAGGGGGGCGCCCCCAGTGCACTCAAGCGAAGCGCCGCCTACGCGGCTTGGCGGCCCTTGCACGGGGGCGCTGGTCTAGGTCGCGCCCAGCTCGTGCGCTGCGGGTGGCGCGCAGCGGGGGCCCAAATAGGAAAGGCGGCCTGGCCGCCTTTCCTCGTGGTGAGAGGGCGATGCCGCTGGCATCGCCACCGGCTCAATGCCGGAAGTGGCGCACGCCGCTGAACACCATGGACACGCCGCGCTCGTTCGCGGCATCGATGACTTCGTTGTCGCGCATGGAGCCGCCGGGCTGGATCACGCAGGTGGCGCCGGCATCGACCACGACATCCAGGCCGTCGCGGAAGGGGAAGAAAGCGTCGCTGGCCACCACGGTGCCCTGCAGGCTCAGGTTGGCGTGGCCGGCCTTGATGCTGGCGATGCGCGCCGAATCGAGGCGGCTCATCTGGCCGGCACCCACGCCCATGGTCATGCCACCCTTGCAGAAGACGATGGCGTTGCTCTTGACGTACTTGGCCACCTTCCAGGCGAACAGCAGGTCTTCCATCTCTTCGAGCGTGGGTTGCTTCTGGGTCACAACCTTGAGGTCGATCAGCGACAGCTCATGGTTGTCGGCGGTCTGCAGCAGCAGGCCCGAGCCGATGCGCTTGGCGTCCATGGCATTGCGGCCACGCTGCCAGTCGGTGGTGCCGCCATGCGCGGGCAGCGCGATCTTGAGCAGGCGCACATTGGCCTTGGCCTTGAAGACCTCGAGCGCCTCGGCCGTGAAGTCGGGCGCCATCAGCACCTCAACGAACTGCTTG
Organism: Acidovorax sp. GW821-FHT10A04; assembly: GCF_059415825.1. Classification (NCBI taxonomy): domain Bacteria; kingdom Pseudomonadati; phylum Pseudomonadota; class Betaproteobacteria; order Burkholderiales; family Comamonadaceae; genus Acidovorax; species Acidovorax sp. GW821-FHT10A04. The sequence goes on from NZ_JBWKNZ010000003.1 coordinate 276,488, forward strand.
GAGATCTGCTGCGCGGCCTTGCCGTCCACCGGGCGGTTGAAGGCGATGATGCCGCCGAAGGCGCTGGTGGGGTCGGTCTGGAAGGCCTTGCTGTAGCTGTCCAGCGCGTCCAGGCCCACGGCCACGCCGCAGGGGTTGGCATGCTTGACGATGACGCAGGCCGGGATCTCGAAGCTCTTGACGCATTCCCACGCGGCATCGGCGTCGGCGATGTTGTTGTACGACAGTTCCTTGCCCTGCAGTTGCACGCCGGTAACCAGCGAGCCGGGCGCGGGGTGCAGGTCGCGGTACAGCGCGGCCTGCTGGTGCGCGTTTTCGCCGTAGCGCAGGTCCTGCACCTTGGTGAAGATGCCGTTGCTCTGGCCCGCGAACTGGGCACGGGTGGGCACGTAGGTTTCCGAGAGCTTCTCTTCCTCGAAGGTGACGGAGGAGAGGTAGTCGCTGATCGCGCCGTCGTACTGGGCGATGCGGTTGAAGGCGGCCACCGACAACGCGAAGCGCAGCTTGTCGGAGAGCTTGCCCGCGGCCTTGAGCTCGGCCAGCACGGCGGGGTACTGCGAGGCGTCGGTCAGCACGCCCACGTCCTTCCAGTTCTTGGCGGCGCTGCGCACCATGGCGGGGCCGCCGATGTCGATGTTCTCGATGGCATCGGCCAGCGTGCAGCCGGCCTTGGCCACGGTGGACTCGAAGGGGTAGAGGTTGACCACCAGCAGGTCGATGGTGTCGATGCCGTGCTCCTTGAGCGCTGCCATGTGCTCGGGCAGTTCGCGGCGCGCCAGCAGGCCGCCGTGCACCTTGGGGTGCAGGGTCTTCACGCGGCCGTCGAGCATTTCGGGGAACTGGGTGACCTCGGCCACCTCGGTCACGGGCAGGCCCTTGTCGGCGAGCAGCTTGGCCGTGCCTCCGGTGGACAGCAGCCTGATGCCCAGCGCATGCAGCGCCTGGGCGAATTCAACGATGCCGGTTTTGTCGGAGACGGAAAGAAGTGCGTTCATGGCGGGTCGGTAAGGGAGTTTGGAATCGGGTGGTGTGCAGTTGCCGGCAACTGCACCGGTGGCAAAGGGCTCCGGCAAGCACCGGTGCCGAGGATCAGAGCAGTTTGTGTTCGACCAGCTTCTTGCGCAGCGTGTTGCGGTTCAGGCCCAGCCATTCGGCGGCGCGCGACTGGTTGTTCTCGGCCTGCTGCATCACGACCTCCAGCAGCGGGCGCTCCACCACACGCACCAGCATGTCGTACATGCCATCGGGCGTCTCGCCGCCCAGGTCGCGAAAGTAGCCCTGCAAGCTCTCACGCACGCATTCTTCAATATGTTTCTTGCTCATGCAGCCAATCCCTCTTGTTCTTCGCTGGGGTCTGCGTCGGCGGCCAGTGTGCTGGCGGCGGGAAAGCGGTCCATCTGCTGCGCCAGCGCATCCAGATAGTCCGCCACCGCCTGCCACTGGGCCGCGCAGTCCTCTATGGTGTTGATGTGTTGTCGAAAGGCTTCGCCGCCCGGCATGGAACGCAGGTACCAGGCAATGTGCTTGCGCGCACTGCGCACCCCGGTCAGCTCGCCATACAGGCGGTAGTGGTCGTGCAGATGCTCCAGCAGCAGGCGTCGCACCTCGGCCACCAACGGTGGCGCCAGGTGTTCGCCTGTGGCCAGGAAATGCCCGATCTCGCGGAAGATCCACGGCCGTCCCTGGGCCGCGCGACCGATCATGATCGCGTCGGCCCCGGTGGCGGCCAGCACCTCGCGCGCCTTCTCGGGCGAGGTGATGTCGCCGTTGGCCACCACCGGCACGCGCACCGCGGCCTTCACGGCGGCGATGGTGTCGTACTCGGCATGGCCCTTGTAGCCCTGCTCGCGCGTGCGCCCGTGCACCGTGAGCATCTGGATGCCCACGGACTCGAACTGGCGCGCCAGCGCAACGGCGTTCTTGTGCTCCTGGCACCAGCCGGTGCGCATCTTGAGCGTGACGGGCACCCGGTGCGGCGCACAGGCCTCGACCACCGCCTGCGCGATGGACACGGCCAGGGCCTCGTCCTGCATCAGGGCAGAACCGGCCCACTTGTTGCACACCTTCTTGGCCGGGCAGCCCATGTTGATGTCGATGATCTGCGCGCCGCGCTCCACGTTGTAGACCGCGGCCTCGGCCATCATCTGCGCCTCGGTGCCGGCGATCTGCACGGCAATGGGCCCAGGCTCCCCTTCGTGGTTGGCCCGGCGCGAGGTCTTGAGGCTGTTCCACAGGTCCTTGCGCGAGGTCACCATTTCGCTCACGGCGTAGCCCGCCCCCAGCGCCTTGCACAGCTGGCGGAAGGGCCGGTCCGTGACGCCCGCCATCGGGGCGACGAACAGCTGGTTCGCCAAAGGAATGTGGCCAATGTGCATGGAAGGGATGGGGGTGCGCGAATGCCGCGAATGCCGAAAAAGGAGGCAGGATTGTACCTGCTTAAAATTTCAGCAAATGAAATCTGCGCGACTTTTATCGGTGACTTATGCTGCACTGCAGCAAAGCCCTGCCGCCGCCCCCGGAGGGGTGCCCGGTCAGCGGGCGGCGAGGTCGGTATCGCCGGCCTGTGCGGGCACGCCGCGCTGGGCATAGTGCCACCAGGCGTCGGGCAGGTTGTCGAACTGGTGGCGCGCCATCAGGGTGCGCAGCCACTGGCGGTTGTGGTGCACGTCCGGCGAGAAATTCTGGGTGGCTGCAGCCACCACGCCGGACGGCGTGCCCATGTCCACCTCGGCGCCATCGGCCAGGGGGCCACGCACGACCTTGCTGGCACGCAGGCCGTCGACCACGACCACCTGCACCACCCAGGCGCCGGTCTGGGCATGGCAGCGCGCCTTGAGCGCCATGCCCTGGGCCTTGAGGCCATCCTCCACAGAGCGCAGGGCGGCGGGCTGGCCGGTGGTGCCGCAGCCGCGTTCATGCACCACGCTGGTGGCACCCGATGGTTGGGGCACGGCGGCCTGGGGGCTTTGCACGCATGCGGCCAGCAACGCAGCCGCGGCCAGCGACAGCCAGGGGCTGCGGCGGGCTGCGGTGGGGGTGCGGGGAATGGTGTGCATGGGGCCTCCTGCTTGAGCGGTAGCGTCCATGAACGATACAAACACCCCCTGCCGCGGGCCATGCGCGGATGGCGCGCACCGGTGTAGGACGGAGCCTTCACCCGGTTTCGGGCGCGTGGGCCGCGCCTAAACTCCGGTGCATGGAAATATGGATGCACCAGCTGATGCAATGGCTGGCACTGCCGCAGTTCGGACTGAGCACGGTCTTCGTCGTCTCGTTCATCTCGGCGACGCTGCTGCCGCTGGGCTCCGAGCCGGCAGTATTCGGCCTCATCAAGCTCAACCCGGAGATGTACTGGCCCGCCATCCTCGTGGCGACGGTGGGCAACACCCTGGGCGGCGGGGTCAGCTGGTGGATGGGCCTGGGGGCCCACAAGGCCGTGGACAAGGCCCGCGGCCATGCCACCAACGTGCGCGCGCTGGCCTGGCTGGAACGCTTCGGCGCGCGCGCCTGCCTGCTCAGCTGGCTGCCCGTGGTGGGCGACCCGCTGTGCGCCGTGGCCGGCTGGCTCAAGCTGCCGTTCTGGCCCTGCCTGGCCTACATGGCGGTGGGCAAGTTCATGCGCTACCTGGTGATGACCACCGTGCTGCTGCACTTCATGCCGGGGCAGCTGGGCACGTGACCGGTCAGGGCGCGGGCGTGCCCAGGAAGTCCTTTTCGGAGCCCAGCGGCGTGATGGACGAATCGCCCTTGGAGACCGGCTCCTCCACCACCACCTGGTTGCGCCCGCCTTCCTTGGCCATGTACATCGCCGTGTCGGCGCGCGAGAAGAATTCGAGCACCGACTCGCCCAGGATGTACTGCGTGACGCCGATGGACACCGAGACGCGGCTCTTGAGGGCACCGGTCCAGGCGTGCGACTCGACATGCGCGCGGATGCGCTCGCAGGTGTTGAGCGCGGGCAGCAGCGAGGTGCCCGGGAAGATCAGCAGAAACTCCTCGCCGCCGTAGCGCCCGAAGATGTCGCCGGCGCGCACATTGTCCTGCGCCACGCGCGAGAAGGTGCGCAGCACCTCGTCGCCGCCCAGGTGGCCCAATTCGTCGTTGATGCGCTTGAAGTGGTCAAGATCGATCACCGCCAGGCACAGCGGGATGCCGCTCTCGTCGGCGAGCTGCTTTTGCTCCTCGAGCGCGGCCACCGTGTAGCGCCGGTTGAAGCAGCCCACCAGGGTGTCGCGCTGGGCGTCTTCCTGGATGTTGCGGATCTTGCGGCTGGCGCGGTGCAGCACGCGGTGCAGCTTCTGCACCTTGCCGATCAGGAGGATGAAGGCCGGCAGCGCCAGCGCCAGCGCCAGCCAGTGCGCCAATTCGAGCCGCAGCAGCGCAGCGTTGTCCTGCTCGGCATAGTGCACGGCAATCACCAGGGCGTAGCCTCCCATCAGCATGCCGGCCAGCGCCATCAGCGCGCGGCCCGAGACCCGGTACATGGCATAGGCCACGACGATGAAGGCGAAGGGCGCCATCAGGATCTGCAGGATCGGGTCGAGGTAGCAGATCAGCAGCAGACCCGCGCAGGCCACCATGGCGATGGGCAGCTTGAGCTGCTTGTCCTTGGCACGGTGGTGCAGTCCGAGCGCAAAGGCCAGCGCGAAACCGGGCACGCACACGGCCACCAGCGCCAGCGCGACGAACACCGTGCGCGCCTGCACCATGCCCAGCGCATGGAAGCCCAGCAGGGCCAGGAAGTACAGCGCGATCAGCCCGCTGGCCACCCACCAGCGCCGGGCTGCGGCACGGTCACGCGGCTGGCCGGCCAGGTCCATCTCGCGGCGCGAGAGGTGGCGCTGCGCCGCCGTCTCGTTGCTGGAGTCGTCGAACTCCAGAATGGCGTCCGTCAGGGGAAACGCGTCCGTATTGGCAAACAGCGGCTTCTTGCGCCCAAAGAGCGTCGTGAGGGGGGAGGTGGCGCCCATGGTGGTCTGTGCACTTACTTGTTGGGAACAGTTCGTTTTTCAGTCAATGGACAGCCACCAGGGCCGGCGCCCGCGAACACCAGCCTGGCAGGTTCGCGGAGCCCGGACCGCACAGGCAGGGTGCACACGCACCGTGTCCTGGGGCCCCGATCAAGGGACCCGGTATTTTAGGTACGGGCCTGCGCGGCCACCCCCGTGTTTTCCAGTAGCAACGGCGCGCGCCGGCCCCCTGCGCCTTGGATCAGCGGCCGGGCGCCGCGGTGGCCGTGCCGGCACGCAGCTGCCACCAGCCTTCCAGGCTGTAGACGACCAATGCCGACCAGATAAGCACAAAGCCTGCCAGCCGGGAGGGCTGCAGGGGTTCGTGGAACAGCCAGACCCCCAGGGCGAACTGCAGGCTCGGCGAGATGTACTGCAGGATGCCCAGCGTGGCCAGGGGCAGTCGGCGGGCACCGGCGGCAAACAGCAGCAGCGGGATGGCCGTGAGCGGCCCCGCCAGCGCCAGCCAGCCGATGTGCACAGCATCGCCCTGCACCAGCACGCCCTGGCCTTGCCAGCCCCACCAGGCCATGGTGCCGAAGGCCAGAGGCGCGAGCATCAGCGTCTCTAGCGTCAGGCCTTCGAGCGCACCCAGTGGTGCCAGCTTGCGCAGCAGGCCGTAGACACCAAAAGTGAGCGCCAACACCAGCGCAATCCACGGCAGACGGCCGGTCTGCACGGTGAGCCACAGCACGCCGGCGGCCGCCACGGCCACCGCCAGCCACTGCCCGCGCCGGGGCCGCTCGTGCAGGAAGAAGAAGCCCATGGCCACGTTGACCAGCGGCAGGATGAAGTAGCCCAGGCTGGCGTCCACCACATGCTGGTTCTGCACCGCCCACACATAGGTCAGCCAGTTGGACGAGAGCAGCAGCGCCGACAGACCGAAGGCCAGCACCACCCGGGGCTGGCGCAGCAGTGCCGGCAGCCAGGCCCACTGCCGGCGCAGGCCCAGCACGGCGAGCAGGAACAGCAGCGCCCAGGCGGTGCGGTGCACCACCACTTCGAGTGCCGGCACGTCGGCCACCTGGCGGAAGTACAGAGGCAAGAGGCCCCAGGCGACATAGGCCAGGCTGGCGTAGAGGATTCCGGTGTTCATGGAGATCGAGAGATCGGGCGCATAAAAAATCCCTGCAAGCCCAAGGCACTGCAGGGATGCGGGGCAGGCGCCAGGAGCGCCGGCCGGGGAATCAATCTGCCAGGGGTCAGACGTTGAACAGGAAGTTCAGCACGTCGCCGTCCTTGACCACGTATTCCTTGCCTTCGGCGCGCATCTTGCCTGCGTCCTTGGCACCCTGCTCGCCCTTGAGCGCGATGTAGTCGTCGAAGGCGATGGTCTGCGCGCGGATGAAGCCGCGCTCGAAGTCACCGTGGATCACGCCGGCCGCCTGGGGCGCCGTGTCACCGATGTGGATGGTCCAGGCGCGCACTTCCTTCACGCCGGCGGTGAAGTAGGTCTGCAGGCCCAGGAGCTTGAAGGCGCCGCGGATCAGGCGGGCCAAGCCCGGCTCGCTCTGCCCCATCTCGGCCAGGAACATGTCGCGGTCCTCATCGCCCATCTCGGCCATCTCGGCTTCCATCTTGGCGCAGATGGCCACCACGGGCGCGTTCTGGCTGGCGGCGTATTCCTTCAGGCGGTCCAGGAAGGGGTTGTTCTCGAAGCCGTCCTCGCTCACGTTGCCCACGAACATCGCGGGCTTGGCCGTGATCAGGCACAGCGACTTGAGCAGGGGCTGCTCTTCCTTGGTGATCTCGACCGAGCGCGCGGGCTTGCCTTCGTTGAGGGCAGCCTGGATGCGCGTGAGCAGGGTGACCAGCTTGGCGGCGTCCTTGTCGTTGCCCGACTTGGCGGCCTTGCTGTAGCGGTTGAGCGCCTTGTCCACGGTGCCCAGGTCGGCCAGGCACAGCTCGGTCTGGATGACCTCGATGTCCGAGATCGGGTCCACGCGGCCGGCCACGTGGATCACGTTGTCGTCCTCGAAGCAGCGCACCACGTTGACGATGGCATCGGTCTCGCGGATGTGGGCCAGGAACTGGTTACCCAGGCCTTCGCCCTGGCTGGCACCCGCCACCAGGCCCGCGATGTCCACGAACTCGACGATGGCCGGCACGATGCGCTCGGGCGTGATGATGCTGGCCAGCTGGGCCAGGCGCGGATCGGGCACCTCGACCACGCCCACATTGGGTTCGATGGTGCAGAACGGGTAGTTCTCGGCGGCGATGCCGGCCTTGGTCAGCGCGTTGAAGAGGGTGGACTTGCCGACGTTGGGCAGGCCCACGATGCCGCATTGGAGGCTCATGGCAGGGCTTTCTGGAATTCGGGAGACAAACCCCGATTTTACGGGCCCGCCGCGCACCCCGCCCCACGCACCCCGGACAAGCCCTCAATCGAAGCGCAGATCGGCCGCCACGCGCTGGCCCACGCGCAGCACCTGGCCCGCGCCCTGGCGCACGATGGCGTTCATGCCGAAGGTGATGGCGCCATCCAGGCGCTTGTCCTGGCGGTAGCTGCGCAGCGTGTCGCCCACGGCCGGGGTGCTCTCGGCCGTGGCGGGGTCGATGTCGGGGATGGGGCAGCGTGCGCAGGGCTTGACGGGCACGAGCTGCAGCTCGCCGCCCTCGGCGTCGATGCGGATCTGGTCCACGCGGTCCTCGTCGTGCGCCTCGAAGCCGGCGAGCACCACGTTGGGGCGAAAGCGCTCGATGCCCACAGGGGCGTGGCCGGCCGCGGCCAGGCGCTCGTTGAGGCTGTCCATCGAAGCCTCGCTGGCCACCAACACCGGAAAGCCGTCGGCGAACTGGTTGGGCACCTCCACCCCGCCGGTCCAGTCCATGCTGGACAGGCGGCGCACCTCGGGGTCGAAGCGCACCAGGCGGCAGGGCGTGCCCAGGAAGTCGGTGAACCACTGGGCGGCCACGGCGCCCATGTCCCAGGCGGGCACGGTGTCGCGCCAGACCGTCACGGTCATGGGTTCTTCCACCACGTCGATGCCCACGTGCAGGGCCAGCATGCCGGGGGCGCGCAGCACCATCTCCTCGGTCTTGAGCTGGGGCCGGATCAGCGCCATGCGCGGCAGCTCGCGCTGGGTGATGAACTGGCCCTCGGGGTCCACCACCATCCAGGCGCGGTCCAGGTCCAGGCCGGTTTCGGTGAGCAATGCCTCGCGCACCTCGATGCCGGCACAGGACTTGATGGGGTAGACAAACAGGCGGGCAATGGTGCCCGACAGGTCGGATTCGGTGCTGAAGGTCACGCGCGGGGCTCCTGGAAAAGGACAAACGGGGGAAATGCCCGCAATTTTGCACTGCGCCCGAGGCCATGCCCCGGCTTCTACAATGGCCTGCATGGCGCAAACCTTTGATATCTGTATTCGCGGCGCGGGCATCGTGGGCCGCACCCTGGCCCTGCTGCTGGCGCGCGAACGCCTGCGGGTGGCCCTGGTGGCCGGCCCGGCCCCGGCGTCGGGCGGTCACTCCGATGTGCGTGCCTATGCACTCAACATGGCCTCGCGCCAGTTGCTCGAGGGCCTGCGCAGCTGGCCCGACGCAACCCATGCCACGGCCGTGCGCTCCATGCAGGTGGCGGGCGACCAGGGCGGCGCGGTGTGCTTCGACGCGCAGGCGCAGGGCGTGGACGCTCTGGCCTGGATCGTGGACGTGCCGGCCCTGGAGGCCCGGCTGGCCGAGGCCGTGCGCTACCAGCCCCAGGTCGAGACGCTCAGCGAGCCGGTCGAGGCCGCGCTGACGGTGGTCTGCGAGGGCCGCGCCAGCCAGACCCGCACCGAATTCGGCGTGGACTTCGAGGTCACGCCCTATGAACAGCACGCCATTGCCACGCGCCTGGTATGCGAACAGCCGCACGGCCAGGTGGCACGCCAGTGGTTTTTGCCCGACGGCATCCTGGCTTTTCTGCCCCTGGGCGGGCCCGAGGGGAACTCCGTGGCCGTCGTATGGTCTGTGCAGAAGGAACAGGTGCCGGCTTTGCTGGCGCTGGCCCCCGAAGAATTCACGCAGCGCCTGGAGGGAGCGAGCCAGCGCACGCTGGGCAGCCTGCAACTGGCCGGCGAGCGCGCCTCCTGGCCGCTGCAGCAGGCCCGGGCCAACCGCTGGTGCGGCGCCCTGCCCCCCAAGGGCAGGCAGCAGCGCAGTTTCGTGCTGGCCGGCGATGCGGCGCACAACGTGCACCCGCTCGCGGGCCAGGGCCTGAACCTGGGGCTGGCCGACGCCCAGGCCCTGGCCGGGCTGCTGCACGGCCGCGACTACTGGCGCAGCGTGGCCGACCTGAAGCTGCTGCGCCGCTACGAACGGGAGCGCAAGACGGCGCTGCTGCCGATGGGGCTGGCCACCGATGGTCTGCAGCAGCTGTTCGCCCGCCAGGACGGCCCCTGGCAGGCTCTGCGCAACTGGGGCATGAAGGGTTTCGAGCACAGCGGACCGATCAAGCATTTCGTGGCCCGCCAGGCCATGGGGATCCACTGACCCACTTACCGGCAACCAAGGGCGGCGTTCATCCGCAGGCCCGCCACACCGAATCCAAGCGAACGAGAACACCATGAAACTGATTTCCACCGTGCTCGCAGGTACCGCACTGGCCCTGCTGGGCCTGTCGGCCATGGCCCAGGAAGCGGCCATCCGCAAGGCCCTGGCCGAGCGCATTCCGCAGATGAAGCAGATCGACGAGGTCAGCCCCACGGCCATGCAGGGGCTGTACGAGGTGCGCATCGGCACCGACGTGTTCTACACCGATGCCAAGGGCAACTACCTGATCCAGGGCGAGCTGATCGACACCAAGGCGCGGCGCAACCTGACCGAGGACCGCATCGCCAAGATCACGGCCGTGGACTTCTCGGCCCTGCCGATCAAGGACGCCTTCACCATCGTGCGCGGCGACGGCAAGCGCAAGGTGGCGGTGTTCGAGGACCCCAACTGCGGCTACTGCAAGCGCTTCGAGCGCGACATGCAGAAGGTGGACAACGTGACGGTGTACCTGTTCCTGTACCCCATCCTGAGCCCCGATTCGGCCGAGAAGTCGCGCAACATCTGGTGCGCCAAGGACAAGGTCGCCGCCTGGCAGGACATGATGGTGCGCGACAGGAATCCGGCGTCCGCCAGCTGCGACACCACGGCGCTGCAGCGCAACCTGGCCTTCGGCAAGAAGCACAAGATCACCGGCACGCCGACCCTGATCTTCGCCGATGGCATCCGCGTGCCGGGCGCCATTGGAGCGCCGGACGTGGAAAAGCGCCTGGCCGAAGCCGCCGCCGAGACCCCCACGACGAACTAGACCGCCCGCTGCGGGACGCGCCGGCCCCCCGTGACCGGCCTCCCCTGATTTCGAACCGAGCGGGTCAGGCCCCTCCCCGAGGTGCCCCGGCCCCACGCCACGCAAAGCACCGCCCATGGCCACCCAGCGCACCGAAGACACGCCCCACGCCCCCGTCCACTATCGCATCGAGCCGGCGGACCTCAACGCCCATCTATTCTCGGTCACCCTCACGATCGCGGCCCCGGCCGAGCGGCAGGAGCTGTCGCTGCCGGTGTGGATCCCCGGCAGCTACCTGGTGCGCGAGTTCTCCAAGAACCTGCAGCAGTTGCAGGCCCGGCAGGGCCGACGCACGGTGCCCCTGGTCCAGCTCGAAAAGAACCGCTGGCAAGTGGAGTGCCGCCCCGGCCACCCCCTGGTGCTGAGCTACCAGGTTTGCGCCTACGACAACTCGGTTCGCACCGCCTGGCTCGATGCGGCGCGCGGCTTCTTCAACGGCACCAGCCTGTGCCTGCGCGTGCACGGCCAGGAGGACGGCGAGCACACGCTGGAGGTGGCCAGCACGGCCGCCACGGCGCACTGGTCGGTCGCCACCGGCCTCACGGCGCGGTCCACCGACAAGGCCGGCTTCGGCACCTATGCCGCCGCCCACTACGACGAGCTGGTGGACTGCCCGGTGGAGCTGGGCACCTTCTGGAGCGGCCGCTTCACCGCCGGTGGCGTGGCGCACCGCTTCGTGGTGGCAGGGGCAGCGCCCTCGTTCGACGGCAAGCGCCTGCTGGCCGACACGCAGAAGATCTGCGAGACGGCCATCGCCTTCTGGCATGGCGACAAGGGCAAGGCGCCGTTCAAGAGCTACCTGTTCATGCTCAACGCCGTGGGCGACAGCTATGGCGGGCTGGAGCACATCAACTCCACCGCCCTCATCTGCGGCCGGCGCGACCTGCCGCGCCAGGCCGAGGCCCGCGCCAGCGACGGCTACACCACGCTGCTGGGCCTGATCAGCCACGAGTATTTCCATACCTGGAACGTCAAGCGCCTGCGCCCCACCGAGCTGGCCCGCTACGACTACGGCCAGGAGAACTACACACAGCTGCTGTGGTTCTTCGAGGGCTTCACGAGCTACTACGACGACCTGCTGCTGCGCCGCGCGGGCCTGATCGACGACGCCACCTACTTGCGGCTGATCACCAAGACCGTCAACCAGGTGCTGCAGACCCCCGGGCGCCACGTGCAGACGGTGGCCCAGGCCAGCTTCGATGCCTGGGTCAAGTACTACCGCCAGGACGAGAACACGCCCAACTCCACGGTGAGCTACTACACCAAGGGCTCGCTGGTGGGCCTGTGCCTGGACCTGGCGCTGCGCCGCGACGGCAAGACCACGCTGGACGAGGTGATGCGCACGCTGTGGAAGCGCACCGAAGGCGGCCCCATGGCGGAAACCGACCTGCGCGCGGTGCTCAAGGCGCTGGCGCACCGTTCGTTCGACGCCGAGATCGATGCCTGGGTGCACAGCACGGCCGAGCTGCCGCTGGCCGAGCTGCTGGGCGCGCACGGCGTGCTGCTCAAGGCCGAACGCCCGCAGCTGGCCCAGCGCCTGGGCCTGCGCGTGGCAGAGAACCACAGCGTGCAGGTCAAGACCGTGCTGCGCGGCGGCGCCGCCGAGAAGGCCGGGCTGGCGGCGGGCGACGAGTGGCTGGGCGTGCTGGTGGATGGACAGGGCTGGCGCGTGCAGAAGCTCGACGACGTGGCCTTCTATGCCGGCACCGAGCACAAGCTGCAGGCCGTGGTGGCGCGCGATGGGCGCCTGCTGCACCTGCCGCTGGTGCTGCCGCCCGATGGCGCCGACCGCAAGGCGGCCCTGCCCGACACCATCAGCCTGGGCGTGACCAACAGCGCCGCCGTTGGCCGCTGGCTGGGTTGAGCCCGGCCGCGCAAAGCACCTGTCGCTTGGGTATAGTCGTCCGACCCCGGCACGCTGCCCCTTATAACTACCGAAGGAGATCCGATTCCATGGCCTACGAAACCATTGAAGTGCGCACCGAAGCCGAGAAGGTCGGCATCGTCACGCTCAACCGCCCCAAGCAGCTCAACGCGCTCAACGACCAGCTGATGAACGAGCTGGGCGAGGCCCTCAAGGCCTTCGACGCCGACGAGAAGATCGGCTGCGTCATCGTCACCGGCAGCGAGCGCGCGTTCGCCGCCGGTGCCGACATCGGTGCCATGGCCAAGTACAGCTTCGCCGACACCTACAAGGGCGACTACATCACGCGCAACTGGGAGACCATCCGCTCCATCCGCAAGCCCGTGATCGCGGCCGTGAGCGGCTTCGCCCTGGGCGGCGGCTGCGAGCTGGCGATGATGTGCGACTTCATCATCGCGGCCGACAACGCCAAGTTCGGCCAGCCCGAGATCAAGCTCGGCGTGATCCCCGGCGCCGGCGGCACGCAGCGCCTGCCACGCGCGGTGGGCAAGTCCAAGGCCATGGACATGGCCCTCACCGGCCGCATGATGGACGCCGCCGAAGCCGAGCGCGCCGGGCTGGTGAGCCGCGTCGTGCCCTTCGACAAGCTGGCCGACGAGGCCCTGGGCGCCGCCCTGGTCATCGCGGGCTTCTCGCAGATCGCCGTGATGGCCGCCAAGGAGTCGGTCAACCGCGCCTTCGAAGGCAGCCTGTCGGACGGCGTGATGTTCGAGCGCCGCCTGTTCCACGCCCTGTTCTCGACCCAGGACCAGAAGGAAGGCATGGACGCCTTCGTGAACAAGCGCCCCGCGAGCTTTACACACCAATAATTTTTGTTCTATAATTTCAGTCTTGCGGTGGTATAGCTCAGTTGGTTAGAGCGCAGCATTCATAATGCTGATGTCGGTGGTTCAAGTCCACCTACCACCACCACATTCAAAAAACCCGCTGCGCCCTGGCGCTGCGGGTTTTTTCTTTGGCCGGCGTTGTTTCGGCGCATGGTGTGCACGGTAAGGGCTTGTTCCAAAAGGCCTTTGCCAGTGCACCGGCCGGTAAAATCGCCTTCCCCACCTTGCTTCACAGCCTCTGGATACACACCATGAACCGCTGCACCCCTGCCCCGATCTCCCAGGCCCGCCAAGGCCGATCCCTGCGCAGCCTGGCCGCCGCCGGCCTTGCCGCGCTGCTGTGCGCCGCCGCCCCGGCACAGGCCCAGCAGGTGCCCGGCGGCATGGGCGAAATGCGCAACTTCCCCGACGCCTCGCTGCGCGGCAACCTGACCGTGCTGGCCGGGTCCGAGGCCAAGCTCAATGGCAACCCCATCCGCATGGCGCCGGGCATGCGCCTGTTCACGCCGCAGAACACGCTGGTCATGCTGCACACCGTGCAGGGCCAGACCTTCAAGGTCAACTACCTGGTCGAGAACAGCACGGGCATGCTGCTGTCGGCCTGGATCCTGACCCAGGGCGAAGCCGCCCAGCCGCGCAAGGGCGCGGACGGCATCCAGTTCAACTTCCGCACCGAGTCGGACCCGGTCAAGAAATAACAGCCGGCCCGGGCTGGCCCCCGCAGGCCCGCCCAGCGCCCCGCCCCGACCTGCCCCCAGCGGCCGCCCCGCGCGCGCCGCCGCATCCCCATTCGGACACGAGATTCACGCCATGGCCAAAAAAGTCTTCATCAAAACCTTCGGCTGCCAGATGAACGAGTATGACTCGGACAAGATGGCCGACGTGCTCCACGCGGCACAGGGCTACGAGCCCACGCAGAACGCCGAGGAGGCCGACCTGATCCTGTTCAACACCTGCTCGGTGCGCGAGAAGGCGCAGGAGAAGGTATTCAGCGACCTGGGCCGCTTCAAGCACCTGAAAGCACGCGGCGTGAAGATCGGCGTGGGCGGCTGCGTGGCCAGCCAGGAGGGCGCCGAGATCATCAAGCGCGCGCCCTACGTGGACGTGGTCTTCGGCCCACAGACCCTGCACCGCCTGCCCGAGCTCTTGAACCAGCGCGAGCGCCTGGACCGCCCGCAGGTGGACATCAGTTTCCCCGAGATCGAGAAGTTCGACCACCTGCCTCCGGCGCGGGTCGAGGGCGCGAGCGCCTTCGTCTCCATCATGGAAGGCTGCAGCAAGTACTGCAGCTACTGCGTGGTGCCCTACACGCGCGGCGAGGAGGTCAGCCGCCCCTTCGACGACGTGCTGGTGGAAGTCGCGGGCCTGGCCGACCAGGGCGTCAAGGAGATCACGCTGCTCGGCCAGAACGTGAACGCCTACCTGGGCAAGATGGGCGGCACCGCCGAGATCGCCGACTTCGCGCTGCTATTGGAGTATGTGGCCGAGATCCCCGGGATCGAACGCATCCGCTACACCACCAGCCACCCCAACGAGTTCACGCCGCGCCTGATCGCGGCCTACGCCAGCATCCCCAAGCTGGTCAACCACCTGCACCTGCCGGTGCAGCACGGCAGCGACCGCATCCTGATGGCCATGAAGCGCGGCTACACGGCCATGGAGTACAAGAGCACGGTGCGCAAGCTGCGCGCCATCCGCCCCGACCTGGCCATGAGCAGCGATTTCATCGTCGGCTTCCCCGGCGAGACCGAGGACGACTTCAACAAGATGATGAAGCTGATCGACGACATCCACTTCGACAACAGCTTCAGCTTCATCTTCAGCCCGCGCCCCGGCACGCCCGCCGCCGGCCTGCACGACGACACACCGCACGACGTGAAGCTGCGCCGCCTGCAGCACCTGCAGTCCGTGATCAACGCCAACATCAAGTCCATCAGCGAAAGCCGCGTGGGCACGGTGCAGCGCATCCTGGTGGAAGGCGCTTCCAAGCGCGACGCCACCGAGCTCATGGGCCGCACCGAGTGCAACCGCGTGGTCAACTTCGTGGGCCAGCCACGCCTGGTGGGCCAGATGGTGGACGTGACCATCACCGAAGCCAAGGCTTACACGCTGCGCGGCGAGGTCCTGACCCACGAAACCGCTGCGGCCTGAGCCCACGGCAGCCCCGATGGCGGACACCAGCACGGCCCCCGCAGCCGATCCCGGCAGAAACCGGCTGCACGGGCTGTCGTTCCAGCAACTGCTGCTGCTGGCCTTTCTGCTGATCGCGGGGCTGCTCGGCGCCAGCTCGCTGGGCGCCCTGTACTCGCTGGAACAGCTCATGGTGCAAAGCCGCGAGGGCGCCGTGCAGGCCACGCGCCTGAGCGCCGCCGCCCAGGCCCTGGGCCAGCGCGGGCAGACCATGGAGCGCGCGGCGCGGCAATCGCTGGTGCTGGGCGATGCGCAGCTGCGCCGCGGCTTCGACGACATCGCGCGCGACGCCCAGCAGACCCTGCAGCAGCTGCAGGAGGGCGGGCTTGCGGCCAAGCATGTGGCGCAGTGGCGCGCGCACCTGGCCACGGTGCAGTCGCTCATGGCAGCGCCGGCCGCCGTATCGCTGGAGAACGAACGCGCTGTGGCCGAGGAGTTCGCCTCGCTCGACACGCTGAACAACGCCATCGTGCAGGCCGTGCAGGAGCTCAATGCCGAGCGCAACAGCGCCCTGCAGGCCAAGGTCGACGCCAGCCGCCGCGAGGTCACGCACCAGGTGGTGGGCGTGATCGTGCTGGCGCTGGTGCTGGCCCTGTCCTTCGGCATCTGGCTGGCGCGGCCGTTCAAGCGGCTCGAAGGGGCCATCCGACTGCTCGGCGAGAACGACCTGGAGCAGCCCATCCAGATCAGCGGCCCGGCCGACGTGCGCCGTGTGGGCCTGCAGCTCGAATGGCTGCGTCTGCGCCTCCTGGAACTCGACTCGGACAAGGCGCGCTTTCTGCGCCATGTGTCGCACGAGCTCAAGACGCCCCTGGCCTCGATGCGCGAGGGCGTGGCCTTGCTGCAGGACGGCGTGACCGGCGAGCTCAACCCCGGGCAGCAGGAGGTCGCGCAGATCCTGCACCACAACACGATCGTGCTGCAAAACGAGATCGAGGCGCTGCTGCGCTTCAACGCCGCCGCCTTCGAGGCCCGGCAACTGCACCGCCGCGACACCGACCTGCTGGCGCTGCTGGAGGCCCAGGTCGAATCGCAGCGCCTGCAGTGGCAGGCCCGCGGCCTGCGCGTGCTGGTGCAGGGCGCGCCCGTGTCGCTGGCGCTCGACGGCGACAAGATCGCCTCGGCCATCGGCAACCTGCTGTCCAATGCCATCCGCTTCTCGCCCAAGCAGGGCACGGTGCGCCTGTCGGTGTCCAAGGTGCCGGGCCGGGTGCGCATCGACGTCGTCGACCAGGGCCCGGGCGTGGCCCCGGCCGACCGGCCCCATGTCTTCGAGCCCTTCTACCGCGGTGCGCGCCAGCCCGAGGACGCCGTGCGCGGCACCGGGGTCGGCCTGTCCATCGTCCAGGAATACATCGGCGCCCACGGCGGCCGGGTGGAACTGGTGGAAGATGGCGACCAATCCTTCTTTCGCATCGAATTGCCCCATGCCTCCTAGCCTGTCCCCTTCCCGTGCAGCGCGGTGCCAGATCGGTGCGCTGGTGCTGGCGCCCGCAGCGCTGCTGGCCGCCTGCATCCACACACCGCCCGCGCACAAGGCACCGCCGGCCCCCGTGGCCGTGGTGGTGCCCGCCCCCCTGCCGGTGGCGCCACCGCCCGCCGAGCCGCCCCGCGCAGCCGCCTCGCAGGCCAGCGCGCCGGTGCCCGAGGTATCCCAGCTCACCCAGGCGCTGGCCTATGCCGACCGCGTGCAGCGCATGCCCCCCGCCGAGCTGGGCCGCGAAATCGCCCGCCTGGGCGAGGCCGAGGACACGCTGGCCGCCAGCCCCCTGAACCTGGCGCTGGTACTGGCCCAGACACGCCAGCCCGTGGACACGGCCCGCGCCCTGGCACAGGTGCAGCGCCTGCTGGGCCACAACGACCCCGCCATGCAGCCCCTGCAGCCCCTGGCCCGCCTGCTGGAAGCGCGGCTGCTGCAGCAGCGCCGGCTGGAGGAGCAACTGGAGCGGCAGGCCCAGCAGCTGCGCGATGCCCAGCGCCGCACCGAGCAGCTCAACGAACGCCTGGAAGCCGTGCGCGCCATCGAGCGCAGCATGACCGCCCGGCCCCCGACCCCCACCGCCAGCGAGACCCGCTGAACCATGCCTCCAACCAGCAAGCCATCCAGCGCTCCGGCCAGCGGCCAGCACCGCATCCTGGTGGTGGATGACGACGCCGACATGCTGCGCCTGCTCTCGCTGCGCCTGAAGGGCGCGGGCTACGAGGTGATCGCCGTCGGCTCAGCCGAGGCCGCGCTGGCCCAGCTCGAGATGGCACGGCCGCAGCTGGTGCTCAGCGACGTGCGCCTGCCCGGCAAGGACGGGCTGGCCCTGTTCGACGAGGTGCGCGAGCGACACCCCTCGCTGCCCGTGATCCTGCTGACCGCGCACGGCACCATCCCCGACGCGGTGGAGGCCACCTCGCGCGGCGTCTTCACCTACCTGACCAAGCCCTACGACGGCAAGGACCTGCTCGAAAAAATCGGCCAAGCGCTGGCCCTGAGCGCGCCGGTGGTGGCCCAGGCGCATGCCAACGAGGCCTGGCGCACCGAGATCGTGAGCCGCTCCAACCGCATGACCGAGCTGCTGGCCGAGGCCTACATGGTGGCCCAGTCGGACGCCAGCGTGCTGCTGCTGGGCGACAGCGGCGCCGGCAAGGAGCTGCTGGCCCAGGCCATCCACCGGGCCAGCCCGCGCGCGGCCAGGCCCTTCGTGGCGGTCAACTGCGGCGCCATCCCCGAGGCGCTGCTCGAATCCGAGCTGTTCGGCCACGTCAAGGGCGCGTTTACCGACGCGACCAGCAACCACAAGGGCCTGTTCCAGGCCGCGGAGGGCGGCACCCTGCTGCTCGACGAGATCGGTGACATGCCACCGGCCCTGCAGGTCAAGCTCCTGCGCGTGCTGCAGGAGCGGGCCGTGCGGCCCGTGGGGTCGAGCCAGTCCACGCCCATCGACGTGCGCATCATCTCGGCCACGCACCGCGACCTGGAGGCCGCGATGGCCACAGCCCAGTTCCGCGAGGACCTGTACTACCGCCTCAACGTGGTGACGCTGGCGCTGCCCACGCTGGCCGAGCGGCGCGAGGACATCGCCCTTTTGGCCAACCACTTCCTGGACCGGCTGGCGCGCAAGTACGACAAGCGCCTGTCGGGCTTCGCGCCCGAGGCGCTCAAGGCCCTGACCACGGCCGCCTGGCCCGGCAATGTGCGCCAGCTGTTCAACGTGGTCGAGCAGGTGTGCGCGCTGTCCACCACGCCGCTGGTGCCGCTCACGCTGGTGCAGCGCGCGCTGCGCATCCCCTCGGCCCAGGTGCTGAGCTTTGCCGACGCACGCCAGCGCTTCGAGCGCGAGTACCTGGTGGGCCTGCTCAAGATGACCGATGGCAACGTGGCCGACGCCGCGCGCCTGGCCCAGCGCAACCGCACGGAGTTCTACCGGCTGTTGCAAAAGCATGCGCTGACACCCGGCCACTTCAAGAGCGACGCCACGCCGGACGAGGGCCTGGGCGATGACGTCGCCGATGAGCGACAGGAGTAAGTCGTTGATTTCAAAGGGATTGCCCAGAGTCGGCCATCCCCTTGTCGCTATCCGGCGACAAAAACCGGGCTTTTGGGGCTGTTTTGCTGCACCGCACATCTGCTTACAGGCCACACAACGCCTAAGCCGTTGATATACAAGCGTTTTTTCAAGCTGGCACAGGGTTTGCCCTATATGCCGGCATGGATGCTGTCTTTCCTTTCTTTTCACGCCCCTTGCGCCGCAGTGCTGCGACCGTGCTGGCGCTGTCAGCCTTGCTGGCGGCCAGCGTGGCGCAGGCCCAGGCGTTCGATTTCGAGAGCCTGACGAAGCTGGCACGCGAGCGCGCTGACAAGCCTTTCGTTGCTGCCAGCGACAAGCTGCCTGCCGATCTGGCACAGCTCAACTACGACCAGGTGCGCGACATCCGCTACAAGCCCGAGCGCGCCTTGTGGCGCGCCGAGAAGCTGCCCTTCGAGGCCATGTTCTTCCACCTGGGCCTGTACCAGACACAGCCGGTGCGCATCCACGAGGTGACGCCCACCGGTACGCGCGACATCCCCTACAGCCGCGCCGACTTCGACTACGGCAAGAACACGGTGCAGCCCCAGGCCTGGGGCGACCTGGGCTTTGCGGGCTTTCGCCTGCACAACCACCTCAACGCGCCCGAGTACAAGGACGAACTGGCCGTGTTCCAGGGTGCGAGCTACTTCCGCGCGCTGGGCGCGGGCCAGCAGTACGGCCTGTCCGCCCGCGGCCTGGCCATCGACACGGTGGGCGGCAGCGGCGAGGAGTTCCCGCGCTTCACCGACTTCTGGCTGGCCAAGCCCGACGCCCAGGGCAAGCAGGTCACCGTGTTCGCACTCCTCGACTCGCCCCGTGCCACCGGGGCCTACCGCTTCGACATCACGCCCGGGCCGCAGACGCTGACCACGGTGCGCGCGCGGGTCTTCGTGCGCGGCAATGCCGCCAAGCCCATCGGCACGCTGGGTGTGGCGCCGCTGACCAGCATGTTCTTCTTTGGCGAGAACCAGCCACGCAAGCAGGACTTCCGCCCCGAGGTGCACGACTCGGACGGCCTGATGGTCGCCACGGGCGAAGGCGAGTGGCTGTGGCGCCCGCTGCAGAACCCGGGCAGCACGCTGGTGACCTCATTCACCACCACCAACCCCAAGGGCTTCGGCCTGATGCAGCGCGACCGCCAGTGGGCCAGCTACGAGGACGTGGAAGCCCGCTACGAGCGCCGCCCCAGCGCCTGGGTGCGCCCGCTGCACGACTGGGGCCCGGGCCGCGTGGAGCTGGTGCAGAACAACACGCCCGACGAAACGCACGACAACATCGTCGCCTACTGGGTACCGGCCAAGTTGCCAGCCCCCGGCACGCCGCTGGAGTTCTCGTACGAGCTCGGCTGGCAGGGCGACGAGCAGCAGCGCCCGCCAGGCAGTTGGGTCACGCAATCGCGCCGCGGCATGGGTTTTTCCAAGCAGAGCGCCCAGGAGCTGCGCCAGCAGGTGCAGTACGTGGTCGATTTCACCGGCCCGGCGCTGGCGGCCCTGCCGGCCGATGCCGCCGTGAAGGCCGTCGTCACCGCCGACGCCAACGGCAAGGTTCTCGAAAACGCGGCCTACCGCAACCCTGCCACCGGGCAGTGGCGCATGACCGTGCGCGTACGGCGCCAGCAGGCCGATCGCCCGATCGAGCTGCGCGCCTTCCTTCAACACGACAACAACGCTGTGAGCGAAACATGGACGCACATCATTCTTCCCGAGTAAGCCCTTCGGAGCCCCTCGCCCTTGAAGACCATGGCACCGGTCGCACGCAGCGCAGCACGCTGCGCGAGGAGCGCCACCCCAACTCCATGACCGCGCCTCCGCTCAACCGCGGCTCCATGGTGCCCCTGCCCTGGCGCGGCTTCTGGAACAGCATCGGCACCGCGTTGCTGCTGCGCCTGACCGGCCGCCCCGGCAGCGCCGCACCGGCCACCCCGGCCGGCCTGCAGCACGAGGCCTGGCAGGGTGCTGCCCAGCGCCGCCGCTGGACCTTTGCGCTGCTCACGGTGCTGAGCACCACGCTGGCCACGACCCTCTTCGCCGGCGTGCAGCCCGACTACGACAACGCCTGGCTGGGCTATGGCCAGATGGCACTGTTCGCGCTGCTCTCGGCCTGGGTGGTCACCGGCTTCATGACCGGCATGATGGGCTTCTGGGTCATGCTGCGCGGCGACCGCCATGCGCTGTCGGCCAAAAGCGTGGCATCGCACACGCTTTCGCCCGATGCGCGCACGGCCATCATCATGCCGATCTGCAACGAGGACGTGGCGACCGTGTTTGCCGGCCTGCGCGCCACCTGCGAGTCGGTGGCGGCCACGGGCCACGGCACGACCTTCGACGTGTTCGTGCTGTCCGACAGCTACGACCCCGCAATCGCCAAGGCCGAGCGTGCCGCCTGGGAAGACCTGCGCAGCGCGCTGGCCGAGCATGCCCAGCAGCCCCAGGTGCAGGTGTACTACCGCCTGCGCACGCGCCGCAGCCACCGCAAGGCCGGCAACGTGGCCGACTTCTGCCGCCGCTGGGGCAAGGACTACCGCTACATGGTGGTGCTCGATGCCGACAGCGTGATGAGCGGCGACTGCATCGTCTCCATGGCCAAACTGATGGAAGCCAACCCCAGCGCCGGCATCGTCCAGACGGCCACACAGGCCATCGGCCACGTCACGCTGCACGCGCGCGCTCAACAGTTCGCCTCGCGCGTCACCGGCCGCCTGTTCACCCTGGGCATGCAGTACTGGCAACTGGGCGAGTCGCACTACTGGGGCCACAACGCCATCATCCGCATGGAGCCGTTCATGCAGCACTGCGCGCTGGCGCCCATCGAGGGCAAGGGCGGCATGTCGGGCGGCATCATGTCGCACGACTTCGTCGAGGCCGCGCTGATGCGCCGCGCCGGCTACCACGTGTGGCTGGTATCCGACCTGGTCGGCAGCTACGAGCAGCAGCCGCCGGACCTGCTGGCCGAGCTGCAGCGCGACCGCCGCTGGTGCCAGGGCAACCTGCAGAACGCCCGCCTGATGGCCGAGCCCGGCATCCATGCGGTGCACCGTTCGATGTTCGTGACCGGCGCCATGGCCTACCTCTCGGCCCCGCTGTGGCTGGCCTTCCTGACGCTGGGCACGGCCCTGTGGCTGTCGGGCGCGCCGGTGGTGGCCAACTGGCACATCCTGCCGGCCGAGCTGCTGGGCCTGTGGGGCTGGACGGTGTCCATGCTGTTCCTGCCGCGCATCCTGGGCGTGACCGCGGTCTTCATGCGCCGCGAGCAGGCGCAGTACGGCGGCGGCTGGAGCCTGGTCAAGAGCGCCGTGGTCGAAAGCGTGCTGGCCATCCTGCAGGCGCCCGTGCGCATGCTGGCCCACTCGCTGTTCGTGCTGCTGGCCATCACCGGTCTGGAGCTGCAGTGGAAGTCGCCCCCGCGCGAAGCCAATGCCGTGCCCTGGGGCCAGGCCACGCGCCAGCTCGCGCCCATGACCGCCGTGATCGCCCTGCTGGCCCTGGGCGTTGCCTTCGTCGACGGCAGCGCGCTGCTGTGGCTCATGCCCGTGGGCCTGCCGCTGGCGCTGGCCATTCCGCTGGCGGTGCTGACCAGCCAGATCGCGCTGGGCAAGGCGATGCGTGCGCAGCGCCTGCTGCTGATCCCCGAAGAGTCGTGGTCGCCACCGGTACTGCGCCGCGCCTGGCTGCATGCCAGCCGCCTGGCACGGCCGGCCCTGCGGGCGGCATGATCAAAGTGTGACAAATGCCACACAAACACGAAGCCGGTGCATGCACCGGCTTTTTTCTTGTCCGCTACCCATTCGATAGCACCTGATGCTGGCTGGCCGTGAATGACAACGGAACCAGCGGCTTGGCCAGTCACCCAAACAGGCGCTGGACAGTCCACGGCACTCCCTTACGATACGCACGCCTCGGAACCCGCCGCGCACAAGGTGGCGGGTTCTGCCGATTGTTGTTGCCTTCCTGTGGACCTGCCCTCGATGCCATCGCTCCTCGCTCCCTGCGCCGCCAAGCGGCGCTTCTTCCACGCCAGTGCCCTGGCACTGGCCCTCGCGGCCGCAGGCTGCGCTGCGCCCCCCGCGCAGGTGGCCGAGACCCCGCCCCCCGCGCCCCAGGCCGCCCCCGAACCCGCGCCGCCGGCCGAGCCACCAGGCCGCATCATCTTTGCCGGCTTTGCGATGCACTCGCAGTCCAAGGCCTTCCGCAACGACGTGCAGCTGGCCGAAAAGCTGGTCAGCGAGATCGACCCCAATGCCCTGATGCTGCGGCTGGCCAACCCGGCCAAGGACCAGAGCGCCGACTGGCCGCAGGCCACGGCCGAGAACTTCGCGCTGGTGATGGCCAAGACGGCCGAGGTGGCGCGCCCGCGTGACCGCGTACTGCTGTTCATCTCCACCCATGCCAACCCCGGCCTGCTCAGCGTCAACGCGGGTGGCAAGAACCAGCAACCCATCACGCCCAAGATCCTCAACGACGCCCTGGCCCCCCTGGCCAAGGTACCCACGCTGGTGGTGCTGTCCGCCTGCTACAGCGGTGCCTTCATCGAACCGCTCAAGGCCCCGAACCGCGTGGTGCTGACCGCGACCGATGCGCGCAGCACCTCGTTCAAGTGCCAGTACACGGGCAACCACACCCCGTTCGCCGAGGCCCTGTTCGGCCAGGCCGGTGCCGAGAAGCTGTCGGTCACCGACTGGATGGGCGAAGCCCAGAAATCCATCGCCGCGCAGGAAAAGCGCCGCAAGCTGCCGGCCTCCAAGCCCCTGGTCTTTGTCGGCGACGAAGCCAAGGCCTGGGCCGGCCAGCCACTCAAGGACTGGCTGCAGGCGCCATAAGCGCACGCATGCCTTGGTGCCGGGCATCCCCCGGCGTTTCCGCCCCCTTTTTCGCCGCACACCATGCTGACTGCCACCGCCCCGACCCTGCACGCCACCCCACTGTCCGGCCCCTTGCTGGACGCCTACCTGGACGAAGCCGAGGCCTTGTTCGAGGCCAGCGAAGAGAACAGCGCAGCGGACGGCCAGGGCGAGAGCGAGGAAGCCGCGCATGCGCGGCGCATGCAGGCCCTGGCCGACATGCTGGGCCTGCAGCCGCTGCAGCCCGGATCGCTCGACGTGCTGCACCGCGTGCATGAACTGTGGATGCAGGCCGGCCAGCCGGCGCAGGCCCTGCAGGCCATCGACACCCATGCCACCGCCCTGGTGAACGAGCTGCCTGCCGCCGAGCGCCACGACGCGCAGGTGCACGCCGGCTTCGCCCGCACCCAGGCCTTGCGCGCCCTGCCCGAGCAAGCCGCGCTGCTGCGCCAGGCGCTCGACGCCATGGCGCGCCTGCTGGCCCAGCCGCCGCTGGACCAACAGTCCGACCGGGCCTGGGAGCACCTGGCAGGGCAGGCCGAACGCAGCCAGGACTATGGCGTCTGGCGCCGCTGCGCCGAAGCCCGCTATGCACTGCAGGTGGTGCAGCCCGGGCGCTCTGCCTACCGCGCCTGGGACGAGGCGGTAAAAGCCACGCGCCTGGCCGAAGTGGCCGCCGCCGAGGGCCACGCGGCGCAGGCGCGGCAGTTGGTGCAGCAGGCCATGGACCAGCTGCGCAACGCCGCCCCCGGGCAGGACGTGGACCACGAGGACTGGCTGAAGCTGGGCGAGCAGTTCGTGGCCCTGGACCCGACGAGCATCGAGACCATCGTGCAGCAGATCCCGGCGCGCATGCCCGCCGACCTCACCCGGCCGCTGCAGCGCGACGTCTCGGTGCGCCGCGCCCGCCTGCAGGCCCGGGCCCTGCAGCGCCAGGGCCGATTCAACGAAGCCCTGGTCAAGGCCAGGCAAGGCCGCTTCGGCCTGACCAATGACCAGCAGGACGATTTCAGCATCTTCGTGCTCGACCTGCTGATCGAAGCCGGCCGGCTGGACGACGCGGCAGAGCTGGCCTTCGAGAGCGCCAGTAGCAAGCGCCCGGGTTCAATGCGGCATGCCTGCACGGTGGCCCTTGCGCAGATGAAGGCGCACCTGGCCCGGGGCGCCACGCCCCACCCCGGCTGGCACCTGGCGCTGGCCAGCGCCGCCATGGACGACGCCGGGTGGGTGGAAGACCCCGAGGACCCGCAGGCCTTCATCGGGCACCACCTCGCGCAGGTGCGCAGCGCCGTGCCCCAGCACCCGGCGCTGGCGTGCCTGGACGGGCTGCGCCTGTTCGCCGCCGGTGAGCATGCGCGCGCCCTGCCGCTGCTGGAGACGGCGGTGCGCGAGCCCGCCATGGCCGCGCCCGACCTGCTGCAGGCGCTGTGGGTCAGCCGGATCAAGGTGCATGGCGTCACCAAGGCGCTGCAACAGCCGTTTGCGGCCTCGCCCGCCGCAGGCTGGTGCTACAACATCGGCGTATGGCTGGACTTCAACCTGCAGCAGGCCTGCGGCGCCAGCGGCGACGAGGACTGGCCCGAGCAGGACATCGACACCCTCAAGGCCCGCTACTACGAGGCGGCCGTGGTGCATTTCGAGGCCTTCTTCGCCACGGGCGAAGGCTGGTTCCGCGATGGCGACGTGCATGTCTACTCCATGCTGTGCAACAACCTGGCCATCTACTACCGCTGGAACCTCAAGGAGTACGACAAGGCCATCGAACTGCACCACAAGGGCCTGGCCACCAGCCCCTTTGCAGAGCACCACAACGGCCTGGTGTCCTGCTACTCGGCATCGGAGCGCAAGGCCGAGCTCATCGCGGCGGCCGACACGCTGTGGCACTACGCGCTGGACTTTGGCTACGGGCGCCACGATCCCACGGACTACTTCAAGCGCGTGTGCCGCGCGCTCTACGAACTCGACCGCGACAACGAGATCGACATCTGGCTGCAGCGCCTGGACGAATGGTGGAACGGCCTGGACGGCGATGACCAGGCCGCGAACGAGGACGACTACCTCGGCGCCCTGCTGGTCATGCTGCGCAACCTGGCGTGGTCGCAGCCGGCCGACGCGCTGGCGCGGCTGGAACGCGTGATGCCGCGCGTGCAGGCCAATGCGCTGCCCGGCGTGCGGCGCGTGGCCGGCAACGTGTACGAGAACACCAAGCACTTCGAGCGGGCCATGGCGCTCTACCAGGAGTCGCTCAGGATGGTGCGCCCGAACAACGAGAGCGACGCCGAGCAGGCCGGCTACGCGCGCGACGACATCGCCAGCTGCAAGAAGGCCATGGCAGCCGGCAAGCCCTGGTGGAAACTCTGGTAATGGCGCCTGGCGCCGCCACGCGCGGCACCTATGGCGCGCGCGACGTGGTCAACGCGCCGGCCATCCAGAGCGCCATCGGGCGCCGCAGCCAGGAGCGCGGCGATCCCGAGGAGGTACGCGCCTGGCTGGCGAACCACTTCTACCGGCACCTGGTGGGCAACCTGCAGGCCCCGGCGCCGGTGCTGCAGGCCGTCACGCAGCGCGAGCAGGCGCAGGCGCTGCTCAGGCCGGCGCCCGTGCCGCACTGGGCGCTGGCCCGGCTGGGCGACGCCCCGGTGCGCCATGCGCCCGGGCCCGAAACCCCGCTGTGGTGGATCGACCCCGAGGCCGACGCAGTGCTGGCGCTCGAGGCCCGGCTCGTGGAGTTCCTGCTGTCGCGCGAAGGCACGGCGCTGCAGGGCAAGCTGCAGCGCGTGACCGCCCCGCAGGCGCTGGCCCTGTGGGCAGAGGAACATGCGGCCTACGAAGCCAAGGCCGCTGCTGGCTGGCGCGAACACCAGAGCGAGGCCGTGGCGCTGGCCTGGCAGGGCGAGCAGTGCCATTTCATCGAGTTCCGGCCGGACAGCGAACACCTGCGCGCGGAGATGGCCTACGAGAGCCAGATGATGCGCCACTGCCTGGGCCAGTTCGCGAGCCGGCGCAGCCTGGCCGGCGGCTACGGCGAGCACTACGCCAAGGCCTGCGAAGAGGGGCGCATGCGCCTATTTTCCTACCGCACGGCCAGCCACGTGCCACACATCACGATCAGCGCCCATGTGCGCGAGGATGGCCGCCTGGCCATCGACCAGATCAAGGGCAAGCAGAACCGCCCGCCCATCGAGCGCTACCAGGGCGAGGTGCTGGCCTTGCTCAACCAGTTGACCACCTGCGAGGACGCGCCCCCCGACGCGCTGCAGATGGGCATCGTGCGCACGGCCCAGGGCTGGTGCGCCGTGCGCGACGTGGTGCACGAGCAGGACCAGCTGCGCCTGGTGCAGGCCCGGCCCGCACTGGTGCGCGAGCTGCCCGCCCCCTCGCCGCTGGTGCAGTGGCTGGTGGCGGCGCGCGATCCGGCGCTGCTGCAGGGCCTGCCGCTGGCGGCCTCGGTGGCGGCGGCACTGGATGCCGGCGGCACGCAGGCCACGGAGCTCCCGCCATGATCGCCTGGTTGCTCATCGCGCTGGGGTTCTGCCTCGTGGGCTGGCTGGCCTGGCGGCTGCTGCTGTGGGTGCTGGGGCCCTTCCTGCGCTGGTACGGGCGGCCGCGCCTGCGCCGCCAGTATGTGCTGGACGCGCACTGGAGCTGGACCCTGGCCCTGGCCGATCCCATGGCCTTCGCGCGCATCCAGGGCGGCTTCGCCGATGCGCGCATGCCGCGCCTGGCCGATTCGCTGCAGCAGTCCCTGCGCCCGGCCCTGCTGCACCTGCTAGGCCTGCGCAGCGACATGGCCGATGACCAGGTCCGCGCCGCCCTGCCCGCGCAGCTGCGCGAGCGCTGGTTCCGCATGGGCCTGGACGCCCTGCGCCCCGACGATGCCCCGCGCGACGCGATGGCCCTGGCCTGCGCGCGCGTGGCCTTCGCGACGCGCACCGCCGCCCTGCTGGGCTGGCTGGACGAGGCCACGCAGTGGCAGATCCTGCACCACAACGCGCAGCGCGCGGCCGACTGCTTCCACAGCTGGCAGGATTTCGGCAGCGCCTGCGCACGCGGCCGCCATCAATGGGTGGCCCATTCGCGCGCCGACAGCCTGGGGGTGGCCTTCACCGAGGAAGAGGTGGCGCAATGGGTGGCCAACCGCGACCATCCCTGGCACTGGCTGCCCTGGCCGCTGCCGCCACCGCCCATGAAAAAGCCCTGAGGAGCCGGCGCTCATCAGGGCTGTGGATGACCGGAGACCGGGGTCAGAACGGCATCTTGGGCATGCCGCCGCCGCCCAGGCCTTTCATGCCGCCCATCTTCTTCATCATCTTCATCAGGCCGCCGCCCTTCATCTTCTTCATCATGTCCTGCATCTGCTCGAACTCCTTGAGCAGGCGGTTGACCTCCTGGACATGCACGCCGGCACCACCCGCGATGCGCTTCTTGCGCGTGGCCTTGATCAGCTCGGGCTTGCGGCGCTCCAGCGGCGTCATGCTCTGGATGATGCCTTCCTTGCGCTTGATGTCCTTCTCGGCCTTGTCCATGTCCACGGCGCCGGCCTTGGCGGTGAACTGGGCCGGCAGCTTGTCCATGAGGCTCGACAGGCCGCCCATCTGCTTCATCTGCTGCAGCTGCGACAAAAAGTCGTTGAGGTCGAAGCCGTCACCGCTCTTGACCTTGGCGGCCAGCTTCTGCGCGGCCTCGATGTCCACACCGGCCGTGACCTGCTCCACCAGGGCCACGATGTCGCCCATGCCCAGGATGCGGCCCGCATGCCGCTCGGCGTCGAAGACCTCCAGGCCGTCAAGCTTTTCGGAGACGCCGGCGAACTTGATCGGCGCGCCCGTGATCTGGCGCACCGACAGCGCGGCACCGCCACGCGAGTCGCCGTCGAGCTTGGTCAGCACGATGCCGGTGAGCGGCAGGGCTTCCTTGAAGGCCTTGGCCGTGTTGATCGCGTCCTGGCCCTGCATGGCATCGACCACGAACAGGGTCTCGACTGGGTTCAGCGCGGCGTGCAGGTCCTTGATTTCCTTCATCAGCACTTCGTCGATGGCCAGGCGGCCGGCCGTGTCGACCAGCAGCACGTCGAAGTAGTGTTTCTTGGCGTAGTCGAGCGCGGCCAGGCCGATATCGAGCGGCTTCTGCTCGGGCGTGCTCGGGAACCACTCGGCACCGGCCTGCTTCGTCACGGTCTTGAGCTGCTCGATGGCGGCGGGGCGGTACACGTCGCCCGAGACGGTGAGCACCTTCTTCTTGCGCTTTTCGATCAGGTGCTTGGCCAGCTTGGCCGTGGTCGTGGTCTTGCCGGCGCCCTGCAGGCCGGCCATCAGGATCACGGCCGGTGGCTGGGCCGCCAGGTTGATGTCGGAAATGCCCTCGCCCATGGTGGCGGCGAGTTCGCGGTTGACGATGGAGACCAGGGTCTGGCCCGGCTTGAGTGAGCCCAGCACTTCCTGGCCCAGGGCCTTTTCCTTGACGCGGGCAATGAAATCCCGCACGACGGGCAGGGCCACGTCGGCTTCGAGCAGGGCCATGCGCACCTCGCGCAGCATGTCCTGCACGTTGGATTCGGTGATGCGGGCCTGGCCACGCATCTCCTTGACGAGGCGCGTGAGTTTGTCGGTAAGGGCGGAGGCCATAGGGATTGTTCCGGTGTTGCCCACGGGCGATTGGCACGGGTGGGCCCGCCAGGGCGCTGGCGGTGAAGCGAAAGGCAACTAAACTGTGCCCATGATTTTACCCAGTGCTTCTCCCCTGGGCTGGCTGCTCGCGCTTGCCGCAGCGGCGGCCTATGCCATGCCCGCTGCCGCGGCGTCGCGCCTGGGGGCGGCCGGCATGCGCAACGCCCTGCTGCTGGCATGGTTGCTGCACGGGGCCACGCTGGTGCTGGGGCTGTGGAACGAGGCGCCACGCTTCGGCTTTGCGCAGGCCCTGTCGATGACGGCCTGGCTGGTGCTCACGGTGTACGCGGTGGAAAAGCAGCTGTTTCCGCAGATGCAGGCGCGCTGGGTCCTGGCGGTGCTGGGTGCCCTGGCCATCGTGCTGGCGATGGTGTTCCCGGGCCAGCCGCTGCACGTGTCGGCCTCGGCCTGGCTGCCGCTGCACCTGGCGCTGGGCATCGCCTGTTACGGCCTGTTCGGCGCCGCCGTGGTGCATGCCTGGCTGATGACACGCGCCGAGCGCCACATCCGCCAGGCAGAAGACCCGCACAGCGGCATTCCGCTGCTCACCCTGGAGCGCCTGACCTTCCGCTTCGTGACGGCCGGCTTCGTGCTGCTCACCGCCACGCTGCTGGCCGGCTGGCTGTTCGGCGACGCCCTCTATGGCCGTGCCTGGCGCTGGGACCACAAGGCGATCTTCTCGCTGATGGCCTGGATCACGTTTGCCACGCTGCTGCTGGGCCGGGCGCGCTTCGGCTGGCGCGGCCGCACCGCCGTGGGCGTGCTCTACGCGGGCGCGGGCCTGCTGCTGCTGGCCTATGTGGGCTCGCGCTTCGTGCTCGAAGTCATCCTGGGCCGCAGCGCATGAAGTACCTTGTTCTGCTGGTGGTGCTGGTGGTGGCCATCGGCATCTGGCGCAGCAACCGCGCCGCGCCCAAGGAGGCCCAGCCCGGCAAGGCCCGCCCCCCGGCGCTGCCCCAGGACATGGTGGCCTGCGCGCACTGCGGCGTGCACGTGCCGCGTGCCGAGGCCCAGATCCAGGGGGAGAGCACCTACTGCAGCCTGGAGCACCTGCGCCTTGGCAAGCCCTGAACCGACGACGCCCATGGCCGATAGCCCGCCGCCGGCCAGCAACCTGCTGGTGACGGTGGACGCGCCTTTCCTGCGCCTGTGGAAGGGCTTCCTGACCGCCCGGGTGATGGTCGCCATCGCCCTGGTCCTGCTGCAGACCCTGGGCCAGGCGGTCAACCAGACGCTGGACCCGGCCACGCTGGCGGTCACCATGGCCTACCTGGTCGCCACCATCCTGATGCGCATCCTGGCACGCCACCGGCCGCCGCCACCGGGCACGGGCATGCACTGGCTGCCGTCCATCGGCGTCGACCTGGCCGTGGTCTGCGCCCTGCAGCTGCTGCACTCGGGCGCCCTAAACTACACCCCGCTGTTTGGCCTGCCGATCCTCATGGCGGCCGTGCTGGGCACCCTGACGCTGGCGCTGGGCACCACGGCGGGCGTGACCCTGCTGCTGCTGGGCCTGGCCTGGCTGGGCTCGCGCGCCGGGGTCGACGACCCCCAGCGCTACCTGCAAAGCGCCCTCACGGGCACGGGCTACTTCATCGTCTCCTACCTGGTGCACCAGCTCGCCACGCGCCTGGCGCGCGAGCAGGAAGTGGCCCTGCAAAGCCAGATGACGGCGCGTGTGCAGACGCAGGTGAGTGCCCTGGTGATCCAGAACCTCACGGACGGCGTGCTCGTGGTGGACGAAAACGACACCGTGCGCACGGCCAACCCCGCGGCCCTGCAATTGCTTGGCCAGCCGCCGCTGCCGCCGCTGCCCTTTTCGCTAACGCATGCCGCCGCCTGGGATCCCCTGGTGAAGCTGGCGCGCCGCACCTTCCGCCAGGAGATGCCCCAGACCGCCGATGCGGACCTGCTGCACCCCGGCGAAAGCCCCACCGGGCTGCATGTGCGCACCTGGCTGACCTCCTCGCGCACCCTGGCGCGCGAGGCCGGCAGCGAGCGGCTGTGCGTGATGTTCCTGCACGACCTGCGCGAGATGCAGGCGCGTCTGCGCACCGAGAAGCTGGCCGCGATGGGCCGCATGTCGGCCGCCGTGGCGCACGAGATCAGGAACCCCCTGGCGGCCATCGTCCAGGCCAATGCGCTGCTCGAGGAGGACCTCACGGACCCCGGCCAGAAGCGCCTGGCGCACATGGTGCAGCAGAACGCGGAACGCCTGGCACGCATTGCCGAGGAGGTGCTGGACATCGCCCGCGTGCAGCACCAGATCAGCCATTCGCCCGCCTCCACCCTGCAACTGGACGCAGCCGTGTCCCAGGTCTGGAACGACTGGCAAGGCCAGGACCCGGCACAGCGGCGCGGGCTGGTGGCCCTGGGTGCGGGCGATGCGCATGTGGAGTTCGACTCCGAGCACCTGCGCCGCGTGCTGGTGAACCTGCTGGACAATGCCCTGCGCTACCGGGGCGCCGAACCGGACTCGCTGTGCATCACCACGCGCACCAGCATCACCGGCCAGATCAGCCTGCAGGTCTGGAGCGATGGGGCGCCCATGGACAAGTCCGTGGAACGCCACCTGTTCGAGCCCTTCTTCTCGTCCGAAAGCCGCTCCAGCGGCCTGGGCCTGTACATCTGCCGCGAGCTGTGCCAGCGCCATGGCGCCTCGATCGGCTACCAGCGGGTCGTGCGCCTGACCCAGCGTGGCGAAACCGGCGGCAATGCATTTACGGTAGGCTTTCGGCGCACCACCCGCCCTTCCGAGCCGGCCTCCCTGTTCGACACCATCGTGGTCTGAAAGCCTTTTTCTTCTGCCCCCCATGAACGCCCCTGCTGCTTCCATCCTTGTCGTGGACGACGAGCCCGATCTGCGCACGCTCTACGAACTCACGCTGCTGCGCGAAGGCTACCGCGTGGAAACGGCCGCCAGCGTGCAGGAGGCGCGCGAGCAGCTCAAGGCCCACCGCTTCGACGCCGTGATCACCGACATGCGCCTGCCCGACGGCTTCGGCATGGAGCTGCTGCAGGACCTGCGCGACCAGCAGCGCAAGGAGCGCTGCGTGGTCATGACGGCCTATGGCTCGGCCGAGAACGCCGTGGAAGCCCTGCGCTCGGGCGCCTTCGACTACCTGACCAAGCCAGTGGACTTGAAGCAGTTCCGCTCGGTCGTGGCCTCGGCCATCCAGGGCACGGGGGGCGTGCCCGCGCCGCGCGCCTCGCGCACCCCGGGCGGGCGCGCAGGTGGCGGTAGCGGTACGGTCGATGCCCAGGCCTCGTCCTCGGCGCTGGACCGGCTGGTCGGCGAGTCGGCCGCCATGCGCAATGTCAAGCAGCGCGTGGCCAAGGTCGCACGCGGCATGGCGCCGGTGCTGATCCACGGCGAGTCGGGCACCGGCAAGGAGCTCGTCGCCCAGGCACTGCACGCCAGCAGCCAGCGCGCCGATGGCCCCTGGGTGGCCGTGAACTGCGGCGCCATTCCCGAGAACCTGCTCGAGGCCGAGTTCTTCGGCGCGCGCAAGGGCTCCTACACCGGCGCCAGCCAGGACCGGGACGGCTACTTCCAGGCTGCGCGCGGGGGCACCTTGTTCCTCGACGAGATCGGCGACCTGCCGCTGGCCATGCAATCGAAGCTGCTGCGCGCCATCCAGGAGCGCAGCGTGCGCGCCCTGGGCTCCACGCAGGAGGAGACGGTGGACGTGCGCATCGTGAGCGCCACGCACCGCGACCTGGCGGCCGACGTGCAGAGCGGCCGCTTCCGCCAGGACCTGTACTACCGCCTGAATGTGATCGAGGTCGTGATCCCGCCGCTGCGCGAGCGGCGCGAGGACCTGCCGGCCCTGTGCCGGGCCCTGCTCGCGCGCATCGCGCAGGACTCGGGCATGCCCGTGCCGGCCCTCACCGAGCACGCGATCCAGGCCATTGCCGCCCACCCGCTGACCGGCAACGTGCGCGAGCTTGAGAACCTGCTGCACCGCGCCGTGGCGCTGAGCGAAGGGGACGAGCTGCACGTGGACGGCGTGGCACCCCCGGCGGGCAGCGCAGCCCCCGACCGCGCTGAGCACATGCTGCCGCCGGATGCCGCGGCCTTCGCACCATTGGCCGCGCCGGACGCGCGCGATGCCGACGGTGCCCCGGCCCTCCCCACCGCCGGCTTGGCCGCCAGCCCGGCGATGCCGGGCGCCAGCACGCCCCTGCCCAGCGACCTGCAGGCCTGGCTGGACCAGCAGGAGCGCGACATCCTGGTGCGCGCACTGCGCGAGGCGGGGTTCAACCGCACGGCCACGGCGGCGCGCCTGGGCATCAGCCTGCGCCAGATCCGCTACCGCATCGCGCGCCTGAACATCGCCGTACCCAATGACCAGGACGCCCATGACGACGCTGGCTGACGCAGCCGGTGCCGGCGGCTCCGCCTGGGAGCAGGGCTGGCACCGGTCGGCCGTGCGCCACCCCTCGCCCAACTACGGCCCGCGCCCGCCAGCGGCACAGATCGACCTGATCGTGGTGCACTCCATCAGCCTGCCTCCGGGCGAGTACGGGGGCCCGGCCGTGCGCCAGCTGTTCACCAACACGCTCGACTGGGATGCGCACGCCTATTACCAGGGCATCCGCGGCCTCACGGTGTCCGCGCACTTCTTCATCGAGCGCACCGGGGTGCTCTGGCAGTTCGTGGACTGCGACCAGCGCGCCTGGCATGCCGGGCCCTCGGCCTACCGGGGCCGCGCGCAATGCAACGACGATTCCATCGGCATCGAGCTCGAAGGCCTTGAGGGCGAGCGCTTCGAGGCCGCCCAGTACGCCACCCTGGCCTGGCTGTGCCGCGACATCGCGCTGCGCTATCCGATCGCCCACCTGGCCGGCCACGAGCACATTGCCCCCGGGCGCAAGCACGATCCCGGCGCGGGTTTCGACTGGGCCGCCGTGCAGCAGTCCCTGGCCTGGCCAGCGGAGCGCTTTCCTCCCGAAACCCGGCCGGCGAACGCCATCGGCGATTGATCCGCCGGGCGTGGCACCTCGCCCCCCACGGACGGTGCCGGGACGCCACACCCGCAAATATTTTTTTGTGCGAATGCACAAATCCACGGCGCCAGTGCGCATGCGGCCTGCCGCGCAAAACCCCGCCGCATGGCGCGCGGTTGCGCGGTTTTTTCAGGCATCCATCGCGCGCATGGCGGGTTCGCAGCAGGTCCGTGCAGGCGCTTTATCCCTGGTGACACATGCTGTTTCGGAATTTGGGGTCGCCAGCGGCGGTACACTACAGGTAGCGTATTGAACGCGACAGACACACCATATATAGTGTGCGCCAGACGAGAAGCTGGCGCATCGCTTCTCTCCCCGGCGGCACCGAAAGCCGCCCGCACATCCCAGACAGCACCCAAAAAGAGGACATCCATGCAAGCTGCTTTGAACACGCCTTCGTCCACCACCCGCCCCGCATCCACGGATGCACCCGAGGCGGCTTCTGCACCGGAGGGCGCGAACCCCACGTTCGCCCACTACCAGATCATCCGCCGCAATGGCGCCGTGGTCCCGTTCGAGCCGCAGAAGATTGCCGTGGCGATGATGAAGGCGTTTCTGGCAGTGCACGGCACCCAGGGTGCCGCGTCGGCCAGCGTGCGCGAAGTGGTGGACACGCTGACCCAGAACGTCGCCCGCGCCCTGGCGCGCTCGCGTCCTGGCGGCGGCACCTTCCATATTGAAGACGTGCAGGACCAGGTGGAACTGGTGCTGATGCGCGGTGGCCACCACGAAGTGGCCCGCGCCTACGTGCTGTACCGCGAAAGCCGCACCCAGGAGCGTGCCCGCCATGTCGAACAGGAAGCCCAGGCCGCTCCCGCCCCGGCACTGCACGTGCTGGACGGCGACAAGCGCGTGGTGCTTGACCTGGTGCGCCTGCGGGGCCTGATCGAGTCGGCCTGCGTGAACCTGGGCGCCGACGTGTCGGCCCAGCCCATCGTGGCCGAGACCATGCGCAACCTGTACGACGGCGTCCCCATGGACGAGGTCTACAAGGCCTCCATCCTGGCAGCCCGCACGCTGATCGAAAAGGACCCCGACTACACCTACGCTACCGCACGCCTGCTGCTGCACACCATCGTGCGCGAAGTGCTGGGCCGCGAGGTCACCCAGGCCGAAATGGGCCAGAGCTACGTGGAGTACTTCCCGCAGTTCATCCAGAAGGGCGTGGACAACGAGCTGCTGGACCCGCGCCTGCTGACGTTCGACCTGGCCCGCCTGGGCGCCGCCCTCAATGCCGACCGCGACCTGCAGTTCGACTACCTGGGCCTGCAGACCCTGTACGACCGCTACTTCCTGCACGTGCGCAAGACCCGCATCGAGCTGCCCCAGTGCTTCTTCATGCGCGTGGCCATGGGCCTGTCGCTCAACGAAGCCGACCGTGAAGCCCGCGCCATCGAGTTCTACGAGATCCTCTCGAGCTTCGACTTCATGTCCAGCACGCCCACGCTGTTCAACAGCGGCACGCTGCGCTCGCAGCTGTCCTCGTGCTACCTGACCACCGTGCCCGACCACCTCGAAGGCATCTACGACTCCATCAAGGAGAACGCGCTGCTGTCCAAGTTCGCCGGCGGCCTGGGCAACGACTGGACCCGCGTGCGTGCCCTGGGCTCGCACATCAAGGGCACGAACGGCGAATCGCAGGGCGTGGTGCCCTTCCTCAAGGTGGTCAACGACACGGCCGTGGCCGTGAACCAGGGCGGCAAGCGCAAGGGCGCCGTCTGCACCTATCTGGAAACCTGGCACCTGGATATCGAGGAGTTCCTGGAGCTGCGCAAGAACACCGGCGATGACCGCCGCCGCACGCACGACATGAACACGGCCAACTGGATCCCCGACCTGTTCATGCGCCGCGTGATGGAAAAGGGCACCTGGACCCTGTTCTCGCCCTCCGACGTGCCTGACCTGCACGACCTGTTCGGCACCGCCTTCGAGAAGGCCTACGTGGCCTATGAAGCACGGGCTGCACGCGGCGAGATCAAGCCCTCCAAGACGGTGCAGGCCACCGACATGTGGCGCAAGATGCTGACCATGCTGTTCGAGACCGGCCATCCCTGGATCACCTTCAAGGATGCCTGCAATGTGCGCTCGCCCCAGCAGCACGCCGGCGTGGTGCACTCGTCCAATCTGTGCACCGAGATCACGCTGAACACCAGCGACACCGAGACCGCGGTCTGCAACCTGGGTTCCGTGAACCTGCTGCAGCACTTGAAGGACGGCCAGATCGACCACGCCAAGCTGCGCAAGACCATCACCGTGGCCATGCGCATGCTGGACAACGTGATCGACATCAACTACTACGCGGTCAACAAGGCGCGTGACTCCAACCTGCGCCACCGCCCCGTGGGCCTGGGCCTGATGGCTTTCCAGGACAGCCTGTACGAACTGCGCATTCCCTACGCTTCGCAAGCGGCCGTGGAGTTCGCCGACAAGTCGATGGAAGCCATCTGCTACTACGCCTACTGGGCCTCGACCGAGCTGGCCAAGGAACGTGGCCAGTACACGAGCTACAAGGGTTCGCTGTGGGACCAGGGCATCCTGCCCCTGGATACGCTGGACATGCTGGCCACGGCACGCGGCGGCTATGTCGAGGTGGACCGCTCGGCCACGCTGGACTGGGATGCGCTGCGCAAGAAGATCGCCCAGGACGGCATGCGCAACTCCAACTGCGTCGCCATCGCCCCCACCGCGACCATCTCCAACATCATCGGCGTGGACGCATCGATCGAGCCCTCGTTCGGCAACCTGTCGGTCAAGTCCAACCTCTCGGGCGAGTTCACCGTGATCAACGGTGGCCTGGTGCGCGACCTCAAGCGCCTGGGCCTGTGGGACGACGTGATGATCATGGACCTCAAGCACTTCAAGGGTTCGCTGCACCCCATCGACCGCGTACCGCAGGACATCAAGGCCCTGTACTCGACCGCCTTCGAAGTCGACTCGCAGTGGCTGGTGGAAGCCGCATCGCGCCGCCAGAAGTGGATCGACCAGGCGCAGAGCCTGAACATCTACATGGCCGGCGCATCGGGCAAGAAGCTCGACGACACCTACAAGCTGGCCTGGCTGCGCGGCCTGAAGACCACCTACTACCTGCGCACGCAGAGCGCCACGCACGTGGAGATGAGCACCGTGAACACGCGCCAGCTCAACTCCGTGTCGTCGGGCAGCGATGCCGGCGCGGCACAGGCAGCACCTGCCAAGCCCAGCGCGATGGAAGTGGCCGCAGCGGCTGCTGCCGCACAGGCCGCGGCACTGCCTGCCACCGACATCAAGTTCTGCGCGATCGATGATCCAACCTGCGAGGCCTGCCAGTAAGGCCCCATGAAGCGGCGCGCATGAGGACCCATGCACGCCGCTTCGGTGCTGTGAAGCAACAAAACGTTGCTGCACAACGCTGCGGTGCTTTCCTTTTTGCAGCACTGCTTTCATAATCCGAACACTGGAAAATCTATGTTGTCCTGGGACGAAGAAGTCAAGCCCTCATCGCAAAATCAACTGGACGGTGGACTGAACAAAAGCCACCCGGCGGAACAGTCGCCTTTGTCTTTCCAGACCCCCTCTCTTCAGGAAGTGCATGCGTCGATGACTGCATCCGCAGCACCGCAAGCGGCCCCTGCCGCAGCACCCGCGCACCGCCGCGTGAACGCTGCCGACAAGCGCATCATCAACGGCCAGACCGACGTCAACCAACTGGTGCCGTTCAAGTACAAGTGGGCCTGGGAAAAGTACCTCGCCACCTGCGCCAACCACTGGATGCCACAGGAAGTGAACATGACGCGCGACATCGCGTTGTGGAAGGACCCCAACGGCCTGACCGATGACGAGCGCCGCATCATCAAGCGCAACCTCGGCTTCTTCGTGACCGCCGACTCGCTGGCCGCCAACAACATCGTGCTGGGCACCTACCGCCACATCACCGCGCCCGAGTGCCGCCAGTTCCTGCTGCGCCAGGCCTTCGAGGAAGCGATCCACACGCATGCCTACCAGTACATCGTGGAGTCGCTGGGCCTCGATGAAGGCGAGATCTTCAACGCCTACCTGGAAGTGCCCTCGATCCGCGACAAGGACCAGTTCCTGATCCCCTTCATCGAGGCGATCATGGACCCCAACTTCCACACCGGCACCTTCGAGACCGACCAGACGCTGCTCAAGTCGCTGATCGTCTTCGCCTGCCTGATGGAAGGCCTGTTCTTCTACGTGGGCTTCACGCAGATCCTGGCGCTGGGCCGCCAGAACAAGATGACCGGCGCGGCCGAGCAGTACCAGTACATCCTGCGCGACGAGTCCATGCACTGCAATTTCGGCATCGACCTGATCAACCAGCTCAAGCTGGAGAACCCGCACCTGTGGACCGCGGAGTTCAAGGCCGAGATCAAGGCCCTGTTCATGAAGGCCGTGGAGCTCGAGTACCGCTACGCCGAAGACACCATGCCACGTGGCGTGCTGGGCATGAACGCATCGATGTTCAAGGGCTACCTGCGCTACATCGCGAACCGCCGCGCCACCCAGATCGGCCTGGAGACGCTGTTCCCCAACGAAGAAAATCCATTCCCCTGGATGAGCGAGATGATCGACCTGAAGAAGGAGCGCAACTTCTTCGAGACGCGCGTCATCGAGTACCAGTCGGGTGGCGCCTTGTCCTGGGACTAGCCTCGCAGGTGCACGCACGCCATGGATCCCCACACCACGCCCTGCACGGACAACGCCCAAGCGCGTTGCCGTGCAGGGCGTTCCCGTGTTCATGGAGATGGGGTACGCCCCATCTCCATGGATCGCTTCATGTCCACTGTAGACACGAAGTGCTCTTTGCAAATTGACTCAAGGAGAACATGATGGCAACTGCGAAAAAACCCGCTGCAAAGAAGGCAGCTCCCGCGAAGAAGGCTGTAGCTGCAAAGCCAGCAGCCAAGAAGGCCGCTCCCGCCAAGAAGGCAGCAGCACCAGCCAAGAAGGCCGCTCCCGCCAAGAAGGCAGCAGCACCAGCCAAGAAGGCCGCTCCCGCCAAGAAGGCAGCAGCACCAGCCAAGAAGGCCGCTCCTGC
>NZ_JBWKNZ010000003.1:315959-547616 GCF_059415825.1 Acidovorax sp. GW821-FHT10A04
CGCCAAAAAGGCAGCAGCACCAGCCAAGAAGGCCGCTCCCGCCAAAAAGGCAGCAGCACCAGCCAAGAAGGCCGCTCCTGCCAAGAAGGTAGCAGCACCCGCCAAGAAGGCTGCCGCTCCTGCCAAGAAGGCAGCTGCGCCCAGCAAGAAGGCTGCCGCTCCTGCCAAGAAGGCCGTAGCCGCCAAGAAGGCCGCCCCTGCACCCGCCAAAAAGGCAGCTCCTGCCAAGAAAGCGGCCAAGGCCCCAGCCCCTGCGCCAGCTGCAGCCGCAGCCGCTCCCGCAGCGCAGACCACGCTGAACCCTCAGGCAGCATGGCCCTTCCCCACGGGCACCAAGCCGTAAGTCTCTGGCTTACGCGCTTCGCGCTCAACCCGGTGCTTCGGCACCGGGTTTTTTTATGCCCGAACGGAAAGCACGGGACGCGCCTCCTG
The DNA here is from genome assembly GCF_059415825.1 of Acidovorax sp. GW821-FHT10A04. NCBI lineage: Bacteria > Pseudomonadati > Pseudomonadota > Betaproteobacteria > Burkholderiales > Comamonadaceae > Acidovorax > Acidovorax sp. GW821-FHT10A04. The sequence goes on from NZ_JBWKNZ010000003.1 coordinate 316,392, forward strand.
CACCGTGCGTGGCACCGGCACAGCGACGCAATCCATCAGGCATCCAATGCGCTGCGCGCCACCCGCGGCGCATGAAACTGGTGCGCCATGGCCAGTGCCCCCGCGCAAGGGCCGCCCCGCCGCATATGCGGCGCTTCGCTTGCGTGCGCTGGGGGCATCCCCCTCCCAGATTGCGAAGCGAACTGAGAGAGGCGTGAAGGCGCGCAGCGCCTCCGGGGGCACTTCAACTCACGCGGGCTGGAAGTCCAGCGTGTAGCTTTGCGGACCGCGCTGCGCGATCTTGAGGGCTCCGACCCGGTTGCCCAGTTCCGCACACTTCACCAGCGACCAGCCGCGCTCCAGGCCGAACAGTAGCGCACCGCGCCAGGCATCGCCGCAACCCGTGGGGTCCACGACAGCAGCCGGCACCACGGCGGGCACCAGCGTCTTCTCGCCCTTGACCCATACCTCGCAGCCTTCGCCACCCAGCGTCACCACCAGGCCGTCGACGCGCTGCGAGATCTCCGCCAGGCTCCAGCCCGTGCGTTCGCTGAGCATCTTGCCTTCGTAGTCATTGACGGTGACCCAGGTGGCCTGTTCGATGAAGCGCGAGAGCTCGGCGCCGTTGAACATGGGCAGGCCCTGGCCAGGATCGAAGACAAAGGGAACACCGGCCGCCACCAGCTGCGCCGAATGCTCGAGCATGGCATCGCGGCCATCGGGCGCGATGATGGCCAGGCGGATGCCATCGCCGGACTCGATGCGGCTGGCATGGGCCTGCATCATGGCGCCGGGGTGGAAGGCCGTGATCTGGTTGTTGTCGCGGTCGGTCATGATCATGGCCTGGGCGGTGTGGACGTCTTCCACCTGGCCCACGAAGCGGCGGCTGATGCCCAGGGTGTCCAGGCGCTGCAGGTAGTCGGCACCGTCGCTGCCCAGCATGGCCATGGGCAGGGGCTCGCCGCCCAGCAGCTTCAGGCTGTAGGCGATGTTGCCGGCGCAGCCGCCGAAGTCGCGGCGCAGCGAGGGCACGAGGAAAGACACGTTGAGGATGTGCAGCTGCTCGGGCAGGATCTGCTCGGCAAAACGGCCCTCGAAGGTCATGATGGTGTCGAACGCCAGGGAACCGCAGATGAGGGCAGCCATAGTAGGAAGAAGGTAGAGAGAGGGTTGGAGGAAGGAAAGGCCCCTGTCCGGCGGGATCAGGGATAGAAGGTCATCACCCGGTAGCCCGACACCCGCGAGGCGCCCGAGGTCACCACCACCGAGACCGAGGTGCTCCACTCGCCGCGCGCCGCCAGCTCGACCGGCGCTGCGAGGTCGGCCGGCAGCAGCACGCGCCGCAGCACAGGCTGGTCCTGGGCGTCGGTGAGCGTCAACTCCACCGCCGGCATTTCCAGCGGTATCTCGGCACGGCTCTTGACGGTGAGCGCCAGCACATAGCCATCGCCGCGCGCCTTGTTGAAGGACGAGCTGTCGATCACCAGGTCGGCAATCTGGCGCTGGGGGGCCAGCGTGCAACCCACATGCGCGCACAGCTGCTGCAGCCAGGGGCGCGAGCGGCTGTCCATCGCGGCGATGCGGTTGCGCTCGTGCACGGCGACCTGCAGGGCCAGCACCCCGAGCAGAAGAACCAGCACCAGCGCCAGCACGCTGCGCACCAGCGGCCGGCGCCAGAAGGCCTTGCGCCGCGCAGCCCGCACGAAGCTCACTTCCTCGGCACCGGAATGGCCGGCCGGCAGCTCATCGTCTTCGTCGGGGTCCAGGGCCGCCGCCGCTGCAGGCCCGCGCGCGCCGCTGGCGCCATCGGGTCGGGCGGGTGCCGATGCCGGAAAGACCGGATCGGGCATCAGCTCGAAATCCGCATCGGCGGGAAAGGGCGTCACGGAGTCGGAAAACCCGCTGGTGGACGATGGCGAAGCCACGGGCGTGCGCCGTGGCCCAGGTTCGGGCACCGCGTCGACATGGCCGAACAGCGGCACGCCGTCATCGTGGTCGTCGTCCTCTTCGTCCGGCACCAGGAAATCGCGCTGCGCCGCCGGGACGGCCGGCGGCAGGTCCAGGGACGGATAGGCACCCCCATCGCCCGGGCCCTCGGGCAGGGACATGATCTCCGTGTCCGGGCCATCGTCGCCGTAGCCGTCACGATCGACCGCAGGCAGGGAATCGGAAAAATCCGCCACCGGCAGTTCGTAGCCGGCAGGCAGCGCCATGCCCTCGGCGGCCGGATCCACCACCTCCCTGGGCCGTGCCGCCGGGCTCGCCACCGGGGCCAGGTCGGCCAGCAGCGAGGCGGCCAGGCCGGGCAGCACACGGCTCTCCTCGCGCGGCGGCGGGGGGACGAACGCGGCGGCGGCAGCAGCAGGCGGCACAGCCGCCGCGGGTGGCGTGGCGGGTACCGGGGGCGCCAGCGGCGCAACCGGCACCACAGGAGCCAGCGGCACAAGGGGGGCCAGGGGCGCCAGCGGCACCGGGGCACGCCAGCCAAAGGTCTGCAAGGGCTCCAGGCTCAGCCCATCGGCACCGGGTGCCACCGCGGGCGGGCGCGTGGCCGACAGGAACGCCGGAACCGTGGGGGCGGGAATATCGAACGCCTCGCCGACCCGGGCGCCGGAGGAGCCCGCCGCAGACGCAGCAGGTGCCACGGGCGAAGGCATGGCCGGCACCGGCGCCGGGACAGGTGCCGCTGGCTGGGCCACGGCACGGCCCGCAGCAGGCCGGGGCGCGGGCGGGTCGAACACGCCCCAGGCGCCCCGCTCTTCGGCGGGCCGGGACACGACCACAGGTGGTGGGCGCGTGTCGGTGAGCGACACGTCGGGCAGCATCGGCGGAGGCGGCGCAGCCACCAGGTAGGCCGCCGCATCGAACACCTCCTTGCACTGCCCGCAGCGCACCCAGCCTTCGGAAATGCGCAACTGGTCGGCGACCACCTTGAATTGGGTCGCGCAGGCCGGGCAGCGTGTGATCTGGCTCATCTGCGGTCGATTGTAGGGTGCGGCATGTACCGCCCCGCACCTGGCATCAGCGCGATGCCGTCATGAGGATCCAGCCGTCCTCGGTGTCCGCCACCTCGAGCTTCACCCAGGGTGCGTAGGCCTCCTTGAGCTCGTCCGCCTGACGGGCCAGGATGCCGGCCAGCACCAGGTGGCCGCCGGGCGCCACGTGGTTGCACAGCAGGGGCGCCAGCACGCGCAGCGGCGTGGCCAGGATGTTGGCCAGCACGGTATGGTACTGGCCGCTGGCCTTGTCGGGCAGGCCGGCGCGCAGTTGCACGCCATTGGCCTGCGCATTCAAGACCGTCGATTCGACCGCCGCCGTGTCGATGTCCACCGCATCGATGTCGGTGGCACCGAACTTGGCCGTGCCGATGGCCAGGATGCCCGAGCCGCAACCGTAGTCGAGCACGCGGCCGAAGGCGGCTGCGCCCTCGCCAGTTGCGCCCTTGCGGGCGATCCAGCGCAGGCACATGCGCGTCGTGGGGTGGGTGCCGGTGCCGAAGGCCAGGCCCGGGTCCAGACGGATGCTGCGCACGGCCGCGGCCGGCAGCTCGTGCCAGGTGGGAACGATCCAGAAATCGGGCGTGATGTCCACGGGCGCGAACTGCGACTGCGTGAGCCGCACCCAGTCCTGGTCGGCCACCTCGGCCACGCCCAGCACCTGGCAGCCCTCGAAGAAGTCCTGCACCGACAGCAGTTGCTGCGCCTCGGCCGCGGCCTCGCGCGTGGGGAACAGGGCCACCACACGGCTGCGCTGCCAGCCATCCTTGGGCGGCGGCATGCCGGGCTCGCCGAACAGGGCCTGCTCGGCATCGGTCTGCGCGTCGGCATCCTCGACCGAGACGCTGAGCGCGTCCAGCGCGTCCAGCGCGTCACTGACCGGCTCGATCCGGTCTTCGGGGCACATCAGCATCAGCTCGAACATGGGCACAGGCCTCTCAGAAAAAATGAAATGCCGGCCCCCGTTGCCAGGGGCCAGCATGTGGATCAACCAACGGGAAGGCCGCTCAACGTTTGTGTTGGGACAGCCACTCTTCCAGGTAGTGGATGTTGGTGCCGCCGGCCATGAACTTGGCGTCCACCATCAGCTCGCGGTGCAGCGGCACATTGGTGTTGATGCCTTCGATCACGGTCTCCGACAGCGCCGTGCGCATGCGCGCCAGCGCCTGTTCGCGCGTATCGGCGTGCACGATGATCTTGCCGATCATCGAGTCGTAGTTCGGCGGCACGAAGTAGTTGGTGTAGGCATGCGAGTCCACGCGCACACCGGGCCCGCCCGGTGGATGCCAGGTGGTGATGCGCCCTGGTGAGGGGGTGAACTTGTACGCATCTTCCGCGTTGATGCGGCACTCGATGGCATGGCCCCGGATCTCGATCTGGCGCTGGGTGAAGGGCAGCTTCTCGCCGGCGGCGACCATGATCTGCGTGCGCACGATATCCACGCCCGTGATCCATTCGGTCACCGGGTGCTCCACCTGCACGCGCGTGTTCATCTCGATGAAGTAGAACTCGCCGTTTTCGTAGAGGAACTCGAAGGTGCCCGCACCGCGGTAGCCGATCTTCTTGCACGCAGCAACGCAGCGCTCGCCGATCTTCTCGATCAGCTTGCGCGGGATGCCCGGGGCCGGCGCCTCCTCGATCACCTTCTGGTGGCGCCGCTGCATGGAGCAGTCGCGCTCGCCCAGGTAGACCGCATTGCGGTGCTTGTCGGCCAGGATCTGGATCTCGATGTGGCGCGGATTCTGGAGGAACTTCTCCATGTACACCGCAGGATTGCCGAACGCAGCCCCGGCCTCGGCCTTGGTCATCTGCACGGCATTGACCAGCGCGGCCTCGGTGTGCACCACGCGCATGCCGCGGCCACCACCGCCGCCGGCGGCCTTGATGATCACGGGATAGCCCACGGCCTTGGCGATGCGGCGGATCTGCACCGGGTCTTCGGGCAGCTCGCCCTCGGAGCCGGGCACGCAGGGCACGCCCGCACGGATCATGGCCTGCTTGGCCGAGACCTTGTCGCCCATGATGCGGATCGACTCGGGCGTGGGGCCGATGAACTGGAAGCCGCTCTTTTCCACGCGCTCGGCGAAGTCGGCGTTCTCGGACAGGAAGCCGTAGCCGGGGTGGATGGCTTCGGCATCGGTCACTTCGGCGGCCGAGATGATGGCCGGCATGTTGAGGTAGGACAGGGGCGAGGGCGCGGGGCCGATGCACACCGCCTCTTCGGCCAGCTTGACGTACTTGGCGTCGCGGTCGGCCTCGGAATAGACCATCACGGCCTTCACGCCCAGCTCATGGCAGGCGCGCTGGATCCGCAAGGCGATCTCGCCCCGGTTGGCAACAAGGATCTTCTTGAACATGCGCGCCTTATTCGATCACGAACAGCGGTTGTCCGTATTCCACGGCCTGGCCGTTCTCACCCAGGATGCGGGTGACCGTGCCCGACTTGTCGGCCTCGATCTCGTTGAGGATCTTCATGGCCTCGATGATGCAGATGGTCTCGCCTTCCTTGACCTGGCTGCCGATCTCGACGAAGGCCTTGGCGCCGGGGCTGGACGAACGGTAGAAGGTGCCGACCATGGGCGACTTGACCACATGGCCTGCGGGCGCGGCCGGGGCCGGGGCGGGCAGTTCGGCCACGGGGGCGGCTGCAGCCTGGGCAGGGGCAGGAGCCTGCTGCATCGGCGCTGGTACATACTGCTGGACCACGGCGCCGCCGCTCTTGACGATACGGACCTTGCCCTCGGCTTCCGTGATTTCGAGTTCGGACACATTCGACTCGGAGACGAGGTCGATGAGGGTTTTGAGTTTTCGCAGATCCATGAAAGCTCCAACGGCTAAAAACTGAACAGGGCGCGAATTTACTCCAAATTCGGCCTATGCCCGTCTTTGGGCCACAATTTTGATGAACGCCAGAGCGCCAAAGGGCCATTCAGGCCTGGAATAAAGGGCCTCGAAGGCCCGCCCCGCCTAGCGCAGGGCCGACCACTGCTGCAGATCCTGCGCCGTGACCTGGCCCATTTTACGGTGCAGCACCCGGCCTTCCCCGCCCAGCACCACCGTGAAAGGCAGCCCGCCGGTGAGGTTTCCGAGCGAGCGACCCAGGTCGGTGCCCTGCATGCCGGCCAGTCCGACGGGGAATTTCAGCGGTAGCCTGGCCAGGAACTTGCGCACCGAAGACGGCTGATCGATGGCCAGGGCCACCACCTGCCAGCCTTTGGGCGCCTGTTCGCGGTAGAAGGCATTGAGCATGGGGAGCTCTTCGACGCAGGGAGCGCACCAGGTGGCCCAGAAGTTGATGAGCAGCGGCTTGCCCAGGAAGCGCTGCAGCGCCAGGGTGGCCCCGTCCGGCGTCTCGAACTCCAGGGCCCACAGGGCCTTTTCGGCCCCACTGTCCATGGCATGGGGCTGGAACTTCCACCACGCCACGCCTGCGCCGCCCACGGCGGCCGCGCCGGCCACGCCCGCATACAGCCAGCGGCGGCGGGCAGGATCGGCGGGAGTGGCGGAGGCTGCGGGCTGGGATATCTCGGGAGCGGGGGTCGTCATGGAGCAGGGGATTCCGTATCTTGGAGCAGGTGGCGCACGGCCGTGATGTCACCGCGGGGGGAGCGCCTCTTGGCATCGGGCCGCAGCGCACCGCGCAGGTCATCGAGGTCGTAGATCAGCAGATGGACCCCGATGATCTCACCCAGTTCCGGCGATTTGCTGCCCAGGCTCAGCGCCTCGACCGATTCGCCATGGAAGCCGGACACCGTGCGCGGTTCATAGTCCACATGGTGGTCGATGAGCGCAATTTCGGCCGACTTGGAGTCATCGCAGAACAACTGCAGGTAAATATCCGACAGGCGCGTGGCCGTGCCATGCCACACGGCGCCACCCAGGTGGGGCCTGAAAGCCGCCATGCGCTCCATCCAGACCAGGGCCAGCTGGCGCAAAGCACGCAGCTCGCGTGGCTGGGTATCGGCGCAGAACAGGGCAATGTACTCGCGCACGGCCTCCTCCACCTGGTCGTTGCCGGGCAGTGCCGTGCGGGCAGGCAAGCCCATTTCGCGCAGCGCACGGCGCTTGGCGGGGCCCCACTCCATCCCTTCCTCGACGACGATGCGGGCGGTGGTATTGGCGATTTCGGCACTCAGAGGTGTGTTCATGGCGCAAACCAGGCAGTGGAGGCTCCATTGTGGCGCGAACGCGCTTTCGGGGTCGTCCACATGCCCCCACAGCAGCGCTGCCCACAGGGCCATGACGCTCGCAGGACTATCAATTTCATAGCTCCCCAGGCAGGCCGCCCCTGCTGCGCGAGGCCCCTGGTTTGAAAAGTAGAATCGTCGACCATGCATATACACATACTGGGCATCTGCGGCACCTTCATGGGCGGCCTCGCGGCCCTGGCCCGCGAAGCGGGCCACCGGGTCACAGGCTGCGACGCGGGCGTCTACCCCCCCATGAGCGACCAGTTGCGCGCCCTGGGGATCGAGCTGATCGAAGGCTTCGGCCCGGAGCAGCTGGGCCTGGAACCCGACATGTTCGTGGTCGGCAATGTGGTCAGCCGGGTGCGACTGGCCGATGGCACGCCCAAATTTCCGCTGATGGAGGCCATCCTGGAGGCCGGCCTGCCCTATACCAGCGGCCCCCAGTGGCTGGCCGAGCAGGTGCTGCAGGGCCGGCATGTGCTGGCCGTGGCCGGCACGCACGGCAAGACCACCACCACCTCGATGCTGGCCTGGATTCTGGAGAGCGCAGGCCAGCAGCCCGGTTTCCTGATCGGCGGGGTGCCGCTGAACTTCGGCGTCTCGGCACGCCTGGGCGCGGCCGCACGGCCGCACGCCGGTGACGGGGCGCTGGGCACCAGCCCGCTGTTCGTGATCGAGGCCGACGAGTACGACACGGCCTTCTTCGACAAGCGCAGCAAGTTCGTGCACTACCGGCCACGCACGGCGGTGCTGAACAACCTGGAGTTCGACCACGCCGACATCTTCGACGACCTGGCCGCCATCGAGCGCCAGTTCCACCACCTGGTGCGCACCGTGCCGCCCTCGGGCCGCGTGGTGGTCAACGGGCTGGAGGAAAGCCTGGCGCGCGTGCTGCACGCCGGCTGCTGGAGCAGCGTGAGCAGCTTCGGCACGGCGGTGGGGGATTTCTCGGCCGTGGGCGAGCCCCATGCCTTCGACGTGGTGCAGCAGGGCCGCACCGTGGCGCGCGTGGAGTGGCCGCTGACCGGCGTGCACAACCAGCTCAATGCACTGGCCGCCATCGCCGCCGCCCACCACGTGGGCGTGGCGCCCGAACAGGCAGCGCGGGCATTGGGTCAGTTCCAGAACGTCAAGCGCCGCATGGAACTGCGCGGCACGGTGAACGGCATCGCGGTGTACGACGATTTCGCCCACCACCCGACGGCGCTGCGCACCACGCTCGACGGCCTGCGCCGCAGCCTCCCGGCCGGCGCGCGCATCCTGGCGGTGTTCGAGCCGCGCAGCAACACCATGAAGCTCGGCGCCATGAAGAGCCAGTTGCCCTGGGCACTGGAGCCCGCTGACCTGGCCTTCTGCCACACTGCCGGGCTGGACTGGGACGCGGCCGAGGCCCTCGCCCCCCTGGGCGTGGGGCCGGGTCAGCGGGCGCAGACCGCCCCCGACATCGACACGCTGGTGGCCCAGGTCAGTGCCGCGGCACGCCCCGGCGACCACATCGTGTGCATGAGCAACGGCGGCTTTGGCGGCGTGCACGCACGCCTGTTGCAGGCGCTGGCCCAATAGGAATCAGAAGGTCACGGCCATTGCAGGGACGTCGATCCGCACCACGGGGCGGGCAAGTGCCGCACTGGCGGCGCGTGCGAAATCGCGCGACCACTGCACATCACCCATCAGCGGGCTGCCGGCGGCCTGGGCCACGGTGAGCACCTTGTCGGCCAGCAGCACCTTGCCGCTGGCGCGCAGGGGCTCGCAGTCGAGGCTGGTGAACTGGTCGTCCAGCCAGCGGCGCCCTTCCTCATGGGTCATGGGCTCGGCGCTCGCGAGGTCAAAACGGAATTCCTGGTTGCCCGCCAGGCGGACGGAGACTTCGCTGTGCATGGGGTGCCTTTCTTGTAAGCGGAGGTGGAAGACCCCGCCGCCGCACAGGGTCAGCGCACGGGGCCCTCCATGGCCAGAAGCTTACACGCAGGCCGATGCTCAAGCGGCCCTGCGGGCTTGCACGGCAGCGGAAAGGTCGGCCAGCGATTGCAGCGAATCGTCCCAGCCCAGGCAGGCGTCGGTGATGCTCAGGCCATAGGTCAGCGCCGCGGCATCGTCCTTGCCGGGCGTGAACTTCTGCGCGCCGGCCGTGAGGTGGCTCTCGATCATCAGGCCGAAGACGCTGCGCGAGCCGCCTGCGATCTGGCCGGCCACGTCGCGCGCCACGTCCATCTGCTTTTGGTGCTGCTTGCTGCTGTTGGCATGGCTGCAGTCGACCATCAGGGTGGCGGGCAGCTTGGCGGCTTCGAGGTCCTTGCAGGCCGCGGCCACGCTCTCGGCGTCGTAGTTGGGGGCCTTGCCACCGCGCAGGATGACGTGGCAGTCCTTGTTGCCATTGGTGTTGACGATGGCGACCTGGCCGTTCTTGTGCACCGACAGGAAGTGGTGGCCGCGGCTGGCCGACTGGATGGCATCGGTGGCGATGCGGATGTTGCCGTCCGTGCCATTCTTGAAGCCGATGGGGGCCGACAGCCCCGAGGCCAGCTCGCGGTGCACCTGGCTTTCGGTGGTGCGCGCACCGATGGCGCCCCAGGAGATCAGGTCGCCGATGTACTGGGGCGAGATCACGTCCAGGAACTCGCTGCCCGCGGGCATGCCCAGGCGATTGATGTCGATCAGCAGCTGACGTGCTATGCGCAGGCCCTCGTCGATGCGGTAGGTCTCGTCGAGGTAGGGGTCGTTGATCAGGCCCTTCCAACCCACCGTGGTGCGCGGCTTCTCGAAGTAGACGCGCATCACGATCTCCAGCGTGTCCTTGTACTGCTCGCGCGCCACCTTGAGGCGGCGCGCGTATTCGAGCGCCGCCACTGGATCGTGGATGGAGCAGGGACCGATGATGACCAGCAGGCGGTCGTCCTCGCCGGCCATGATGTTCTGGATGTTCCTGCGGGTCTGGGTGATCAGCGATTCCACCGGCGTGCCGCTGATGGGGAAAAAGCGGATCAGGTGCTCTGGAGGGGGCAACACGGTGATGTCCTTGATACGTTCGTCGTCGGTCTGGCTGGTTTTCTCGACGCTGCGGTACCAGGCATCGCTGGTGGGGTTGGCATGGGCCGTCATGTTGTCTTCCTCGTGGGCTGCAAAGTGGATGGAAATGGGGAGGGCAGAAAAACAAAAACCGCCGGGCTTTGCAGCGTCGGCGGTTGGTATGGTGAGGTTGTGTGTGCTTGCGCGTTCGCCTCTCATCCGCCGGGGACTGAGATAAAAAACCAAAAATAAAACGCGCTGCGAACTTGCATGGCAATCAATGTAGCACAGTCTTGCCGCATTGCAACAACCCCCGTGCGTTGCGAAGACGCAACGCCATGGCGGCTTGCAAGGCAATCCTGGGCGACCAAGGAGCCGAGAAAAATCAGCTGCGCAAGCGCCGCAGCCAGGCAGCCGCGCGCTGCAATGCCGAGCGCGGGGGCGGTGGCTCGCTGGGCAACTCGCTCACCGGCTCGCTCTGGTGCTCGTACATGTCCACCAGCAGCAAGGCCTCTCCCAGGGTGCGCCAGGCGAGCAGCTCGAACTGGTCGAAGCAGGCGCTTTCGCGCGTGTTGCGCTGCTCCAGCGCCTGCTGCCAAGCGGTGATGGCATTGCGCAGCTCGCGCAGGGCCCGCTGGTAGGCACCGAACTCGTAAAGCGCATGCCAGGCCGAGCCCAGGCCGGTGAGGAACAGCTGGTGCTCGCGCGCGCAGTGCGAAAGCCCCACCACCCGGCGCGTGATGGCCGCCGTGTCGGTGCTGGTGCGGCGCGTGCGCACCGCCTCGTCGATGTGGGTGGACAGGCCGCTCAGGCTGTCGCGCAGCTGGCGCGAATCCTCATCGGCCACGCTCTCGCGCAAAAAACGGCTGATGTCGCCAAACGACTGAAGTGTGTGCTGCAGACTGGGGCGCGTGGCAGGCATGCCGAGATTGTGCGCCGCCCAGGCCCCATGCGGCTACGTGCAAGCCCCAGGCACACCATTTGGCAGGTGAAGACCGGCCAATTGCGGGCAATGGGCAGCGCGAATGGTGTGGCTACGCAACAATTGGCGAGGCGGCCGTAAGACCTCCGGGGCCTCGCCTTCGCTTGCGCCAGGCATCGTTCAAAGCCTCTGAACCAGCGCGGCCCAGGCCAGCGCCCCCGCGCAAGGGCCGCCCCGCCGCGCTGGGGGCGTCCCCCTCCCGACTCGCGCAGCGAGTCGAGAGAGGGGGAAGGCGCGAAGCGACTCAGGGGGTGCTTAAGCTGTTCCGCCGACCGTCAGGCCTTCGATGCGCAGCGTGGGCTGGCCCACGCCCACGGGCACGCTCTGGCCTTCCTTGCCGCAGGTGCCCACGCCGCTGTCGAGGCGCATGTCGTTGCCGATCAGGGTCACTTTCTTGAGCGATTCGGGGCCGCTGCCGATGATGGTCGCGCCCTTCACGGGGTACTGGATCTTGCCGTTCTCGACCCAGTAGGCTTCGCTGGCCGAGAACACGAACTTGCCCGAGGTGATGTCCACCTGGCCGCCACCGAAGTTGGAGGCGTACAGCCCCTTCTTGATGCTGGCGATGATCTCCTGGGGATCCTTGTCGCCGCCGAGCATGTAGGTATTGGTCATGCGCGGCATGGGGATGTGGGCATAGCTCTCGCGCCGGCCGTTGCCGGTGGGCGCCACGCCCATCAGGCGCGCATTCATCGAATCCTGGATGTAACCCTTCAGGATGCCGTCCTCGATCAGCACGTTGCGCTGGCTGGCGTTGCCCTCGTCGTCCACGTTGAGCGAGCCGCGGCGGTCGGCAATGGTGCCGTCGTCCAGCACCGTGACCCCCTTGGCCGCCACGCGCTGGCCCACCCGGCCGCTGAAGGCCGACGAGCCCTTGCGGTTGAAGTCCCCCTCGAGCCCGTGGCCGATGGCCTCGTGCAGCAGGATGCCGGGCCAGCCCGAGCCGAGCACCACCGTCATCTCGCCCGCAGGCGCCGGGCGCGATTCGAGGTTGACCAGGGCCGCGTTCACGGCCTCGTCCACGTACTGGCCCATCTGCTCGTCGTCGAAATAGGCCAGCCCGAAGCGGCCACCGCCGCCAGCGGAGCCCATTTCGCGGCGTCCGTTCTGCTCGGCAATCACCGTGACCGACAGGCGCACCAGCGGGCGCACGTCGGCGGCCAGGGTGCCGTCGGCACGCGCCACCAGCACCACGTCGTACTCGCTGGCCAGGCCGGCCATGACCTGGGCCACGCGCGGGTCCTTGGCGCGGGCGCGCTTTTCCAGGCGTTCGAGCAGGGCCACCTTGGCCGTGCTGTCGAGGGTGGCGATCGGGTCCACGCCCGGGTACAGGCTGCGGCTGGTGGCGATCTTCTGCGACGCCACCTTCACCCGCCCGGCCTGCGACGCCGCGCCGATGGTGCGCACCGTGCGCGCGGCATCGAGCAGCGAGGCCTCGGAAATGTCGTCGGAATAGGCGAACGCCGTCTTCTCGCCGCTCACGGCACGCACGCCCACGCCCTGGTCGATGCTGAACGAGCCGGTCTTGACGATGCCCTCCTCCAGGCTCCAGCCCTCGCTGCGCGTGTACTGGAAGTACAGGTCCGCATCGTCCACCTGGTGCGTGCGGATCTCGGCCAGCGCCCGGGCCAGGTGGCTTTCATCCAGGCCAAAGGGTGCCAGAAGCAGTTGCCGGGCAACGTCGATGCGCTGGGTGGTGGACGCACGCTGTGGCGCGGCAGTAGAGGAGCTGAAGGTCATGCGGCCATTTTAGGCGCGCGGGCAGGCCCCGTGCGGCGCAGGGGCACCCGCCGGGCCTGCAGGGCGGTGCGCGGGCTCATACGGATTTGCATTCGACCGTACAGATAGGCGGGAGCCGCAGACAGTGCTGTAGCACGGCAAGGCGAACCAACGACGCTATACGGTAGAAGGCAAAACCGTATCAGGCGCTCTGGTCGTCGGCCACCGCGTCGGGTGCGTGGGCCTTGACCGATTCGATCCCCGCTTCGCGCGCCTTCTCGCCCGAGTAGCGCTGGCTCTGGCCGATGACCTGGCCGTTGCCGGCCTTGAGGGTGAAGTAGGGCGAGCCGTCCTTGGCGCACAGCCGGCCGTAGCGGCCATCATCGGCCGCATTCTTGCGCACGGATTCGATGCCATTCAGGGCACTGGCCCGGGATTCGTACAGCTCGCTCGTGAGGATCACCTGGCCGTTGGAGGCCAGCAGGTTGAAGACGAACTTGTCGTTCCTGGACTTCTTGAGCTCGAACTTGGACGCCATGGGAGCACCTCCGTGGGATTGTCGAAAAGCCGCTGTGACCGGCAGTTGTAACCCCAAGCGCCCGCCGTGGCAATGGCGCAAGCACCCGCTCCCGTCTGCCGGCTATGCCTGCATGGCGGGCGGCGCATTCTTGGGGTCCGCGCGCTGGGCGCGCGCCACCGACATCAGGATTCCCAGGGCCAGCCCGAGCGTGACCATGGCCGTGCCGCCATAGCTGACGAAGGGCAGGGGCACCCCCACCACCGGCAGGATGCCGCTGACCATGCCCATGTTCACGAAGGCATAGGTGAAGAAGATCATGGACACGGCGCCGGCCATCAGGCGCCCGAACAGGCTCGTGGCGCCCACGGCGATGGCCAGGCCGCGCCAGACCAGGAGCAGGAAGCAGGTGATCAGGAACAGGTTGCCCGCCAGGCCGAACTCCTCGGAAAACGCCGCGAAGATGAAGTCGGTGGTGCGCTCGGGAATGAACTCCAGGTGGGTCTGGGTGCCGGCCATGAAGCCCTTGCCGAACATGCCGCCCGAGCCGATGGCAATCATGCCCTGGATGATGTGAAAGCCCTTGCCCAATGGATCGCGCGTAGGGTCCAGCAGGGTGCAGATGCGCTGCTGCTGGTAGTCGTGCAGCACAGGCCAGCGCACCCCGTCGGCGCACCACGGGTCGCCCATGACCACCAGGATGGCGATGCCGATGCCGCCGATCAGCACCGGCGGCAGCACCAGCTTCCAGGGCAGGCCGGCAAAGAAGATCACCGACAGGCCGGCCGCCAGCACCAGCAGCGAGGTGCCCAGATCGGGCTGCTTCATGATCAGGCCCACCGGAATCGCCAACAGCAGCCCGGCCGCGGCGAAATCGAGCGGCCGCAGGGTGCCCTCGCGCTTCTGGAACCACCAGGCCAGCATCAGCGGCATGGCGATCTTGAGGATTTCGCTGGGCTGGATCACGATGCCCAGGTTCACCCAGCGCTGCGCGCCCTTCTTGGTGATGCCGAACAGCGCCACCGCCACCAGCAGCGCCACGCCGGCGGCATACAGCGGCACGGCGAACACCATGATCTTCTGGGGCGGCACCTGGGCCACCACGAACAGGATGGCGCAGGCGATGAGCATGTTGCGCCCATGGTCCATGAAGCGCGTGCCATGGTCATAGCCCGAGGAGTACATGGCCAGCAGGCCGGCCCCCGCGAGCAGCAGGATGATCAGCACCAGGGGCAGATCGAAACCGCGGAACAGGGGAAGAAAGCGCTGGGCAAAGGAGGGCTTGTCAAAAACGGCGGCCATCCCCCGATTATCGGCTGGCGGCCAGGGGCCGGGCCGGGGAATGCGCCTCACCCTGCCTGGCGGAAGGCCATCACGGCCTGGTTGCGCAGGGTGCGCAGCAAGCCCAGGGCCTTGTCGTCCACCACGATGCCACCGGCCTCCGACTGGTCGGCATAGATCAGCGCAAAGGTCTGGCCCTTCATCTGCAGCGGCAGCAGCAGGAAGGACGGTGCGTTGAGCCCCGTGCGGTACCACTCGGGCAGGCGCGCCTTGATGCGCGAATCGGTGGCATCGTTGATCAGCGTGTCCGCCGCGCGCAGGCAGACGGCCGCGAACAGGTCGCCCGGCACCTTGAGCGGCACCCGCATGGCGCGCACGGCGGCCTCGCTGCCCTCACCCAGTCCGAAGCGGCCCACCAGCACCTCGGTGCGCGCATCGCGCAGGCAGAACACCATGCGCCGGAAACCCAGTGCCCGGAACATGGTCTCCAGGATCATGCGCAGCACGTCGTTGAGCGCAAAGGTGTCCACCATAGCATTGGTCACGTCCTGCACCCCCGCGGCCAGCACCTCGTTGACCTGGGCCACCGAAACGGCGCCCCCTGCCTGCGAGGCCAGCACCGCCGGCAGTGGCGGCGCCTCTCCAGCGCCGAGTTCATGGGGCGCCAGCGCGTCTTCCGGCATGGCGGCGGCCCCGTCCTCGTTCGACGGGGGCAGCTGCAGCAGGCGCGCGGCGGGCGTGCCCGGCGGCACCCGCAACTCCAGGGTCTCGGCCAGCGACACCAGCTTGTGGCGCGCGCGCAACGTGGCCTCGGCAATGGCCGCAGGTGCCAGGGCCAGGGTGCGGCTGTAGCGGGTGCCCACGCCCTGCAGGCGCTCGTCGAGCCGGGCCGGATCGCTGTGCAGCAGGATGTCGGCCACCTCGTTGGCAGCCAGCGCCACCCAGCGCAGGCGCTCCACGCCCTGCTCGGGCGGGCGCGCCGTGGGCGAGCCCAGGGGCTTGCGCATGCAGCGCTGCAGGCTCTCGGGCAGGCCCCAGACGCGGGCCACCCCGGTGCCCAGGTCCTCGAAACCCAGGCCCAGCACCTGCATGGCGGCGGTTTCCTCCCCGCCCTCGAGCCGGCCGCCGGCCACCAGGTCGCGCACCTGCTGCGCCTCTTCGGGGAAGTAGAAGCTGCACAGCATGCGCCCCAGGTTCTGGAACATGGCGCCGATGAAGGCCTCCTCGGCCCCCTGCCCCGGCCCGCACAGCTCGGCCGCCACCGAGCCGGCCATCATGGAGCGCAGGAACTCCTCGCGCATCTGCTCGGCATGGGCCTTGTCCTGCATGTGGTCGAGCAGCACCAGGCTCATGGCCATGTTGCGCACGGCATTGAATCCCACCAGGCTCACTGCGCGCGAGACCGTGCTGATGGTGCCGCGCCCCGCGTGGGCATAGTGCACGCTGTTGACCAGGCGCAACAGCTTGTGCGTCAGCGCCACGTCCTTGAGGATCTCGTGCGTGAGGTCGCTGATGCTGTCGTCCTCCGAATGGGCCACGCGCTGGATGCGCGTCACCGAGTCGGAGAGGGCCGGGAAATCGCTCTTGTGGCGCATCCGCCGCAACAGGAAGTCGAGCGTGGCATTGCTGGCGGCCGTCGGAGCGCTCACAGGTGCCGCCCAGGCGCGCAGGGCATCGCGCAGCTCGCTCGCGCCGGCGAAGGGGGCCGCGCCATCCTGGCCCAGGGCGCGCTGCAGCAGGGTGCGCAGGCCTTCGTCCAGGGCGTCGGCGAGCACGATCGGCAGGGCGCGCCCCGCCCCCGCGGCCCCCACCCAGGGGCTGCCGGTCAGCAGGTGCACCAGCACCTGGGCGGCCGAGCGCACATCGTCGGCCGCGCTGGCCTCGGCCTGTCCCTCGCCGAACGCCGGGGCATGCCAGCCAAGGCCCAGCAGCCGGGCGTGGCGCTGCGGGTCGATGGCGACATGCTCCAGGTCCACCCGGCCGTGCACCACGTCCGCGCCATGCGCGGCCTCCAGCGCGTCAAGCACGTCGATCACCAGCGCCACGGCATCGTGCGGCGTGCAGCGGCCCTGGCGGGCCAGGTGCTCGGCCAGCGTGGGGCCCGGCGCCTGCTCGTGCAGGATGTAGGGCTGGCGCGAGAGGACGTCGGCCTCAAGCACGGGCACGATGAAGGCATGGCTCAGGCGGGTGGCACGCTCGGCGGATTCCAGCCAGCGCTCGAGCGCTGCCGCGGCGTGCGGCGGTGCCGCCGCCCACTGCCGGATGGTGACCGGGCGCTTGCCGCGCCGGTCCAGCGCCCGCCACTGGGTGAACTGCCCGTTGACCACCAGTACCTGCTGCAGCTCGAACCGCCCCTGGGGCGCAGGCACCCGGTCCCCGACCACCCAGGCGGAGCGGCGGGCGGGGGAAAGCGGCGCAAAATCGGTCATGGTCGGGAGAATCAGTGCTGGGCGTGGTACCGCAGGCTGCGAAATACACTTTGCAACATCTTATGCCTGTGCAAGGCCTGCCAAGGCAGTGATTCCCCTGCCCCAAAAGCCTGTTACGTTTTTCTGGTCGCCCGCTCCATGAACCGCACCACCCACCTTCTGTACCTGCACGGTTTCCGCTCTTCCCCGCAATCGGCCAAGGCGCGGCAGATGGCCGCCCATGTGGCCGCGCACCCCGGCGTGCATTTCTGGTGCCCGCAACTGCCGCCTTCACCCCGCGAGGCCATGGCCCTGGTGGCCGGCACGGTGGCGCACTGGCCCCGGGCATCGAGTGCGGTGGTGGGGTCCTCGCTGGGGGGCTTCTATGCCAGCTGGGTGGCGCAGCAGCTCTCCTGCCCGAGCGTCATGCTCAACCCGGCCGTGGACCCGGCGCGCGACCTGGCGCGCTACATCGGCGAGCAGACCAGCTGGCACGACCCAGCGGAGCGCTTCTTCTTCCTGCCCGAGTACATCACCGAGCTGCAGGCACTGGACGTGCGCGGCCAGCCGCCCGCAGGCCCCGAGCTGGCCATCATCGCCAAGGGCGACGAGGTGCTGGACTGGCGCGAGATGGTGGCGCGCTACCCGGCCGCGCAGCAGGAGGTGCTGGAAGGCGGTGACCATGCGCTCAGCGGCTTCGAGGTGCACCTGCCCCGGGTGGCCTCATTCCTGCGGCTGTGATTCCGAGGCGCGCGAAGCCGGCGGCACCTTGTTCAGCCAGCGCGCATGGTCCTTGGGGTAGGCGATGCGGTAGCGGCGCAGCTGGTAGGCCGCCTCGGCGTCCTGGCCAAGCATGACCGCGCTGTCGATGCGCCGCTCGATCACGCGGGGTTCGGGCGAGTAGTGCAGCAACTGGCCGGACAGCATGAACACCTCCTGCGCCGTGGCCGGGGTCAGCCCGATGGAGGGCAGGCGGGCGAAGTCCACCTGGTCCTGGAACAGCAGGGACGGCGCCGTCGTGGCCGGCGCCATGTCGCGGTAGGCCGGATCGCGCTTGTCGGGCACCTTGTAGAGCTGGCTGATGCGATGGTAGTCGTTCGCCACCCAGACCAGGAGCACGGCACCGGCGACCAGGGCGATGCCGGCTGCGCCCAGTACCGCCGCGGAGGGGGGCCGCGCCGCGCCGCGGCGCGGCCACAGCAGCGCCACCGCCCCCAGGGCCGCCAGCTGGAAGGGCCCGTACCAGAGCGGGAACTCCAGCATGCTGTGCGCGCCGATGAGGGCCAGGATGCCCCAGGCCAGCTGGCGCACGGGGTCGGTCTCGCTCCAGGGCCGAGCCCGCAGGATGAACACCAGCGTCGCGCCGCACAGCAGCACGGCCGCCGGCAGGCCCAGCTCCACGGCCAGGTGCAGGGGCAGGTTGTGGGCATTGTCCAGCAGCACGCAAAAACGTTCGCCGGGGAACAGGGTGGTGTAGTGCGCGTAGTCGAGTTCGTTCCAGCCCCAACCCGTCCAGGGCTTCTGCGCGATCAGGGTGAGCACGTTGGACCAGAGCACGCGGCGGCTGGTGCACTGGTGGGAATCCCCGGAGAAACGGTTGAACAGGCCCTCGGCCTGAACACCGCTGAAGCTGTGCAGCGCCAGCGGCAGCAGCCAGGCCGCCGCAATGTAGAGCACCACCCCACCCAGCGCCACGGAGAGCGCCATGCGACCGAGCGAGCGGCGCCACCACAGCAGCAGCAGCACGATGACTAGCCACTGCACGGCGCCGGTGCGCGAGGAGGTGGCGGCGCTGGCCAGGGCCAGCACGGTCAATGCCATGCCGAAGGCCAAGCCCACCAGGCTCTCGGGAAGCGGCAACCCCCGGGGGCGTCCATCGCCCTGTGCGCGGGCATGCCACTGCGCCACCGCCCAGGCCAGCGCCCAAGCCCCCAGCGCCACCAGCGTGGCCTGCTGGTTGCGCTGGCGCAGGTTGCCCACCGCCTGGCCGGGGGTGGAGGCATTGATCCAGGGCGCCAGACCCACATCGCCCCCGAAGTACTGCACAAGGCAGATCACGCCCCCCACGACTGCGGCCAGCAGCAGCCCCAGTGCCAGCCAGGTGGCTGCCGTGGTGCCGCCATCGCACAGGTCCGGGTGGCGGCGCGAGCGCAGTGCGCGCAGCCATGCCAGCGCCGCCAGCAGCGTGATGCACGACCACGAGGCCAGCAGCGGCCAGACATTGGTGGACGGAGGGCTGGTGATGGAGAACAGGAAGGGCAGGGCCACTGCCAGCAAAGTCAGCGGTGCGGCAATGGCAGCGATCGGCATCGGGGAGGCGGGCGAGGGGCAGGTTGCGCGGTGAAGGAAGCCGCGAATCATAGAGCCCCGCCCCGTGGCTCGCCGGCCACACGGCGAGTGCGGCCCCAGGTGCCGGGACGCCAGCCCTTATATATTCACCCCCATCGATGCCTCCTGCAGCCCCCGCCCTCACCGGCGTGCACCACCGACATGACCCACCCGCAGCGCGCAGCCTTTTCGCTCCCCCTTCGCCCGCGGGGCTTCACGATGCTCGAGATGATGATGGTCGTCGCCGTGGTCGCCGTGCTGGCCCTGATGGCCCTGCCCTCGTACCAGGACCGGGTCCTGCGCACCCAGGTGAAGGAGGGCCAGGCCATGGTGGAGTTCGTCAAGCAGGCCGTGGCCGTGCACTACGCGCTCAAGAAAACCATGCCCGCCGACAATGCCGCCGCCGGCCTGCCGCCCGAGGACCGCATCGTCAGCACCAACGTGGCCAAGGTCACCGTGGCCGGCGGGGCGGTGAACATCGTCTACGGCAACAAGGCCAACAAGGCCATCGCCGGCAAGATCCTGACCCTGCGGCCGGCCATCGTGCCGGATTTCCCCCAGGTGCCCATTGCCTGGGTCTGCGGCAAGGCCAAGGTACCGGACAAGATGACCGCCCAGGGCCCGGACGCCACCAACATTCCGGCCATTGCCACCCCTCTGGACTGCATGGGCGTGGCAAAGTCCTGACACCGCCGCAAGAGACGCCCAGGCACCCATGGGACAATGCCGCCCATGCATGCATTGTTTGAAGAAGCCGGCAAGTTCATGGCCGGCCGTATCCTGTCCGAGGCCGAGAGCTCGGCCCAAGTCGAGCTTGATTCGGGCAAACGGGTCAAGGTCAAGGCCGCCAACGTCCTGTTGAAGTTCGAGAAACCCGCCCCGGCCGAGCTGGTGGCCCAGGCGCAGGCCGTGGCCGAAACCATCGAGCTGGACCTGGCCTGGGAGTTCGCGCCCGAGGACGATTTCGGCTTTGCCGACCTGGCGCGCGACTATTTCTCCGAAAACGCCACGCTGGTCCAGCAGGCCGGTGCGCTGTTCCGCCTGTACGAGGCGCCGCATTACTTCCGCCGCGCGGGCAAGGGCCGCTTCAAGAAGGCGCCGGCCGAGATCCTGCAGCAGGCGCTGGCCGCCATCGAGAAGAAAAAGGCCGTGCTGGCCCAGATCGACGAATGGGCCGCGGCCCTGGGCCGGGGCGAATGCCCCCAGCCCATCCGCGACCAGCTCTACAAGATATTGTTCAAGCCCGACAAGAACGCGCCCGAGTACAAGGCCGTGGTCGAGGCCAGCCGCGCCACGCACACCGCCCCGCTGGACCTGCTGCAAAAGGCCGGCGCCATCGACTCGGCCTACCAGTTCCACTGGAAACGCTTTCTGTTCGAGAACTTCCCCAAGGGCACGGGTTTCCCGAACCTGGCGGCCCCCCAGCCACCGGACGACCTGCCGCTGGCCAGTGTGCAGGCCTATTCGATCGATGACTCGCAGACCACGGAAATCGACGATGCACTCTCGGTCCAGGGCCTGGGCACGGGCACCGTGGTGCTGGGCATCCACATCGCAGCGCCCGGCCTGGCCGTGCAGCCGGGCAGCGCCATCGACCAGGTCGGTCGCGCGCGCCTGTCCACGGTGTACATGCCGGGCTACAAGATCACCATGCTGCCCGACGAGGTAGTGCAGATCTACACGCTGGACGAAGGCCGCGCCAACCCGGCCGTGTCGCTGTATGTGACGATCAACGAGACCACGCTGGAGATCCTCTCCACCGAGACGCGCCTGGAGCGCGTGCCGGTGGCAGCCAACCTGCGCCACGACCAGCTCGACCACATCGTGACCGAGGCCTGGCTGACCGACCCCAGCGTGCAGGTGGAGGGCACGCCCGCGGAGCTGGCCGTGCGGCGCGGCGAGCTGTCCTTCCTGTTCCGCCTGGCCCAGAGCCTCAAGGCGCAGCGCGAGGTGGTGCGCGGCAAGCCCGAGAACTTCAACCGTCCGGACTACAACTTCCGCCTGGTGGGCAACGACCGCGGCGAGCCCAATGGCTCGGAGCAGGTGCAGATCACCACGCGCCGGCGCGGCGCGCCGCTGGACCTGATCGTGGCCGAGGCTGCCATCGTGGCCAACAGCACCTGGGGCGCCTGGATGGCCGAGCTCGGCGTGCCCGGCATCTACCGCAGCCAGGCCAGCATGGCCCCGGGCGTGAAGGTGCGCATGGGCACCAAGGCGCTGCCCCACGCCGGCATCGGCGTGAAATGCTATTCCTGGGCCACCTCGCCGCTGCGCCGCTACACCGATCTGGTCAACCAGTGGCAGATCATCGCCTGCGCGCGCCACGGCAAGACGGCGGCACTGGCCGCGCCGTTCAAGCCCAAGGATGCGGACCTGTTCTCCATCATCAGCAGCTTCGATGGGGCCTACAGCGCCTACAACGGCTACCAGGCCGGCATGGAGCGCTTCTGGACCCTGAAGTACGTGCAGCAGCACGGCCTCACCGAGCTGACCGCCACGGTCTTCAAGGAAGGCCCGGGCGGCAGCTTCCTGGTGCGGGCGGACGACATTCCGCTGGTGTTCCCGGTGCTGGGTGCCCAGAACCTGCCGCGCGGGGCCCGCCTGCGCGTGAAGCTTGGCGAGATCGACGAGATCACGCTCGACATCCATGGCACGGTGCTGGAACGCCTCGATAGCGACACTGCCGAGACCGGTGCCGACGAGGCAGCGGAGGAGGATGACGACACCGTGGCCGGCCCGATCGCCATCGCGGTGGATGTGAACGAAGCCGAAGCGCCCGCGAGCGCTGATAATCTGACGCCGTGAAACTGCCTGCCTTCCTCCGCACCTTCAGCACGCTGCAGCTTGCGCTCGGCGTATCGATCGCCGTGCATGCGGCGCTCATCACCGTGCGCTTCATCGACCCGGAGGGCTTCAACCGCGTGTTCCAGGACACGCCTCTCGAAGTCATCCTGGTGAATGCCAAGTCCAACGAGCGGCCGGAGAAAGCCCAGGCCATCGCCCAGTCCAACCTGGCGGGCGGCGGCGATGCGGAAAAAGGCCGGGCCACCAGCCCCCTGCCCTACTCGGCACTGACCGCCATGGGGGACGATTTCGAGGAAGCCCAGCGCAAGATGGATGCGATGCAGGAGCAGCAGACCCAGCTGCTCACGCAGCTGCGCAAGCAACTGGCCAGCATGCCACCGCCCGACCCGCGCAAGCCCAGCCAGAGCGCCGAACAGTCGGCGCAGGACGAGAAGCGCCGCCAACTGGTCAAGCTGCTGGCCGAGATCGAAAAGCGCATCAACGAAGAGAACTCACGGCCCAAGAAGCGCTACATCAGCCCTGCCACGCGCGAAGAGGCCTATGCGATCTACTACGACGCGCTGCGCCGCAAGGTCGAGGACAAGGGCACCGAAAACTTCCCCGAGCAGGCCGGCAGGAAGCTCTATGGCGAGCTGACGATGATCGTCACCGTGAACCACGACGGCCGCGTGCTCGAAACCGAGATCGTCCAGGGTTCGGGCAATGCCACGCTGGACCGCCGCGCCGAGGCCATCGCCCGCGCTGCCGGCCCATTTGGCAGCTTCAATACGGAGATGCGAGCCAAGGCCGACCAGATCGCCATGGTGGCGCGCTTTCGCTTCACCCGCGACCAGACGCTGGAAACCACCGTCCGCTGAACCCCGCGCGACGCCCTGGCAGCAGCGCCCCACCCCTTGCATTGTTTGAGATGAGCCAAGCCACCAATCTGTACTGCGTGATGGGCAACCCGGTGGCGCACAGCCGCTCGCCCGCCATCCACGCGCGCTTTGCCGAGCTGACCGGTGAGCACCTGGTCTACGAGCGGCGCCTGGTGGCGCTCGATGGCTTCGCCCAGGGTGTGAGCGACTTCGCGGCCCAGGGCGGGCGCGGCTGCAATGTCACCGTGCCGTTCAAGACCGAGGCGCCGCTGCTGGCCACGCATTGCAGCGAGCGCGTGCAGCTCGCAGGTGCGGCCAATACCCTCGCTTTCCGGCCGGACGGCAGCATCCACTGCGACAACACCGACGGCCTGGGCCTGGTGGCCGACATCACGCGCAATGCCGGCGTGGCCCTGCAGGGTGCCAGCGTGCTGCTGGTGGGCGCCGGAGGCGCCGCCGCCGGCGTGCTCGGACCGCTGCTGCAAGCGGGTGCACGCCACATCACCATTGCCAACCGGACCGTGGCCAAGGCCCAGGCGCTGGTGCAGTCGCACCAGGCCCTGGCCAAAGAGCTGGGTGCGCAGCTCGCGGCCAGCACGCTGGCTGCCGTGCCCGGCGACTTCGACGTGGTCATCAATGCCACGGCCAGCAGCCTGGCCGGCGATGCCGTGCCCGTGGCGGCCAGCGTGCTGCGCCCGGGCAGCCTGGCCTACGACATGATGTACGGCCCCGCGGCCCAGGGCTTCC
Organism: Acidovorax sp. GW821-FHT10A04; assembly: GCF_059415825.1. Taxonomy (NCBI): domain Bacteria; kingdom Pseudomonadati; phylum Pseudomonadota; class Betaproteobacteria; order Burkholderiales; family Comamonadaceae; genus Acidovorax; species Acidovorax sp. GW821-FHT10A04. Next base: position 340,207 of record NZ_JBWKNZ010000003.1, read on the forward strand.
TCGACTGGGCGGCCGCGCAGGGCGCGGTGCCGCGCGACGGCCTGGGCATGCTCGTGGAACAGGCGGCCGAGGCCTTCGCCTTCTGGCGCGGCGTGCGCCCGCCCTCGGCCCAGGTGCTGGCCGAACTGCAGGCGCAACTGGCGCTGCAGCCGCACTGACCCGCGGCAGCGAAGAAAGAACGTGCGACCATGAAAGCCGTGCTGCGCTGGCTGGGCCTGGTGGTGTTCGCCGCCCTGGCGCTGCAGCTGTTCTTCGTGCTGCGCATCGCGGCCATGGTGGTGGTGAATCCCGAATCCACCAGCTTCCAGCGCTCCGAGGCCTGGGTGCAGGTGGCCGCCACCGGCCACGTGCGCTGGCGCCAGCAGTGGATGCCCTATGGCGAAATATCGGACCACCTGAAGCGCGCCGTGATCGCCTCCGAGGACGACGGCTTCGCGAACCACGATGGCGTGGACTGGGCCGCCATCGAGAAAGCCTGGGAACGCAATGCCAAGGCCGAAGCCCAGGCCGCCAAGGCCCAGACCCGCGCGCCCGACCGGCCCCAGCGCGCGCCCAAGATCCGTGGCGGCTCCACCATCACCCAGCAGTTGGCCAAGAACCTGCTGCTCTCGGGCGAGCGCACCCTGTTGCGCAAGGGCCAGGAATTCGTGCTCACGCTGCTGCTTGAGCAGCTGCTGAGCAAGGAACGCATCCTGGAGATCTACCTCAACAGCGTGGAGTGGGGCGAAGGCGTGTTCGGCGCCGAGGCTGCGGCCCAGCACTACTTTCGCAAGAGCGCCAGCCGCCTGGCCCCGGGCGAGGCGGCCCGCCTGGCCGTGATGCTACCGGCGCCCAAGCGCTTCGAGAAGACGCCGGGATCGGCCTACCTGGCGGGGCGCACGCGTACCATCCTGGCGCGCATGAACAGCGCCGAGCTGCCCTGATATTCCAACGCCTCAAGCGCGCCGGCTGAGCAGCAACTGCACCGGCTGCTCCGGCCGCAGGGTCACGTGCAATTGCGGCCGCAGCGGCGCCGCCCCCTCGGGCACCCGCAAGGTATAGCGCTGCAGCAGCATGGCGGCCAGCAGCACCATCTCCAGCATCGCGAAGTGCTGGCCGATGCACACGCGCGGACCCAGGCCGAAAGGAATCCACGCCCCGCGGGGTATGTCGGGAGCCCCCTCGACGAAACGTTCGGGCAGGAAGCACTCGGGCTGCGCGAACCAGCGCGCATCGCGGTGCAGCACCCAGGGCGTAATGCGCAGCAAGGCCCCCTGGGGCACGGCCACACCGCCCAACGTGATGGGGGCCGTGGTGCGCCGGCTCATCACCGCCGCGACGGGCGGGTACAGGCGCATGGCTTCCTTCAGGGTGGCCGAGAGCCAGGGCAGCTGCGCGAGGTGCTCCGGGCCCGGCACATGGCCCTGCAGCACGGCATCCACTTCAGCCTGTGCACGCTGCGCGGCCTCGGGGTGTTCGGCCATCAGCCGGCTCCACCACAACAGGGCGGTGGCGCTGGTCTCGTGCCCGGCCTGGAAGCTGACCATGCACTGGTCGAACACCTCCTGCGGCGACAAGGCCTCACCCGTGGCCTCGTCGCGCAGCGCCAGCAGCATCTGCAGCAGGTCGGTGCGCTCCGCCATGCCCGCCAGCCCCTGCTGCGCCTGGCGCCGATCGATGTGGCGCTGCACCAGCCCCCGCAGCAGGCGCAGCGCGCGGCGCTTGCCGGCCTTGCCGGGCAGGGGCAGCCAGTCGGGCAGGGTGAAGGGCAGGAACATCTCCGAGAACGCCGTGGCCGACAGGGTCTGCGTGGCCCAGGCCGCGTCGCGTGCGTCCTCCTTGGCCGACTCGCCGAACAGGGTGCGCAGGATCACGTCCATGGCCACGCCCGACCACAGCCCGTCCATGCCCACCAGGGCCTCGGCCTGGCCGGTCGGCACGGCAGCATCCAGTGCGGCCTGCGCGGCGTCGGTCATCAGTTGCGCATAGCCCGCCACCCGCCTGGGCGCAAAGGCCGGCATCAGCATGCGCCGCTGCCGCTGCCAGGTACCGCCCTCGGTCACCAGCACGCTCTGGCCGAAGACCTGCGCGAACACCTCGATGCCGCGCTCCCAGCGCACCAGGTGCTCGGCATGGGTGACCAGGGCCTCGCGCACCAGTTCGGGGGACAGCAGGTCCCAGGCATCCTCGTTGCCCAGGCGCATGCGCGTGAGGTCGCCGTGCTCGCGCTGCAGCCGCGTGACAAAGCCCAGGTAGTCGGCGCGCATGGCGCGCAGCAGCGGCAGGCCCCACCAGCGCGATGAGGGGCCCGATGGCTGCGGGACGGTTGGGGCGGCGGCATGCGCCAGGTCGTTGGCAAGGGTCGTGTTCATGCCGGCATGGTGGTGCGCCCCACCCCGCGCTGTATTGAACGATTGCGACACCGCAGCTCCCCTACACTCGGGCTCCATGGCCATCCTGGCACCCCCTTCTGCGCGGCAGCCCGAGGGACTGATCCCTTCGGGACAGCTCTGGCTGCCGCACGCCGGCCTCTCGGCCTGTGTGCGCGGCACCATCGTGCGCAGCACGCTGGGCCATGCACTCAGCGATGCACAGCGCATCAACCGCTTTCCCGCCACGCCGCTGTGCAGCCTGAGCTGGTGGTTCACGGGCCGCAGCGAGTGCCTGGTGCCCGGGCGGGCCGGCAGCATGCCGGACCTGCACAGTCCGCGCGAGCCCTTCGCGGGGCGCTGGGTGCTTGCGGGTCCGCAGACCCGGCCCTCGACCAGTTGGTGCGCCGAACCCACGCACGCCATGATGGTGATGTTCATGCCCGATGCGCTGCACCTGCTCACCGGCCTGGCGCCCGAGGACCTGACCGACCGCACGGTGGACGCCGCCACGCTGCTGCCGCGCGACTGGCTGGCCATGTGCGAGGCGGTGCAGCACCAGGCTGACGACGCGTCCCGCATGGACTGCCTGGAGCATTTTTTGCTGCCGCGCTGGCAGGCCTGCAGGCCCGGCCCCGCCTCAGCCACGCAGCGCTATGGCGACTGGGCCACGCACCTGGCGCAGCGCGCCGCGCACTCGGCGCCCGGCCGCAGCTTGCGCCAGCTGGAGCGGCGTATCAAGCGCTGGGCCGGCCTGCCGCTGCGCGAGCTGCGCGGCTTCGGCAAGGCCGAGCAGGCCTTCTTCGACACCCTCGCGGCGGACGCGGCCGAGTCCCCGGTGCGCTGGGCCGAGGTGGCCGCAGGCGCCGGCTTTTCGGACCAGTCGCACCTGTGCCGCGTCACGCGGCGCATCACCGGCTATGCGCCGCAGGCGCTGTACGACGGCATTCAGCGCGACGAGGCGTTCTGGGTCTACCGGATCTGGGTGTAATGCACTGCGTGCGCTTCGGTGGGCAAAGGCACCTCCCAGCGCAGCAGCATCTCCAGCAGGCGCTTGTTGGTCAGCGAGGTGTCACGCCGCTGGTTGCGCGCCAGCAACTGGGCGCGCGGCTGCTCCAGGTACACGACCTCCACTTCGGCATGGTAGGCCAGGCACAGGTCCAGCGTCTTGGCGCGCATCTGGTCCGACAGGTGGGTGGCGTTCCACACGAAGGGCGCGTGCGTGCGCAGCAGGGCCTTGGCCTGCTCCACCGCATGGTGGGCCACAAGGCCCTCGTTCTTGCCGTGGCGCAACCCCAGCTGCGCGCGCGCGTCGTCGAACGACACCACAGACAGCCGGGGGTGGTGGGCGGCGACCCAGGTGTCCTTGCCCGAGGCCGGCAGGCCGCACATCACCACCACGCGCGAACCCGGCTCCTGGTGCAGCGCATAGTCCGGGTGCACGTTGGCCCCGCGAAAGTAGCACAGGGCCGTGTGCGCGTCGGCAAAGGCGCGCGGCTGGCCGTAGCAGCGCTCCTCGCGCGCCAGCTCACGGAACAGCTCGATGGCGTCGAGCGTGCGCTGCGGGTCGGGGCAGATGCGCCCGCGCATGTCCGCCTCGGCCAGCAGAGCCAGCAGGTGCAGATCCACCTGCCAGGACAGCTGGCGCACGGTGAACTCCGGCGAGCTGCCCTTGCGCGAGGTCTCCAGCGCGAAGAAGGGCACCTGGTGCACGGCGATCAGCCGGCAGATGGCCTCGCGCACGGCCAGCGGCGCGCCCGCATCCCACAGCGCGATGCGTGCGTCGATGGAGCCCTTGCGCGAGTGGCCAGGCTGCGAAATGCGGCCTGTGGCCTCGTCCACCACGGTAGTGCTGCACTTGGCCACGTCGTGCAGCAGCGCAGCGAGGAACACCACCTCCTGGTCGGCCCGCGCGAGCGCGGCATAGTCCGCACTGTCCAGCAGGCAGCGCAGCACCATGGCCGTGTGGGTCCACACATCCCCTTCCGCATGGAACACGGGGTCCTGCGGCGTGGTGGCGGCCAGCCGCAGCTGCGGGAAGGCATCGAGGCAGGCGGCCAGATCGGGCGCACCGCCTGCGGCAGGGACCAGGCCCTGCACGTCTTTCCATTCAAACATCGTCATGCAATTCTCCTGGGCGGGCCATGCCCGCCGTTGGGGTTCAGAGGCGTCCGCCGCCCGCCATGGGCCAGCGCTTGTCGACCTCGGGGCCGAACAGGTCCACGCCCGCACGCAGGCGGTTGGGGACCACCGGGCGCTCGCTGTGGTGCGACTGCGAATCAAGGATGGTCTGGATGAAGTCCGGCCGCACGAGCTTGAAGCGCCCCACGGTCCGCCCACCCTCCTCCACCTTGATGTACAGGCCTTCGGCCAGCTCGGACCGGTCGGTCTGCTGCCAGCACAGGGCCCGGTCCAGGCCCTGGCGCGCCACCTCGTCCTCGAAAGCGGCGCGCCACTGTCCAGTGCGCGCCAGCGATGGCCCCACCAGGGCCTGCAGTGCCTGCATGCGCGGCGGGGCCCGCCCGGTGTAGAGCACCGGCACCGACACCACGGGCACGCCAGCCAGCAGGGCATGCCGGGCGGGCGTGTCGAGGAAGGCCTCTACCTGACGGTCCCAGACATCGAACTCGCAGAACAGGTGCGGCAGCGCGTCGTAGTAGACCGAGTGCTTGGCGTGCATGAACTCGCCGTACATCACATAGCGGTCTTCGAGCACGCCGAGCAGCCGGCCCTCTTGCGCGCGGGCCCATTGCTTGAACAGGTTGAACTGGCGCTCGCGGCCGCCCAGGCGGTCCACGTCGAGGTAGTGGCCGCGCGACTGCAGCAGCAGTTGGCCCGCGGCGTCGAAGCTCAGGCCGGCATTGGCGGCATCGAGCTTTTCCTCGACCACCAGGGTCTTGCCCAGCAGTTCGGCGTAGGGCACGGGGTCGCCCTTGTCGCCGGGCTGGTAGCGGGAGCCCTGCAAATGGGGCGTACGGGGATATTTCGCGAGTTCGCGGTTATGCAAAGAGGGTTGCGTCATGGAAGTCTCCGGCAGGCAGGGAACCAGGCAACGGTGCCTGGCACAGGGGCCGAAGACGACGCAGGCGGTCAGCGGGTGACCGGAGATGGCAGGATCAAGGCAGCGGGCTCAGCATCCGGCCGCGATGGCGGCGAGGGAAATACTGGCTGGCTTGTCCGCAGGCCCACACGAGCGGCATAACCCGGGGCTTGAGGCCGCGGGCTTCGTGTGGCGTGTCGTTCGGCAGGAACGAGGGGTGCCGGGCATGTCGGTCTCGCGAGGTGAGGTTTTTGAAAGAGGGCGAATGCTACGGGCGAGCGCTGGTGTTTTCAAGCGCGGCGTGCGGGGATGGTGTTTTATCGCCACAGCCCTGCGTTGTGTGCGGCGCCCGCCCTGCTTCGCCAGGCCTGGGCGCCATCAGGGCTTTTTCGCGGTGCCGCCGTCGCAATCGCCCAGGCGCGTCATCCGGACTTCGACCCGCACATCCTGCGCACCGGGCACATTGTCCGGTGTGATCCTGCGGGTCAGGGAAACGATCCGCGCGTCCGAGATCTCGACCGACATCCGCGTCTCCACGGCGCGCCCACCGGCCTCCTTGCACGCCAGATTCCAGGAAGCGGCTTCACGGGTGTTTGCTTCGCCCGACACCGTGCAACTGCCGCCGTCCCGCTCGTGGGCCACCTTGCTGGCCGCAGCCGTGAGAAATGGCAGCTTGCGCAGGTCGGCTTCAGACAGGCAGCGCGTATCGGCAGGCTCGGCCCAGCGTTTTTCCACTCCCGACGCGGGATCCGGCAGGAAACCCGTGAAGCGCCGCTCCCACAGCCCCGGCATCGGCTCTGCCGCAGCCGGCCCGGCAAGAAGCACCAGCAGCGCGAGGGCCAGGAGACGTGGAATCGTGGTCATGGGCAGGTGGGGTGGAACGCCGATGCGCCAAGCATACCGCCCCCGCGGCGCGCGCCGCTCACGAGGCCTTGGCCGCCGCCTGGCGCAGGCAGTCGATGAACAGCCTGGCGGCCGGTGTCAGGGCCTGGCGGTCCCGGATCACCACGCAGACCTGGGCCGCCGGAAGGGGCTCCGCGACCCCGAGCGCCACCAGCCCCCGGCTGGCGCCCTCGTCCAGGAACAGGTGCGAGGAGACCACGCCGACGGCATCAGTGGCCCGCAGCAGCGACAGGGCGATCGACACGGAGTGGCAGTAGATGATGTCCCGCGGCGGCGGCGTGTGCTGCTGCGCGAACAGCCGGTCCAGCACGTCCATGCCATAGCCGGGTGCCAACCAAAGCGCCTGTGCCAGCGCGGTGATGGAACGCGCACCGGCCAGCGGATGCCCGGTGCGCACCGCCAGCACCGCGGGGATGGAGAACAGGGGCTCCCGCTCCAGGGCATCCGGGTGCGGCACATCGGCCTGCGCGAGCACGGCAAAGTCGTACTCCCCCTCTTTCCAGCCGTCCAGGCGGGTGGGCCAGGTCATCTCGCGCAGCTCCAGCACCACGTCGGGGCGCAGTGCCCGGAAATCGACCAGGGCCTGCGGCAGTACGCTGCTGGCGGCGGCACTCAGGGCGATGCGCAGCCGCCCGCCCTGGCCCCCGCCCATCTGTTCGAGCTCCGCCTGGGCGCTTTGCGCCTCGTGCAGGATGCGCTGGGTCCGCAGCAGCAGGGCTTCACCCGGCGGCGTGAGGCGCACCCCCTTGGCGCTGCGCACGAAGAGATCGACCCCGAGGCCCTGCTCGAGCTCGCGCATGGCGTGCGTGACGGCGGGCTGGGTCAGGCCCAGCCGGCGCGCGGCGGCACGGATGCCGCCACTCTCCGCCACGCAGCGGAAGACGCCCAACTGCCGAAGATTAAATTTGATCAGGGAATCGGTCGCCATACCACTCCAGTACCTGTGTATCGGCCCCTGCAACACCGTTGGTGATCAAATTGATTGATCACCCACCGAAGAATCTTGTCTTTTCAATGGTGATTCATTTGCTTACATTCTCACCCCAAGTGCCCATGCAAACCAATAGCGCACTTGTACCGGCCAACCCCCGATCCGTGCAGACTTTTTTCAAGCCGCAGCGGCACCCAGGCCGGGTCGGTGGGTAGAAACATGACCCTCTCGAATCTCAGGCGGTGCGCCACGCAGGGTGGCGCCTTCTTTGCCATGCGCGGGCCGGCACCGGCATCCGGCGCGGTAGAGTGGGGACAGCCCGGACGGCTGCAGGGGCACCGTTGCTCCGCCGCCCGCGCCCCCCATCCAAGGTAAAGAGGACACCATGGGCCTGCTCCCCGAAGACCCCTTGCGGCCTGCCAGCGAAGATGCCGCGGCCCTTGCCCGCCTCGTGCGCCTGCAGCAGGAGATGCTGGCGCTGGACTTTGGCCTGGCCCGCGGCGAAATCCTCGCCCGCATGGCCGGCTGGGCGCGCGCGTTGACCGAGGCTGCGGGTTGCGCCATCTACCTGCGCGACGACGGCGGCGACTTTCTCTGCCGCGCGGTCAGCGGCGAGATCGCGGCGGCGGTGGGCGATGCCCTGGCCTGGCCCGGCGCAGCCCCCGACCGGTCCAGCCCCGGCGACCACAGCCACCCGGCCCTGCTCTGGACCGATGTCGCACAGGCCGGCGCACCGGTGTCCCTGCTGATGGCCCCGCTGCGCACCGCCGCCGCCGACGTCCTCGGCTGGGTCTGCGCGGTGTCCGGCCCGCGGGGTGCCTTCACCGAGCCGGCGCTGCCCGGCCTGCAGGTCCTGGGGGAATCGCTGGGCGCCACCCTCGCTCGGCATGGCACCACGTCGCAATGGCGGGCCTCGGGGGAACAATACCGGCTGCTGTTCGACCACAACCCTTTTCCCATGTGGGTGTCGGACCTGCGCTCGCGCCAGATCCTGGCCGTGAACCAGGCGGCGGTGCTGCACTACGGGTACAGCGAGCAGGAGTTTCTCGCCATGGACGTGCGGGACCTGTGGCTGCCCGAGGACAGCCCCGAGTGGGAAAAGACCCTGCGCAGCACGGAGGAGGTGCAAAAGGTCACCGGCATCAAGCGGCGCCATCGGCGCAAGGATGGCTCGGTCATCGACACAGAGATCTCGGCCGACCTGGTCGATTTCAATGGCCGGCGCGCCCGCCTGGTGCTCGCCAACGACGTGAGCCTGCGCGTGCGCGCCGAGCGCGAACTGGCCCGCGCCAACCGGGCCCAGCGCATGCTGAGCGCCTGCAACGAGGTGCAGATCCGGGCCGGCACCGAGCAGGCCCTGATCGAGGAGGTCTGTCGCATCACGGTGGAGATCGGCGGCTACGACATGGCCTGGGCCGGGTGGCTGCGCGGCGGCGGCAGCCTGCAGCTGGCCGCCCGGGTCGGAGACGGCAGTGGCCTGCTCACGGCCCTGGAAGGCGCCTGGGACGACCCCTCGCAGGCCGGCCTGCGCCGCACCATCGAACAGGCGCTGGCCAGCGGACAACTGGCGGTGGCCGAGAACCTGGCCCACCTGCCGGCGCCCGAACCCTGGGCGCGCATGGCGCTGGCGCACGGCTTTCTGGGCGCGGCCTTCCTGCCCCTGGGCCGCGCCGGTGGCGCGCTGGGCCTGCTGGGCCTGTGCGCCAAGGAGCCGGTGGTGATCGGGGCCGAAGAGGCCAAGCTCCTGCAGGACCTGGCCAACGACCTGGCGTTCGGCATCGAAGGCCTGCGTGCCCAGGCCCGCCAGCAGGCCCTGCAGGCCGCGGTGGCGAAGGTCGCGGCAGCGGTCTCCGCCGGCACGGGGGCGGCCTTCTTCGAGCAGTTGGTGCGCAGCGGCACCGAGACGCTGGGGGCCTGTGGAGGCTTCGTGGCACGCCTGCGCACAGGTGGAGAGAACCGGCCGGCCCAGGCGCCGCAGGCCCACATGCTGGCGGCGCTGGCGCAGGACCGGGCCTTCGCCGACTTCGACTTCGCCCTGGAAGGATCGCCGCTGGCACCGGCCCTGCGGGAGACGCACGGCACCGTGCAAGGGGCGGTGGTGGCGCAGTTCGCGACCCGGCTGCTGCCAGGGCTGCAGGCCCACACCTGCATCTGGCGCCGGCTGGACAGCGCATCGGGCCGCCCGCTGGGCGCGATGGCCCTGCTGTTCGACAGCAGCCGCGAGCTCGATGCCATGATGGCGTCCACGCTGCACATTTTCGCCACGCGCGCGGCGGCCGAGATCGAGCGCCAGGAGGCCGACGCGCAGATCCGCGACCAGGCGTCGCTGCTGGACAAGGCCCAGGACGCCATCATCGTGCGCTGCCTGGAGGACCGGGTGCTGTTCTGGAACCGCAGCGCACAGCGCCTCTACGGCTGGACGCCACAGGAGGCCATCGGCCGCTCGATCTCGCACCTGCTCTACGACGATGCCCACGCCTACCAGCAGGCGATCCGCAACGTGCTGGCCCTGGGGGAGTGGAACGGTGAATTCACCCAGCACCGCAAGGATGGCAGCACCCTCACGGTGGAGGCGCACTGGACGCTGGTGCGCGACGAGCACGGCATGCCGCGCTCGATCCTGGCCATCAACACCGACATCACGCAGCGCAAGGTGACCGAGCTGCAGATACAGAAGCTCGCGTTCTTCGACCCGCTGACCGGCCTGCCCAACCGCATCCGGCTGGTCGACCGGCTGCAGCACGCGCTCGTCGCGAGCGCACGCAACGGCCGTGGGGGCGCCCTGCTGTTCATCGACCTGGACAACTTCAAGACCTTGAACGACACGCTCGGGCATGACAAGGGCGACCTGCTGCTGCAGCAGGTCGCCACGCGCCTGAAGGGTTGCGTGCGCGAGACCGACACGGTGGCACGCCTGGGCGGCGACGAGTTCGTCGTGATGCTGGAGCAGCTCAGCGGGAGCGCGAGCGAGACCGCCGTGCAGGGCCGCACGGTTGCAGAGAACGTCCTGAACGCCTTGAACCAGCCGTTCGACCTGATGGGCTACGAGCACCGCGGCACCTGCAGCATCGGCATCGCGCCCTTCGCCCAGACCGAGGAGGTGGGCGAGCTGCTCAAGCGCGCGGACCTGGCCATGTACCAGGCCAAGACCGCAGGCCGCAACACCCTGCGCTTCTTCGACCCCGACATGCAGCAGGCCGTGACGGCCCGCGCCGCGCTGGAAAGCGACCTGCGCCAGGCGCTCGCACAAGACGAGTTCCTGCTGCACTGGCAGCCCCAGGTGGACAGCCAGGGCGAGATGCTGGGCGTCGAGGCGCTGCTGCGCTGGAAGCACCCGCAGCGCGGCATGGTGTCGCCGGCGGTGTTCATCCCGCTGGCCGAGGAGACGGGCAGCATCCTGCCCCTGGGCCGCTGGGTGCTGGAGGCCGCGTGCGCACAGATCGCCGCGTGGTCGGCCCGGCCGGAGACCGCCGGGCTCACCGTCGCCGTCAATGTCAGCGTGCTGCAGTTCCGCCACCCCGACTTTGTCGACCAGGTGCTGGCCGTGCTCGACAAGGCCGGCGCCAACCCGCGCCGGCTCAAGCTCGAGCTCACCGAAAGCCTGCTGGTCAGCGACATGGAGGAGACGGTCACCAAGATGGCTGCCTTGAAGCGCCGCGGCGTCTGCTTCTCGCTCGACGACTTCGGCACCGGGTACTCGTCGCTCTACTACCTCAAGCGCTTGCCGCTCGACCAGCTCAAGATCGACCAGTCCTTCGTGCGCGACCTGCTGAGCGACCCCAACGATGCCGCCATCGTGCGGACCATCGTGGCACTGGCCCAGAGCCTGGGGCTGCACGTCATCGCCGAGGGGGTGGAGAACGAGAGCCAGCAGCAGTTCCTGGCCGAACACGGCTGCCACGCCTACCAGGGCTATCTGTTCAGCCGGCCCCTGGCGGCCGACCAGCTCAAGGCCTTTCTCGAAGCCCGCACGACGGCCCACACGCCCTAGCAGGCCGTGTTCAGGCGCTGGCGCGTGAGACGATCTCGAAGCCGATGTCGACGATGGGTGTGTCGACCGTGCGGCCTTCCGCGCGGTCGTCGATGAACTGCGCCGCCGTGCGGCCGATGCGGGTGCCGTCGATGCGCACCGTGGTCAATGCCGGCTGCAGGCTGGCGGCGAACTCCAGGTCGCCCAGGCCCACGACGGCCAGTTGCCCTGGTACCGACAGGCCGCGCGCCTGGGCCTCGATCAGCACCCCCAGGGCCAGCATGTCCGAGCTGCAGAACACCGCATCGGTCCCGGGGTGGGCGGCCAGCGCCGCCACCAGCCCGCTGCGCCCCGACCCCAGCGTGGTGGGCGCCGGCACCAGCACCGCCGGCACCTCGGCCGCCAGGCCCAGCTCCCGGGCCGCACGCCGGAACCCGCCCATGCGCAGGCGCGCCCGGTCATCGTTGGCACCGAGCAGCAGGGGCTGGCGGTAGCCGCGCTGGACCAGGAAATGGCAGACCGACTCGCCGATGCGCTCGTGCGAGAAGCCCACCAGCATGTCGATGGGGGTGGGTGTCAGGTCCCAGGTCTCGACCACCGGAATGCCCGCGGCCAGCAACTGGCGCCGACCGTCCACCGAATGCATGATGCCGGTCAGCACGATGCCATCGGGCCGGCGCCGGATGATGGCGTCGAGCAGCGCATCCTCGCGCGAGGCGTCGTAGCCGCTCTGGCCGATCATCAGCTGGTAGCCTCGCTCGTCCAGCGCCTGGTTCAGCGCGCGCACGGTTTCCTGGAACACCGGGCCCGTCAGCGTCGGCAACACTGCGGCCACCAGCCGGGCACGCGAGGAGCGCAGGCCACCCGCCATGCCATTGGGAACGAAGCCCGTCTGGCTGACCACCTCACGCACCTTGAGCAGCGTGGCGGGGGCCACGCGCTCGGGATGGTTCAGCGCGCGTGACACCGTCATGGCGGACACGCCGGCCATGCGGGCGACATCGTGGACGGTGAAGGCTTGGGGCTTTTTCATGGAGCAGCGTGGGCCCGGATGATACTGTCGCGCCGCAGCCAGGGTCCAGTGGCCGGCCCCTGCTGTCTGGCGGGCGACCACCGCCTGTGGCCCGGCTCACCAGGGGTGCGCGGGTTCGCCCGTATCATCCGCGCCATGCTTGCCAAGTTGATGAGTCTCCTCCTTCTGGGAATAGTGCGGTTCCTGACCGGCTCCCAGGCCCGCTGGTATGGTTGCCCGCCCAAGGCGGAGCAGCGCATCTACTTCGCCAACCACCAGAGCCATGCCGACATGGTGCTGATCTGGGCGGCCCTGCCCGAGGAATTGCGCAGCATCACCCGCCCGATCGCCGCCAAGGACTACTGGACCAAGACGCCGTTTCGCCAGTGGATCACCACCGCCGTGTTCAATGCGGTGTATGTGGACCGCCAGGCCACGCCGGCACGCCCGGCGCCTGTGGAAGCGGCACCGGTGGGCCCAGCCCTGCCCGAGGCGGAAACCGCTGCCGCTGGCGGGCCGGACCCGGCCCCCGAGGCACCGCCCCGCCCCCCGACCCCCGAGGAGCTGCGCGCGGCGCTGCCCGAGAACGACCCGCTCGCGCCGCTGGTGAAGGCGCTGCAGAGCGGTGACTCCATCGTGATCTTTCCCGAGGGCACGCGCGGCCACGGCGAGGAGCCCCAGCCCTTCAAGTCGGGGCTGTACAAGCTGGCGCAGATGTTCCCGCAGGTGGTGCTGGTGCCGGCCTGGATCAACAACGTGCAGCGCGTGATGCCCAAGGGCGAAGTCGTGCCCGTTCCCATCCTGTGCTCGGTGACCTTCGGCGCGCCGATCGAGCTGGCCGCCGACGAAGAGCGCCGGCCGTTCCTGGACCGTGCGCGCCGTGCGGTCATCGCCTTGCGGGAAGTGTGAAATGAACAACTTTCTTCGCAACCTAACCGCGACCCAGCAGATCGGTGCCCTGTTCCTGGTGGTGTTCGGCATCCTGTCGATCACCACCATCTGGGCCTACGCGCGCATGCTGCGCGAGCAGTCCAGCGACGACCCGCAGGCCGAGGCCGAAGCCCTGGAGGCCAAGCGCTTCTGGGGCCTGCTCAAGACCTCCTGGGTCATGGCCACCGTGTTCTGGATCGGCTGGGCGCTGGGTGACGCCGTGGCCACCGTGCTCTTCGCCATCGTGGGCTTTTTCGCGCTGCGCGAGTTCATCACGCTCTCGCCCACGCGCCGGGGCGACCACCGCAGCCTGGTGCTGGCCTTCTTCGTGGTGCTGCCGCTGCAGTTCTGGATCGTGGGCAGCCGGCATTTCGACCTGTTCACGGTGTTCATCCCGGTCTACGTGTTCCTGGCGCTGCCCGTGGTAAGCGCGCTGGCCAACGACCCGCAGCGCTTCCTGGAGCGCAACGCCAAGCTGCAGTGGGGCATCATGGTCTGCGTCTACGGCATGAGCCATGTGCCGGCGCTGCTGCTGCTCGACTTCCCGGGCTACCGGGACAAGGGCGCCTTCCTGGTGTTCTTCCTGGTGTTCGTGGTGCAGACCTGCATGGTGGTGCAGCACCTGCTGGGCCGGCGCTTTCCGCACAAGCCCGTGGCGCCCCAGGTGAGCCAGAGCTTCCAGTGGGTGAGCTGGCTCGCAGGCGTGGCCGTGGGGGGCCTGGTGGGTGGCCTGCTGACCTTCATCACCCCCTTCAAGCCCGGCCAGGCGCTGGGCATGGCCCTGCTGGCCTGCGTGGCCGGCAGCCTGGGGCACCTGGTGATGAAGGCGCTCAAGCGCGACCGCGGCATCACCAGCTGGGGCATGCAGGGCATGTCGGTCACGGGGGCCGGTGGCCTGCTCGACCGGGTCGACGCACTGTGCTTCGCGGCACCGGTGTTCTTCCATTCGGTGCGCTGGTACTTCGGGCTATGAGGATCCTGGGGATCGATCCGGGCCTCCAGACCACGGGCTTCGGCGTGGTGGACATGGACGGCCACCGACTGAGCTACGTGGCCAGCGGCACCATCCGCACGACCACGCTGGCCCTGGGCGACCTGCCCGGGCGCCTGAAGATGCTGTTCGACGGCATCACCGAGGTGGTGGCGCGCTACCAACCCGATACCTCCTCGGTCGAGATTGTCTTCGTCAACGTGAACCCACAGTCCACCCTGCTGCTGGGCCAAGCCCGCGGTGCCTGCATCACCGCGCTGGTGGCCAGCAACCTGCCCGTGGCCGAGTACACCGCGCTGCAGATGAAGAAGGCCGTGGTCGGCCATGGGCGTGCGACCAAGCCCCAGGTGCAGGAAATGGTGCGCCGCCTGCTGAGCCTGCCCGGCCTGCCCGGCACCGACGCCGCCGACGGCCTGGGCATGGCGATCACCCACGCCCATGCGGGCGCTGCCATGGCCCGCTTGAGCGAGGTCGGGACGCTGCAACGCCGCCAGCACGCCATGTACAAGGGCGGCAGGAGTTACTGAGCCGGAAAGGCGTCGCAGTTCAGCTGCTGCCCAGGCCTCGCTTGAGTTCTTTCAGCAGCAGCAGCACCTGGTTCGACGCATGGCGGCAGCTGCTGTTGAGCAACTGCACGGCCTGGGGCTTTTGCCCCGCCTGGAACAGGGTGACCACAGCGGCCGCCTGCTGGTGGAAGTACTTGTGGCGCGCCACCAGCATGCCGAAGGCCGGGTAGTGGCCGAGCCGCACGCGGCCCGTGCCGTTGAGCCAGCGGCCCAGGTCGCAGCGGTCGTCCTGGCAGATGCGCTCGGGGCGCATGACCTCGTTGGAACGGCCATTGATCATGTCCTGCAGCTGCAGTCGCCAGCGCTCATGGCTGGAAATGGCCGCGTCGATATCGATCTCGGTCATGAGCATGGTGGCGTACTCGGCGTCCAGCACGAGTTCGCTGCCGTTGTCTTCCATGGCCCAGGTCGTGTCTGGACTGGTCGGGTCCTGCTCCCGCATCTTGAACAGTCGGCTGAAGAAACCCATTTTCCATCCCGTTTTTGGTGTGCGGGCGGGCCCTGTGCAAGAGACGCCACGCCATTTGAAACATTCTGTGTAGCGTTTTGCCTTTTGGCTACCAAAAAATCGCATACCCCTGTCGGCGTGTGCAGTGCAGCCCTGCTGCCAGCCTCGGCTCTCGGCCCCGGTGCAAGCGGTGCCGGCCGGGCCGGACCACAATGGGCGCATGACTGAACCTGTTTCCCCCCGCACCGCCCTGTCCATGCTGGACCTGGTGGCCGTCCGCGACGGCGGCACCGTGGCCGAGGCGCTGCAGATCGCCCTGCGCACCGCACAGCACGCCGAAAAGCTCGGTTTCGCCCGCTACTGGCTGGCCGAGCACCACAACATGGCAGGCATCGCCAGCTCGGCAACCGCCGTGCTGGTGGGGCACATCGCGGGCGGCACCTCGCGCATCCGCGTGGGGTCGGGCGGCGTGATGCTGCCCAACCATGCGCCGCTGGTGGTGGCCGAAGCCTTCGGCACGCTGGCCGAGCTCTACCCCGGCCGCATCGACCTGGGCCTGGGCCGCGCGCCCGGCACCGACCCGGCGACCATGCGCGCGCTGCGCCGCAGCCGCGTCGAAACCGCCGACGACTTTCCGCAGGACGTGGCCGAGCTGCAGCGCCTGTTCTCCCCGGCTGAACCGGGCCAGCGCCTGGTGGCCACGCCCGGGGCCGGAACGAACGTGCCGATCTGGCTGCTGGGATCGAGCCTGTTCTCGGCGCAGCTGGCGGCCGAGCGCGGCCTGCCCTATGCCTTCGCCTCGCATTTCGCGCCGCGCCTGCTGCACCAGGCCATCGACCTGTACCGCAACCTGTACCGCCCCTCGGCCGCCTGGCCCAAGCCCTACCTGGCCATCGGCGTGCCGCTGATCGCGGCACCGACCGACGAGGAGGCCGAGTTCCTGGCCAGCAGCACCTACCAGCGCGTGCTGGGCATCCTCACCGGCGACCGGCGCCTGCTGCTGCCGCCGGTGGAGAACTTCGCGGCACGCCTGCAGCCGCAGGAGCGTGCCGCCATTGGCGACTTCCTGGCGGCCGCGGTGATCGGTGGGCCCGAGACGGTGCAGGCCGGCCTGGCCGACCTGGTGCGCGAGACCGGCGCCAACGAGTTGATGCTGGTGAGCGACGTGTACGACCCAGCGCTGCGCCTGCGTTCGCTGGAGATCGCGGCCCAGGCACACGCAGCGCTGCAGGCCGGCGTACCGGCCTGAAATCTCAGCGTGGCGCCTGCAGGGCGCGCGCCACCGGCATCGCCACCTCCAGGTAGGTAGCCTCGAGGTCCGGCGCATTGCGCGCGGCCACCACGGTCAGCCGGCGCACCGGGTCGTAAAGAATCGCGCAGGAATAGCCTGCCGTGGAGCCCCCGTGGCCCAGGAACACCGTGCCATCGGGCAACTGGTGGCGCATGACCCCCAGGCCGTAGGCATAGGCCATGTCGCCGATGGGCTCGGCCGGCACGAAGCGCAGCATTTGCGCCAGGGTGCTCGGCAGGCGATAGAGCTCGCCGCCGAACAGCGCGGCGGCAAAGCGCGCCAGGTCGGCCGTGGTCGTCACCAGGGCATGGCCGCCGGCCGACCCGGCCATCGAGGGGGAGATGCGGCTGACATCCAGCAGGCCTGCGCCTGCCATGGGCTGGTAGCCATGGGCGAACGGCGTTGGCATCTCCAGGTCCGCAGGCTCGGGCAGCGAAGAATCCGCCAGGCCCAGGCGGGTGAGCAGGCGCTCGCGCACCTGGCTGCGCCAGCTCTTGCCGGTGGCCTGCTCGATCACCAGGCCCAGCAGGATGTAGTTGGTGTTGGCATAGGCATGTTCGCCAGGCAGCCGCTGGCCCTCCAGCAGCGCCATGTCCAGGTACTCCTGTTCGCTGCGCAGGCGCGCCGGCTGGGCCAGCACATCGGCGTCATGGGCTTCGCTGGAGGCCGTGTCGCCCAGTCCGCTGGTGTGGTTGAGCAGGTGTTCCAGGGTGATGGCGCCGCGGTGCTCGAAGCCGGCGATGCGCCCGGCCGGCAGCAAGCGGGTGAGCGGCGTGCCGAGCGCCAGCCGCCCCTCCTCGACCAGCTGCAGCACCACCGTGGCGACCATCAGCTTGAGGACGCTGCCGGCGCGAAAGCGGTCTTCGGGCCGCATGGGGGTGGCCGGCGCCACCGCCCCCAGGCCCGCGGCGTAGCGGGTGGTGCGCCCCGAGGCATCCCGCACCGCCACCAGCGCCCCGGGTGGCGCGGCAGGCGGTACCGCCTGCTCCAGCAGGGCCTGGACCGCGGCGTGCTCGCGGGACGGGGCGTCGTCGCCGCCGCCACAGGCGGACAGCAGGGCCGCGACAAGCAGCAGGGCGATCAGGGAAAGGGGCATCGTTCGGACAAGGCGCACAGCGGTCGCTCCATGGGGTGGTGGAAAACCTGCGCATGCTAGGCAGGGCATCCTTTGCGCCCGCTTTGCCCGCCTGGCATAAGCTTCGCCCCACCTAAGAACGTGTTTACGATCTAAGAAGGGACTTCCGACATGCACCTCCTTCTCATCGAAGACGACCTGGACCTGGGCAGCGACCTGCAGAAGGCCCTCAAGGTCCATGGGCTGAGCAGCGAATGGGTGCGCAGCCTCGGCCAGGCCCGGGCCCTGTGCGAGGCCAGCGGCGACGAGCCCCTGCCCTTTGCCTGCGCCGTGCTCGACCTGGGCCTGCCCGACGGCGAAGGCCTGTCCCTGCTGCGCGGCTGGCGGCGCACCGGGATCGCGTTGCCGGTCATCGTGCTGACCGCGCGCGATGCGCTGGAGATGCGCATCGCCGGGCTCGATGCAGGAGCCGACGACTATGTCATCAAGCCCGTGCAGGTGGCAGAACTGGCGAGCCGGATCCAGGCCGTGACGCGGCGCGCAGCCGGGCAGTCGTCGAGCACCTGGAGCGTGGGCCCGCTCACCATCGACATGCGCCAGCGCGAGGTGCGCACCGAAGACGGGCCGGTGCCGCTGTCGCCACGCGAATTCGCCATCGTGGTCGAACTCGCGCGCCACGGTGGCGAGGTGGTGCCCAAGCACCGGCTGGCACGTGCCCTGGCGCCCCTGGGCGAGCCGATGGAGTTCAGCGCGCTCGAATGGCATATCCACAACCTGCGCCGCAAGCTGGGCGAGGACTGCATCCGCACCATGCGTGGCGTGGGCTACCGCATCGCCGGGCTGCAGCCATGATGGCGCTGCCCTCCCTGCTGCGCCCCTCCATCGCCCGGCGCCTGTTGCTGTCGCTGCTGCTGGCCTGTGCACTCGTCTGGGTGGCGATCTACGCGCTCGGCCACTCCATGGTCTATGCCCGGGAAACAGGCAGCTTCGACCGCGAGATGCTGGCCCTGGCGCGCAGCATCGACCGCCTGGCCAGCGCTGCCGCAGGCGACGGGGCGCGTTTCACGGCGGCGCTCGAAGGCCTGGACGCACGCATCCACAGCGATACCGAGTTGCTCAGCTACCCCGAAGGATTCCTCGGGTTCCGGGTGCGCGATACACAGGGGCGGCTGCTGGCACAGGGCGGCAGCGTGGCCGATACCCCGGCGGACGGCCCCGAGGGCTATGCCGACCAGGGCGGCGCCCAGCCCCACCGCGTCTACCGGCTGCGCTCGGCCGATGGACGCTACCGGATCGAGGTGACCCAGTCCCTGCACAGCCGGCACCTGAACTTCGACTCGGTGATGATCAGCAGCGAGGGGCTGCTGCAGCCCTTGCTGGTGGCTTTTCCCCTGGTGCTGCTGCCGGTCTGGGTGTCGGTGCACACGGGCCTGCGCCCGCTGCGCCAGCTGTCCCGCGAGCTCGCGCAGCGGCCGCCCGGGAACCTGGAGGCGCTGGCGGTGAGCGCGCCCCATGCCGAACTGGCACCGGTGGTGCGCGAACTCAATGCCACGCTGGCGCGGCTGCGCGCGCTGCTGCAGCGCGAGCGCAACTTCCTCGCGGATGCGGCGCACGAGCTGCGCACCCCGCTGGCCGTGATCGGCACGCAGCGCGACCTGCTGCTGCACAGCGCCAGCGACGAGGAGCGCCGCGCGGCGGCCGAGCGCCTGGGCAACGGCGTCGAGCGCGCCGGCCGCCTGGTGGGGCAGTTGCTGGCGCTCGCACGGCTCGATGCGGACACGGCGCACGCGCCCGCCGCCGTGGACCTGGCGGACATCGCCCGCGACTGCCTGGCGGCCCACGCGGGCCCGGCGGCGGCGCGGGACATCGAGCTGTGCTACCTCGGGCCCGACCGGCTGCCCAGCCGCGGGCTGCTGCAGGTGTTCGAATCCATCACCGACAACCTGGTCGGCAATGCCATCCGCTATGGCCGCCATGGCGGGCGCGTGGAGTTGCAACTGGGCCAGCATGCCGGGCGCCTTGTGCTCGAGGTGCGTGACGACGGCCCCGGCATTGCCCCGCAGTTGCGCGAGGCGGTCTTCGAACGCTTCGTGCGCGGACCCGATGCCGGCGCGAGCGGTTCCGGTCTGGGGCTGGCCGTGGTCCGGTCAGCGGCACGGCGCATTGGCGCGGGCGTGGAAATCGGGGCCGGTATCGGCGGAAAAGGCGTCTCTTTCCGTGTGCAATGGGCGTCCCCGCCGTAGCGCAGGGATCTGCAACGCAGCGCGGCGCGTCGGCGCCATGTAAGGTTTGAGGACAAGCTTGCGGGGCAACATGCCGGTTGCCGCTACCATCGTGGCTGACGAGGGTGCCCCTTCGTGCACTTCCCAACCGCCCACCCACCACCTGCTGCATGCCCGCTTTTTCCTTTGAAGCCCTGGACGCCCAGGGCCAGACCCGCAAAGGCCTGATGGAGGCCGACACCGCCAAGTCCGCCCGCACCCAGCTGCGCGCGCAGGCCCTGGTGCCGATTGCAGTGGAGCAGGTCCAGACCGGGCATTCCCGGGACGGCTCTGCCCAGGGCTGGAACCGCAGCCTGTTCACCCGGCCGGTGTTCAACGCCACCGGCCTGGCCATCTGGACCCGGCAGATCGCCGGGCTGGTGAGTTCCGGCCTGCCGCTGGAGCGCGCCCTGAGCGCCCTCTCGGACGAGGCCGACGACGACCGCCAGCGCCACCTGGTGGCCGCCCTGCGCGCCGAGGTGAATGCCGGCGCCACCTTCGCCCGCGCGCTGGGCCAGCACCCGCGCGAGTTTTCCGACATCTACTGCGCCGTGATCGGTGCTGGCGAGCACAGCGGCAACCTGGGCCTGGTGCTCGAACGCCTGGCCGATGACCTCGAAGACCGCCAGGCGCTCAAGGCCAAGCTCATAGGCGCGGCGCTCTACCCGGCCATCGTGACCCTGGTGGCAATCGCCATCGTGATGTTCCTGCTGGGCTATGTGGTGCCCCAGGTGGCCAGCGTGTTCGCCGGCTCCAAGCGCGCCCTGCCCCTCATCACCACCGTGATGCTGGGCATCAGCGCCCTGGTGCGCAGCTACGGGCTGGCCCTTTTCGGCGTGCTGGTCATCGGCGCACTGGGCCTGCGCTGGTCGCTGAAATCGGAGAGCGTGCGCGAGCGCTTCGACGCTGCCTGGCTCAACCTGCCCCTGGTGGGCAAGCTCGCGCGCGGCTACAACGCGGCGCGCTTTGCCAGCACGCTGGCCATGCTGGCCAGTGCCGGCGTGCCCATCCTGCGCGCGCTGCAGGCCGCAGCCGAGACCCTGAACAACCGCGCCCTGCGGGCCGACGCGCTCGATGCCCTGGTGCTGGTGCGCGAGGGTGCACCGCTGGCCTCGGCCCTGGCGCAGAAGAAGCGCTTTCCGGGCCTGCTGTCGATGTTCGCGCGCCTGGGCGAACAGACGGGCCAGTTGCCGGTGATGCTGCAGCGCGCCGCCACCCAGTTGTCGGTCGAGGTGCAGCGCCGCTCCATGCAGCTGGCGACCATCCTGGAGCCCCTGCTGATCGTGGCCATGGGCCTGGTGGTGATGGCCATCGTGCTGGCCGTGATGCTGCCCATCATCCAGCTCAACCAGTTCGTCAAGTAGACACACACCATGGCCGTCACCCTGGACGACAAGCTGGTGGTCGCGATCTCCTCGCGCGCACTGTTCAATTTCGAGGAAGAAAACAGCGTCTTCGACGACACGGATGACCGCGCCTACGTGGAGATGCAGCGCCAGCGCATCGACATTCCGGCGGCGCCGGGCGTGGCCTTTTCGCTGGTGCGCAAGCTGCTGGCCTTCAACACCACCGAGCACCAGCGGGTGGAGGTGGTGCTGCTCTCGCGCAACGACCCGGTGAGCGGCATGCGCGTGTTCCGCTCCTGCCTGGCCCACGGCCTGCCCATGGTGCAGCGCGGCGTGTTCACCCAGGGGCGTGATCCGTTCCGCTACCTGCGCCCGCTGGGGGCCCACCTGTTCCTCTCGGCCAACGAGGCCGACGTGCGCCAGGCGCTGCACCTGGGCTACCCCGCGGCGCGCGTGCTGACCGAATCGGTGCGCGCTGGCGACTCCAACCCCCATGAAGTGCGCATCGCCTTCGACGGCGACGCGGTGCTGTTCTCCGACGAGGCTGAGCGCGTCTACCAGGCCGAAGGCCTGGCCGCCTTCCAGCGGCACGAGAGCGACAAGGCGGCGCAGCCGCTGCCCGATGGCCCCTTCAAGCCCCTGCTCGCGGCCCTGCACCGGCTGCAGCACGCGGGCGGCACGGGCATGCGCATCCGCACCGCGCTGGTCACGGCACGCAGCGCGCCCGCCCACGAACGCGCCATCCGCACGCTGATGGACTGGGACATCGCGGTCGATGAGGCGATGTTCCTTGGCGGGCTGCAAAAAGGGGAGTTCCTGCGCGAGTTCGAGCCCGACTTCTTCTTCGACGACCAGACCGGCCATGTCACCTCGGCCTCGCTGCATGTGCCCGCGGGCCATGTGAACAGCGGGGTGTCCAACCCCGTCACGCCGCTGGCAGACTGAAGGGCCGGCCCTGGCGGTGTGCAAAGTTGTGCAATGGTGTGCAACTTGCCGCGAAAGAAGGCCTCTGACCGGTTGCAATGAACGCCGTGCGACCGCATCTGTGCGACCATGGTCCCGCAACAGGAACAGAGAACAGAACGCATGAAGATGAACCTATTGGCATGGGGCGCAGCCGCCGCCCTGCTTTGCAGCAGCATGGCCCTGGCCCTGGCCCAGGTACCGGCGGCGCCGCCACCGGCCGACACCGAAGGCCTGTCCAAGGGCGAAGCCAAGGCCATCCGCGAGTTCAAGATGCTGGATTTCAACGGCGACGGCAAGCTCAGCCGGACCGAAGTGAAACTGTTCCCGCGCCTGGCCAATGCCTTCGATGAGGCCGACACCGACCATGACGGCTTTGTCTCGTATGCGGAGGTGCGCGCTTTTGCGGCCAAGTACCGCGCCGAACGGGATCGCGCGAAACAACAGGCGCCTGCTGCTCTCGCTCCTGCAGCCAGCGCTCCCTGACCCCACCCGCTACCGTTCGATAGCAAAAAAACCGATGCCCCCTGGCGCCGTCGCGGCGCCTCAGCCTGCCAGCCGATTCACAACCCTGCCGTGCGCTTGACCTTGGGGTCCGAGTAGGTCAGCGGTTCGTTCTTGACCTGCTGGGCCAGGCGCTCCTGCAGGGTCACCTTGTTGATGTCCTGCGCCATTTCCACGGCACTGCCGCTGGCACGCCACATGGACTGGATGAACTCGAGCAACTGCTTGTAGATGGGCTCCGGCGGCGGCTCGGGCGGCTCTTCCACCGTTTCCTTCTTCTTCACCTCGGTCCAGTCGCGGTTGGGCGCCTCGGGCGCCGAAGGCTTGTCGGGCTCGCGCACGATGGCCCCCTCCCCGAGCCGGTCCATGGACTCGACGGGCAGCGGCGCATTCACAGGGCGTATCGGCGGCGCCCCCGAGGCGCCGGTGGAATACAAATCAGCGCCCGGAGGACGCCAGGTCGGCGATCGATCAACAGGTGGCATTTGCATGGCAGGCCCCAGGTGGTGGATGGAATGGACAGAGGCACTTCCGGACTCTTCGTACATTCATAACGGCAAACAAAAGGGGAAATTGAGGTCTTTTTTGGCTTTAAGCCCAAAATTAAGGGTTTACCCCTAGTTTTTAAGCAGTGTTCAGACGAAAAAAAGCCCGCCGCCCACACGAAGCAGGCGGCGGGCGGGTGCGGGCCAGAACCTGTTTACGATCTCCCAGGGGTCGCGCAGCGGCTTTGGCGGGAAGGGATGCTAGGCGCGGTGCGCAGTTGATAGCCCGGCTATCAACAAGCGCCGCAACGCCGCAGACCGCCCGCCAAGGCCACTGCCCGAAGGGTTGGAGCGAAATCGGGCGATTGGACGCCCCGGCTGCTTGCATGGGCACGAGCCCATGCGGCGCATCCGAAGCATCCACTCATCCCGATTGCGCTCCAACGCGATCCCCTGCGAGACCGTAAACAGGTTCTCAGAGAAAGCGTTCGAGGAAGCGGCGCGACTGGCGATCGAGCAGCGTGGTGTCGGGCACCTTGAACTGCACGCCCTCACCGGCAGCAATGAGCAGCCGGGTGCGCCCGCCGAGCCGGCGGATGTCTTCCTCGGCCTTGAGCACCAGGCGCGCGGGGCCCCGGTCGGTCTCCACATCCCAGGTGCTGGGGGTCGAAAAGCTCGATACAGCGGTAATTTTTTCGATAGTGGGCACAAACTCCCGCACCGTCAGCTCCTCTTCGACCAGGGTGCGCCCGGCCGGGGGCAGTTGGTCGAGGCGGTCCAGCCACACCAGCTCGTGGCCGTCGCTGCCCACCAGGGACAGGCCTTCGGCCGGGGCGGCGATGGGAAAGGCGCGCACGGGCACCACGCCCTCGTGCACGGTGCCGTCGGGCTGGGTCAGCACCAGGCGTCCGTGCGGATTGCGGTGCAGCTGCAGCGGGCGGGTCGGGGAAGGGATCGTCAGGTCGGTCATGGCGGTGTCGTTGTGCGTCGAAGGGCGGCGCTCAGGCGCTGCCCGCAGGGTGGGCCGGGTGCAGCAGGCTGCTGTCGATGATCACGCCGGCGGCCTGGGCGTCCTCTTCGGCACGGCGGGCCTGGGCTTCGTACAGCCGCCAGTAGGCGCCCTGTTTCTCCATGAGCTCGTCGTGCGGCCCCACCTCCACCACCTCGCCGCGGTCCATCACCACCAGGCGGTCGGCCTTGCGCAGGGTGGACAGGCGGTGGGCGATGGCGATCGTGGTGCGGCCCTGCACCAGGTTGTCCAGGGCCTTCTGGATTTCCTTCTCGGTCTCGGTGTCCACGGCCGAGGTGGCCTCGTCCAGGATCAGGATGCGCGGGTCGATCAGCAGCGCACGCGCGATGCTGATGCGCTGGCGCTCGCCGCCCGACAGGCCCTGGCCGCGCTCGCCCACCAGCGAGTCATAGCCGTGCGGCAGGCGCAGGATGAATTCATGCGCATGCGCTGCGCGGGCCGCCGCGACGATCTCCTCGCGGGTGGCCTCGGGCTTGCCATAGGCGATGTTCTCGGCAATGGTGCCGAAGAACAGGAAGGGTTCCTGCAGCACCAGGCCGATGTGGCGCCGGTAGTCGGCCACGGCGAAGCGGCGGATGTCCACCCCATCGACCTGGATGGAGCCGTCGCTCACGTCGTAGAAGCGGCTGATCAGGTTCACCAGGGTGCTCTTGCCCGAGCCGCTGTGGCCCACCAGGCCGATCATCTCGCCGGGGCGGATGTCCAGGTCCAGCCCCTTGATCACCGCGCGGCTGCCGTAGCGGAAGCCCACGTTGCGCATGGCGATGGCGCCCTGCACCTTGTCCACCTGGACCGGCTGGGCCGGGTCGGGCACGTTGCTCACGTGGTCCAGGATGTCGAAGATGCGCTTGGCGCCGGCCGCGGCCTTCTGCGTGACCGAGACGATGCGGCTCATGGAGTCGAGCCGGCTGTAGAAGCGCCCGATGTAGGCGATGAAGGCGGTGAGCACACCCACCGTGATCTGGTTGCGCGAGACCAGCCAGATGCCGAAGGCCCAGACCACGAGCAGGCCGATCTCGGTGAGCAGCGACACCGTGGGGGTGAACAGCGACCAGGTCTTGTTGAGCTTGTCGTTGACCTCCAGGTTGTGCTGGTTGGCATCTCGAAAGCGCTGGGCCTCGCGCTTTTCCTGGGCGAAGGCCTTGACCACGCGGATGCCGGGGATGGTGTCGGCCAGCACGTTGGTGACCTCGGACCAGACGCGGTCGATCTTCTCGAAGCCGGTGCGCAGGCGGTCGCGCACGGTGTGGATCATCCAGGCGATGAAGGGCAGCGGCACCAGCGTGACCAGGGCCAGCCAGGGGTTGATGGAGAACAGGATGGCCGCCGTCATCATGATCATGAGCACATCGGTCACGAAGTCCAGCGCATGCAACGAAAGGAAAACGTTGATGCGGTCCGTCTCCGAGCCGATGCGCGCCATGAGGTCGCCAGTGCGCTTGCCGCCGAAGTAGTCGAGCGACAGGCGCAGCAGGTGCTCGTAGGTGGTGGTGCGCAGGTCGGCGCCGATGCGCTCGGACACCAGCGCCAGGATGTAGGTGCGCGCCCAGGACAGGCCCCAGGCCGCCAGGGCCGACGCCAGCAGGCCGCTGAGGTACAGCAGCACCAGGCCGGGCTCGATCTTCTGCCCGTTCTGGAACGGGATCAGGATGTCGTCCATCAGCGGGATGGTCAGGTAGGGCGGCACCAGCGTGGCCGCCGTGGAGGCCAGCGTCAGGCAGAAGCCCGCGGCCAGTTGCTTGCGGTAGGGCCGGGCAAAGCGCCACAGGCGCAGCAGCACCCAGGTGGAGGTCTGCGGCGGCTGGGCGCGTGCGCAGGCGGGGCACTCCTCGGTATCGGGCGGCAGGGGGGCGTGGCACTGGGGGCAGGTGGCCTCGTCCGCCTGCGCGGCGCCGGCGGGCTGCTCGAAGCGCTGCACCAGGCGCAGCGCCTGGGCATGCTGGCCCAGGGTGAAGCGCCACAGCGCCAGCCGCGCATCGGCATCGTGCAGCTCCAGCGCCCCGATGCCGCCGTGGTCGTGCATGCGCAGCGCCAGGCCCGGGGCCCGCGGCCATGCGCGCCAGGCGCTGGTGCCGGGATCGCAGGCCAGCAGGCGCTCGGAAGTCACCACCACCCAGCCCGTGGCGAAACGCAGTTCGCCGCTCAGGTCAACCTGTAACGTGGCCAGCACGTTCTCTTGGGAAGCGAGCATGGCCCGCAGATCGGCCCCCAGGGGGCCGGAAAAGACACCGGAGGCGTCCACAGAATGGTGATGTTGCATGTTGGATTGGTATTTGCGCCCCTGGCAGCCAGCGGTCACCGATTGCGCCACAGCGCGAATTCTCCCCGATACTGCACGCAAGGACGCCAAGGCATCCACCTGTAACGTCTGCGACGGCTCCCTGGCTGACAGCCAATGCTGCCATCCGAGTGGAGCACAATGTTCCCCCATATTCTCGTTGTCCTCCCCCGCATAGCCCCGAAAGGCCGGAACCCCTACCCGCTGCAACCCATGGCGAAATTCAACGACATCCAACTGCTTCGCATCAACTACCTGCGTGGACCCAACATCTGGACCTACCGGCCCGTGCTGGAAGTCTGGCTGGACCTGGGTGTGCTGGAAGACCATCCCTCGCACACCCTGCCCGGCCTCAATGAGCGCCTGACGGCCTGGCTGCCGGCCCTGATCGAGCACCACTGCGGCGTGGGCGAGCGCGGCGGCTTCCTGCAGCGCCTGGAGGAAGGCACCTGGTGCGGCCATGTGCTGGAGCACATCGTGATCGAACTGCTCAACCTGGCCGGCATGCCCACGGGCTTCGGCCAGACGCGCAGCACCTCGCAGCGCGGCGTGTACCGCATGGTGTTCCGGGCGCGTGACGAGCAGGTGGCCCGCGTGGCCCTGGCCCAGGGCCACCGCCTGCTGATGTCGGCCATCAACGACGAGCCCTTTGACGTGGCCGCCGCCGTGGCGCGCGTGCGCACCGAGGTGGACGACCAGTACCTGGGCCCCAGCACGGCCTGCATCGTCACGGCCGCCACCGACCGCAGCATCCCCCACATCCGCCTGAACGACGGCAACCTGGTGCAACTGGGCTACGGCGCCAGCCAGCGCCGCATCTGGACCGCCGAGACCGAATTCACCAGCGCCATCGCCGAAGGCATCGCCAGCGACAAGGACCTGACCAAGGGCCTGCTCAAGGCCTGCGGCGTGCCCATCCCCGAAGGCCAGGTGGTCAACAGCCCCGAGGAAGCCTGGGAAGCAGCGCAGGACATCGGCCTGCCCGTGGTGGTCAAGCCCTCGGACGGCAACCATGGCCGCGGCGTGACCCTGGACCTGCGCAAGCAGGCAGACATCGAGGCGGCCTACCATGTGGCCTACCCCGAGGGCAGCGACGTGATGGTCGAGAGCTTCATCCCCGGCGACGAGCACCGCCTGCTGGTGGTGGGCGGCAAGGTGGTGGCCGCCGCGCGCGGCGAGGTGGTCAGCATCACCGGCAACGGCCGCTCCACGGTGAAGGAGCTGATCGACAGCCAGCTCAACTCCGACCCTCGCCGCGGCTACGAGGAGGAATACCCGCTCGAGATCATCGACCTGGCCACCGACACCAAGGTGCAACTGGAGCTCAAGCGCCAGGACCTCGATGCCGACTCCGTGCCTGCCGCCGGCCGGACCATCGTCGTGCAGCGCAACGGCAATGTGGCCGTGGACTGCACGGACGACGTGCACCCCGAGGTCGCCTACATCGCCCAACTCGCCGCCAAGGTGGTGGGCCTGGATATCGCGGGCATCGACATGGTGGCGCTCGATATCTCCAAACCGCTGCACGCGCAGGGCGGCGCCATCGTCGAGGTCAACGCCGGCCCCGGCCTGCTGATGCACCTGAAGCCCGCCGTGGGAGCCCCGCGCCCCGTGGGCCAGGCCATCGTGGAGCACCTGTTCCCGACCGAAGACCATGCCGAGGGCACGGCCGGCCGCATCCCCGTGGTGGGCGTGGCCGGCACGCGCAACACCGCCACCATCTCCCGCCTCGTGGCCTGGCTGCTGCACCTGAGCGGCCGCCACACGGGCGTGGCCTGCCGCGATGGGCTGTTCCTGGACCGCCGCCACGTGGACGCCGCCGACAGCGCCCACTGGGAGGCCGCCCACCGCCTGCTGATGAACCAGATGGTGCAGGCCGCCGTGATCGAGAACGACGCCCGCACCATCCTGCGCGACGGCCTGGCCTACGACCGCTGCAAGGTGGGCGTGGTGACCGACATGGACGGTGTGGCCACCCTGGCCGAGTTCGACGTGCACGAGCAGGACCAGATGACCAAGGTGCTGCGCACCCAGGTGGACGTGGTTCTCGCCGACGGTGCCGCCGTGCTCAACGCCGCCGAGGAGCAGGTGGTCGACCTGGCCCGCCTGTGCGATGGCGACGTGGTGCTGTACGCGCAGGACCCTGCACTGCCCGCGATCACCGAACACCGCGCCAAGGACAACGGCCGTGCCGTGGTCGTCAAGAACGGCCGCGTGGTGCTGGCCACCGGCAGCGCCGAGCATGTGCTGGGCACGCTGGCCGAGCTGACCTTCGGCCGCAATGCCGTGGTGCCCGACACCGAGGCCCTGCTGGCCGCCGTGGGCGCCGCCTGGGCCCTGGACATCGCGCCAGACCTGATCGGTGCCGGCGTCAAGACCTTCGAGCCCGACCTGCCGCCGCCGCCCGGTCTGCGTACCTGATTTCACTACCGAACACTGCGATGACACCGGGGCCCGCCCGCCCCGACGGACACTGAGAAAGAGAATTTCCATGGATGTATCCCGCACCCGGGCCCTGCGCGGCCCCAACCTGTGGAGCCGCCACATGGCCATCGAGGCCGTCGTGGCCTGCGATGAGAACGAACGTGCCATCCGCCAGATGGACGGGTTCGAGGCGCGCCTGCGCGCCCTGTTCCCCGCCATCGGCGCGCTGCACCCCGAGGGCGGCGACGGCGACATCTCGCTGGCCCATGTGCTGCAGACCGCCGCCCTGGCCCTGCAGGCCCAGGCCGGCTGCCGCGTAACTTTTGCGCGCACCACGGCCACCACCGACGCTGGCGTCTACCAGGTGGTGGTGGAGTACAGCGAAGAGGCCGTGGGCCGCAAGGCCTTCGAGGACGCGCAGCAGCTGATCCAGGCCGCACTGGGCCAGGGCAGCTTCGACGCAGAAAAGGCCGTTGCCGACCTGCGCGAGCTCGACGAGGACGAGCGCCTGGGCCCGAGCACGGGATCCATCGTGGACGCGGCCGTGGCGCGCGGCATTCCCTACCGGCGCCTCACGCGGGGCAGCCTGGTGCAGTTCGGCTGGGGCTCCAAGCAGCGCCGCATCCAGGCCGCCGAGGTGGACTCCACCAGCGCCGTGGCCGAATCCATCGGCCAGGACAAGGACCTGACCAAGCGCCTGCTGCATGCGGCCGGCGTGCCCGTGCCGCTGGGCAAGCCCGTCGAAAGCATCGACGAGGCCTGGGAAGTGGCCCAGAAGGTGGGCCTGCCCGTGGTGGTCAAGCCCCAGGACGGCAACCAGGGCAAGGGCGTCACGGTGAACATCACCGACCGCGCCCAGCTCGATGCCGCCTACCGCAACGCGGCCGAGTACGGCACGGTGATGGTCGAGCGCTTCCTGCCCGGCCACGACTTCCGCCTGCTGGTGGTGGGCGACCAGCTCGTGGCCGCAGCGCGCCGCGAGCCGCCCCAGGTGCTGGGCGACGGCCAGCACACGGTGCGCGAACTGGTCGAGCAGGTCAACCTCGACCCGCGCCGCGGCGAGGGCCATGCCACCTCGCTGACCAAGATCCGCCTGGACGAGATCGCCGTGGCCCGCCTAGCGGCCCAGGACCTGACGCCCGACTCCGTGCCGCCCAAGGGCCAGCGCGTGATCCTGCGCAACAACGCCAACCTGTCCACCGGCGGCACCGCCACCGACGTGACCGACGACGTGCACCCCGAAGTCGCCGCCCGCGCCATTGCCGCGGCCCAGATGGTAGGCCTGCACATCTGCGGCGTGGACATGGTCGCCGAGACCGTGCTGCGCCCGCTGGAGGAGCAAGGCGGCGGCTTCGTGGAAGTGAACGCCGCACCCGGCCTGCGCATGCACCTGGCGCCCTCGTACGGCAAGCCGCGCAATGTGGGCCAGGCCATGGTGGACAAGCTCTATGCCCATGGCGATGACGGGCGCATCCCCACGGTGGCCGTGACCGGCACCAACGGCAAGACCACCACGGCGCGCCTGATCGCCCACCTGTTCACGGCCCAGGGCCTGCGCGTGGGCATGACCAACACCGACGGCGTGTATGTCAATGGCCGCCAGATCGACAGCGGCGACTGCAGCGGCCCGAAGAGCGCGCGCAACGTGCTGCTGCACCCCGAGGTGGACGCAGCCGTGTTCGAGACCGCGCGCGGCGGTATCCTGCGCGAAGGCCTGGGCTTCGACCGCTGCCAGGTGGCGGTGGTCACCAACATCGGGGCGGGCGACCACCTGGGCCTGAACTACATCACCACGGTGGAAGACCTGGCCGTGCTCAAGCGCGTGATCGTGCAGAACGTGGCCACCGACGGCTATGGCGTGCTCAACGCCGCCGACCCCATCGTGGCGGCCATGGCTCCGGCCTGCCCGGGCAAGATCATCTACTTCGCGAGCGACCGCCACCACCCCGTGATGGCCACGCACCGCGCCCAGGGCAACCGCACGGTGTACGTGGATGGCGACTCCATCGTGGCCTCGGAAGGCTCGTGGCGCGAGACCATCCACCTGCGCGACGTGCCCATCACGCGCAATGGCCGCATCGGCTTCCAGGTCGAGAACGTCATGGCCTCGGTGGCCGCCGCCTGGGGCGCCGGCCTGCCTTGGCAGACCATCCGCCGCGGCCTGTCGGGCTTCGTGAACGACAGCGACAACGCACCGGGGCGCTTCAACATCATGGACCACAACGGCGCCACGGTGATCGCCGACTACGGTCACAACCCCGACGCCATGCGTGCCCTGGTGGCTGCCGTGGACGCCCTGCCCGGCAAGCGCCGCAGCGTGGTCATCAGTGGTGCCGGTGACCGGCGCGACGAGGACATCCGCGAGCAGACCGTGATCCTGGGTGGCGCGTTCGACGACGTGATCCTGTACCAGGATGCGGCCCAGCGCGGCCGTGGCGACGGCGAGGTGATGGCCCTGCTGCGCGAAGGCCTGGCCGGCGCGGCACGCACCACGCACGTGGAAGAGATCCGCGGCGAGTTCATCGCCATCGACACGGCCCTTTCCCGCCTGCAGCCGGGCGACCTGTGCCTGGTGCTGGTCGACCAGGTCGAGGAAGCCCTGGCCCACCTGGCCAAGCGCTGCGCTGAAGCCGGGACCACGGCATGACGCGCGCTGCACTGCGCATGGCGACCCTGGCCGCCTTCACGCTGCTGGCGGGCGCCGCCAGCGCCGCGCCCGACAAGATCGGCACGGTGGACACGGCCTTCAAGCTGCTGGGCCGCGACCACGACATCATCGTCGAGGCCTACGACGACCCGGCCGTGGCGGGCATGACCTGCTATGTCTCGCGCGCCCGCACGGGCGGCATCAAGGGATCGCTGGGCCTGGCGGAAGACCGCTCCGAAGCCTCGATCGCCTGCCGCCAGACCGGTCCGGTGAGCTTCCCTGCGCCGCTGCGCAAGCAGGAGGAGGTGTTCAGCGAACGCCTGTCCATTCTGTTCAAGCGCCTGCGCGTGGTGCGCATGGTGGACCCGGCGCGCAACACGCTGGTCTACCTGACCTACTCCGAAAAGCTGGTGGACGGCTCGCCGCAGAACAGCGTGACGGCCGTGCCGGTGGACCGGGCGACACCGATTCCACTGAAGTAAATCAACAAAGGGCGCCGCGGCGCCCTTTCTTCATGCTTTTCCGGATGCGATCTGGCGCAGGGCCTGCTCGAAGACTTCGGGCGGCTGGCCGCCCGAGATCAGGTGGCGGTCGTTGATGATGATGGCCGGCACCGAGTGGATGCCCTGCTGCAGGTAGAACTGCTCGCGCTCGCGCACCTCCTCCGCGTACTGGTCCGATGCCAGGACGGCGCGGGCCTCGGCCTCGTCGAGCCCCACCCCGGCGGCCACGCGGGCCAGCACCTCGTGGTCACCGGGGCTCTGGCCGTCGGTGAAGTAGGCCTTGAACAGCGCGTGCTTCAGGGCAGGCTGCTTGTCCCCCTCTTCCTCGGCCCAGTGCAGCAGGCGGTGGGCGTCGAAAGTGTTGTAGATGCGGCTGCGCTGCGCCATGTTGAAGGTGAAACCCAGGGCCGCACCGCGCGCGGCGATGGCGTCGCGGTTCTTCTGGCTCTGCTCGGGCGTGGCGCCGTACTTCTCGTGCAGGTGCTCGGCGATGTCCTGGCCTTCGGGGGCCATCTGGGGGTTGAGCTCGAAAGGCTGGAAGTGCAGGTCGAGCGCAACGTCGCCCTTGAGGCGCTCGGCCGCCTGCTCCAGCGACTTGAGGCCGATGATGCACCAGGGGCAGGAGACGTCGGAGACGAAATCGATCTTGAGGGCTGTGGTCATGCGGTCACCAGAAGGTCAGATAGGTTGGCCAATATCCTAGGACGATTGGCGCGTCCTTGCAGCGGTACGGCCATTGGAGCCCCTGCAAGCCCCCACCGCAGTGATGGAAAAGCCCGGGTTTGCCACACTGCACCCCTGTCCTGCCACCCATGGCTTCCTCAGGAGCCACGCCACCATGCAAATCGACCAGCAGCAATCCATCCTCACCATCGCCCTGTTCGCCGCCTTCGCCGATGGCCACAAGGGCGACAGCGAGCGCGAGGAGATCCGGCGCATCGCCCAGTCGCTGGCGCAGGACGCGCCGGCCATCGACCTGCCGCGCCTGGTCCAGGACGTGCTGCTGCAGCGCACCAGCGCCCAGTCCGCCACGGCGGCGCTGACCGAGCCGGGCCTGCGCCAGCTGGCCTACGAAATGGCGGTCTGCGTCTGCGACGTGGACGGGCGCCAGACAGAGGCCGAGCGCGCCTTCCTGGCGCAGCTCAAGGGCTGGCTGCAGCTCGGTGACGGCGACACCGCGGCCTTCGAGCAGCAGGCCGATGCCCTCGTGGAAGTGGCCGAGCGTGCTGCCCCCATCGCGCGCGGCCTGGCGCCCGTGGGCGTGGGCACGGCGGCCGCGGCGGCCCTGCCCGTGCGCGGCGCTGCAGCGCAGGTCCCCGACGCCGAACTGGACAAGAGCATCCTGAACTACGCGCTGCTGTGCGGCGCGCTGGAGCTGCTGCCACAGTCCTGGGCGTCGATGGCCATCATCCCCATGCAGGTCAAGATGGTCTACGCCGTCGGCAAGGCCCATGGCGTGGAGCTGGACCAGGGCCACATCAAGGATTTCATCGCGGCGGCCGGCGTGGGCATGGCCTCGCAGTACATCGAGCAGTTCGGTCGCAAGCTGCTCGGCGGCCTGCTGGGCAAGGTGGCGGGCCGCACCATCGGCGGCATCGGCCAGGCAGCCACGGGCATGGCCTTTTCGTTCGCCACCACCTACGCCCTGGGCCAGGTAGCCAGGCGCTACTACGCAGGCGGCCGGGTGATGAGCACGGCCGTGCTGCGCGAGAGCTTCCAGAGCATGCTCGGCCCGGCCAAGGACCTGCAGGCCCAGTACCTGCCGCAGATCCGCGAAAAGGCGGCGACCCTGGATGCAGCCAAGGTCATGTCCATGGTCAGGGGTGGCGCCTGATCGACCTTTGAACCGCCAATCTGGCGGCCACTTCCCTCTTTTACAGGGGCCATGGCCCATGCCAGAATCGGGCATGCCCTTGACACTGGACCCTGCCAACGCCATCGCACCCATGTCGCTGGACTCTCCGTCGGACAACGCCATGACGGCGCTGTACCGCGTGGCCCTGGGCCCGGTGAATACCGAGCACTACCTTCCCATCTTTGCGCGCTTCGACGATGCGGGGCGCACCACCACCACCTGGAACTGGCCGGCGGCGCTGTTCACGCTGAGCTGGCTGGTGTTTCGCCAGCTCTGGGGTGCGGCCCTGGTCTACGTGGCCGCGGCCGAGGGCCTGGCGCTGCTGGTGTTCGGCCTGGGCCGGCAGTTCCTGAACTGGCCCCAACCGGTGGAGTGGGGCATCCTGGCGGCCATCGCGTTGTTCAGTTGCGCGCTGCCCGGGCTGTTCGCCAACGCCGTGCTGCACACCGAGATCCGCAAGCGCATTGCGCGCGCCCTGTCGGCCTCGCGCACCGTGCCCGAGGCTGCAGCGCTGCTGGAGCGCCAGGCCAGTTCACGCCAGCGGCTGAGCAGCGTGGTCATCGGGCATGTGGTCGTGGTGGCCACGGCCCTGCTGGCCTACATGCTGTTCCCGCCGGGTGGCGCGGCGGAGCCTGCCAGGGCTGCCGCCCCGGCCACCTTGGCCTCTTCTGCCCCTGCCGCCCCGGCATCCAACCCCACCTCCGGGCTGGCCGCCGTGTCGGTGCTGCGCAGCGCTGCCTCTGCGCCGCCCGCCCCATCGGAAGCAGTGGCACCGCCCAGCGCCGCGGCCCCCGCCAGCGCGCAGGCCGCCTCCTCCGCGCCCGCGGGCAGCACCGCCGTGGCGTCCGCACCCGCCCCCGTGACCGCGCCCGCCGCGGCATCACGCCGCCAGCCGGCCAGCAGCCCCGCCGCCGCTGCGCCGCCCGTGCCACCGGCCACGGCTACAGCTTCCGCCCCAGCCCCCAAGGCGACGGCACCGGCCGCCCCCACCAGCAAGCCGGCACCGTCGGCCGCTTCAGCGCCCGCAGCTGCCACATCGGCTGCGGGCACCAAGGCCAAGGCCGGCAGCCCGGCCACCCCGGCGTCCAAACCCGCGGCGCCTGTTGCCGCGGGCAAGGCCGCCAGCAAGGCATCCACCCCTGCACCGGCGCGGCCGCCCGCATCGGCGGCCAGCGACCCCGAACTCGCCATGGTGGGCAGCGCACCGGGCTTCTACATCAACGTCGGCCTGTTCGCCGAAGAGGCCAATGCGCGCAAGACGCAGTCGCGCCTGCTCAACGAAGGCCTGCCGGCCTTCCGCCAGCCGCTGGAAAGCGCCAAGGGCACCCGCATCCGCGTGCGCGTGGGCCCCTTCGACTCCAAGGCCGAGGCCGACACGGCCGCGCAGGCCATCCAGCGCATGGGGCTGGAGGCCGTGGTGTTCAAGAAATAGGCCCCGCGCGCAGGAGCGGACCGGCGTGGCCCCGCGTCCTACGCGCAGGCGTTGAGGCAGCCGACATCCAGCGCCGGTTTCGGCGCGTACTCTGCAGTATCGACCTGTGTCGCCCTGCACCATCGCCCCATGCCCACCCCTGCCCACCAGCCCCCCCTTCACGCCCTGCGGCCCCGCTGGTGGACCTTGGCCGCCATCGCGGCAGGCGCCCTGCTGCTCACGGGCTGCGCGCCCTGGCGCCTGATGACGGCCTCGGACCTGGCCAAGGCCTCGCGCCCCTACACCGCCCAACCGGCCCAGCCCGAGCGGCGCATCCTCGTGGTCGGCGACAGCACGGCCGTGGGCACCGGCGCAGCCCGCCCCGAGGACAGCCTGGCCGGGCGCATCGGCATGGCCCACCCGCGCTGGCAGATCGACAACCTGGCCTCCAATGGCGCCAAGTTCGAGGACGTGCAGGGCCAGCTCGAGCGTGCCGGCACGGGCTATGACCTGGTGCTGGTGCTCGCCGGTGGCAATGACGTGATCCGGTTGACGTCGGAACAGCAGCTGCACGGCCACATGGAGCAGGCCATCCGCACGGCCAAGGCGCGCGGCAGGCAGGTGGTGCTAATGCCCTGCGGCAACGTCGGCCATGCGCCCCTGTTCGTGCCGCCAGTGTCATGGTTCATGGAAAGCCGCTCCAAGCGGCTGCATGCCACCGCGCAGACCGTGGCCCTCGACAGCGGCGTGCGCTATGTGCGCCTGCTCAAGCCGCGCGCACAGGACCCGTTCGTGCAACGTGCCGACGAGCTGCATGCGGCCGACGGCCTGCACCCGAGCAGCGCAGGCTACCAGCAGTGGTACGAGGAGCTGGTCAAGCAGGAAGGCCTGGCCAGCTTGACGGGTGGCTAGTACGTCTCCAGATGCAGGCGCCCTTCGCGCGCCAGGGTGGCCGCCAGGGCCTCCCAATCCAGGCCCGCATCGGCCGCCACGTCGCGCAGGGCGAGCACCACGCCCTCTTCCATGCTCTTCAGGCCGCAGACATAGAAGTGGCTGTTGCCGTCGCGCAGCAGCCCGGCCAGGTCGGGTGCGCGCTCGCGCATCAGGTCCTGCACATAGCGCCGGGGCTGGCCCGGGGTGCGCGAGAACGCCAGGTTGATGTCGATGAAGTCCTTGGGCAGGCTTTGCAGCGGGCCGAAGTAGGGCAGCTCCTGCTGCGTGCGCGCGCCGAAGAACAGCATCAGCTTGCCGCCCTCGAACTTGCCGCTCTTGCGCAGGCGCCGGCGCCACTCGGTCATGGCGCGCATGGGCGCGCTGCCCGTGCCGGTGCAGATCATCACCACATGCGACTTGGGGTGGTTGGGCATCAGGAAGGAGTGGCCGAACGGCCCCACCACCTCCACCTTGTCGCCCACCTGGAGGTCGCAGACGTAGTTGGAGGCCACGCCGCGCACGGGAGTGCCGTCATGGTCGGAGGTGACGCGCTTGACGGTGAGCGCCAAGTTGTTGTAGCCCGGCCGCTCACCGTTGCGCGCGCTGGCGATCGAATACTGGCGCGCATGGTGGCGCTTGCCCAGGGCATCGGTGCCCGGGGGAATGATGCCGATGGACTGCCCTTCCAGCACCGGAAACGGCAGGCTGCCGAAGTCGAGCACCACGTGGTGGGTCTCGCTCTCGAAGCCGGCCTCGGTGCAGTTGAAGTTGCCGACCACGGTGGCCGTGGTCGGTGCTTTGGGCGGATAGAGGTTGGTGTAGGCGTGCGCGGCCGACCAGGGCGGCACGGTGGCGCCACGGTGCATGGGCGGCTGGGGCTGCACGCCGGGCTCGGCCGTGGCCACGGCGGCGGGTGCAGCGGCAGGGGCCTCTGCCGTGTCGGCATCGACGCCGGCGGCCGTCAGTTCCTCGGGCGAGAGTTCGGCGGGCAGCGACTCCCAGGTCAGCTGCTCCTCGATGGAATAGGCGCGCACCAGCGGCATGGTGCGCCAGTTGTCGATGGAGCCCGTGGGGCACGGCGAGATGCAGGCCATGCAGCCATTGCAGATGTCGGCGCGCACGACGTAGTTGTTGTCATCGTGCGTGATCGCGTTGACCGGGCAGGTCGCCTCGCAGGTGTTGCAGCGGATGCAGATTTCCGGGTCGATCAAATGCTGCTTGATGACCCCGGCTTCAACGGCCATGTCCATATGGTTCTCCTGTGTCACCCCCCACCAGGGGGTTGGGATGGGGCGTCTGGTCTTCGTGGGGCCTGCCCTCATCCCTGCCCTCGTTCATACCCCGAGGGCGTTTCTTTGTCCATCAGCCGAAACGCACGTACTCGAAATCGACCGGCTGGCGGTTGATGCCCATCACCGGCGGCGCGATCCAGCCGGCGAACTGGCCAGGCTCGACCACACGGCCCATGAGCGATGCGACGAAGGCGAAGTCCTCGGGGCTGGGCAGCCATTCGTCCTTCTTGGCGGCCCATTCCATCTCGTTGACCACGCGACCTTCGGGCGACATCTTGATGCCCGCGAGCGCGCCGATCTGGCGGTTGAAGGCCTTGTGCGGCACCACCAGGCGGGTGGGGATGCCGGCCTTTTCCAGCACCTTGTTCCAGCGGCCCACGCCGGCCACCGAGTCCTTGATGAAGTCGTCGCGCAGCACCTCGTTCAGGGCGTTGAGCATGGGCACTTCCTTCTCGAGGAGCTGGCCGTCACGCACCTCCAGCACCTTGTAGGTCTGGCCCTTGAGCACGTGGTCGTCGGTGCGCTTGCCTTCCTCGTAGCGGCCCTTGAGGCCCGAGCTGTAGAAGATGGCGGCGTTGCTGGACTGGTCGGCACCGAACAGGTCGATGGTGACGCTGTAGTGGAAGTTCAGGTAGCGCTGCACCGTGCCCAGGTCGATGGCGCCGGCGGCGCGCACCTTCTGCGGATCGTCGGTCTTGAGCTCGTTCATCACCTGGGCGGTGCGGGCCAGCACGCGCGAGACGCCGCTCTCGCCCACGAACATGTGGTGCGCCTCTTCGGTCAGCATGAACTTGGTGGTGCGCGCCAGCGGGTCGAAGGCGCTTTCGGCCAGGGCCGAGAGCTGGAACTTGCCATCGCGGTCCGTGAAGTAGGTGAACATGAAGAACGCCAGCCAGTCGGGCGTGGCCTCGTTGAAGGCCCCCAGGATGCGCGGGTTGTTCTCGTCGCCCGAGGTGCGCTGCAGCAGGGCCTCGGCCTCTTCGCGGCCGTCGCGGCCGAAGTGCTTGTGCAGCAGGTAGACCATGGCCCAGAGGTGGCGGCCCTCTTCCACGTTGATCTGGAACAGGTTGCGCAGGTCGTACATGCTGGGCGCCGTGAGGCCCAGGTGGCGCTGCTGCTCGACCGAGGCGGGCTCGGTGTCGCCCTGGGTCACGATGATGCGGCGCAGGTTGGCGCGGTGCTCGCCGGGCACGTCCTGCCAGGCCTTCTCGCCCTTGTGGTCGCCGAAGTGGATCTCGCGGTTGGCATCGCCCGGGTTCAGGAAGATGCCCCAGCGGTAGTCGCGCATCTTCACGTGGCCGAACTGGGCCCAGCCCTGCGGGTCCACGCTCACGGCGGTGCGCAGGTAGACCTCGTGGTTGGTCGATCCCTCGGGGCCCACGTCGTCCCACCAGTTGATGAAGTTGGGCTGCCAGCCTTCGAGCGCGCGCTGCAGGGTGCGGTCTTCGCCGAGGTTGACGTTGTTAGGGATCTTCTCGCTGTAGTTGATCGTGCTCATCGTTGCTCCTTGGATGGTTGGGGCGGCGGGGTCAGACGCGGTTCAAGTCGAAGCCGGCCTTCTCGCCGGTGCCGTAGACCTTGAGCGCGCCCTTGTCGCCCACGGCGTTGGGTCGGTTGAAGATCCAGTTCTGCCAGGCGGTGAGCCGGCCGAAGATGCGCGTGGCCATGTTCTCCTTGCTGGCAAAGCGCAGGTTGGCTTCCAGGCCGGTCAGGGCGTCGGGCGACATGGCGGCGCGTTCCTCGATGGCCATGCGCAACTCGTCGTCCCAGTCGATGTCGTCGGGCGCGGCGGTCACCAGGCCCAGGGCCAGGGCCTCGTCGGCGTCGAGCGGCTTGCCGGCCGCGGCGCGCGCGGCGTCCAGCGGTGCGGCCTCTTCATAGAAACGGCGCTGCAGGCGGCTCTGGTCGTTGACCATGGGGAAGAAGCCGAAGTTGAATTCGTTGAGCGTGAGCTTGGGTGCACGCTCTGCATCGTCGGGCAGGGCCAGCATGTAGGTGCGGTCGGCGGCGAATGCCAGCTCGGCCAGGGTGCCGGCGAAGCACGAGCCCTCCTGCACCACGGCGAACAAGGTGCGCGAGGACACGTCCAGGCGCGCCAACGCGCGGCGCAGCGCGCCAATGGTCTCGCGCACCAGCCAATGGTCCTTGTGCGCCAGCATCACCGCGTCGGAGGCGAGCACGGCCTTGGCATCGCCTTCGGTCTTGAGCAGCCAGGTGCCGATGTCGAGTTCGTTGGTGCGCAGGTTGAGGATGGCGTCATCCAGTTCGCGCGCCAGGGCCAACGGCCACCAGGCCGTGCCTGCCGCCTCGATGGCGGCGATGTCGGCAGGCTGCGCACCGGTGGGGGCTTTCACGGTGAGGGTGGCCGTGCGCTTGGCGCGGTCGATCTGCACCTGCACATGCGAGTAGCCCAGGCTGTCGGCGCCGTCCTCGCGCTCCAGGCGGGTCAGGGACACGCCCGTGGCACCGGCCGGGCGGTCGCTGCCCGCGGCGAGCTGCACGGCGCGGTCCTGCACGGCGGCAGCGAACTGGGCGGGCTTGGCCACCGCATCCACCAGGCGCCATTCCACCGCGCGCTGGCCGCGCACGCCTTCGACGCTGGTGCAGAAGATGTCGGCCAGGTCGTGGCGCACGTGGCGCTTGTCGGTCACGCGGGTCAGGCCGCCGGTGCCGGGCAGCACGCCCAGCAGCGGCACCTCGGGCAGCGAGACGGCGGACGAGCGGTCGTCCACCAGCAGGATCTCGTCGCAGGCCAGGGCCAGCTCGTAGCCGCCGCCAGCGCAGGCGCCGTTGACGGCGGCCAGGAACTTGAGGCCCGAGTGCTTCGACGAATCCTCGATGCCGTTGCGCGTCTCGTTGGTGAACTTGCAGAAGTTCACCTTCCAGGCGTGGCTGGAGACACCCAGCATGAAGATGTTGGCACCCGAGCAGAAGATGCGGTCCTTGCCGCTGGTGACGACCACGCTGCGCACCCCGGGGTGCTCGAAGCGCACGCGGTTGAGCGCGTCGTTGAGCTCGATGTCCACGCCCAGGTCGTAGCTGTTGAGCTTGAGCTTGTAGCCGGGGCGGATGCCACCGTCCTCGGCGATGTTGAGCGACAGACGCGCAACGGCGCCCTCGACGCTGAGCGACCAGTGGCGGTACTGGCCGGGTTCGGTGCGGTAGTCGACGCGCGCCGGGGCGCTGGTGGTGGTGGCGGTCATGGCATGTCTCCTGTGGGGCCGGTAGCAGCTGCAAACCTCGGAACAAGAAAAATAATGCAGCTTTTGATTTCAATGACATGCATCATGCTGCATGTTTACGGACGCGTCAATGCCTGGAGTACTCTTTTTCGTTGCGAAAGGTGTGGCGCTACGGCCCGCCGGTGGAGGGAGCGCCGCTCAGGAGGCGCTCATGGACTGTCTGGCCACCGAGCGCAGTCCTTGGAACGCCTGGGCCAGGCTCTTGCCGCTGGTATCCACCGAGAGGTCGGCCTTGGAATAGAAGGCCGCGCGCCCGCTCAGGATGCGGCGCAGGTCGTCCATGGCCTCCTTGCTGGCGGCCATGGGGCGGGTGTCGCCCTGTGCGGCAACGCGGCCCATGTGCTCTTCGGGCGCGGCCTGCAACCACACTGTGGTGCAGTGCGCCAGCAGCTCGTTGAAGGTGGCCGGGTCGGAGACGATGCCGCCCGGGGTGGCGATGACCACCTCGCTGTAGATCTGGATGGTTTCCTCGAGCGCACGGCGCTCGTAGCGGCGGTAGGCGTTGGTGCCGTAGAGATCGTGGATCTCACGCACGCTGCAGCCTGCCAGTTTCTCGATCTCGCGGCTCAGCTCCACGAAGGGCAGCTCCAGGTCGTCCGCCAGCATTTGGCCCAGCGTGGACTTGCCCGCGCCGCGCAGCCCCACCAGGGCAATGCGGCTGTGCCGGGCCGGGTCGACCGAGGCCGTACCCAGCAGTTCGCCCAGCGCCAGGCGCACGCGGCGCAGGTCGGCCTCGCTGCGGTTTTCGAGCAGCTCGCGGATCAGCAGCCACTCGGGCGAGCTGGTCGTGACATCGCCCACCAGCTCGGCCAGCGAGCAGTGCAGTGCACCCGCCACCTGCTGCAGCACCAGGATGGAGGCATTGCCCGTGCCGTACTCCAGGTTGGCCAGATGGCGCTCGGACACATCGGCCGCAATCGCCACGGCCTTGCGCGTGAGCCCGCGCTGCGCGCGCAGGTTGCGCACGCGCTCGCCCAGCGCCGTCAGCAGCGGGTTGCGGGCCTCGCCGCCAGGCGCCGCAGCGCCGTTGCCGTCGATGGGCGCAGTGGCCAGCACTGCGTCGTCTTGCTCATTCATGCGCGTCCTTGTTCACACCACCCGATTGTCTGCGGTCGGCAGCCCCAATAAATATGCACTATAGTGCTTGACGAAGATCATTCACAGGTTTATCGTCCCATTGCACGCAAGATACTGCACGTCGCAGGATCATGCAAGGCAATCATTTTCCGTTGCAAACGGCGCACAGACGCCCTGCCCAGCCCGCCTTTCCCCTGAAAGCCCGCCCCATGATGACGCCCGCCACCGCCCCCTCCAGCAAGGATGCCTTCCACGCCCTGTTGGCCGACCTCACCGCGCAGCTCGAAGGCAGGCCGCTCGATGCAGCGCTGGACCAGTGGCTCAACGCAGCCCACGGTGCCGGCAGCCCCACCTATGCGCAGCTGCGCGACGCCTGCCTCACCGGCGTGGCCGAAGGCTGGCTGTGCGAGCGCGAGGGCGGCGGCATCCGGTACGGCCGGGTGTTCAAGGCAGAGGATGCGCTGCACCGCTTTTCGGTGGACGTGGTCGACATGCAGGACCTGGCCGGCCCGCACCACACACACCCGAACGGCGAGATCGACCTGATCATGCCCATGGCCGACAGTGCCGCCACCTTCGATGGCCGGCCTGCGGGCTGGTGCGTCTACGGCCCGGGCACGGCCCACCGCCCCACCGTAGCCCAGGGCCGCGCGCTGGTGCTCTATCTCTTGCCCGAAGGCCAGATCCAGTTCACGCGCACCTGAAATCCGTTCGCCCATCTTCTTCCGTATATATCCATGACCGAACTTCTCTCCAACTACGCTGCCGGCCGCTGGCAGGCAGGCACTGGCAACGGCACGCCGCTGTTCGACCCCGTGCTGGGCAACGAACTGGTGCGCGTGGACGCCACCGGGCTCGACCTGGCCGAGGCATTCAGCTTTGCGCGCCAGCAAGGGGGTGCGGCGCTGCGCGCGCTGACCTACCGCGAGCGCGCGGCGCTGCTGGCCGCCATCGTCAAGGTGCTGCTGGCCCACCGCGATGCCTATTACGAGATCGCCACGGCCAATGCCGGCACGGTGAAGAACGACTCGGGCGTGGACATCGACGGCGCCATCTTCACCCTGGGCCAGTACGCCAAATGGGGCGACGCCCTGGGCGATGCCCGCGCGCTGCGCGAC
This sequence comes from Acidovorax sp. GW821-FHT10A04, assembly GCF_059415825.1. Classification (NCBI taxonomy): domain Bacteria; kingdom Pseudomonadati; phylum Pseudomonadota; class Betaproteobacteria; order Burkholderiales; family Comamonadaceae; genus Acidovorax; species Acidovorax sp. GW821-FHT10A04. Next base: position 383,081 of record NZ_JBWKNZ010000003.1, read on the forward strand.
GGCGATGCGGCCCGACTGGGCAAGGACCCGGCCTTCCAGTCGCAGCACCTCTCGGTACCCACGCAGGGTGTGGCGCTGTTCATCAATGCCTTCAACTTCCCGTCCTGGGGGCTGTGGGAAAAGGCTGCACCGGCCCTGCTCTCGGGCGTGCCGGTCATCGTCAAGCCGGCCACGGCCACGGCCTGGCTCACCCAGCGCATGGTCAAGGACGTGGTGGACGCGGGCGTGCTGCCTGCGGGCGCGCTGTCGGTCATCGCCGGCAGTTCGGCCGGGCTCATGGACCAGCTGCAGCCCTTCGACGTGGTGTCGTTCACGGGCTCGGCCGAGACGGCCGGCGTGATCCGCTCGCACCCTGCGGTGGCCCAGCGCTCGGTGCGTGCCAACATCGAGGCCGACAGCCTCAACAGCGCCGTGCTGCTGCCGGGCGAGGTCCCGGGCAGCGAGGCCTTCCACCTGCTGGTGCGCGAGGTGGTGCGCGAGATGACGGTGAAGTCGGGCCAGAAGTGCACGGCGATCCGCCGCATCCTGGTGCCGGCCGAGGTGTACGACGCCGCGGCCGAGGCCATTGGTGCCAAGCTGGCCGGCATCAGCGTGGGCAACCCGCGCAACGACAGCGTGCGCATGGGCTCGCTGGTCAGCAGGGCCCAGCTGACTGCCGTGCGCGAAGGCCTGGCTGCGCTGCAGGCGCAGACAGCCGTGCTGCACGATGGGCGCGACCGGCCGCTGGTGGATGCCGACCCGGCCGTGGCCGCCTGCATCGGCCCGGTGCTGCTGGGCGCGCGCGATGCCGACGCGGCGCAGGCGGTGCACGACGTGGAGGTCTTCGGCCCTGTGGCCACCCTGCTGCCCTACCGCGACAGCGCGCATGCCATCGCGCTGGCGCACCGGGGCCAGGGTTCGCTGGTCACCTCGCTCTATGGCAGTGACGAGACCGCCCTGGCGCAGACTGCGCTGGCCGTGGCCGCCAGCCATGGCCGCGTGCACGTGGTCACGCCCGACGTGGCACAGGCGCACAGCGGCCACGGCAACGTGATGCCCATGTCGCAGCACGGCGGCCCGGGCCGCGCGGGCGGCGGCGCGGAGCTGGGCGGCCTGCGCGCGCTCGATTTCTACCACCAGCGCACGGCCGTGCAGGCCAGCCCTGGCGTGCTGGCGGCACTGGGACTCTGACATCCCCACAAGACGCGACACACAACGCGCATCGACCCGAGAGGCCCCAAGGAGACAACACCATGAGCCTGCCCCCACGATTCAATTTCGCCCAGCACCTGTTCGACCTGAACCGGGACCGCGCGCAGCGCACGGCCTACATCGACGACCGCGGCAGCCTGGCTTACGGCGCGCTCGAAGACCGCGCGCGTCGCCTGGCATCGGCCCTCGCCAGCGCCGGCGTGCGCCGTGAAGAGCGCGTGCTGCTGCTCATGCACGACAGCAGCGACTGGCCCGTGGCCTTCCTGGGCTGCCTGTACGCGGGCGTGGTGCCGGTGGCGGTGAACACCCTGCTCACGGCCGATGACTACGCCTACATGCTCGACCACAGCCGCGCCCAGGCGGCCATCGTCTCGGGCGCGCTGCTGGCGGTGCTGCAGGACGCCATGGGCCGCGCGCCGCACGAGGTGCGCACCCTGCTCGTCTCGCAGCCCACCGGGCCGCTGCCCGAAGGCGCGCAGGACTTCGATGCCGCGCTGGCGCAGGCCACGCCGCTCGCCGCGCCGGTCAGCACCGCGGCAGACGACCCCGGCTTCTGGCTCTATTCCTCGGGCTCCACCGGCAAGCCCAAGGGCACGGTGCACACCCATGCCAACCTGTGGTGGACGGCCGAGCTCTACGGCAAGCCCGTGCTCGGCCTGACCGAGGACGACGTCTGCTTCTCGGCCGCCAAGATGTACTTCGCCTACGGCCTGGGCAATGCGCTGACCTTCCCGCTCTCGGTGGGCGCCACCGTGGTGCTGATGGCCGAGCGGCCCACGCCCGACGCCACCTTCCGCCGCTGGACGCAGCACCGCCCCACGGTGTTCTTCGGCGCGCCCACGGGCTTTGCCGGCATGCTGGCCTCGCCCGCGCTGCCGGCACGCGAGGCCGTGGCGCTGCGCATGTGCTCGTCGGCCGGCGAGGCGCTGCCGGGCGAGATCGCCCAGCGCTTCAAGGCGCATTTCGGCTGCGAGATCATCGACGGCATCGGCTCCACCGAGATGCTGCACATCTTCATCTCCAACCGCCCGGGCGACGTGCGCTACGGCACCACCGGCAAGCCGGTGGAGGGCTACGAGGTGGAGCTGCGCGGCGAGGACGGCCGCCCCGTGCCCGATGGCGAGGTGGGCGACCTGTACATCCGCGGACCGAGCGCGGCGCTGATGTACTGGGCCAACCGTGAGAAGTCGCGCGAGACCTTCCAGGGCGGCTGGACCAAGAGCGGCGACAAGTACACGCGCGACGCCGAGGGCTACTACACCTACGCCGGCCGCAGCGACGACATGCTCAAGGTCAGCGGCATCTACGTCTCGCCCTTCGAGGTGGAGGCCACGCTGATGCAGCACCCCGCCGTGCTCGAGTCGGCCGTGATCGGCGTGCAGGACGGCGAGGGCCTGACCAAGACCAAGGCCTACGTGGTGCTCAAGCCGGGCCACCAGGTGGACGCGCAGGCGCTGCAGGCTTTCGTGAAGGAGCGCCTGGCGGCCTACAAGTACCCGCGCTTCATCGAGTTCATCGAGGAGCTGCCCAAGACCGCCACCGGCAAGATCCAGCGCTTTCGCCTGCGCGAGAAGGAGGCCCGCGCGTGAAGGCGCAGGCGTCTTCTCCCGCAACGGGGTTCGCCAGCATCGCCTGGCGCGGCCGCACGGTGCACATCGAGCACCAGTGGATCGAGCCCGAGCGCAGCGCTGCCCCGCTGCTCGTGTTCCTGCACGAGGGCCTGGGCTCGGTGGCGATGTGGAAGGATTTCCCCGAGCGCCTGTGCGCCGCCGCCGGTGTGCGCGGCCTGGTGTTCTCGCGCCCGGCCTATGGCCGCTCGACCCCGCGCGAACCTGACGAAACCTGGGACGTGGACTTCATGCACCGCCAGGCGCACGAGGTGCTGCCCGCTTTCTTCGAGGCGCTGGGCATCACCGATCCCCCCTGGCTGCTGGGCCACAGCGACGGCGGCTCCATCGCGCTGCTGTACGCGGCGCGCTTCCCCGATGCAGTGCGCGGCCTGGTGCTGATGGCGCCGCACATCTTTGTGGAAGACGTGACCATCGCCAACATCGAGATCGCACGCGATGCCTACCAGCGCACCGACCTGCCCACCAGGCTCGGCCGCTACCACGATGACGCCGACTCGGCCTTCTGGGGCTGGAACCGCATCTGGCTGCACCCGCCCTTTCGGCAATGGAACATCGAGGCCGAGATCGCCGCCATCCGCGCGCCGGTGCTCGCCATCCAGGGCGTGGACGACGAGTACGGCACGCTGGAGCAGATCCGCGGGATCGCGCGCCGGGTGCCTGGCACAACGCTGCTGGAGCTGCCCACCTGCGGCCATTCGCCGCACCGCGACCGGCCCGACGCGGTGATCGCGGCGGCCACGGACTTTCTGCTCACTCCACGTAGCGCCTGAGCCCCGGCAGGTCGAGCACGGTGATGCCGCCGTACTCGATCTGCAAAATGCCCGACTCCTGCAGCCGCTTCAACGCCGCATTGCAGCGCTGGCGCGAGACGCCCGTGAGGTTGGCGATCTCCTCCTGCGAGATCTGCAGGTGCCGGTCCATGCCAGGGTAGAGAAACGGGTGGAACAGCCCAGCCAGCGCGCGCGCCACCTGGCTGTCGGTGTCGAGCAGGTGGTGGGCCGTGAAGGTGCCCAGGAACCAGTGCATGCGCTCGTTGATCTGGCGCAGCAGGAAGTGGTCGAAACTGCGCTGCGTGGCATGCAGCCACGAGAAAGTCTCCACCGGTAGCACCGCCACGCGGCTGGGCCGCAGGGCGATGATGTCGGCCGTGCGCGGCAGGGCGCGCAGCAGCGTGCCCTCGCCGAACCAGCTGCCGGCCGACAGGCCGCCCAGGGTCACGGCGCGGCCATCGGACGAGGTGACGGACCACTTGAGCAGCCCCTCGATGGCGCCGTACCAGTGCAGGGGCACGTCGCCGCGGCGGCACAGCGCACCGCCTGCGGTCACCTCCACCTCGCGCACATCGTCGAGCACGCGCTGCTGCGCGGGTGCATCGAGCAGCGGGAACCAGGCCGACGAAGCCAGCAGGCTGGTGGTGGAAGGCCGTGTCGCAGGGGGTGACAAAGTGGGTTTCTCCCGGAAAAAGCACTGGCCCCGCGTATACCCTGCCCTCAAATGTCATCGCGATGACTGAGTGGAAAGGTGCCCAGAAAAACAATGCGGAGCACCCCGCAATTCTCCACCAGGACCCCGATGAGCAAGCGCAAAGTCATAGTCACCATCGCCCCCACGGGGGGCATGGCCCACAAGTCGCAGAACCTCCACCTGCCCACCCAGCCGGCCGAGATCGCCGACGACGTGGAGCGCTGCTGGAATGCCGGCGCCAGCGTGGTGGCGATCCATGCCCGCCGGCCCGACGACGGCGCCACCTGCGACGCCAACGTGTACCGCGACATCAACAGCCGCATCCGCGCCAAGGGCTGCGACATCGTGCTCAACAACTCCACCGGCGGCGGCGTGCACGGCGACATGGTCAAGCCCCTGCCCGGCGGCCGCTGGGAGATCGCCTGGGAAGAACGCATCAAGGGCATGGACGCGGGGGCCGAGATGTGCACGCTGGACGCGACCACGCTGAACCTCTCCTTCGACGGCCGCGAGATCCTGATGGACACGCCGCTCAGCCGCGGGCGCGAACTGGCCGCCGGCATGAAGGCGCGCGGCATCAAGCCCGAGTGGGAGGTGTTCAGCCCCACCCACATCCTGCAGGACACCACAACGCTGATCGAGGAGGGCCACGACGGCGACGGCCCGCACTTCATCAACCTGGTGATGAACGTGCACCGCGCCTTCCAGAACGCCATGCCCTACTCGCCGCGCTTTCTGCAGATGATGGTGGACACGCTGCCCAGGAACAGTTTGTTCTGCGTGAGTGGCATCGGCCCCTCGCAGCTCGAAGCCAACGTCGCCGCCCTGCTGCTGGGCGGCCATGCGCGCGTGGGGCTGGAGGACAACCTGTACTTTCGCCAGGGCGAGCTGGCCACCAACGTGCAGCTCACCGAGCGCATCGTGCGCATCATCCGCGAGCTGGACATGGAACCCGCCACGCCGGCCGAAGCCCGCGCGCTGATGGGCCTGCCGCGCGTGGACGGCCCGCGCCCCGAGTTTGCCCTGGGTTGACCGACCCGGGGCATTGAACCGACCATCCCAAGACCACAACGAGGAGACATGACGATGACGACACACACCACCCGCCGCCACTTCCTGGGCCACCTGGGCGCTGCTGCTGCGCTGGGCTCTCTCTCGCCCCTGACGGCCTTCGCCCAGGGCATCGAGCAGGTGAAGATCCTCTACGGCTTTCCGGCCGGCAGCTCGGGCGACAGCGTGGCCCGCCGCGTGGGCGAGAAGCTCGCGGGCTCGGCCTACACGCGCAATGCCGGCGTGGTGGAGAACAAGCCCGGCGCGGGCGGGCGCATCGCGCTCGAATCGCTGCGGGGCGCGGCGACCGACGGCAGCGTGCTCACGCTCTCGCCGTTCTCGTGCACCTCGATCTATCCGCACATCTACAGCAAGCTCAGCTACGACCCGGTCAAGGACTTTGTGCCCGTGTCCATCGCGGCCATCATGCACCATGGCCTGGCCGTGGGACCGCTGGTGCCGGCCTCGGTGAAGACGGTGAAGGACTTCCTGGCCTGGGCCAAGGCCAACCCGGGCCAGGCCAACTACGGCTCGCCCGCGGCGGGCTCCACGCCGCACTTCATCGGCGCACTGCTGGGCATCAACAACGGAGTGGACCTCAAGCACGTGCCCTACCGCGGCTCGGTGCCTGGAGTGACCGACGTGGTGGGCGGCCAGATCGCGGCGATGGTGACGCCGAGCGGCGACTTCATCCCCAACCACAAGGCCGGCAAGCTGCGGCTGCTGGCCACCTCGGGCAAAGCGCGATCGCCGTTCTCGCCCGAGGTCGCGACCTTTGCCGAACAGGGCTTTCCCGAGCTGACCACCGAGGAATGGTTCGGCTTCTACGCGCCGGCCAAGACGCCGGCCGCCGTGGTGGCCGCGGCCAATGCCGCGATCAACGCAGCGATCAAGGAAAAGGCCGTCATCGACAGCCTGGCCGTGGTGGGCCTGATCGCCCAAGGCTCCACAGCGGCGGAAATGGCGGCCTCGCAGCATGCCGAGTTCGACCGCTGGGGCCCTCTGGTCAAGAAAATCGGCTTCACGGCCGAGTCCTGAAAGGAGCCCCCCGCATGGATTCGACCGTGGAGCGCGTCGCCGTGGTGGCCACCGGCGTCATCGGCGCCAGCTGGGCCGCCTATTTCCTGGCGCGCGGGCTGGACGTGGACGCGACCGACCCCTCGCCCGGCGCCGAGGCGCGGCTGCACGAGGCCGTGGCCGCGCACTGGCCCACGCTGGAACGCCAGGGGCTGGCGCCGGGCGCCAGCCTGTCACGCCTGGCCTTCCACGCCCGGCTGGAGGATGCGGTGGCCACGGCCGACTTCGTGCAGGAGAGCGGACCGGAACGCGCCGACTTCAAGGCCGACCTGTTTCACCAGATCGATGCCTCTGCGCCGGCGCATGCCATCCTGGCGTCGAGCTCCTCGGGCCTGTCGGTCACAGCCATGCAGGCGCTGTGCGCACGGCCCGGGCGCGTGGTGCTGGGCCACCCATTCAACCCACCGCACATGATTCCGCTGGTGGAGGTGGGCGGCGGGGAAAAGACCATGCCCGAGGCCATCGCGCGCGCCATGGCCTTCTACACCGCCATCGGCAAGCGCCCCATCCACGTGCGCCGCGAGATCAAGGGCCACATCGCCAACCGGCTGCAGGCCGCGCTGTGGCGCGAGGCCTTTCACCTGGTGAACGAGGGCGTGGCCACGGTGACCGACATCGACACCGCCATTGCCCAGGGCCCCGGCCTGCGCTGGGCGCTGATGGGCCCGTTCATGAACCTGCACCTCTCGGGCGGCGCGGGCGGCGTGGCCCACGTGCTGGCCCACCTGGGCGGCCCCATCGAGAGCTGGTGGCAGGACCTGGGCACGCCCGCGATGACCGAGGCCTTGAAGCAGCAGGTGGTGCAAGGTGTGGCCGAGGAACTGGGCGAGCGCAGCACCGAGGACCTGGCGCGCACGCGCGATGCCCTGCTGCTGGACCTGATCCGCGCCAAGCAGTCGTCGGCACACCTGGATTGAGTCCAGCCCCACAACGACAAGAGACCACACGATGCACCCCGACTTCGTCGACGACCCCGCCGAACTGGCACCCTCCCGCACGGTGCTCACCCCTTTGGCCGATGGCGCCTTCACCCTGCACTCGCCCGAGCCGCTGGGCCCCTACGCGCGCTGCGTGGGTGAGTGGCTGGAGCGCTGGGCGCGCCAGACGCCCGACGCCCTGGCGCTGGCCGAGCGCGACGACAGCGGCGCAGACTGGCGCCACCTGAGCTACGCGCAACTGCGCCAGGCCGTGGGGGCGGTGGCCCAGTCGCTGCTCGACATGGACCTGCCCGCGGGCCGGCCCATCGCCATCCTGTCGGACAACGCGGTGGACCATGCCGTGCTGATGCTGGCCGCCATGCACATCGGCCGCACGCCGTGCTCGCTGTCGAGCGCCTATGCGCGCTCGCGCGACCCCGGACGCCTGCACAGCATGCTGGCAGCGCTGGACCCCTGCCTGGTCTATGCGTCGGACGCCCGCGCCTATGCGCCGGCCCTCGCGGGTTACGGCGGCAGCGCGGTGCAGGTGTTCAGCCGCAATGCGCAGGAGGTCCCGGGCGCACTCGGCTTTGCGCAACTGCTCGCGGGCCGGGAAACGCCGGCGGTGATGCAGTCCTTCGAGGCGATCACGCCCGACGACCATGCCAAGTACCTGCTGACCTCGGGCTCCACCGGCCGGCCCAAGGTGGTGATCAACACCCACCGCATGCTCTGCGCCAACCAGCAGATGATTGCGCAGACCTGGCGCTTTCTCGACCACGAGAAGCCGGTGCTGGTGGACTGGCTGCCCTGGAGCCACACCTTCGGCGGCAACCACAACCTGAACATGGTGCTGTGCCATGGCGGCGCGCTCTACATCGACGAGGGCCGGCCCGCACCCGGCCTGATCGAGAAGACCGTGCGCAACCTGCGCGAGGTGCGGCCCACCCTGCTGTTCAACGTGCCACGCGGCTTCGACATGCTGCTGCCCGCGCTGGAGGCCGACCCGGTCCTGGCCGCCGAGGTGTTCTCGCGCCTGCGCCTGGCCTTCTATGCGGCGGCGGCGCTCGCGCCCTCCACCTGGCAGAGGCTCGAAGCCGTGGCCGCGCGCGCCCGGCCCACGCAGCCGCTGTGGCTCACCACCTCCTGGGGCGCGACCGAGACCGCCCCCGCCATCACCACGGCCCATTGGCGCATGCAGGGCGCGGGCTGCATCGGCGCGCCGCTGCCCGGGCTCACGCTCAAGCTGGTGCCCAATGGCGGCAAGCTGGAGATGCGTGTCAAGGGCGTGTCGGTGTTCCCGGGCTACCGCCATGCACCGCGCGAGACGGCGGCAGCGTTCGACGAAGACGGCTTCTACCGCATCGGCGACGCAGGCTATCTGGCCGATGCAGAGCGGCCCGAGCGCGGGGTGGTCTTCAACGGCCGCGTGGCCGAGGACTTCAAGCTGTCCACGGGCAGCTGGGTCTCGGTGGGCACGCTGCGCGTGGAGCTGGTCTCGCAGCTGGCGCCGCTGGTGCAGGACATCGTGCTCACCGGGCACGACCGCGATGAGGTGGGCATGCTGGTCTTCCCATCGGCCGCCGGCGCGGGCGAGAGCGAACGGCTGGAACAGGCCCTGCGCGCCGTGATGCAGGCCCGGCGCGATGCGGGCGCGGGCTCCTCGCAGTGCCCCACGCGGGCGCTGGTGCTGCGCAAGCCGCCCGACGCGGATGCCGGCGAGATCACCGACAAGGGCTACATCAACCAGGGCGCGGTGCTGGCCCAGCGTGAGGACGACGTGCACGCCCTGCACGCGACACCGCCGCGCGCGGACGTGGTCGTCAGCGCATGAGCATGGCCAGCAGCACCACCGCGAGCAGCGCCAGGTAGACCTTGGCGTGCAGCCCGTCGGGCAGGCGACCTACGAAGCGCCCACCCAGGCGGATGCCGAGCCAGGAGCCCACGACCAGCACGGCAAAGGCCCTGAGGTCAACGAAGCCGGCATGCCAGGCGCCCAGCGGCACGGGCTGGTCCCAGGCCAGCAGCACGTAGGTGGCGGTGCCGGCCAGCGCCACCGGCAGCGACAGCGGGTTGGCCGCGGCCGTGGCCTGCACCATGGGCGCACAGCGCCGGCGCATGAGCGGCACGGTCATCACGCTGCCGCCCACGCCCAGGAAAGCGGCAACCGCCCCAATGACCAGCCCGAGCAAGGCCGTGAGCGGACCCGAGGGCCGCGGCCTGGCCGCCTGCTGGGCCTGGGCCACGCGCGGCCGGATGAAACCCGGGCGCAGCAGCCCGTCGAGGATGGTGAGCGCCAGGTAGACGACGAAGGCCCAGCGCACCCAGTCGCTGCGCAGCACGCTGGCGGCAGCCGCCCCCGCCACCGCGCCCACGGCGATGAAGACCAGCAACGGCCGCACCTGCGCCCAGTCCACATTGCCGGCGCGGTGGTGGCGCCGCGTGGCCAGCCCTGCACCAACGATCATCACGCAGGTGGAGGTGGCCACCGCGACCTGCATGGCCGACTGGCCGACCGCGCTGTCCGCCCCGTGCAGGTGCACCAGCGTGCGGTAGAGCACGGGCACGACGACAAAGCCGCCACCGAAGCCGAAGAGCACGGTGGTGACACCGGCCAGGGTACCGAACACGGCCAGGACCAGGTAGAACTCCATGCGCACATCCTCCCATTGCTGCGAACACGGTGCCAGCTTAGGCAGGAATGGCTTGGCCGGCTTTCGCCGCCAGGTCAATAATGTTTGCGTTTCAGCCATCCACCCAGGCCCATGCGCAACATCCCCCTGCACACCGTCGACGCGGTGGACCGGCCAGTGCTGGCCATTGCCACCGACTACCCCGCCGGCACCCTGCTCGACACGCACAGCCACCGGCGCGCGCATTTTCTCTACGGCGCCACGGGCACCATGGAAGTCGGCACCGGAGATGGCGCCTGGGTCGTGCCGCCCAGCAGCGGCGTGTGGATACCAGCGGGCAAGCCGCACCGCGTGCGCATGGTGGGGGTGAGCACGCGCAGCCTGTACATCGAGCCGCGCGCCGTGCCACGGCAGGCCCGCCAGTGCGAGGTGCTGCAGGTCTCGCCACTGCTGCGCCAGTTGCTGCTGGACTCGGCCGATCTGCCGGCCGAGTACGAGCAGCGCGGGCGCGACGGCGCCCTGGTGCAACTGGTCCTGCACGAACTGGAGCGCGCGCCGGTCCTGCCCTTGTTTGCGCCCATGCCGCAGGACCCGGCGCTGGCAGCGCTGTGCGCGGGCTTCCTGCACCAGCCCGATGTGCATGCCTCGCCTGCCCACTGGGCGCGGCAGCTGCACAAGAGCGAGCGCAACTTCACCCGCTTCTTTCGCCTGCAGACCGGCATGTCGTTCGGCGCGTGGCGCCAGCAGGCCTGCCTGCTCGCCGCGCTGTCGCGCCTGTCGCGCGGCGACGCCGTGACCACGGTGGCACTGGACCTGGGCTACGAGAGCCCGGGGGCCTTTTCCACCATGTTCCGCAGACGGCTGGGGCGCCCACCCTCGGAGTTTCTGGTGGCGTGATGGCGCAAAAGCGGCCGCGCAAGCGTTGTAAAAATCACGCTGCGCAAAGGCCGCTGAGGTTCTGCGGTCTTGTCCTATAGCATTCGTGCGCGCAGTGCTTCTAAAATCGCGCACCTCCTTGCATATGCGAGGGGGCCCATTGCAACTCTCGAAAACAAAGAATCAACATCATGGCAACTGCAAAGAAAACCACCGCTGCACCCAAGGCAGCACCCGCAGCGAAGAAGGCTGCAGCACCCGTGGCCAAGAAGGCCGCGGCACCTGTCGCCAAGAAGGCAGCGCCTGCTGCCAAGAAGGCCGCAGCACCTGCAGCGAAAAAGGCTGCACCCGCCGCAGCGGCGACGCCTGCAGCGCTCAAGCCCATCAAGGCCGCCTTCAACAAGACGACCCTGGTGGCCCACCTGGCCGAGCAGTCGGGCGTGGACCCCAAGGCCGCCAAGGCCGTGCTGGCAGCGCTCGAAGCCGCCATCCTGGGCTCCGTGCACAAGAAGGGCTCCGGCGAATTCACGCTGCCTGGCGTGCTGAAGATCGGCCTGCAGCAAGTGGCGGCCAAGAAGAAGCGCTTCGGCAAGGACCCGTTCACCGGTGCCGAGCGCTGGTTCCCCGCCAAGCCCGCCAGCGTGAAGATCAAGACCCGCGCGCTCAAGAAGCTCAAGGACGCAACGGCCTGATCGGCCCCATCCCTGCGCTCGTGCAGCCCCCGGCCGCATGGGGCGCAGAGAAAAAAGAAGAGGCCTGCAACGGGTGTTCCCGGAGCAGTTGTTCCAGGTTTCTGATCAAAAGCCCAGGCGATGCAGGTGCATTGCCCGGGCTTTTTTCTTGCCTGTCTCCATCCCTGGCGATCACACCTGGCGCTGCTGCCTCAGCACGTCCAGCACATGCTGCGTGGCCTTCTCCAACATGCCGGCACGGTGGGCCAGCCCCAGGGGGCGCCACAGCGCGGGGCGCAGTGCCAGCATGGTGATGCGCGGGTCGGGCGGCGTGCTGCCCGCTGCTTCGTGCGGCAGCAGCGTGGCGCCATAGCCTGCGGCCACCAGGCTCTTGATCGCGTCGTTGTAGTTGAGCTGGATGCGCGCCCTGGGCTGCTCACCGGCCAGCGCGAACCACTCGCTGGTGAGCCGCGAGAGGCTGGTGCCTTCGTCGTTGAGGATCAGCGGCTGGCCCGCCAGCCAGTGCGGCGTGGCGCGCGTCGGCGCCTGCCACTTGGCGGGCACGAAGGCCATGACCGGGTCGCGCCGCCAGGGCTCCACCTGCACCCCCTGCACGGTGGGCTGGGGCAGCGCCACCAGGCCCACATCGAGCGTGCCACCGGCCAGGCGGACCATGGTGTCCTGCGAGGTCAGCACCGCCACCTGCACGTCGATGTCCGGGTGCTCCCGGCCCAGCACCTCCAGCGCCTGCGGCAGCAGGTGGGCGATGGCGCCGGTAGAGGCCCCGAGCCGCACCCGGCCCGCCAGGCCCTGCACCTGGCGCTGCACCAGGGCCAGGGTTTCATCGGCATCGGCCAGCAGGCGCCGGGCGCGCTCGACCAGGGCCTCGCCCACGCCGGTGGCGCGCACCTCGCCGCGCTTGCGCAGCAGCAGCGGCGCGCCCACCTGCGCCTCCAGGTCGGCCATGTGCAGGCTCACTGTGGGGGCCGCCAGGTGCAGCACGCGCGCGGCCTCGGCAAACGATCCGAGGTCGGCGATGGTGACCAGGGTGCGCAATCGGTCCAGGTTCAGTTCACGCATGTCGTTCAGAAATCCTGATCCATATGTTTGTGAAATTCAACTTTTCAAATTCTATGCAGCGCCTGAAGATTGCGCATCCCCCATTTGGCACGCACCAGGAGCATCCCGCATGAACAGCAACGCACCCCTCGTCTTCATCGATGGCGACCAGGGCACCACCGGCCTGCAGATCCACGAACGCCTGCACGGCCGCACCGACCTGCGCCTGTTGACCCTGCCCGAGCAGGACCGCAAGGACCCCGCGCGCCGCGCCGAGGCCATCAACGCCAGCGACATCGCCGTGCTGTGCCTGCCCGACGGCCCGGCGCGCGAGGCTGCCGCCTCGGTTACCAACCCAGCCGTGCGCGTGATCGACGCGAGTTCGGCACACCGCACCGATGCCGGCTGGGTCTACGGCTTTCCCGAGATGGACGCCGGCCAGGCCGAGCGCATCGCCAGTGCAAAGCGCGTGACCAACCCCGGCTGTTACCCCACGGGCGCCATCGCGCTGCTGCGCCCGCTGGTGCAGGCCGGCCTGGTGCCCGCGGACCACCCCCTGGCGATCCATGCCGTGTCGGGCTATTCCGGCGGCGGGCGGGCCCGCGTGCAGGAGCACGAGGCCCCAGGAGCAAAGGCGCCCGCCTTCCAGGTCTATGGCCTGCGCCTGGCGCACAAGCACACGCCCGAGATCGAGCGCTACGCCGGCCTGTCGGCGCGCCCCTTCTTCCTGCCGGCCTATGGCGCCTTCCGCCAGGGCATCGTGCTGACCATTCCCCTGCAACTGCGCAGCCTGCCCGCAGGCACCAGCGCCGAGAAGATCCACCAGGCCCTGGCGCAGCACTATGCAGGCCAGCGCCATGTGGAGGTGACGGGGCTGGCCGAGGCCGAGTCCACCGAGCACCTGGACCCGGAGGCGCTGAACGGCAGCAACCAGCTGCGCCTGTCCGTGTTCGCCAACCAGCAGCACGGCCAGATGCTGCTGGCCGCGGTGTTCGACAACCTGGGCAAGGGCGCCTCGGGTGCGGCCGTGCAGAACCTGGACCTGATGCTGGCGCAGATGGCCAAGGGGTAGGCCACTGTTGAGCTGCGCTAATCAATCGATCAGAAAGGATTGATTGTGTGGCGCCACAAAGCCGGGCAGACTCGCGCGCCTCATCCACTACAGAGGCAACATCCATGAAGGTCTGCATCATCGGCGCGGGCGCCATCGGCGGATTCATCGGCACCAGGCTGGCGGCGGCCGGCGGTGCCCAGGTGAGTGCCGTGGCGCGCGGCGCCACGCTGGCCGCGCTCAACCACCACGGCTGGCGCCTGCAGACCGCGGACGGGCTGGTGCAGGCGCCAGCGCACGCCACGGACCGGCCGGCGGACCTGGGCGTGCAGGACCTGGTGGTCATCGCCGTCAAGGGCCCGGCACTGGCGGGCGTGGCGCAGGGCATCGCCCCGCTGCTGGGGCCCGAGACGCTGGTGCTGCCCGCCATGAACGGCGTTCCCTGGTGGTTCTGCCAGGGCCTGCCGGGCTGGGGCGGCGAGCCGCTGGCCAGCGTGGACCCGGGCGGGCGCATCGCCAGCGCCATCCCTCTGCACCACGTGGTGGGCTGCGTCGTGCATGCCGCCACCTCCACGCCCGAGCCCGGGCTGGTGCAGCACCGCATGGGCCGGGGCCTGGTCATCGGCGAGCCCGGTGGCGGCCGCAGGGAGCGCGTGCAGCGCCTGGCGGACCTGCTGAACCACGCCGGCTTCGAGGCCACGCACTCGGCCGATGTGCGCTACGACATCTGGTACAAGCTGTGGGGCAACATGACCATGAACCCGGTCTCGGCCATCACCGGGGCCACCGTGGACCGCCTGCTCGACGACGAGCTGGTGCGCGGCTTCTGCACCGCCGCCATGCAGGAGGCCGGGCGCATCGGCGCACACATCGGCTGCCCGATCGCACAGAGCCCCGAGGAGCGCCACGCCGTGACGCGCAAGCTCGGCGCGTTCAAGACCTCGATGCTGCAGGACGCGGAGGCCGGCCGCGCGCTGGAGATCGACGCCATCGTGGCGGCGGTGCAGGAGATCGGCCGCCGCGTGGGCGAGCCTTCGCCGAACATCGATGCCCTGCTGGGCCTGGTGCGCCTCTTCGGCCGGGTGCGCAGCATTTATCCCGCGGCCTGAGCCTCGTCCAGGGCCACCTGGTGCAGGTGCTCCACCAGCATGCGCGCGGCCGGTGAGAGCCGCTTTTCATCGTTGAAGCAGATGGCGAAGCGCCGCTGGGCCCAGTCGTCCGTGAGCGGCAGCACGCGGATGCCCAGGCTGGCGGCCACCGGTTCGGCCACCTCGCGCGGCACCACGGCGATGCCCAGGCCGGCGCGCACGCAGCGCATCGAGGCATCGAAGGTGCTGACCACCGCCCGGTAGTTGATGGGCCGCCCGATGATGGCCGCGGCCCGCGCCAGCATGGTGTGCACGGCCGTCGATGCCGGCAGGCCCACCTGGTCGAAGCCCAGCGTGTCCTCGAACGCGCAGCGCCGGCGCCGGGCCAGCGGGTGCGACAGCGGGGTGACGATGGCCAGGTGGTCGCGCCGGTAGCTGCGCGTCTGCAGCCCGGCCAGGTCGGCCGCATCCCAGCACACCCCCACGGGCACCACGCCCTCGCGCAGGCTGCGCACCAGCTCGCTACTGACCGCCTCCTCGATGTCGATGCGGATGTCGCGGTGCGCGGGCACCTGCAGGAAGGCGGCGATGTCGTCGGGCAGGAACTCCGCGATCGACGACACCGAGGCCAGTATGCGCACCTGGCCCGTGATGCCATTGCCATAGGCCGCCATGTCGCGCCCCACGCGGTCGGCCGCTGCCAGCATGGCCCGGGCATGCTCCAGCAGGATCTCGCCGGCCCCCGTGGGCACCACGCCGCGTCGGCGCCGCTCGATCAGGGTGTTGCCCACGGTCTGCTCCAGCAACGCCAGGCGCTTGCTGATGGCCGAGGGCACGATGTGGTGCTGCTGCGCGGCGCGGGCGATGTTGCGCGCCTCGCAGACGGCGACGAACAGCCGCAGGGTGGTCAGGTCCAGGTCGCGCATGGGGAGGGGTGCTCCTGCCGTTCCCAACGGGAACGCTATTGCTTCCAGAATACCGCTTTATCGATGGATCGGGAATGCCTACAGTCCCATCCGAGGGCCCACATTGCAGTGCGCCCGACCTGGAGACACCCCATGCCCCCCACGAGCGAGCGCCTGCCGCGCACTGCCGTCATCCGCGAAGTCGGCCTGCGCGACGGCCTGCAGAGCATTGCCACCATCCTGCCCACCGAGCACAAGCGCGCATGGATACGCGCTGCCCACGCAGCCGGCCAGCGCGAGATCGAGGTGGGGTCCTTCGTGCCCGCGCGCCTGCTGCCGCAGCTGGCCGACACGGCCGAGCTGCTGGCTTACGCCAAGACCTTGCCGGGGCTGTTCGCCTCGGTGCTGGTGCCCAACCTGCGCGGCGCCGAGGGTGCGATTGCAGGCGGTGCCGACCTGATGATCGTGCCCCTGTCGGCCAGCCACGCGCACAGCCTGGCCAACCTGCACAAGACGCCCGACGAGGTGGTGGCCGAGGTGGCGCGCATCCGCGCCGCGCGCGATGCCGCGGGCTCGCGCACGCTGATCGAAGGCGGCGTGGGCACGGCCTTTGGCTGCACGCTGCAGGGCACGGTGGACAAGGCCGAGGTGCTGCGCCTGATGCAGGCCCTGCTCGACGCCGGTGCCGACCGTGTGAGCCTGGCCGACACCGTGGGCTACGCCGACCCGGCCATGGTGCGCGACCTGTTCGAGGACGCCGTGCGCATCGCGGGCGAGCGCTTCTGGTGCGGGCACTTCCACGACACGCGCGGCCTCGGCCTGGCCAATGTGGCCGCGGCGCTGGACGTGGGCGTGGCCCGCTTCGATGCCTGCCTGGCCGGCATCGGCGGCTGCCCGCATGCGCCCGGCGCCAGCGGCAATGTGGCGACCGAGGACCTGGCCTACCTGCTCGGCAGCATGGGCGTTGCCACCGGCATCGACATCGCCCGGTTGCTGGACCTGCGCAGCCAGGTGGCCGGGTGGCTGGCCGGCGAGACGCTGCACGGCACCCTGTGGCGCGCGGGCCTGCCCAAGACCTTTCCCCAGGCAGCGATTGCTGCCTGAATTGCACAGCCCAAGGAACCTGCCATGAGCCCCACCCCCGAACCCCGCCTGCCCCTCACGGGCGTCCGCGTCCTCGAATTCACCCACATGGTCATGGGCCCCACCTGCGGCATGGTGCTGGCCGACCTGGGGGCCGAGGTCATCAAGGTCGAGCCGCCCGGCGGCGACAAGACGCGCGAGCTGCCGGGCCTGGGGATCGGATTCTTCCGCTCCTTCAACCGCAACAAGAAGAGCGTGGTGATCGACATCGCCACCGAGGACGGCCGCGCCACCGCGGCCGAACTGGCCGGAGAGTGCGACGTGGTGCTGGAGAACTTCCGCCCCGGGCTGATGGCCGGCTTCGGGCTCGACTACGAGACGCTGTCGCAGCGCTTTCCGCGCCTGATCTACGTGACGCACAAGGGCTTCATGCCCGGCCCCTACGAGAACCGGCTGGCGCTGGACGAGGTGGTGCAGATGATGGGCGGCTTGTCGTACATGACGGGGCCCGTGGGCCGGCCGCTGCGCGCGGGCACCTCGGTCAACGACATCATGGGCGGCATGTTCGGCGCCATCGGCGTGCTGGCCGCGCTGCGCGAGCGCGAGTTCACCGGCCGCGGCCAGGAGATCCAGAGCGCGCTGTTCGAGAACTGCGTGTTCCTGTCGTCCCAGCACATGCAGCAGTTCGCCATGACGGGCGAGGCGCCACCGCCCATGCCCTCGCGCGTGTCGGCCTGGAGCGTGTACGACGTGTTCACGCTGGCCGACGGCGAGCAACTGTTCATCGGCGCGGTCAGCGACAAGCAGTTCCTCACGCTGTGCCGCGTGATCGAGGCGCCCGAGCTCGCAGCCGACCCGGCCCTGGCCACCAACACCCTGCGCGTGGGCGTGCGCCCGGCCCTGCTGCAAAAGCTCGGCGCCATCCTGCAGCACCACCGCGTGCAGGACCTGGCCCCCCGGCTGGAAGCCGCCGGCATTCCCTACGCGCCCATCGTGCGCCCGGACCAGCTGATGGACGACCCGCACCTCAAGGCCAGCGGCGGCCTGGTACCCATGCAGACCGAGGACGGCGGCACCACCGACGTGGTGCTGCTGCCCCTGCGCATGGACGGGCGCCGCCCCGGCGTTCGCCGCCCGCTGCCGCGGGTGGGCGAGCACACCGAGGAAATCCTCGCCGGCCTGCCCAGCCGGGTTCCGGCCTGACCCCTTCGCAATCGACAAGAACCACAGGAGACAAGCACCATGAAAGCCACGACCTCTACCCCGTCCTTCCAACCGCACCGCCGCGCCGCCCTCTGGCTGGCCGGCCTGGCCCTGTGCGGCGCTGCCGTATCGGTGCGCGCCAATGACAAGCCCATCCGCATGGTGCTGCCCGTGGGCGCCGGCTCGGGGGTGGACACCATCATGCGCGCGGCCGCGCCGCAGCTGATCAAGGCGCTGAACGGCCAGCCTGTGGCCATCGAGAACCTGCCCGGCGCCGGCGGCATCACCGGCGCCTCGGTGATCGTGCGCGCGCCAGCCGACGGGCTGACGCTGGGCGTGGTGTCCAACAACCACGTGGTCAACCCCAGCGTGTTCAAGAAGATGCCGTTCGATGCCGTGGGCGACATCACGCCGATCTCGGTGGTCGGTGCCACGCCCTTCGTGCTGGTGGTCAACCCCAAAATCCCGGCGAAGAACGCCAAGGAGCTGCAGGCCCTGCTCAAGGCCAAGCCCGATGGCTACAACTACGCCTCTTCGGGCAACGGCACCATCATCCACCTGGCGGGCGCCATGTTCATGGAGGCCGCGGGCGTGGATGTGCGCCACATCCCCTACAAGGGTGTGGGCCCCATGGTCACGGATTTGATGAGCGGCCAGGTCGAGATCGGCGCGGTGGCGCTGCCCGCCGTGCAGGGCCAGCTCAAGAGCGGCGCGCTGCGCGCCATCGGCATCATGGGCAAGCAGCGCGTGGCCTCGCTGCCCGACCTGCCGACCATTGCCGAGCAGGGTTTCCCGGACGTGGACGTGGCCGGCTGGTTCGCCGTGGTCGGCCCGGCCAAGCTGCCGCCCGCCGAGGTCAAGCGCCTGCATGCCGCCGTGGTGGCCGCTTTCGCCATGCCCGAGACCCGGGATGCCATGGCCAAGCAGGAGAACATCATCAACCCCATGTCGCCCGAAGCCTCGCTGCAGTTCTTCAAGACCGAGCAGGAGCGCTATGCGCGGCTGGTGAAGAAAGCCGGTGTGACCGTGGAATGAGTGCGGCGGATGCAACTGCCTTGCAGGACTGGGCCAGCGCAGTGCTGGCCACCCAGGGCGTGGGCAGCGCCGACGCGGCACTCACCGCGCGGCTGCTGGTGCGCACCAGCCTGCGCGGCATCGACACCCATGGCATCGCGCGCCTGCCCGGCTATGTGGACCGACTGGCCAGCGGCGAGGTGAACGCACACGCCAGCCCCCGCACCGAAGAGGCGGGCACCGGCTGGCTGCGCTGCGATGGCCAGGGCGGCCTGGGCCAGGTGGTGGCCTGGCATGCCTTCGAGCAAGCCATGGCGCGGGCGCGCCAGCAGCCGCTGGTGGCCTGCCATGTGCGCGCCACGGGGCACCTGGGGGCCCTGGCCGTGTATGTGGCGGCTGCGGCAGAGCAAGGCTTCTTCGCCTTCCTGTGCCAGCGCACGCCACCGGTGATGGCCCTGCCAGGCGCCAGCGGCCCGGTGATCGGCAACAACCCCCTGGCGTTTGCCCTTCCGGTTTCTGGCCGTGCGCCCCTGGTGTTCGACATGGCCAACAGCGTGGTGGCGCGCGGCCATGTGGCCCAGGCCGTGCGCGAGGGCCAGGCGGCCATCCCTTGCGAATGGGCCCTGGGGCCCGACGGCCAGCCCACCGGCGACCCGGTGCGGGCGCTGCAAGGCGCCATGCAGCCGATTGCCGGCCACAAGGGCCTGGGCCTGGCCATGCTGGTGGAGTGCCTGGCAGCGAGCATGGGCGGTATCGCGTCGGCGCCGGATGCGGCCACCGGCACGGCAGGGTCCGCGGCGAATGCCAGCGCCTTCGCCCTGGTGGTCAACCCGGCGCTGACCACCGGGCGCGAGACCTTCGATGCCAGCGTGTCCGCCTGGCTGCAGACCTACCTGTCGGCCGGCGGCCCGGGCGCGCGCTACCCGGGCCAGCGCCAGGCCATGTGTGAGCAGCAGCGCAGCCGTGATGGCATTCCACTGCCTGCGGGTTTGCGCGCCGAGCTGCAGACCCTGGGCGAACGCACGGGCCACACCCTGCCCGCCTGAGGCTCACCCCCGGCTGCGGGCCTGCTGACGGAACTGGCGCGGGGTCAAGCCCACGTCCTGCCGGAAGCGGCGGCTGAAATAGGCCTCGTCATGGAATCCGCTCTGGTGCGCGATCTCGCGGATCAGCGTGTCGGAGCCGGCCAGCAGCTCGCGCGCATGCTCCAGGCGCCGCTCGGTGAGCAGCTCGGTGAAGGTGCGCCCGGTCTGCTTCTTGAGCAGGTGCGCGAGGTAATTGGGCGACAGCGCCACGGCCGTGGCCGTGTCGGTGAGCGAAAGGTCCTCGTGCGAATGCTCGCGCAGGTGGCGCAGCGCGCGCTGCAGCGCATCGTGGTGCACGCCACCCTGCCGGTGGTGGCGCGCGGCCTGGGCGTGCAGGTCGGCGGCAAAGCGCGTGCAGGCCAGGCCCAGCAGCTGCAGCAGGGTGCCGCGGATGCTGGCCGCCGAGCCCAAGGTGCGCGGCTGGTTGTGCGCCACCAGGGCATCAAGCCATTGGCGGATCTGCGCGAAGTCCTCGGGGCCGAACACGAAATCCAGCTGCTCCTGGAACAGGAAGGGCGCGAGCTCCGGGTGCTGGGCCATACCCACGTCCTCCAGGTCCAGCGCGGGTACGTCGAGCTCGGGCCAGAGAAAGCGCTGGTCGAAATTGATGATGGCGTAGCGCGCGCCCACGGGGTGCGGCACCACGTGCATGCGGTAGGGCAGCACGAAGCTCAGCGTGCCCGCGCCGAAGGGCCGTGTGGCCGTGCCCACCACCTGCCGGTCGCCGCCTTCCAGGCTCACCTGGATCTGGAAATACTCGTGCCGGTGAGGGCGGCTGAGCACGTCGCGCGCGCCCTGGAAGCGGATGTCGAAGTCCAGGTGCTCGGCGCGCTCCTGCATGCCGTACAGGCGGGCATGGGCGTTCGGTCGGGGCGGCGCGGGCATGCGCCAATGGTAGCTGCCTCACAGTGGTGTGTGGCTGTGTCCAGTTTCGGCGTAGCTGCGTGCAAGTTGCGGCGGTCGCAGGCACCAACAATCGCTGTGCACACGACAACAGCCACCAGGAGACAAAGCCCATGGACCAACCCCGACGCAACATCTTGACCCACTCCGCCCTCCTCGCCACCGGCGCGGTCGCCGGCTGCGCCCTGCCCGCAGGCGCCAGCAAAGCGGCCGCCACCCCCTTCGACCTGCCGCAGACCACCATTCCCATCGTGGGCAGCGACCAGGTGTTCCCCGTGCGCCGCGTGTACTGCATCGGCCGCAACTACGCGGCCCATGCGCGCGAGATGGGCTCGGACCCGACACGCGAACCACCCTTCTTCTTCCAGAAGCCGGCCGACGCGATCCAGTTCGTGCAGCCCGGCGTGGTGGCCGACCATGCCTACCCCACGCTGACCAAGAACTACCACTACGAGGTGGAGCTGGTCGTGGCCCTCTCGAAAGGCGGGCGCGACATCCCGGTCGAGAAGGCACTGGACCACGTGTTCGGCTATTCGCTGGGCCTGGACATGACACGCCGCGACCTGCAGCGCGAGATGGGTGACCAGAAGAAGCCTTGGGAAATCGGCAAGGCCTTCGACCAGTCCGCACCTGTGGGCCCGCTCTACCCGGTGAGCCAGGTCGGCCACATCAAGGATGGCGACATCTGGCTCAAGGTCAACGGCACCACCAAGCAAAGCGCCACGCTGCAGCACATGATCTGGTCGGTGGCCGAGCAGATCAGCCGCCTGTCACGCGCCTTCGAGCTCAAGCCCGGCGACATCATCTACTCGGGCACGCCCGAGAACGTGGGCCCGGTGGTCAAGGGCGACGAGATCGAGATCCACATCGACCGCTTTCCCAACTTGAAGCTGCGCATCGTTTGACCGCCGCGCGCTGCAGGGCCGCTAACCGAGGTCCTGCGCCGTGTTGGAGTGCGACAGCGCGTAGAGGCCGCGCAGCGCGCCGGCCTGCGCGCCGGCAGCCGCCAGCGCAGCCTCCGACAGTTCAGTGCCTGCCAGCGCTTGCAGCGCCGCCCGGTCATACCCGCAGGCGATGAAGACCCAGTCGGCTGCCGGATCGGGGCCGCCGCGGATCTGCTGCTCGGTGGTGGCAGCGATCTGCGGGGTCTGGTTCCGCAGCAGGTGGCCCGCAGTGGTGCCGGGGCGCGACACCAGCAACCCCGCGAGCCCACCCAGATGGCCGCGCAGGCGATCCGCAGCACCTTCGGCCGGCGACAGCCGCAGCGTGAACGCATGCCGTGACAGCGCGCCGCCGCGGCTTTCCAGCACGCGGCACTGGCTGCGCACCATGTGGCGGTGGTGCGGCATCATCTGCGTGGACCAGGGCGAGGGCGCGTTCAGGCGCTCCAGGTAGGCATCACAGAACAAGGTCTCGTACGCCGCCAGCTCGTACAGCACAAAAAAACCCTCGCCGCCATCCACCGCGGACCAGCGCGAGCCCCGGTGGAAGCCAGGGATGCCCATGCGCTCAGGGAAGTGTTCATGCGTGTGCCAGTCCTCGAACTCGGCGCGGTGGGCAGGCGCGATGTCCCACCACATGGCCAGGGCGGCCTGCCCCAACAGTGCCATGGCCGGCCCTCACTTGTTGCCGGCGCCGCGCATGCGCGCGAGCTCGGCGTTGACCTGGGTCATCAGCGGCTCGCCAACTTCCTTGGCGAACTTGTCGACCACGGGCTGCACCTTCTGGCGCAGGCGCGCCAGCTCGGCCGGCGCCACGTCGTTGACCTGCATGGTCTTGCGCAGGTTGGCGATGGATTCGGTCTCCTTGGCCTGGGCGATGCGCCGCTCCTCCTGTTTCGCCTCGTTGGCGGCGTCGGTGATGAGCTTGCGCTCGGCCTCGGACATGCCGTCCCAGGTCTTCTTGCTCATGAGCACGGGCATGCCGGTATAGACGTGGCGCGTGAGCGAGAGGTACTTTTGCACCTCGGCGAACTTGGCCGACTCGATCACGCCCACCGGGTTGTCCTGGCCGTCGATGGCCTTGGACTCCAGCGCGCCGTAGACCTCGCCGAAGGTCATGGGCACGGGGTTGGCGCCCAGGGTGTTGAACATGTCCAGGTAGATCGGCGAGGCGATCACGCGCAGCTTGAGGCCCTGCAGGTCTTCGTGCCGTGCGATGGGGCGCTTGCTGTTGGTCATGTTGCGAAAGCCCAGGTCCCAGATGCCCATGCCGACGATGCCGTGCGCCGCCAGGCCCGCCTGCAGCCGGGTGCCCACCGGGCCATCGGCCAGGCCATAGGCCTCCTGCGGGCTGTCGAACAGGAAGGGGAAGTCGAACACCATGAACTGCTTGTCGATGCCCGCGAGCAGGCCCGTGGCCATGGAGGCGAAGTCCAGCGTGCCGCCGCGCACGGCCGACAGGTTCTGTGTGTCGCTGCCGAGCACGGCGTTGGCGAACAGCGTGACCTTGATCTTGCCGCCACTCTTTTGCGCAACCAGGTCGGCGAACTTCTGCGCGCCCTGCCCGAGCGGATGGTCCTTGGCCAGGCTGAAGGCGAACTTGAGGTTGCGCTCCTTGATGTCCTGGGCCAGCGCCGAGGGTGCGGTGCAGGCAAGGGCCAGGGCGCCGATGGCGGCCAGCGCCGCACGGCGCAGGTTCGATGTGGTCATGCTTGTCTCTTCCTTTCTGTCTTGGGAGGTGATCGCTGCGGCGCGCCTTCAACGGGGCGTTCTTCGCGGTGCGACGGCGCATGGTATTCGCATTTTCTGAACGTCATTCAACATTTACAACTCATTCAAATTCTGAAAGACTGCGTATGATCGTGGCCATCCACCCGAAGGAGACCCCATGAGCGGAGCGCTCGAAAAATCCCTGGCCATCCTGGAATACCTGGTCGCGCACCCCGATGGCGTGGCGCTGGCGCGCATCTCCACCGAGCTCAACATGCTGCGCAGCGGTTGCCACCGCACGCTGCACGAGCTCATCGGCTATGGCTACGTGCGCCAGATGCCGCACAAGGGCGACTACGCGCTCACCACCAAGATGGCCTCGATGGGGCTGAGCTTTTTGAGCCGCTCGGGCGTGGTGGACATCGCCCAGCCCGTGATCGACCGGCTCGCGCGCACCACCGAGGAACTCGTGCGCCTGGCCATCGTCGACGGCGAGCGGCTGACCCTGGTGGCCAAGGCCCAGGGCGCCAAGTCGGGCCTGCTGTACGACCCGGACATGGGCATCGACCTGCGCCTGTCGTGCAGCGCCGCAGGCCATGCCTGGCTCATGACCCTGCCCGAAGACGAGGCCGCCGCACGCGTGTCCAAACAGGGCCTGGGCAGCCCGCGCCAGTTCGGGCCCAACGCGCCCACCACGCTCAAGGCGCTGCAGACGGCCTTGCGCGCGCATGCCAAACGCGGCTACAGCCTGATCCAGGATGGTTATGCGCCCGGCATGAGTTCCATGGCAGCCCCCGTGCGCCGCAAGGGCGAGCCCACCACGGGCGTGCTGGTCATCGCCGGCCCCTCGGCTCGGCTCACGGCCAAGAGCATGGCCCGCTTCGGCCCCGAGCTCATGGCCGCGGCGGACGAGCTGGCCATGGCGGGCCAGGCCTCGCCGCTGCTCAAGTCGGCCAATGTCGGCACCTGGGGCAATGGCAGCGACGAGGACGACCGCTACTGAAGCGCCGCCCCCTGCGCTCGGCCCGCATAGTCCGAGTGCAGGTCGAAGACCAGGGTGCGCAGCCACTGGTTCGCAGGGTCCTTGTGGTACTTGGCGTGCCAGAACAGGTTGATGGCGATGCGCGGCAGCTTGACCGGGTGCGGGCGCGCCACCAGGCCGAAGGGCTCCACCATGCGCCCGGCCAGGCGCTCGGGCACGGTGGCGATGAGGTCGGTGGACTGCAGGATGTGGCCGATGGCCACGAAGTGCGGCACCTTGAGCTTCACGCGCCGCTCGGGGGAATGCTTGTCCAGGATCTCGTCGACCTGGCCGTGGCCGGTGCCGGCCGAGACGACGGCCACATGCTCGGCCGCAAAGAAGTCCACCGCACGCAACTGCCGGCGCTGCGCGAGCCGGTGGCCCTGGCGCAGCAGCACCACGTAGTCCTGCTCGAACAGCCGGCGCTGGAAGAAGCCGGCCTTGAGCTGCGGCAGGAGGCCGATGGCCAGGTCCACCTGGCCGGCCTCCATCGCGTCCTTGAGGTTGACCGCGGTGTTGCGCACGGTGCTGATGGCCACGCTCGGCGCCAGCTCGCCGATGCGCTGCATGAGCTGCGGCAGGAAATAGATCTCCCCGATGTCGGTCATGCCCACCGTGAAGCTGCGCTGGCTGCTGGCGGGATCGAAGGCGTTGCGCGCATTCACCGCGCCATGGATCATGCCCAGCGCATAGCCCACCGACTCGGCCAGCTGCTCGGCGAGCGGCGTGGGCTGCATGCCGTTGGCGGTGCGCAGGAACAGCTCGTCATCGAACAGCCGGCGCAGGCGCGCCAGGGCATTGCTCACCGCCGGCTGGCCCAGGCCCAGGTTCTCGGCCACCTTGGAGACCTTGCGCTCGGCCAGCAGCTGGTTGAAGACCACCAGCAAATTGAGATCGATGTCCTTGAGCTCCATGGCCTGCCCCGATGAATATTGATTTCAATGATATTCAACATTCACCCCATTGCGTTGACTGATTTTCAAGGGGCCCGGATCATCGCGGCCATGACTCCCGCAGGGAGCACCGCGATCCAGAACGAAGAAGAGACAACGCACGATGGAAATCCACGTCCGCCCGCTGGGGCGCACCCTGCACGCCACGGCCGGCGTGAATCTGCTGGAGGCCCTGCGCGCGAACGACGTGCCCGTGTCGTACAGCTGCATGGCAGGGCGCTGCGGCACCTGCCGCTGCAAGGTGGTGCAAGGCGAGGTGCTTGAATCGGGCCGCGAGGCCCAGCGCCCCCTGGGCGCTGCCACCGATGGCGATGCCGGCTATGTGCTGGCCTGTCAGACCTTCGTGACCGAGCCCTGCACGGTAGAGATCGCCGAGCCCGACGAGGTGGTGGTGCACACCGCGCGCACGCTCAAGGCCACCGTGCTCGCCATCGAGGATGCCACCCACGACATCAAGCGCCTGCGGCTGCTGCCAGCCAAGCCGCTCGATTTCTCGCCGGGCCAGTACGCGCAGCTGCAGTTCACGCCCGCGCATGTGCGCCCCTACTCGATGGCGGGCCTGGCCGGTGATGGCGGGCTGGAGTTCCACGTGCGGCTGGTGCCCGAGGGGCGCGTGACGGGCTACATCGCCCGGGAGCTGAAGGTGGGTGACGCGGTGCGCGTGAGCGGCCCACTGGGCTCCGCCTACCTGCGGCGCCGGCACGACGGGCCCATGCTCTGCGTGGCGGGCGGCACGGGCCTGGCGCCCATTTTGTCCATCGTGCGCGGTGCGCTCGCGGCCGGCATGCGCAACCCGGTGCACCTGTACTTCGGCGTGCGCTCGGAGCGCGATGTCTACGGCATGGACTGGCTGGCCGCGCTGCAGCGCGAGCACCCTGCCCTCACGGTGCACACCGTGCTGGCCTCGGGACGCGTGCCGGGTTGCCGCACGGGCCTGGTCACCGAGGCCATCGCCAAGGACTGGCCGAGACTGGCCGGCTTTCGCGCCTACCTGTGCGGCGCACCACCGATGGTGGAGGCCACCGCGCTGCTGGTGCGCCGCCTGGGCGTGCTGCCCGAGCACGTGTATGCCGACGCCTTCTACGCCAGTGGCACCTGAACGCACAAGGAAGCCCCATGGAACCGCCCCGCACCCATTCCGCAGAGACCCTGGCCGCCCGCAAGGCCTACTACGAGCGCATCGGTGGCGACAGCATGACCCCGCTGTGGGAGGTGCTGGGCGCGCTGGTGCCGCCCCGGCCGCGCTCGCCCGCCGTACCGCACCGCTGGTCCTACGCAGCGGTGCGCGACCAGGTGATGGAGGCGGGCCGGCTGATCAGCGCCGAAGAGGCCGAGCGCCGCGTGCTGATCCTGGAGAACCCGGGCCTGCGCGGGCAGTCGTGCATCACGCAGTCGCTGTATGCGGGGCTGCAGCTCATCCTGCCGGGCGAGGTGGCGCCCGCGCACCGCCACACCCAGTCTGCCCTGCGCCTGGTGCTCGACGGTGAAGGCGCCTACACGGCAGTGAACGGCGAGCGCGTGACCATGCACCGCGGCGACTTCATCATCACCCCGGCCTGGACCTGGCATGACCATGGCAACCTGGGCAGCGAGCCCGTGGTCTGGCTCGATGGTCTCGATATTCCGCTGGTGCGCTTCCTGGATGCGGGCTTTGCCGAAAAGTCCCTTGCGCGGTCGCAGGGCGTGGAGCGGCCCGAGGGCGACGCCCTGGCGCGCTACGGCGCCAACATGCTGCCCGTGGACGAGGCAGCGCCACAGCCCGGCGATCCGACCCGCCTGTTCATCTACCCCTACGCGCAGACGCGGGCGGCGCTGCTCGCCCTGTCCCATGGCACGCCCGATGCGCATCGGGGCTTCAAGCAGCGCTTCGTGAACCCGGCCACGGGCGCATCGCCCATGCCCACCCTGGGCACCTTCGCCCAGAGGCTGCCGGCCGGCTTTGTCACCCGGCCCTGCCGCTGCACCGATGGCACGGTGTATGTGTGCCTGGAGGGCGGGGGCGAGGCCGAGATCGAGGGCCAGGTCCACCCCTTCGAGGAGCGTGATGTGTTCGTGGTGCCATCCTGGCACACGCTGGCGCTGCGCGCGCGGGCCGACACCGTGCTCTTCTCGTACTCGGACCGCCCCGTGCAGAAGGCCCTGGGCCTGTGGCGCGAAGAGCGGCTCTGACACTGCCCCGCGACCCCCATAAGAAACAAACAAGCAAGGAGACAGGCATGAACCACGAACCCGCCACCATCTTCCCGGCGCAGGCACGGTGGGAGGGCCCGGGCACCAGCCGCGTGCCCTTCAAGGTCTATACCGACGAGGAGCTGCACCGCAAGGAGCTCGAACGCTTCTTCTACCAGAAGCACTGGTGCTACGTGGGCCTCGAGGCCGAGATCCCCAACGCGGGCGACTTCAAGCGCACGGCGATCGGCGAACGCTCTGTCGTCATGGTGCGCGATGCCGAGGGCGGCATCAACGTGATCGAGAACGTCTGCGCCCACCGCGGCATGCAGTTCTGCCGCGAGCGCTCGGGCAACCGCAAGGAGCTGGTCTGCCCCTACCACCAGTGGAACTACTCCTTGAAGGGCGAGCTGCAGGGCGTACCGTTCCGCCGCGGTGTGAAGCAGGACGGCAAGGTCCACGGCGGCATGCCGGCCGACTTCAACCCCGCCGACCACGGGCTCAACCGGCTCAAGGTGGCCACGCGCGGCGGTGTGGTGTTCGCATCGTTCGACCACTCCGTGGAACCGTTCGAGGATTTCCTCGGCCCCGAGATCCTGGCCTACTTCGACCGCCTGTTCAACGGCCGCCAGCTCACCCTGCTGGGCTACAGCCGCCAGCGCATCCCCGGCAACTGGAAGCTGATGCAGGAGAACATCAAGGACCCTTACCACCCCGGGCTGCTGCACACCTGGTTCGTGACCTTCGGGCTCTGGCGCGCGGACAACAAGAGCGAGCTCAGGATGGACGCGCGCCACCGCCACGCGGCCATGGTCTCGACGCGCGGCCAGGCCGGCAAGGCCGGCCAGGTCACGCAGGTGTCGAGCTTCAAGGAAAGCATGCAACTCGAAGACCCGCGCTTCCTCGACATCGTGCCCGAGCCCTGGTGGGGCGGGCCCACGGCGGTGATGATGACCTTGTTCCCGAGCGTGATCCTGCAGCAGCAGGTCAACAGCGTCTCCACGCGCCACATCCAGCCCGCAGGCCATGGGGCCTTCGACTTCGTCTGGACGCACTTCGGCTTCGCGGACGACACCGAGGAGATGACCCAGCGCCGGCTGCGCCAGGCCAACCTGTTCGGCCCGGCGGGTTTCGTCTCGGCCGACGATGGCGAGGTGATCGAGTTCTCGCAGCAGGGCTTCGAGCAAAAGCCTTTTCACCGTGCGCTGGCCGAACTGGGCGGGCGCGAGGTGGGCGACACCGACCACATGGTGACCGAGACGCTGATCCGCGGCATGTACCAGTATTGGCGTGAAGTGATGGAGGACTGAGATGGACTTCACCACCTACTACGCCCTGACCCAGCTCTATGCCGACTACGCGAGCGCCGTCGACTCGGGCGACTGGGACCTGTGGCCCGGCTTCTTCACCGACGACTGCAGCTACCGCCTGCAGCCGCGCGAGAACCATGAGCGTGGCTTTCCGCTGGCCACGCTGTCTTTCGAGAGCAAGGGCATGCTGCGGGACCGGGTCTACGGCATCAAGGAAACCCTGTTCCACGACCCCTACTACCAGCGCCACATCATCGGCGCGCCGGTGGTGCGGACTCTCGACGGCGAGCGCATCCACTGCGAGGCCAACTACGCCGTGCTGCGCACCAAGCTCTCGCAGGTGTCCACGGTGTTCAACACCGGGCGCTACATCGACGAGGTGGTGCGCACGCCCGAAGGCCTGAAGTTTGCGAAGAAGCTCGTTGTCTACGACAGCGAAATGATCCCCAACTCGATCATCTACCCCATCTAGAGAGTTCCAGCATGACCGACACCACCACCCTGCAATGGACCGATGCGGCCGCGTTCGACGATGTGCCGCAGGACGACGTGATAGCCCTGGCCGTCGACGGGCGCGACATCGCGCTCTACGGCGTGGAGGGCACGGTCTACGCCACCGACAACCTGTGCACCCACGGCCATGCGCGCTTGTGCGATGGCTTCCTGGACGGCCACGAGATCGAGTGCCCGCTGCACCAGGGCAAGTTCGACGTGCGCAGCGGCGCGCCCACCTGCCAGCCCGTGACCGATGCAGTGCGCACCTACCCCGTGCGCATCGAAGCTGGACGGGTTTACCTGGCCCTGGGCTGAAAGCCGCGCACTATCATCTCTGCCATGGACCGCATTCTCTACACCTACTTCCGCAGCTCGGCCGCCTACCGGGTGCGCATCGCGCTCAACCTCAAGGGCCTCACGGCCACCCAGATCCCCGTGCACCTGGTGCGCGACGGGGGCGAGCACCTGAAGCCCGAGTACAAGGCCATCAACCCACAGGGCCTGGTTCCGGTGTTCGGCGAGGACGGCATGCGCGTGAGCCAGTCGCTGGCCATCCTCGAATACCTGGAAGAGCAGTACCCCGGCACACCCCTGCTGCCCGCTGCGGCGGCCGACCGCGCGCGCGTGCGCCAGCTTGCGCTGGTGGTCGCCTGCGAGATCCACCCGCTCAACAACCTGCGCGTGCTCAAGTACCTGAGCGGTACCCTGGGCGTGGCCGATGCCGCCAAGAACGACTGGATCAAGCACTGGATCGCCGAAGGCTTTGCGGCGCTGGAGACCGAACTCACAACCCCCGGCAGCGGCGCCGGGCCGTTCTGCTTTGGCGACACGCCCACCCTGGCGGACTGCTGCCTGGTGCCGCAGATCTTCAATGCACGCCGCTTCGAGGTGGACCTGTCGCCCTACCCCACGCTCGTGGCCATCGACGGGCGCTGCCAGGCGCTGCCGGCCTTCCAGCAGGCGCATCCGTCCCAACAGGCTGACGCCCAGTAGCCGGGATCAGCGCACCGGGTTGGCCTCCAACCAGGTGCGCAGGCGGCGCACGCCCTCGACCAGGCGCGCCGGGTCCTGGGAGGCAAAGCACCAGCGCAGCCAGCCCTGCGCCTCGGCGCCGAAGGCATTGCCCGGCGCCAGGCCCAGGCCGGCCTCGGTCACCAGGCGCTTGGCCAATGCGAGTGAATCGGTGACCCCCTCGATCTGGAAGAAGGCGTACATGCCGCCGCGCGCCGCCGCCACCTTCACGCCCGGCACCTGGGCCAGCAGCGGCACCAGGGTGTCGCGGCAGGTCTGCAGGTGGGCCACCACGCGCGGCGTGATCTCTGCACTGTGCTCCAGCGCGGCCAGGCCGGCGCGCTGGGTGAACACGCTGGCGCACGAGGTGTTGAACTCGATGACTTTGGCAATGCCGTCCACCAGCGCGGGCGGCAGCACCAGCCAGCCCAGACGCCAGCCGGTCATGAGGAAGCTCTTGGAAAAACTGTGCGCCACCACCAGCCGGTCGTCGGCGCTGGCAATGTCCAGGAAGCTCGGCGCGCAGCGGTTCTCGGTGGGTTCGTAGTACAGGCGCTCGTAGACCTCGTCGGCCAGGATCCAGGTGCCCGTGCTGCGGCAGTGGTCCAGGATGCGCTGCTGCTCCGCGCGCGTGAGCGTCCAGCCCGTGGGGTTGTTGGGGGCGTTGAGGATGAGCAGCCGGGTCTGGGCGGTCACGGCCCGGCACAGGGCATCCAGGTCCAGCGTCCACTGCCCGTCGGCGGGAGTCAGCGGCAGGGTGCGCACGCGCGCGCCCAGGATCACCGGCTGCGCCACCAGGTTGGGCCACACCGGCGTGACCACCACCACCTCGTCGCCCGCATCCACCAGGGTCTGCACGGCCAGCATCAGCGCGCTCACGCCGCCCGAGGTGATCGCGATGCGGCCCGCGTCCACCGCCGGGTGCAGGGCGCTGGTGTAGCGCGCCACCGCCTCGCGCAGCGCAGGCAGGCCCAGGTTGTGGCTGTAGAAGGTCTCGCCGCGCTGCAGGGATGCGATGGCGGCATTGCGCACCACCTCGGGCGTGACCTCGTCGCTCTCGCCGAACCAGAAGGCCAGTACATCGTCGCGCCCCAGGCCGGCATTGGCGACCTCGCGGATCATGGAAGGTTCGAGGGTCTGGATGGTCTCACGCATGGTCAGGAAACGGCGGTGGTATGCCCGCAGCAAATCGGTGAAGGGACTGCAAGGGTAGCTTCTTTTCAAGGTGCCTGATCGCCGCTTTGTATCTCCCACCAGCGCTCGCCCATCTGCAGTTGCAGCCATTCGATGAAGCTCACCACCTTGGCCGGCACCATGCGCGGCGAGGGGTAGACGGCATGGATCTCCTGCGGCGGCAGGGTCCAGCCGGGCAGCAGCGGCACGACGGCAACGCTTGCCAGCGAGCCATGCGCCACGTAGGTCGGTAGCGCCGCGATGCCCAGGCCGCCACGCGCGGCCGCCAGCAGGGCCGAGAGGTTGTTGGAGCGCAGCGGGCCCGCCACCGGCACCGCATGCGCCACGCCCGTGCCATTGCTGAAATGCCAGCGCGCATCGCCCTGTACGGTGCTATAGATCAGCGCATCGTGCCGAGCCAGGTCTTCCGGCGTGGCCGGCGTGCCGCGCTGCGCCAAGTAGGCAGGCGAAGCCACCAGCACCCAGGGGTTGAGCCCCAGGTAGCGCGCGCCCAGCGTCGAATCGGCCAGGCGCCCCATGCGGATGGCCACGTCGATGCCCTGCTCCACCAGGTTCACATAGCGGTCCTCGAAGACCAGGTCGATCTGCAGGCGCGGGTTCTCGCGCATGAAGCGCATCACCAGCGGCACCAGCACGCGCCGCCCGAAGGCCACCGAGGTGCTGATGCGCAGCCCGCCCTGCACCTGCGACTGCAGCAGCGCGGCCACGGTCTCGGCCTCTTCGACATGGTGGGTGATGAGCTTGCACTTGTCGTAGTACAGGCGGCCGATCTCGGTGGGCGACACGCCGCGCGTGCTGCGGTGCAGCAGGCGCGAGCCCAGCTGCTTTTCGAGCTGGGCCACGAGCTTGGTGGCCGAGGGCTGGCCCACGCCCATCTCGACCGCGGCCTTGCTGAACGAGCCCAGGTCGACCACGCGCACGAACAGTTTGACTCCGAGAAGGCGATCCATGGAATCGATTATCGGCAGCGCCTGGCGGCCGATTGCATTCCAAAAGGGAATAACGCTAATGCCCTGGATGCGGGTTCCGGGCGGTGGCCATTGGGCGGAGCATCCAGTCCACAAGTTGTTCAACCCCTGACAGGAGACCCCGCAATGGCAACAATGAAGGCCGCCATGGCCGCCGTTCTGGTGATGGAAAAGGAGGGCATCACGCAGTTGTTCGGCGTGCCCGGCGCAGCGATCAACCCGCTCTACGCCGCGCTGCGCGAGCGCCAGTCGCTGACCCACATCCTGGCCCGCCACGTGGAGGCCGCCTCGCACATGGCCGAGGGCTACACCCGCGCCAAAGCCGGCAACATCGGCGTGTGCGTGGGCACCAGCGGGCCGGCCGGCACCGACATGATCACCGGCCTGTACTCGGCCATCGCCGACAGCATTCCCATCCTGTGCATCACCGGCCAGGCGCCACGCGCCCGCCTCTACAAGGAAGACTTCCAGGCGGTGGACATCGAGTCCATCTCCAAGCCGGTCACCAAGTGGAGCGTGACGGTGCGCGAGCCGGCCCTGGTGCCGCGCGCCTTCCAGCAAGCCTTCCACCTGATGCGCTCGGGCCGGCCCGGTCCGGTGCTGATCGACCTGCCCTTCGACGTGCAGATGGCCGAGATCGAATTCGACATCGACACCTACGAACCGCTGCCGGTCTACAAGCCCGCCGCCACGCGCCGGCAGGTGGAAAAGGCGCTGGACATGCTGGAAGCTGCCGAGCGCCCGCTGATCGTGGCCGGTGGCGGCATCATCAACGCCGATGCCTCGGACCTGCTGGTGGAGTTTGCCGAGCTGACCGGCGTGCCCGTGATCCCCACGCTGATGGGCTGGGGCACCCTGCCCGACGACCACCCACTGATGGCCGGCATGTGCGGCCTGCAGACCAGCCACCGCTATGGCAACGCCACCTTGCTGGCCAGCGACTTCGTGATGGGCATCGGCAACCGCTGGGCCAACCGGCACACCGGCTCGCCCGAGGTGTACTGCAAGGGGCGCAAGTTCGTGCACATCGACATCGAGCCCACGCAGATCGGCCGGGTGTTCAACCCCGACTTCGGCATCGTCAGCGATGCGCGCGCTGCGCTGCAGCTCCTGGTGCAGGTGGCGCGAGAGCGCCGGGATGCCCGCGGCCTGCCCGACCGCAGCGACTGGGCCGGCCGCTGCGCCGAGCGCAAGGCGCTGATGCACCGCAAGTCGCACTTCACCGAAACCCCCATCAAGCCCATGCGCGTGTACGAGGAGATGAATGCCGTGCTGCCGCGCGACACCATCTACGTGAGCACCATCGGCCTGAGCCAGATCGCGGGCGCGCAGTTCCTGCACGTCTACGGCCCGCGCCAGTGGATCAACTGCGGCCAGGCCGGCCCGCTGGGCTGGACCATTCCGGCCGCACTGGGCGTGGTGGCGGCCGACCCCACGCGCACGGTGGTGGGGCTGTCGGGGGACTACGACTTCCAGTTCCTGATGGAAGAGCTGGCCGTGGGCGCGCAGTTCAACCTGCCCTATGTGCAGGTGCTGGTGAACAACAGCTACCTGGGCCTGATCCGCCAGGCGCAGCGCGGCTTCGACATGGACTACTGCGTGCAGCTGGCCTTCGAGAACCAGAACGTGGCGCCGGGCGAAGGCGACCTGCGCAGCTACGGCGTGGACCACCAGGCCGTGGTGCAGGGCCTGGGCTGCCGCTCGCTGCGCGTGACCGACCCCGAGAAGATCGCCGGCGCCCTCACCGAAGCCCTGGCCCTGGCGCGTGAGCACCGGGTGCCGGTGGTGGTGGAGGTGATCCTGGAGAAGGTCACCAACATCGCCATGGGCACCGAGATCGACAAGGTCAACGAGTTCGAGGACATCGATTGCCGCCACCCTGGCGGCCGCGCCGGCCTGGAACTCGCCGGATTGCTCGACTGAACAATATTCAAGGAGACACCCGCATGCCCCGCTTTGCCGCCAACCTGACCATGCTCTTCACCGAGCTGCCCTTCATCGACCGCTTTGGCGCCGCCGCACGCGCCGGCTTCACCGCCGTCGAGTTCCTGTTCCCCTACGCCTGGCCGGCCGAGGAAATCCGCGCCCAGCTCGACGCCCATGGCCTGCAGCTGGTGCTGCACAACCTGCCCGCAGGCGACTGGGGTGCGGGCGAGCGCGGAATCGCCTGCCTGCCAGGGCGCGAGGCCGAGTTCCGCGACGGCGTGGCCCAGGCCATCGCCTATGCCCAGGCCCTGGGTGTGAACCAGCTCAACTGCCTGGCCGGCAAGGCACCCGAAGGTGCGGACCCGGCGCTGCTGCACCGCACGCTGGTGGAGAACCTGCGCTTTGCCGCACAGGCACTGCGCCAGGCCGGGCTGCGACTGCTGGTCGAGCCCATCAACACCTACGACATCCCGGGCTTCTTCGTGAACACCACGGCCCAGGCGCTCCGCCTGCTGGACGAGGTGGATGCGGGCAACGCCTTCGTGCAGTACGACATCTACCACGCCCAGCGCATGGAGGGCGAGCTGGCCGCCACGCTGAGCAAGCACCTGGCGCGCATAGGCCACATCCAGTTGGCCGACAACCCGGGCCGCAACGAGCCGGGCACCGGCGAGATCCACTACCCCTGGCTCTTCAAGCACATCGACGCAATCGGCTACACGGGCTGGATCGGCTGCGAGTACAAGCCCGCCACCACCACCGAGGCCGGCCTGGGCTGGCGCACGGCCCTGACCCACGCATGATTTTCAAGGACACCTTCCAATGACCACCAGCTCCCTCAAGATCGGTTTCATCGGCCTGGGCACCATGGGCGCGCCCATGGCGCAGCACCTGATCCAGGCCGGCCACCAGCTCTTCGTGCACACCCGCGGCCGCGTGCCTCCCGCCATCGCCGAAAGCCGGGCCACCCAGTGCGTGACCGCGCGCGGCGTGGCCGAGCGTGCCGACATCATTTTCACCATGGTGCCCGACACCCCGCATGTCGAAGACGTGCTGTTCAGCGAGAGCGGCGTGGCCGCCGGCCTGACCAAGGGCAAGACCGTGGTGGACATGAGCTCCATCTCGCCCATCGCCACCAAGGACTTCGCACAGCGCATCAACGCCCTGGGCTGCGACTACCTCGATGCCCCCGTTTCGGGCGGCGAGGTCGGCGCGAAGAACGCCACGCTGTCCATCATGGTGGGCGGGCCGGACGCTGCTTTCGCGCGCATCAAGCCCCTGTTCGAGCTGATGGGCAAGAACATCACCCTGGTGGGCGGCAATGGCGACGGGCAGACCGCCAAGGTGGCCAACCAGATCATCGTGGCGCTGAACATCGAGGCGGTGGCCGAGGCCCTGGTGTTCGCCGCCAAGGCCGGCGCCGACCCGGCGCGCGTGCGCCAGGCACTGATGGGCGGCTTCGCCTCGTCCAAGATCCTCGAAGTGCATGGCGAACGCATGCTGAGCCGCACCTTCGATCCGGGCTTTCGCATCGAGCTGCACCAGAAGGACCTGAACCTGGCCCTGGCCAGCGCGCGCGCCTTGGGCGTGGCCCTGCCCAACACCGCCACGGCGCAGGAGCTGTTCAACAGCTGCGTGGCGCAGGGCGGCGCGGCCTGGGACCACTCGGCCCTGGTGCGCGCGCTGGAGACCCTGGCGCATTTCGAGATCGGCCAGGCGCCGGCCCGCTGATGGCGGCCACGCCCCAGCAGCAGTTGCTGCGCCGCATGTTCGACGCAGCCGTTGCCAGCGCGCAGCCCGCGCTGTGCGTGCCACCGCAGCTGCCGTCCTGGCAGGACCTGGGCACGGGCCGCCTGGTGGTGATCGGCGCGGGCAAGGCCTCGGCCGCGATGGCACGCGCGGTGGAAGACCACTGGGACGGACCGCTCTCGGGCCTGGTGGTCACGCGCTATGGCTACGCCGTGCCCTGCCGGCGCATCGAGATCGTGGAGGCCGCCCACCCCGTGCCCGATGCCGCCGGCATGGCGGCCGCGCAGCGCATGCTCGGCTGCGTGGCCGGGCTGCGCGAGGACGACCTGGTGCTGTGCCTGATCTCGGGCGGCGGCTCGGCGCTGCTGCCCCTGCCGCTGCCCGGCATCACCCTGGCCATGAAGCAGGAGGTGAACCGCGCGCTGCTGCAATCGGGCGCCACCATCGCCGAAATGAACTGCCTGCGGCGCCACCTCTCGGCCATCAAGGGCGGGCGGCTCGCGCTGGCCTGCCACCCGGCGCGCGTGCTCACGCTGCTGCTGTCGGACGTGCCCGGCGATGCGCCCATGGACATCGCCTCGGGCCCCACGGTGGGCGATCCCACGACCTGCGCCGACGCGCTCGGCATCGTGCGCCGCCATGGCATCCCGCTGCTACCGGCGGCGCGCGCGCTGCTGGAGTCGGGCCAGGGCGAGTCCCCCCCGCCCGATCACCCCCACCTGGCCCGCAGCGAAGTGCGCATGGTGGCCACACCCCAGATGGCCCTGGAGGCCGCCGCCAAGGTGGCCCGCCAGGCGGGCTACACCCCGTACATCCTGGGCGATGCGCTGGAGGGCGAAGCGCGCGACGTGGGCCGGGTGCTGGCCGGCATTGCGCTGCAGGTGGCGCAGCGCGGCCAGCCCTTTGCCACGCCCTGCGTGCTGCTCTCGGGCGGCGAGACCACGGTCACGGTGCGCGGCGACGGGCGCGGCGGGCGCAATGTGGAATGCCTGCTGTCGATGGCGCTGGCGCTGCAGGGCCACCCGCGCATCCATGCGCTGGCGGGCGACACCGATGGCGTGGATGGGCAGGAGGAGATCGCTGGCGCGCAGCTCACCCCCACCACGCTGCAGCGCGCGCAGGCCCTGGGCATCCGGCCCGCCGATGCACTGGCACGCAACGATGGCCATGGCTTCTTCGGCGCGCTCGGCGACGCGGTGGTGACCGGACCCACGCTGACCAATGTGAACGACTTCCGCGCCATCGTGATCGACGCGAAGTGAATGTCCGATTCTGATCCTCGGTCGTCTTGCGCGCGCATGGCGGGCTGGCGGCCGGGGGCCTAAGATTCCGGCATGCTCTGCCTGACCTGCCCCAACACCCCTCCCGCAACCCCAGGGGTTGCCCCATGACCCCAACTGCTTCCCTGCGCCCGCGCGACCTGGGGCTGGCGCTGCTCGTCATCCTGGTCTGGGGCGTCAACTTCGCCGTCATCAAGGTCGGGCTGGCCGGCGTGCCGCCGCTGCTGCTGGGGGCGCTGCGTTTCATGCTCGCGGCCTTTCCCGCGCTGCTGTTCTTCAAGGCGCCCAAGGTGCCGCTGCGGCTGTACCTGGTCTTCGGGTTGACCATGTCGGTGGGGCAGTTCGCCTTTCTGTTCAGCGCCATCCATGTGGGCATGCCTTCGGGCCTGGCTTCGCTGGTGCTGCAGTCGCAGTCCTTCTTCACGCTGGTGCTCACCGTGCTGTGGCTGCGCGAGCGCTGGCAGGGCAACCAGCTCGCGGGGCTGCTGCTGGCCGCCGGCGGGCTGGTGCTGATCGGCAGCGCGCATGGCGCCTCCATGCCGCTGCTGGGCTTTCTGCTCACCGTGGCGGCTGCCGCCATGTGGGCCTGCGGCAACCTCGTGAGCCGCGCCGTGGGCCGCTACGGGCCGATGAACCAGTTGGCCTTCGTGGTCTGGGCCAGCCTGGTGCCGCCGCTGCCGCTGCTGGCGCTGTCGGGTCTGATCGAGGGACCCCAGGCCATATCGGAGGCCCTGCAGGGCTTCAGCTGGGCCTCGTTCGCCTCGGTGGCCTACCTGGCCTGGGCCGCCACGCTGTTCGGCTACGGGGTGTGGACCTACCTGCTCGCGCGCTACCCCGTGAACCGTGTTGCGCCGTTCACGCTGCTGGTGCCCCTGGTGGGGCTGACCACGGGCTGGATCGCCTTCGGCGAGACCTTGCAGCCGGTGCACTTCGCGGGGGGCGCCCTGCTCATGGTGGGCCTGTTCGTGAACCTGTTCGGCGCGCCCCTGCTCGCACGGCTGCGGCTGCAGTCCAAAGGCTGACGCGGGAGCCGCCCTGGCCGGGCGGCGCCGCTGCATTGACAGCATTGACTTAAAGATATACATTAAATACATGTTTACGCGGCGCGGTAGACAGCAAGCCATCCAGGTACCTGGCCTTCGATCCCAGCGCCACCACTGGAATGCCATCATGACCACCGATACCCATACCCCCGATTTCGCCCGCAGCCTCGATGCCCACCACCCTGCCCACGGCCTGTCCGACCGCGTGGCCCTGGCCATCACCCTGGCGCTGCGCTTCTTTGCCGACACCTTCTTCGCCAAGCGCTATGGCAACCGCGCCATCGTGCTGGAGACGGTGGCCGCCGTGCCCGGAATGGTGGGCGGCATGCTCGTGCACCTGCGCTGCCTGCGCTGGATGGTGGACGACGAGGGCTGGATCCGCACCCTGCTCGACGAGGCCGAGAACGAGCGCATGCACCTCATGACCTTCATCGAGATCGCCCGGCCCAGCTGGTTCGAGCGCGCGGTGATTTTGCTCACGCAGGCCGTGTTCTTCGTCTGCTTCTTCGCGCTGTACCTGGTCTCGTCGCGCACGGCGCACCGCCTGGTGGGCTATTTCGAGGAGCAGGCCGTGGTCAGCTACACGCTGTACCTGGCCGAAATCGATGAAGGCCGGGTCGAGAACGTGCCCGCCCCCGACATCGCCATCGCCTACTGGAAGCTGCCCGCCGATGCCCGCCTGCGCGACGTGGTGCTGGCCGTGCGCGCCGACGAAGCCGGCCACCGCGACGTGAACCACGGCTTTGCCGATGTGCTGGGCCGCACCGCGGCAGTCCAGCCACACGCCAACTGAGACAATCGGGCGCAATGCTTCCACGCCCTGTCCCATGCGCCTGACCGTTTTCACCGACTACTCCCTGCGCGTGCTGCTGGTGCTGGCCTCCCGCACCGATGCGCTGGTGACCATCGCCGACATCACCGAGGCCTTCGGCATCTCGCAGGCCCACCTGATGAAGGTGACCCAGGCGCTGGGCAAGACCGGCTGGGTGGACACGGTGCGCGGCCGCAATGGCGGCATGCGCCTGGCGGCCGACCCGCGCCGGCTCTCGCTCGGCGAGGTCGTGCGCCGGCTGGAGGCAGACTTCGCGCTGGTCGAGTGCCTGGGTGAGGACAACCACTGCGTGCTGACCGGCGGCTGCGGCCTGGAGGTGGCCCTGCGGCAGGCCACCGAGGTCTTCCTGCGCGAGCTCGACCGCTACTCGATCGCCGACCTGGTCAACACCAGCCCCGCGCTGGCGCAGCTGGCACTGTGGCAACCCATCACCTGGAACACGCTGCCCGGCAGCGACAACAGCCGCACGGGCCAACGGCCGAACTGAGCCCGGCCGTCAGGAAGCAGGCTCGCTCCCACCCGCTGCAGCGCTGCTGCCGTCCTCGAAAGCCTGGCGCGATTCGAGGATGCCCTGGCGGTGCTCCTCGGCCCACAGCCACACGCCGCAGAAGGCCGCGCCCAGGCTCTGGCCGCGCTCGGTCAGTTCGTACTCCACGCGCGGCGGCACCACGGCGAACACGGTGCGCACCACCAGGCCATCGGCCTCCATCTGGCGCAGGGTCTTGGTCAGCATCTTCTGGCTGATCTCGCCCACCAGTTCGCCCACGCGGGTGAAGCG
Organism: Acidovorax sp. GW821-FHT10A04; assembly: GCF_059415825.1. Taxonomy (NCBI): domain Bacteria; kingdom Pseudomonadati; phylum Pseudomonadota; class Betaproteobacteria; order Burkholderiales; family Comamonadaceae; genus Acidovorax; species Acidovorax sp. GW821-FHT10A04. Next base: position 423,362 of record NZ_JBWKNZ010000003.1, read on the forward strand.
CAGGCGCCCGTGCTCGGCCAGCACCTCCAGCGCCAGCATGGTCCATTTGTCGGCCACGCGGCCGATGATCTCGCGCACCAGCCGGTCGAGCTCCGGGTCGGTAGGGCCCGGCGGGTGCTTGTGCAGTGGATGGCGGTGGGCGTAGTTGGTGTCAGGCAGGGTCATGGCGGTTTCCGCGCGGTAAGTGAGGCACTTTCAAGTGCCTACTTCCCATGGGCTCGGGCCGATCATACGATCCGGCCCACCGCGAAAAGCCAATGGCCATACATGCTGTTGGGCTGGCCGCTCCACCGCAGGAGACGACGATGAAGCCCCCTTTCCCAGACGCCGCAGGCACCCCATCCCCATGCCTGGCCGGCATTGAACTCAACCGCCGCGACATGGTGGTCGGCAGCGCGGCGGCCGCGCTGGCCGCCGGCATCGCCCCCGATGCCACCGCCGCGCCGGCCCTGCCCGCCTCGGCCCCGGCCTACGAGCTGCCTATCCGCCTGCAGGTCAACGGCCAGCCGGTCACCCTGGTGGTCGATGCGCGCACCTCGCTGCTCGACACGCTGCGCGAGCACCTGGCCCTCACGGGCGCCAAGAAGGGCTGCGACCACGGCCAGTGCGGCGCCTGCACGGTGCACCTCGATGGCCAGCGTGTGGCCTCGTGCCTCACCCTGGCGGCGCAGGCCGACCGGCGCGCGGTGACCACCATCGAGGGCATCGAGGGCCCCGGCGGCGCACTGCACCCCATGCAGCAGGCCTTCATCGACCACGATGCGCTGCAGTGCGGCTACTGCACGCCGGGCCAGATCATGGCGGCCATCGCCTGCGTGCGCGAAGGGCACGCCAAGACGCCCGAGCAGATCCGCGAGTACATGAGCGGCAACCTGTGCCGCTGCGGCGCCTATGTGGGCATCGTGGGCGCCATCCAGCAGGCGGCCCCCCTGGTGCGGAGGTTCTGAGCATGCGCCCCTTCGCCTACTCCCGCGCCGCCACGGCGGCCGATGCCGTGCGCGCCATGGCCGCAGCCCCCGAGGGCACGCGCTTCCTGGCCGGCGGCACCACGCTGTACGACCTGATGAAGCTGGACGTGATGGCGCCGCCCGCCGTGATCGACATCACCGGTGTGCGCGAGCTCTCGGCCATCCACACCACGGGCGCCGAGCTGCGCTTCGGCGCGCTCGCGCCCATGGCCCGGGTGGCCGCCGATCCGCGCGTCATGGTGCTCTACCCGGCGCTGGCCGAATCGCTGTGGAAGGCCGCCTCGCAGCAGCTGCGCAACATGGCCAGCGTGGGCGGCAACCTGCTGCAGCGCACGCGCTGCGCGTACTTTCGCGGCGGCGAGGCCTACCCCTGCAACAAGCGCCAGCCCGGCAGCGGCTGCGCCGCCATCGACGGCGCCGACCGCGGCCAGGCCCTGCTGGGCGCCAGCGACGCCTGCAATGCCGTCTACCCCGGCGACTGGGCGATTGCGCTCACGGCCTTCGACGCCGTGGTGGACACCATCAGCCCGCGCGGCATGCGCAGCATTCCCATCGAGGCGCTGCACCGCGAGCCGGGCAGCACGCCGCACATCGAGACCACGCTGGCCCCCGACGAGCTGGTCACGCGCATCCGCGTGCCGGCCTCGCCACTGGGTCGCGCCTCCACGTACCACAAGGTCCGCGACCGCGAGTCCTATGCCTTCGCACTGGCATCGGCCGCCGTGGCGCTGCAGATCGAGGGCGGCGTCGTGCGCGCCGCACGCATTGCGCTGGGCGGCGTGGCCACCCGGCCCTGGCGCGCGCGCCAGGCCGAAGATTCGCTGCTCGGCCAGCCGCTCACGCGCGAGAGCGCGCTGCGCGCCGGCTCCATCGCCTTCGCGGATGCGCGGGCCGGGCAGCACAGCGGCTTTCGCATCGAGCTCGGCCGCCAGACGGTGGCCGACGCACTCTTCATCGCCAGGGAACGGGCAGGCACGGCATGACCACGACGACAACACAGACCCCCAGGGAATTCCCCGACACCGCGCGCGTGGATGCCTATGACAAGGTGCGCGGCGCCACGCGCTACGGCACGGACCAGAACCTGCCCGGCATGGCCTACGCCATGCTCGCGGTGGCGCGCATCGGCCGCGGCACCGTGCGCTCCATCGACCGCAGCGCGGCCCAGGCCGTGCCCGGCGTGCGCCTCATCCTCACGCACGAGGACGTGCAGGGCCTGGCCTCGGCCGGCTTCATCCTGGGCGGGGGCTATGGCGTGCAGAGCCTGCAGCCGCTGGCCGGCACGGCCATAGCCTACAGCGGCCAGCCCATCGCCATCGTGGTGGCCGATACGCTGGAGGCGGCCACCGAGGCCGCCGCGCAGGTGCGCGCCACATACGACGAAGCGCCGTTCACCGTGGATTTCGCCGCACCCGGCAACCGAGCCCTCCCACAGGCCGACCTGCCGCTGCCCAAGCCGGCCTTTGCCGACAAGCTGCGCGGCGACGCGGATGCGGCTTATGCCGCAGCCCCCGTGCGCATCGAGGCGCAGTACCGCGGCCCCGCCCAGCATGCCAACCCCATCGAGCTGCTGGGCACGGTGGCGCACTGGCAGGGCGATGCGCTCACGGTCTACGAATCCACGCAGAACAGCGGTGCGCTGCGCCACGGCCTGGCGCGGCAGTTGGCCGTGGCGCCCGAGCAGGTGCGTGTGGTCTCGCCCTCGGTCGGCGGCGGCTTCGGCCAGAAGAATTCGCTGCAGGGCCACACGGTGCTGGTGGCGCTGGCGGCGCGCCGGCTGGGCCGCCCGGTCAAACTGGGGGTGACGCGCGGGCAGGTGTTCCATGCCTCGGGCTTTCGGCCCGCCAGCACGCACCGGCTGCAGCTCGGGGCCGATGCCGCAGGCCGGCTGCAGGCCATCACGCACGAGGTGCAGCAGCAGACTTCGCAGCACGATTTGTTCCCTTCGTCGTGCACCGAGATCTCGGCCAGCATGTATGCCTGTGCAAATTTTCGCGGGCGCGAGAGCTTGGTGCGCACCGACACCCACACGCCGGGCTTCATGCGCGGGCCGTGGGAGCACTTCACCTGCTTCGCGCTCGAAAGCGCCATGGACGAACTGGCCCATGCGCTGGGCCAGGACCCCGTGGCGCTGCGCCTGGCCAACGACACGCAGGTCGACCCGCAGTCGGGCAAACCCTTCTCCTCGCGCCACCTGGCGCAGTGCCTCACGCGCGGCGCCGATCGCTTTGGCTGGGCACGCCGCAGCCCGGCACCCGGCTCCATGCAGGCGGCCGATGGCACGCTGATCGGCTGGGGCGTGGCCGCCGGGGCCTACAAGGCGGCCACGGCGCCAGCTATCGCGCGGCTGCGCGTGTCGGACAACGGCCGGGTGCGCATCGACATCGGCGGGCACGAGATGGGCCAGGGCATCCGCACGGCCGTGGCCAACACGGTGGCCGGCGTGATGCAGGTGCCTGTGCGCCAGGTCAGCGTGGTGCTGGGCGACACGCGCAGCGTGCCCCAGCACCTGACCGCCGGCTCCTGGGGCACGGCCACGGCCCTGCCGGCAGCGCTCCAGGCGGCCGAGCAGGCCATGGCAGAGCTGGCGGCGCTCAACCCCTCGCGGCGCGCCCGCACGCCGGCGCAGATCCTGAAGGCCGCGCGCACACCCTTCATCGAGGTGGAAAGCCGCCACCGCGCTCCGGGCCAGCCCGAGCAGATCTATGCGCGGCTGGCCCAGGGCCTGCCTTCGGCGGCCGGCCCGCACTACCCGGAGTTCGCGGCCTTCAGCTACATCGCGCATTTCGTGGAGGTGCGCATCGAGCCCCACACGCGCCGGGTGCGCGTGCCGCGCGTGGTGAGCGTGGCCGACTGCGGCCGCGTGGCCAGCCCGCGCACTGCGCGCAGCCAGGTGCAGGGTGGCGTGGTCTGGGGCATCGGCGCCGCGCTGCGCGAGGTCAGCGAGGTGGACCCGCGCTACGGCGGCTTTCTCAACGCCAACCTGGCCGAGTACGTGCTGCCGGTGAACCTCGATATCGGCAGCATCGAAGCCGACTTCATCGACGAGCCCGACCCGCGCATCAACCACCTGGGCGTGAAGGGCCTGGGCGAGGTGGTCATGACGGGCGTGGCACCGGCGATCGCCAACGCCATCTTCCATGCCACGGGCAAGCGCCTGCGCGACCTGCCGATCCGGCTGGAGCACCTACTCTGACCGGTCTCAGTCCAGGGTGATGTTGTTGCCCTTGATGACGTTGACCCAGCGCTTGCCGTCCACCTGCAGCACGCTGGCAAAGGCCTCGGGCGTGCCGCCGATGGGCACCAGGCCCATGCTGCCCAGGTACTTCCTGTACTCGTCCGACGCCACGATCTTCTGCGACGCGGCCGCCACCAGGTCGATGGCGGCCTGCGGCGTGCCCTTCAGGGCGAAGATGCCGTGCCAGGAATCGCCCTCGAAGCCCGGAAAGGTCTCCGCCACAGTGGGCACCTGGGGCAGCGATTCGAGGCGCTGGCGGCTCGACACGGCCAGCGCCCGCACCCGGCCCGTGCGGATGAACTGCAGCACGTCGGCAATCGGGCTGAAGGCCGTGTCCACCGTGCCGCCCACGATGTCGTTGAGCCCGCCGTCCTTGTAGGGCACATGGTTCATCGAGACGTTGGCGCTGTTGGCGAAATGCGCCATGGACACGTGCGGCGCGGTCGCCACGCCGTAGGAGGCATAGCTCACCTTGCCCGGCTTGTCCTTCGCCTCCTTGATCAGGTCCGGCAGGGTCTTGAACGGCGAGCTGTTGGCCACCGTGATCACCAGCGGGATCGACAGGGTCTGGATCACCGGCACCAGGTCGCCCACCTGGTAGGGCAGCTTCTTGTAGACGTAGGGGTTGATCGAGATCGTGCCGCTGGCGGTATAGAGGAAGGTGTAGCCGTCGGCCGGCGCTGCGGCGAACTGCTGCGTGCCCACGATGGTGCTGGCGCCCGGCCTGTTGTCGACGATGACGCCCTGGCCCACGGCCTTGGCCAGCCGCTCGGCCCAGAAGCGGGCCATCACGTCGGGCGCCGTGCCGGCCGGGAAGGGCACGATCACCTTGATGGTGCGGCTCGGGTACTTGTCTTGCGCCAGGGCCGGTGCGGCCAGGCAGGGCGCCAGCGCGAGCAGCGCCAGGCCCATGAGGCGGCGGCGGGGGGATGGCTGGGTGGTTCTCGTTGTCATGCTTGTCTCCTGTGGAATGGTGGTTCGTTACGGCAATGGCATGGGTTCGGGCCGCCGCCCCTCGTATGCCATCTGCAGCAGGTGGCGCACGGCCCCCTTCTCCAGCGGGCGGGGGTTGGGGTACTGCTGGGTCAGGGCCAGGTCGCAGACGGTGTCCAGGTCGGCCTCGCGCAGGCCCAGGTCGCGCAGGGCCACGGGCGCGCCCGCGGCATGCGCCAGGTCGAACAGCGCACCGGCCACATCGCCCGGTTCCACGCCGCCCAGGGCGCGGGCGATGCGCCTGGCGGCAGCCGGCACATGGCGGAGGTTGAAGGCCAGTGCATGGGGCAGCACCACGGTGTGGGTCTCGGCATGCGGCAGGTTGAAGCTGCCGCCCAGCGTGTGGCACAGCTTGTGGTGCAGGGCCACACTGACGTTGCCCAGCACGCTGCCGCAGAGCCAGGCGCCGTACAGGGCATCGCCGCGTGCCTGCACGTCGCCGCCGTCCCGGTGCAGGGCCGGCAGTGCCTGGGCCAGGGCGCGGATGCCCTCCTCGGCCATCAGGTCCATGACGGGGTTGCCGTCCTGTGCATACAGCCCCTCCACCGCATGCGCGATGGCATTGATGCCGCTGGTGATGCTCAGCGGCACGGGCAGCGACAGCGTGAGCTCGGGGTCGTAGATCACCGTGCGCGGCATCACGCGGGCGTCGCGGCCCGTGGTCTTGAGGCCGGCTTCGGTGATGCCGTAGATCGGCGTCATCTCGCTGCCCGCATAGGTCGTCGGTATGGCCAGGATGGGCAGGCCCGCGTCGAGCGCGATGGCCTTGCCCAGGCCGATGGTGGAGCCGCCGCCAATGGCGACCGCGCAGTCCGCCCCCAGCCGGCGTGCCTCGTCGCGTGCGGCACGCGCAGCCTCGATGGGCACGTGCATCTCGGCCCGGGCGAAGACGCCGGCCGCGCGCGCACCCAGGCGGTCGGCCACCTGCTGCGCCTGGCCCACCTGGCCGGGCGTGCACAGCACGAGGGCGCGCCGCGCGCCCAGCAGGTCGATCTCGCGTTCGAGGTGGGCCAGCGACCCGGCGCCGAACACGGTGCGCGGGGACTGGTGGCGGTGGATGAAGTCGTGCATGGGGTTCTTCTCCAGCGGCGGATTCATGCCGGGGTGACCGGGTAGTCCACCTGGTAGCGCGCGGTGCGCATCGCGCCCAGCTCCGCCCGCACGCGCAGGTGCTCGGGGTGCTCGGCATACGCGGCCAGGGCCTCGGGCGAATCGAACTCGCTGTAGAGCACCACGTCGCAGGCGTACGAGGTACGGCTCACGTCCACGCCGATCTCCAGGTGCCGCATCCCGGGGATGCGGCCCTTGAGGCTGTCGAAGCTGGTGCACAGGCGCTCGATGTTGCGTTGCCGCTCGGCAGGCGTGTCGCCCTGCACGTTCCACATCACGATGTGGCGGATGGTTTGCGGGTAGGTGCTCATGCAGGGAACCCCGTCTTCTGGGGCCAGAGGTTGATGAAGGCGTGGACGGTGGTGCCGGCGTACAGGCCCGCCTGGGTGAATGGCTCGTTCGCCAGCCAGGCGAGCGCCGCTTCACGGGATTCGAAGTCGATGACCAGCAGGCTGCCGAGCATGGTGCTGCCGTCGTCGTGCACCAGGGGCCCGGCGAACGCGATGCGCTGCTGCACCAAACCCAGATAGGCCTAGTGCTGCGGGCGCACAGCCTGGCGCAGGTCGCCGGCATCCGGCCGGTCGAGCAGGAGAAAGCTGAACAGCATTGGCCTCACCCCGCCTTCGCCGGGTTGAGCACGAAGTCGTACGCGAGCAGGTAGCTGCCATCGGGCTGCTGCGTCCAGTCGCAGACCAGCGACTGGCGCACGCCGAACACCGCGTCGGAGTCGAGGTAGTCGCTGTCCTGCCGGAAGACATGGGTGATCAGCGTCTCGTAGCCCGGCGCCTTCACCATGAAATGCAGGTGCGCCGGGCGCCAGGGGTGGCGGCCCGTGGCCTGCAGCATGGCGCCCACCGGGCCGTCGTGCGGAATGGCGTAGGGCACGGCGACGATGGAGCGGAAGTGGTAGCGGCCCTCGGCGTCGGCACGCAGCTGCCCGCGCGCCTGCGCCTGTTCCAGCGCCTCGTGCTGCACGTCGTACAGGCCGTCGTCGTCGGACTGCCAGACATCGAGCGTGGCGCCCGGGATGGCTTCGCCCTCTGTGCCGCGCACCGTGCCGCGCACCTGGCAGGGCGTGCCCTTGGCACCGTTGGCAATGTCGGCGCCCAGCTCGTAGGTCGGCGCGTCCTTCACGTAGAAGGGGCCGAACACCGTGGCCTCGGTGCAGCCCTCGGGCTTGTGGTTGTTCATGGCCACGGTGAGCATGGACAGGCCCAGCACGTCCGACAGCAGGATGAATTCCTGGCGCTTGTCGTCGGTGATGTGGCCGCAGCGGGTGAGGAATTCGATGCCCTTGAACCACTCGTCCTCGGTCAATTCCACCTCGCGGGCGAAGGCATGCAGGTGCTGCACCAGGCTGATGAGCACCTGCTTGAGGCGGGGGTCGGCCGTGCCGGCAAAGCTGGCGATGACCGCCTGGGTGATGTTGTCCTGGTCGAGGTTGCGCATGGTTGTTGTCTCCGCCTTGCCGTGTTCGTGGGGTCTGGATGCGAACTTTATGATTTCCACAAAAGAACATAAACAGGTCAAAATGGAATGAAGATTTCCGTTAAATGAAAATATGGACCGCCTTACCGAGCTGGAGTTGTTCATCAAGGTCGCCGAGGTGGGCAGCATGGGCGGCGCGGCCGAGGCGCTGGGGCTGTCCAACCCCGCCGCCAGCCGCCACCTGGCGTCGCTCGAAGGCCGGCTCAAGGCGCGGCTGGTGGAGCGCAACACCCGGCGCCTGTACCTGACGAGCGAGGGCCAGGAGTTCTACGAGCGCGCGCGCACCGTGCTGGCCGAGCTGCTGGACGCGGAGACGGCCATCAACTCCAGCACGCTCAAGCCCTCGGGCGTGCTGCGCGTCAGCGCCTCGCTGTCGTTCTCGATGCAGCTGATCGCGCCGCGCCTGGCGCAGTACCACCGCCAGTACCCGCAGGTGCGCGTGCACATCGAGGCCGCCAACCGCTACCTGGACATGATCGAGAACGGCATCGACGTGGCGATCCGCAACCGCGAGTTCGAGCCCGACAGCAGCATCACCATCCGCAAGCTGGCCTCCACGCGCCGGGTGCTGTGCGCATCGCCGGCCTACCTGGCATCGCGCGGCATGCCGAAGTCGCCGGATGAATTGGCCGCGCACGACTTTTTGATCTACGTGTACGCCAACCACGCGCACGAGCTGCGGCTGGCCCGCGGCGCGGACAGCTGTGTGGTGCCGATCCAGGGCCTGCTCGAATCGAACGACGGCCAGGTGCTGCGCGCCGCTGCGCTCAGCGGCCTGGGAATCCTGGTGCAGCCGAGCTACATCGTCTACGACGACATCGTGGCCGGGCGGCTGGTGCCGGTGCTCAACGACTGGGACCTGCCGCGCATCCAGATCAACATCGCCTACCCGAGCCGCAAACACCTCTCGGCCAAGGTGCGCTCCTTCATCGACTTCATGGCCGACGAGTTCGAGAAGAACGGCTACGAACGCAAGTGGACCAGCTACATGGGGCTGCGCTAAGACCTGTCACGCCCGGTTGCCGAACTGGCCGTGCACCCACTCGCGCAGCACGCGCGTGGCCGGCCGGTCGGCCGCGCGCGGGCTGTAGACCAGGTCGTAGCGGTAGCTGTCCACCGCGAGCTCGAAGGGCTGCACCAGCACGCCCGAGCGCAGCTCGTCGGCCACCAGCGTCAGGCTGAGCAGGCCCACACCCTGGCCCGCCACGGTGGCCTGCACGGCATGCATCTCTTCGGTGAAGGAGAGCCCAGCATCCGGGGGCGCGTCGCCGCCCAGGCCGGCGCGCGCCAGCCAGGTGCGCCACACCGGCGCCAGGGACTCGTCGCGTGGCGCCTGGCCCCACTCGAAGTGGATCAGCGGCACGGCGCCCAGGTCGCGCCGTGCAGCCGCCGCCAGGGCCGGTGTGCACACGGGCGCGAAGCGGTCCTGGAACAGCGGCTCCACCACCAAGCCGGCATAGCGCCCGCTGCCGTAGCGGATGGCGGCATCGGCCTCGGTATCGAGGTCCACCACGCGGTGGCTGGCATCCAGGCGCAGGCTCCAGCCCGGGTGCTGTGCGCTGAACGAGCCGACCCGTGGCGCCAGCACCTTGGCCATGAAGGCCACGGTCGATGACAGCGTGGCCGCCTGCGCCTGGCCCTGCGTGCGGCGCACGCGCTCGACCGCGCGCTCGAAGCTGTCCAGCCCATCGCGCAGCACGGGGAACAGCTGGTGCCCCGCCGCCGTCAGCGCCACCTGGCGCGTGCCGCGCTCGAACAGGCGCACGGCCAGGTGCTCCTCCAGCAGCCTGATCTGGTGGCTCACGGCCGTGGGGGTGACATGCAGCTCGTCGGCCGCGTCCTTGAAGCTCAGCCGCCGCGCGGCGGCCTCGAACACCCGCATGGCACCCAAGGGGGGAAGTCTGCGCATCTCGACAGTTTAGTTTGATTCATCTGTCGCCTGAAAAATCGACCTTTGTCGGGTGCCATTCATTTGGGGAAACTGGCGGCACGTCATTGCCTTCGCGCGTCACATGACCCAACCCCTTTCATCCATCAAGGAGCCACCATGCCTCTCACGCAAGTCCATACCCAGCCCGATCCCTATGCCCCCTTCCTGCTGTCCCAGGCCATTGCGCTGGGCAACCTGGTCTTCGTCTCGGGCCAGGCGGCCATCGGCGACGATGGCGCCATCGTCGGCAAGGGCGACTTCGATGCCCAGGCCGAACAGGCCTTCAAGAACCTCGACCGCGTGCTGCGGGCCGCCGGCTCGGACCTGCGCCACGTGGCCAAGGTCACGATCTTCCTGACCTCCATGGCGCACTTCCCGAAGATCGTGGAGCTGCGCCGCCAATGGTTCAGCGCGCCCTACCCGGCCGACACCATCGTCGAGGTCTCGGGCCTGTACTCGCCCGACGCGATGATCGAGATCGAGGCCATCGCCACCATCCCCGGGGTGCGCGAATGAGGCCCCTGCTGTCGCCCACCCGCATCGGCGGCCTCGCCCTGCCCAACCGGCTGGTCGTCGCGCCCATGACGCGCGTGAGCGCCACGGCCGAAGGCCAGGCCACTGAGCGCATGGCACGCTACTACGCGCGCTTTGCAGAGGGTGGCTTCGGCCTGGTGGTCACCGAGGGCATCTACACCGACCAGGCCTACGCCCAGGGCTATGCCCACCAGCCGGGCCTGAGCGACCGGGCCCAGGCCCTGGCCTGGCGCCCCGTGGTGCAGGCCATCCACGCCGCAGGCGGGCGCGTGTTCGCGCAACTCATGCATGCGGGCGCGCTGTCGCAGTTCAACCGCTTTCGCGGTCACACGGCAGGGCCTTCGGCCGTGCGCCCGCTGGGGCAGCAGATGGCGCTGTACCGCGGCGAAGGCCTCTACCCGCTGCCCGTGGCGATGAGCGAGGCCGAGATCGGCGAGGCCATCGCCGGCTTTCGCCGGGCGGCACGGCTGGCCGTGGAGGTGGCCGGCTTCGACGGCGTGGAGGTCCATGGCGCCAATGGCTACCTGCTCGACCAGTTCCTCACGGGCCACACCAACAGCCGCGGCGATGGCTGGGGCGGCCCCATCGGCCAGCGCGTGCGGCTGGCCTGCGAGGTGGTGCAGGGTGTGAGGCAGGAGCTGGGCAACGCAGTGCCGATCGGGGTGCGCATCTCGCAGGGCAAGGTCAACGACTTCATGCACCGTTGGCCCGAGGCCGAGGGCGGCGCGGCCACCGTGTTCAGCGCCCTGGCACAGTCGGGCGCGGACTGCCTGCACGTCACCGAGTTCGAGGCCTGGCGGCCGGCCTTCGCCGATGCCGATGCCAGCCTGGTGCAGCTGGCGCGCCGCCATGCCCCCAGCATCGCCCTCATCGCCAACGGCGGCCTGCACGACCCCGCACGCGCGGCGAACGCGCTGGGCGATGGTGCCGACCTCGTGGCCCTGGGCCGCGGCGCGCTGGCCAACCCCGACTGGCCGCAGCGCCTGCGCGATGGCCTGGCGCCGCGCGCGTTCGATCCGGCCCTGCTGTCACCGCTGGGCGACCTCAAGGCGGTGGAGTTCGAGACCGCAGGCGCAACCGGGTGATCTGATGGGCTGCGCCGCCCTATTCGGCCTTCACCCCGGCGGCCTTGACCACCGATTCCCAGCGGGCCTTTTCCCTCGTGATCAGGGCACCGAACGCCTGGGCCGTGGTCGGTGTCGGCTCGGCCCCTTCGCTGCCCAGGCGCTGGGCCACGGCCGGCACCCTCAGGGCGTCGTTGGTGCGCGCGTTGAGCCGCTGCACCACATCGGCCGGCGTGCGCGCGGGAGCGACCAGGCCGTACCACTGGTCGGCCTCGAAGCCCTGTGCGCCTGGCACACCGGAGTGCCCGACCGTGGGAACCTCGGGCAGCTGCACCAAGCGCTGGCGGCCCGACACAGCCAGCGGCCGGATCTTGCCGGCCTTGATGTGCGGCAGCAGCGCCGGCACGCCGGTGAACAGCAGTTGCACCTGGCCCGCGAGCAGGTCGTTCACCGAAGGTGCCGTGCCCTTGTAGGGCACATGCAAGGCTTTCAGCCCCGTCTGCAGCTTGAGCAGCTCCATCGCCAGGTGGGCCGCGCTGCCATTGCCGCCCGACCCGTAGGCCAGACGGTCCGGGTGCGATTGCGAGTACGCCACCAGCTCGGCCAGGCTTCCAGCCGGCACCGAGGGATGGAGCACCAGCACATTGGGCACCCGGGCCACCAGGGCCACGGGCGCAAACGCCTTGAGCGGATCGAAGTCGAGCTGCGGGTACAGCCAGGGGTTGACCGCCAGCGTGCCGGTGTGGCCCATGAAGAGGGTGTGGCCGTCGGGTGGCGAACGCAGGGCCCGCTCGGAGCCCAGGGTTCCACCCGCGCCGGGCACGTTCTCGACGATGACCGGCTGGCCCAGCGACTGCCCCAGTTCCAGCCCCACGGCCCGCGCCAGGATGTCGCTGGAGCCCCCGGGCGTGAAGGGCACGATGATGCGCACGGGCCGCGATGGGAAATCGGCCGCTGCCTGCGCCGGCCGCGCCCCGGCAAACAAGGGCAGGCCGAGCAGGGGCAGGAATCGGCGCCGAGGCCAGAGGGCCGCCATGGGATCAATCCGGCTTGATGCCGGTTTCCTTGACCAGCTTTTCATAGCGCTGGCGTTCGGAGCGCACCAGCGCGGCAAACTGGGCGCTGCTGCCGGGCGTGACCTCGCTGCCCACGCCGGTCATGCGCGCCTTGACCTCGGGTTGATCGAGGGCCTTCTGCACTTCGGCATGCAGTCTGTCGGTGATGGCCTTGGGCGTTCCCGCGGGCGCGACCAGGCCGTACCAGACCGAGGCCTCGAAGCCGGGATAGCCGGATTCGGCGATGGTCGGTACGTCCGGGAAGATGCTGGTGCGGTTGGCGCTCAGCGCGGCCAGCACCTTGAGCTTGCCGCTCTTCACGTGCGGCAGGGCCTCCAGCGCGTTGACCGCCACCAGCGGCACCTGGCCACCAATGGTGTCGGTGATGGCCGGGCCGCCGCCGCGGTAGGGTACGTGCTGCAAGGAAATGCCGGCCGCCTTGGCGAACAGCTCCACGGCCATGTGCGGCGTGGCGCCGTTGCCCGGGCTGGCGAACGAGATGCCACCGGGCCTGGCCTTGGCCGCCGCAATGAGCTGTGCCACGGTGTTGTACGGCACCGTGGGGTTGGCGGCAATGACGACGGGCACCCGGCCCACCTGCGAGATCAGCACCAGGTCCTTTTCGGCATCGAAGGGCGCGGGCTGGTACAGCGCCATGTTGGCCGCCAGCGCGTTGGCGGCGAGCATCAGCGTGTAGCCATCGGGCGCAGCACCGATCACCGACTTCACCGCGATGTTGGTGCCGGCGCCGGGCTTGTTCTCGACGACGATGGGCTGGCCCATGCTGCTGGATATGGCCTGGCCCACCGTGCGCGCGATGATGTCGACCGCACCGCCCGCCGGGTAGCCCACCACCAGCTTGATGGGCCTGTCGGGGTAGGCCGGCGCCTGGGCCCAGGCGCCGGGCAGCGCCAGCACGGCGAGCAGGGCCAGCACCGATCGGCGTGCGGGGGGAAAGGTAAAGCGCATGAAGTCTCCTGGCGTTGTCGTTGTCGTCCTGTCCTGTCGCGGACCGCGACGGCACCGCTCCATTCTGAACGGCCGTTGCCCGGCCCGCTACGCCAGATGGGACCTAGCAGATAGGCCCGTCTTCAATACCGGCGAGGCCCCGCACCGGGGCCCGTTGGTGGGCACGGTGCAAACACGGCACGGGTCGCCGCAGTACCGTTCAGCCAAAGGTGAAGGCATAGCTGCGCGCGCCCGCTTCCAGAAACTGGATCTCCACGGTGCGGGGCTTCACCGCGCCGCCCTGGCGGATCAGCTGGTAGAGCCGCGTCGCGTCCGCCACCCCGTTGCCTTCGGCGTCCACGTCCGTGCCATGGTGGATGCCGGGGGGCTGGCCGTCCAGCGTCACCCGAAAGCGCACGGGCTGCCCGGTGGCGGCGCCCAGCACGAGGTTGGCGTCGCGGGCCTCGGAGCGCACCGCCAGGCGGCCGCCCGGCTGGTGGGCCTGCACGAACTCGGGGCCCAACGTCCAATTGCCGGCGAGCGACCAGGTGTTGGTCTGCAGCGGTGCAGCGGTGTAGTGCGCCGGCTGGTCGGCCACGACGCTGCCGGCCACGCGCGGACGGCTCCCCTTTTCATACCCCAGGTAGGTCTCGGGGCTGCGCAGCGTGTCCGCATCGGCAGCCAGGCCCAGGCCCCGGGTGTCCGGCCTGGCATCCGGTGGCACGCCGCCGGTGCTGGCGGGGGAGGAGGCACCGGCCTCGCGCAGCAGCTCCTCGATCACGCGCTCGGAGGCCGCGTAGCCGCCTTCGCCGAACTGGTGGTGACGCACCCGGCCTTGCGCATCGACGAAGTACAGCGCCGGCCAGTAGCGGTTGTTGAAGCTGCGCCAGATGCGAAAGTCGTTGTCCTGCACCACGGGGTAGGGGATGCCGAGATCGCGCAAGGCCCGCTGGACATTGCCTTGGTCCTTCTCGAACGCGAACTCCGGGGTGTGCACGCCCACCACCACCAGGCCGCGGTTCGCATACTTGTGCGCCCAGGCCTTGGCGTAGGGCAGCGTGCGCAGGCAATTGACGCAGGAGTAGGTCCAGAAGTTCACCAGCACGACCTTGCCGCGCAGCGCGGCAATGGACTGCGGCGCGGCATTGAGCCACCGGGTGCCGCCATCGAAGCTGGCCCGCGTGGATTCGATGGGCAGGCTGGAGGGGCGCGGCGCGCCATTGCGGTCCAGTGGCAGCTCTGCCGCCTCGGCCCCTGGCATCACGCGCTGCAGCAGGCGGGCTTCGAAACCACCTGCAGCCCCGGGGCCGGTGAGCCGGGCCAGCACGCCGGTGTCCACACCCAGGGCAACCGCGAGCACCGCGGCCAGCATCACGCCGCCCGCGAGGCGGCGGCCGGCGACGCCAGGCAACCAGCGCGCCTTCAGGGCCGCCAGGGGCCGGGCGCCCATCCGCAGCGCGGCCGCGAGGGCAACGGCGGCACCCGCGCCGTAGGACAAGAGCAGCAGCCAGGTGTGCACATCCGGGCCGGCCAGGGCGGCGCTGGAGAGCACCAGGCCCAGCACCGGCCCCGCACACGGCGACCAGACCAGGCCGGTGGCGACGCCCAGCAGCGCGGAGCCCAGCCAGGTGCTTCGGGTCTTGACGCGCAGCAGGCGCTCACCCGCCCGGACCAGCGGGCGGCTCCACCAGCCCGCCACCCCGGGCAACAGCAGAGAGACCGCGAACCAGGCCAGCGAGGCCAGCGCGATCCAGCGCCCGGCCTGGTTCAGGTGCACCGCCCAGGCACCCGCCACCGCACCCAGCGAGGCCACGGACGCGAAGGCGACGACCATGCCGGCGAGCAAGGGCAGGTGGCCCTGCGCAGCGGGCCGGCCATGGCGCGCGAAGACGAAGGGCAGGACCGGCAGGATGCAGGGGCTGAGCAGGGTCAGCATCCCGCCGGCGAACGCGAGGATATAGAGGGTCATGGCAGCAGCTCCAGACGGCTTGGTGGCGGGGGTCAGAGCCGGGTGACGTCGATCACCGCCTGCGCGAAGGCGGCGGGCGCTTCCTGTGGCAGGTTGTGGCCGATGCCGCCGCTCAGGTGGCGGTGCTGGTACCTGCCCGTGAACTTCTTCGCATAGGCGGCCGGGGCCGGATGGGGTGCGCCATTGGCGTCGCCTTCCATCGTGATGGAGGGCACGCCGATGCTGGGCGCTGCCACCAGCTTGTCCTCCAGCGCATCGAAGCGCGACTCGCCGCCCACCAGGCCGATGCGCCAGCGGTAGTTGTGGACCACGATGGCCACATGGTCCGGGTTCTCGAAGGACTGGGCACTGCGCTGGTAGGTTGCCTCATCGAATTGCCACTGCGGTGATGCCTGCTGCCAGATGAAGCGGTTGAACGCGGCCGGGTTGGCGGCGTAGCCATCGCGGCCGCGGTCGGTCGCAAAGTAGGACTGGTACCACCAGGCGAACTCGGCGGCCGGCGGCAGCGGCTTGGCATTGGCCTTGGGGTTGCCGATCAGGTAGCCGCTCACGGAGACCAGGCCGGCGACGCGCTCGGGCCAGATGGCGGCCAGGATGCAGGCCGTGCGCGCACCCCAGTCGAACGCGCCCAGTACGGCCTGGCGGATTCCGAGCGCGTCCATCAGCGCAATGATGTCCTGGGCCACAGCACCCTGCTGGCCATTGCGCACGGCGTCTGCGGACAGGAAGCGGGTGCCACCGTAGCCGCGCAGGTAGGGCACGATCACGCGGTAGCCGGCAGCCGCCAGGCGCGGCGCGACATCGACGAAGGCATGGATGTCATAGGGCCAGCCGTGCAGCAGGAGGGCGACGGGGCCGTTGGCCGGCCCGGCTTCGGCATATTCGACGCGCAGGTCGCCGGCATCGACGGTCTTGAGCCCATCGAAGCGGGTCGCCTCGCCGCTGCCCGCCGCGGCGAGCGCCGGGGCACTGAGCAGGCTGCCGAGGGGGGCGATGGCCAGGCCGAGGGCCGTGCTTCCAAGAAAGCTGCGGCGGCGGGCGAAGGGAGTGTGGGTGGTGTCCATGGTGGGTTCTTTCCAGCGGGTTGTGAAGGGCGCCGACACCGTGTCGGCGGCTGGCTCCAGTACACCGCCGCGGTGTATGTGGCATGTGTCATGCACCCCCTGCAAGTGCATGGTGGTGTAGCGAAACCGACGCCGGATACACAGCCATACAAAGCCGCCGCCGGCAAAGAAACGGGCTCCCAAAACGCCACCGCCACCCTGAAGGTGGCGGTGGTGCGATGCGGGGAAGACAAACCGGAAAACTAGGGCGGCGGGAGGGCGCCACGCCGCCGCGGTGGCGGCGAGGCATTGGCGGACGGCACGGCACAGGGCCGGCCCGCGGGCTGGGCGAGCTCCGAGGCCAGGCCGCCGAACAGGAACAAGAGCGAGAACAACCATCTGCGCATGGCCCGCCTCCCTACCCTTCCTGCGCCTCGACCTGGGCGGCGAAGACATAGCCTTCGCTGCGCACGGTCTTGATGTAGCGCGGCTCGCGCGCGTCATCGCCCAGGCATTTGCGCAGGCGGCTGATCATGAGGTCGATGGAGCGCTCGAACAGCTCCGCCTCGCGCCCCTGGGTGATGGACAGGATCTGGTCGCGCGTCAGCACCTTTTGCGGGTGGTCCACGAGCACGCGCAGCAGCCGGTACTCGGCCCCGCTCAGGGGCACCATGGTGCCCTCCTTGTCCAGCAGGGCACGTTCCACGGTGTCCAGCCGCCAGTCGCCGAAGGCCAGGTAGCGTGCTTCCTCGGTGCTGCGCATGTTGGGTGGCAGCATGCGCGTGCGCCGCAGCACGGACTTGATGCGCGCCAGCAGCTCGCGCGCGGCAAAGGGCTTGGCCAGGTAGTCGTCGGCGCCCATCTCGAGCCCGAGCACGCGGTCGGCCTCGTCGCCACGGGCGGTGAGCATGATGATGGGCACGGCCTTGAACTTGCCGGCGCGCAGGTCGCGGCACAGCGTCAGGCCGTCTTCGCCGGGCAGCATCAGGTCCAGGATGATGAGTTCGAAGGGGCCGGCCGTCTCCAGGGTCTGGTGCATGTGCCGCCCCGTGGGCACGGTGGTGACGCGGTAGCCATTTTTCTGCAGGTAGGCGCTGACCAGGTCGCGGATCTCGCGGTCGTCGTCGACCACGAGGATGTGGTCGCTGGGGGCAACGGTGGTGCTCATCATGGGGATGCAGTCGGGGTATGGGCGGGTAGTTTCAGGCGCGCGCACAGGCCGCCCTCGGGGCGGTTGTGCAGGCTGAGCTCTCCGGCGAGCGACAGGGCCAGCTGGTGCGCGATGGCCAGGCCCAGGCCGGAGCCGCCGGTCTCGCGGTTGCGCGAGCCCTCGACGCGGTAGAAGGGCTGCAGCACTGCCAGCAGCTGCGCTTCGGGAATGCCCGGCCCGGCATCGCAGACGTCGATGTACAGGTGGTCCTGCTCCAGCCGCACGCGCATTTCTGCACGCTCGCCATATTTCAGCGCATTGTCGACCAGGTTGGTGAGGATGCGGCGCAAGGCATGGGGTCGCGTGGTGACGGGCACGGTGACCTCGCCCGCCATGGTGACCGGGCTGCCCGTGTCGGCGTAGTCGTTGGCGATGCTGCGCACCAGGGCATCCAGGTCCAGGCGGCGCAACTGCTCCTGCGAGCCCTGAAGGGTCTTGGCATAGCCCACGCCCTCCTGGACCAGCGTGCGCATGGCATCGAGGTCATGGCGGAACTTGTCGGCTTCGGGCATGCCCTCCAGGAGGTCGACACGCAGGCGCATGCGGGTGATGGGTGTCTGCAGGTCGTGCGATATCGCCGCGAGGATCTGCATGCGCTCGTTGAGGTAACCGGCGATGCGCCGCTGCATGGCATTGAAGGCGCGTGCGGCCTGCGCCACCTCGGCCGGCCCGCTTTCCGCCACGAGCGAGGGCTGCAGGTCGGGGCCCAGCTGGTCCGCCGCGGCCGCCAGCCGCTTCAGCGGCCGCGTGACCAGGCGCATGCCCACCCACGCACAGGCCGCCAGCACCACCAACTGGGCGAGCAGCAGCCAGGTGACCCAGTCCGAGACCGGCATCGGAACCCGGCGCGCGAGCACATAGAGCGAGGATCCATCACCGAGGCGCACCTGCATGCGCACCGTCTCCGGCATGTTCTCGATCTGGCCCACGGCCAGCACCGGGAACGGGCGCAGTGCCGTGGCCACGACTTCGACGAAGCGCGACAGGGCCGGCGATGCCGGGGGCGCGGTGTCCACGGCACCTTGCAGGGAGAAGGTGTAGTTGGGCCGCTCCAGGCGCTGGAGCCAGTCCTCCCGCTCGCTGGCGGGCAGCCGGTCCAGGATGGCCACCGAGCTGGCGATATCGCGCTCGACACCGCTGACCATCAGGTTCATGAGCGTCTGGCCCCGCTCGTAGCGGATGGCCACATAGGTCAGCAGCTGCGCGAGCGCCATGCCCAGCACCACGAGGAGCGTGGTGCGTGCCAGCAGGGTGGACGGCCAGAGCCGCCGCAGGAATGAAGGCACGGGCTTCCTTAGCAAATGGACCAGGGCATGGCGGGACGCAGGCAGGCCGTTCAGGCGACGGACAGATCGACCGCGATGTTGCCGCGGGTCGCCTTGGAATAGGGGCACAGCTGGTGCGCGCCTTCGACGATGGCCAGGGCCTTGTCACGGTCGACGCCGGGCACGCTGACCTTCAGGCGCGCCGCCAGCGCAAAGCCGTCCGGCCCCTGCACCAGGTCCACTTCGGCATCCACCGCCAGGTCGTCCGGCAGCCGCACGCCCGCGGTCTGCGCGGCGCGTGCCATGGCGCCCATGAAGCAGGCCGACCAGCCGGCAGCGAACAGCTGCTCGGGGTTGGTACCGGTGCCCACGGTGCCGAAGCGCGTGAGCGCGATGTCCAGCCGGCCATCGTCACTGCGCGAGGCGCCGGTGCGACCGCCGGTGGTGTGGGTGCGGCCTGTGTAGAGAACATTGTCTTGGGTGCTTGCTGCAGCAGTCATGGTGGGGTCCTTGGGGGAGTGTGTGCTTGTCGAAATGACGGCCGGATTGTTGAGGCGGACGGCGCTTTGCCCCAGCGGTTTCTTGACCCAATGTAGCCGGCCCATGGCTGCGTACAAAACCATACAAAACTCCCTGCCGCGCGCGCAGGTGGTGCGGCAGTTGCAGGTCCGCCATGCCAGGGCATGCGGGCCACGGGGCTGCCACCCACCTCACCCTCCCTGCAGCCGATTGCGCCCTTCGCGCTTGGCCGCGTACATCCATTGGTCCGCACGCCGCAGAAGCTGGGCCGCATCGTCCAGGGGCTGGGCACAGGTCAGCCCCATGCTGACGGTCACCCCACGCCCCGGCACGAATCGGGACCAGTCATGTGCCTGCACCTGCTGCCTGAGCCGTTCACACACCAGGGAGGCATCACCCAATGCCTGTCCCCACAGCAGAATGACAAACTCCTCGCCGCCAATGCGCGCCACGAAGTCGCCCCCTCGCACGCCGCCGGTCAGCAACTTGGCGGTCTCGCGCAGCACGGCGTCCCCGACGTCGTGGCCCCAGCCATCGTTGATCTGCTTGAAGTGGTCAATGTCGATGATGGCCAGCGAAAATCCCTCCACCTGGCCATGCCGCATCGGAAGCACGGCCATCAGGCGGGCGTCCAGTGCGCGCCGATTGGCCAGCCCGGTGAGCGGGTCCAGCAGGGATTTTTGCGTCGCCACATCGGCGCGCTCGCGGAGCTCTTGCGCTTCAAGCCGCAACTGCGCGAGTTCCTGCTGGGCAATTTCCATCCTCACCTCGCCCAACAGCACGCGCGCCTGGGCGGTCAGGCTCAGTTCACGGTCGCGGCGCACCTGCACCATCATGGACTCCAGTGCCGCCAGGGCCTGCGCATCGGAGCCAGCAGCCTTGAAGGCACGGTACCGGGATCTCCACCACCACCGGCGGCATCCTTCGTTGCGCTGGGCCGCGGCCGCATCCACCCGGTGGTCCAGCGCTTCGCAGGCCTCGGCCGCGCGCCCGCTGGCCAACAGCCAGTCCGCGTTGAGCAGTTCGTTTTCTGCACGGGCATCAGGGGCTTTCGCCTCGATGGCGAATGCGCGGTGCCGATCGACCGCGACACGCATCTCCGCAAGCCGCCCCAAGGCCTCCAGGGCCAGGCATTCGATCTCGGCGCAGACCATTTTCCAGCGTACATGCCCGCGCGCGAGCGCCTTCGCCCTCTGCACCACGGCCAGGGCCTCGCGCAGATGCGCAGCCTGCGCTTCGGTCGGAGCCAGCGGGCCCGGCAGGTGGGCGAGCTGGCGCCCGGATCGGCACAGTGCGCCTGCGAGATTGACGACCGCGGCGAACTGCGCCACCTTGTCACCGTCACGTCGGGCCTCTTCATCCGCCTTGTGCAAGAGGGTGATCGCATGCGCAGGGTCGCCCAGCAACTCCACCACGCCCGCCAGGCTGGAGAGGCTGCGCGACACCAGCCCGGGCGCTCCCAGGGTGCGTGCCCGCCCCAGTGCCCACATCGCCTCGGGCAGCGCCTCGTCAGCCCGCCCGAGCTGGCACCAGGCCCGGGTCAGGGTGTTGCGCAGCTTGATACCGACCCCATGCAATTCGAGCGCGTCGGCCTCCGCCAGGGCTGCGTGGGCACTCTCTGCCGCCTTTTCGCTCTCGCCCCGGCGCAGCTGGTGCTCGGCCAGCCAAGCGGACGCCAGCGCGGCTTCGGGCCGCAGCCCGCATTCCCTGGCGGTTTGCAAGGCCCGCGCAGCGATCTCGGCCCCGGCGTCGTGCGCCCCCACCAGACTGGCTGCTTCGCAGTCTTGCAGGTCGGCCAGAAGTTGGTCTGTGCGTTCCATGGTCTATGGCGCCTGGTGCTGCGGGATGACGGGTTCTAGAACAGGTCCCGTGAATATCGCACAGAGACCGGGCCTCGGTCATTCCCGTTGCAAATAGCCGCATGAAAGCCTGCCCCGCCATATCGGTTGGCCGCAGATGAGGGCCTCGGCGTGTTCCGCCCATTGCCAGTCGCAACCCCCGCTCCCGCATCGATCCGCGGCGAGAAACCCATGGCAGCCCCCTGCCTGACAGCTGCGCTCACCTGATTGGCGCCGGTGCCCTGCTCAAGCGCTGTAGACCTCCCACTTGCCCGTGCGCAGGCCGTGCATCAGTTCCTGCAATTCCTTGTCCAGTGCCCGATCTTCGACCACCAGTGGAATGGCCCCTGAGAGATCGGCCAGGAAGTCCCTGAGAGGGGCTGGCAGTGGGAGCTTGCTGATCCGCAGACGCAGTTCCAGCGCTTGCCGGGCCGCTATGAGCATGCCGGCAGCGACCTGCTCGGTCAGCTCGAGCACCCGCAGGGCATCGCGTGCGGCGATGGTCCCCATGCTGACCTTGTCCTGGTTGTGGCATTCGGTGGATCGCGAGAAGACGGAGGCCGGCATGGTTTGCTTCAACGCCTCTGCGGTCCAGGCCGACACGCTGATCTGAAGGGCCTTCAGGCCATGGTTGATGGCGGCGCGAGGACCGGTGGAGCCCGAAAGATTGGACGGTAGCCCATGGTTGTAGCGCTGGTCGACCAGCAGCGCCAATTGCCGGTCCATGAGGTCCGCCAGGTTGGCGACCGTATTTTTCAGGGTATCCATGGCAAGCGCTATGTGTCCTCCATAGAAGTGCCCACCATGCAGTACCCGCTCGCCCTCCGGGTCGATCAAAGGGTTGTCATTGGCGCTGTTGAGTTCGTTTTCAATCAACTGGCGAAGGAATGGCAATGCATCGCCCAACACGCCGATCACGTGGGGCGCACACCGCAACGAATAGCGGTCCTGCAGACGCTTTTCATTCCTTGCCGGCTTTTCGGACATCAGGTCTTCCCGGATGCGCTTGGCCGCCAGCTGGGGGCCGGCATGCGGCTTGGCCTGGAACAGTTTCTCATCAAAGTGATGTGCATTGCCGTCGCTGGCCCACACATTGCACGCCGTCAATCGGGTGCTGAGGCGCTCGAGGCTTTGCGCGCGCAACCATGCGATGCAGGCCAGCCCCGTCATCACGGAGGTCCCGTTCATCAGGGCCAGTGCTTCCTTGGGGCGCAGCCGCAAGGGTTTGAGCCCGATGTCCTTCAACGCGTCTGCGGCGAACTTCTTCGTTCCCTGGTGCCAAACCTCACGCTCTCCGCACAACACGGCCGCAACGTACGACAGGGGTGTCAGGTCCCCGCTGGCGCCCACCGACCCCTCCGAGGGAATCAGGGGCAATACGTCGTGGACCAAGAGTTGTTCCAGCTGCACCAGCAACTCCCAACTCACGCCGGAGACGCACTGGCACAGCGAATTGAGGCGTGCCACCAGAATGGCCCTCGTCTCCTCTGGCGTAAAGAGCCGGCCAGCGCCAATGCCATGGTAGGTATACAGATGGTGGGGCAGTTCCGAAACCAAGTCCGCAGGAATCTGAACCGTGCAGGAATCGCCGTAGCCCGTGGTGACCCCATAGATCACCCCGTCTTCAACCAGCAGGCGATCAAGAAACTGGGCTCCTGCATCAATCCGCTGGCGAAATGTCTCCGATTGACCGAGCGATGTACGCCGCTTGCCGGTAGCGATGTCGACAACCTCCTCGATCGTGAGCCTGCTTCCGTCCAGGATGACGGTGGTGGGTGATTTTGTTTGCATGGCCAAAGTCTAGCCGTGCACACATCTTCACCATGGGCCCCCATCCGGACCTGTGGTCGCCAGCCCGTTGGCGTCAGCGATCTTCCACCACAGGCTCGGATCTCACCGGCCGTTCAGGGCCATGGTGCGCAGGGTGTCGCGTCCACGGAGCGTGTCGGTGCTGCCTACAGCGCTGTGGCTGTCGATGCCCTTGAAGGCCGAGCCGAATGCGCGCGCCGCCCCACCGCCGACAGCCTTGCCCACCGGCCCGATCTATCCACGCAAGCCGTGGATGAGGCTGTGGATATCTCCGTGGTATGTGCCGCAGAGGCAGCATCGACGCGGGTCCTGACGGAGTGCTCAATTACCAGGCAGGGCAGAGCACGGCTGATTTCCGCAATGCAGGAAAAGCCGGACAGACCTTGTCTTCATCCGACGAACCTTGTTGGGCGTAGTCAGCGAAACCCTTGCCGCACCCCGCTCACTCCACCGTGACGCTCTTGGCCAGGTTGCGCGGCTTGTCCACGTCGGTGCCGCGCGCGCAGGCCGTGTGGTAGGCCAGCAGCTGCAGGGGCACCACGTGCAGCAGCGGGCTCAGCGGGCCGTAGTGCTCAGGCATGCGGATCACATGGATGCCTTCGCTGCTCTCGATGCGGGTGTCCGCATCGGCCAGCACGTAGAGCACGCCGGCGCGGGCGCGCACCTCCTGCATGTTGCTCTTGAGCTTTTCCAGCAGCGCATCGTTGGGCGCCACGGTGACCACGGGCATGGCGCTGGTGACCAGGGCCAGGGGGCCGTGCTTGAGCTCGCCGGCCGGGTAGGCCTCGGCGTGGATGTAGCTGATCTCCTTGAGCTTCAAGGCGCCTTCGAGCGCAATGGGGTAGTGCAGGCCCCGGCCCAGAAACAGGGCGTTCTCCATGCGCGCGAAGTCCTCGGCCCAGTTGATGACCTGGGGTTCGAGCGCGAGCACGGCCTGCAGGGCCACGGGCAGGTGGCGCATGGCCTTGAGGTGCGCGGCCTCCTGCTCGGCCGTGAGCCGGCCCTTGGACTGCGCCAGCGCCAGCGTGAGCAAAAACAACCCGGCCAGCTGGGTGGTGAAGGCCTTGGTGCTGGCCACGCCGATCTCCACGCCGGCGCGCGTGATGTAGGCCAGCTTGCACTCGCGCACCATGGCACTGGTGGCCACATTGCAGATGGTCAGCGTGTGCTGCATGCCCAGGCTTTGCGCGTGGCGCAGGGCGGCCAGGGTGTCGGCCGTCTCGCCCGACTGGGTGATGGTGACCACCAGGCTGCGCGGGTTGGGCACGCTGGTGCGGTAGCGGTACTCGCTGGCCACTTCGACCTGGGTGGGGATGCCGGCGATTTCTTCGAGCCAGTACTTGGCGGCGCAGCCGCTGTAGTAGCTGGTGCCGCAGGCGAGGATGAGGACGCTGTCGATCTCCTTGAACACACGCCAGGCGGCCGTGCCGTCGGCCCCGTCGAACAGCTCGGGCACGATGCCCTCCACGCCTTCGAGTGTGTCGCTGATGGCGCGCGGCTGCTCGAAGATCTCCTTTTGCATGTAGTGGCGGTAGGGGCCGAGCTCGGCCGCGCCGCTGTGCGCCTGTACCGTGCGCACGGGGCGCTGCGCGGGGGTCAGCGCCTCGCGGCCCTTGCCCACGATCCAGTAGCGACCCAGCTGCAGGTCGACCAGGTCGCCCTCTTCGAGGTAGACGATCTGGTCGGTCACGCCGGCCAGGGCCATGGCATCGCTGGCCAGGAAATGCTCGCCCGCCACCGAGCCGCCACGGCCCGAGCCCACGCCCAGGATCAGCGGCGAGCCAGCGCGCGCACCCACCACGCGGTGCGGCTCGTCCCGGTGCATCACGGCGATGGCGTAGGCACCGTGCAGCTGGGCCACGGCGGCCTGCACGGCCTCGAACAGGTCGCCGCTGTAGTGGCTGTCGACCAGGTGGGCGATGACTTCGGTATCGGTCTGGCTGGTGAACACGTAGCCGCGGGCCTGCAGGGCGGCGCGCAGTTCCTCGTGGTTCTCGATGATGCCGTTGTGCACCAGGGCCACGCGGCCCGGCGTGCCGGCCGCGTCGCCCGTGCCGTGGCTGAAATGCGGGTGGGCGTTGTGCACCTCGGGCGCACCGTGCGTGGCCCAGCGGGTGTGGGCGATGCCGGTGGCGCCGTCCACTTGGTCGGCCTGCACCTGTTCGAGCAGTTCGGCCACGCGGGCCGTGCTGCGGGCGCGCTGCAGGCCGGCCGGGCGGCTGGCATCGAGGCTCGATGCATGCACGGCCACGCCGCAGGAGTCATAGCCCCGGTATTCGAGCCGCTGCAGGCCCTGCACAAGAATGGGAACGATGTTGCGCGTGGAGACCGCGCCGACGATGCCGCACATGGATTGCTGCTCCTGTTGGATGGATGGCGCAATGGTAGGCAGCGCAGATTGGAATTTGTGATTGATATTTTGATAATAGTGAACTTAAATTTCACATAAACCATCTCGTGAAATAAAATTCCAAAAATATGGAAATTTCGGAATCAATCACCTTAGACCACGTGGATCTGCAGTTGCTGAACCTGCTGCAGACCGACGCCGGCCAGAGCAACCAGGCTCTGGCCGAGCAGGTGCATGTCTCGCCACCCACCTGCCTGCGCCGGGTCAAGCGGCTGCACGAGGTGGGCCTGATCGAGCGGCAGGTGGCCCTGCTGCAGCCCGACCGCCTGGCCGCCGTGCAAGGCCATGGCCTGGCCTGCATCGTCGAGGTGTCTCTGGACCGGCAGGATGTGCAATCACTCGACGCCTTCGAGGCCCGTGCGGTGGAGCACCCCGCCGTGCAGCAGTGCTGGCGCGTGTCGCCCGGGCCGGACTTCATCCTGGTGGTGCACACGCGCGACATGCCGGGCTACCTGGCGTTGTCGCAGCAGCTGTTCACGGGCGATGCCAATGTGCGCAACGTGAAGGCCTTCTTCAGCACCAAGCGCGCCAAGTTCGGCACGGCCATCCCGCTGCAGGGGCCGTGAGCCGATCCGCGGCCCCCCCGCCATCGACCCGGCGGGGCGGCGGGGCATGCCATTTGCCGCTGGCCTCTACCGCCGGGTAAAGGTAAGCTCACCGCGCCCCTCCCCGCTGCCCCTTCGCCTGCGCACCCTTTTCTCCATGGCCACCTACGAACAACAGATGCCCCGGCGCGTGTACCCGCTGCGCGTGCTCGGCATGGGGCTCGGTGGCGTGGTGGTGGCCGTCGTGCTGTGGCAACGCCAGGCATCTCTGCTCGCCTGGCTGGGCATGGTGCTGCCCTGCTTCGTCTGGCCTCATGTGGCCTACCAGCTCGCGCGGCGCAGCGCCGACCCCTACCGCGCCGAGATCCGCAACCTGCTCACCGACTCGGCCCTGGCGGCGGCCCTGGTGCCGCTGATGCACTTCAGCCTGCTGCCCAGCGTGCTGCTGTGCACGCTGACCATGGTGGACAAGATCACCACCGGCATCCGCGGGCTGTGGGCCCGGTCCATCCCGGCCATGCTCGCGGGCGGTGCGGCCGGAACCCTGCTCACTGGCGTGCACTGGTCGCCCGAGAGCCCCCTGCCCATCATCCTGGCCTGCCTGCCGGTGATGGCGCTGCACACCATCTCGGTCAGCGTGGTCAGCTACCGGCTAATCCGCAAGGTGTCGCAGCAGAACCTGCTGCTCGACGAATTGCGCCGCGTGGACACGCTGACCGGCCTGTACGGCCGCGGCCACTGGCAGGAGCAGGCCGAGGCCGCGCTACGGCGCCACCATGCCAGCCGCGAGCCGGCCTGCATGCTGATGATGGACATCGACAGCTTCAAGCAGATCAACGACCAGCATGGCCACAGCGTGGGCGACGAGGTGATCCGCGCGGTGGCCCATGTGGTGCGCGGCAACGTGCGCGCCACCGACTGCGCAGGCCGCTACGGGGGAGACGAGTTCGCCATTTTGCTGACCGGCATGGCCGTGGAGGAGGCCGTCGCCGTGGCCGAGCGCATCCGCGCGCAGACCGAGGCCGTCCGCCTGCGCGACATGCCGGCCCTGCGCATGACCACCAGCATCGGTGTGGCGGCCGTGCACCCGCGCCATGGCAGCCTGCGCGCCTGGATGGACGCGGCCGATGCCGCGCTCTACGTGGCCAAGAACGCCGGGCGCAACCGCGTCACGGACAGTTCCGCCGATGCGGGATCCGCCACGGCGCCGCAACTGGCGACCTCAGACCGCTGACAGCGGCGGGCTTTCGATGGCCGGTAGCCGGGGCGAGCCCCGCAACAGATAGATGTCCATGATCCAGCCATGCTCTTGACGCGCAGCGGCACGGGTGCGTTCGATGCGCGGGCCGGCCTCGGCCAGGGGCCCGCTGTCCAGCAGTTGCTGGGGCATGCCCAGGTAGGCGCCCCACCAGATATGCAGGCCCTCGGGCGGCAGCGCCCTGAAGCTGCACTGCCCGTCCAGCATCACCACGGCCGTGTCCACGCCCGCAGGCCAGCCTCGCTCGCGCAGCTGGCGGCCGGTGGTCACTACGAAGGGCTGGCCGATGTCGTTCAAGGGCACGGCATGGGCGGCGGCCAGCGCCTGCACCGAGGTGATACCAGCCACCACCTCCACCCGCACCGGCGCGGGCTGCATGCGCGCCGCGATGCGCAGCGTGCTGTCGTACAGGGCGGGGTCGCCCCAGACCAGCAGGGCGACACGCAGCACCTCGGGCATGGGACTGTC
The DNA here is from genome assembly GCF_059415825.1 of Acidovorax sp. GW821-FHT10A04. Lineage (NCBI taxonomy): Bacteria > Pseudomonadati > Pseudomonadota > Betaproteobacteria > Burkholderiales > Comamonadaceae > Acidovorax > Acidovorax sp. GW821-FHT10A04. The sequence goes on from NZ_JBWKNZ010000003.1 coordinate 451,024, forward strand.
GACGGCACGGGTGATGGCGTCCTGCCAGCAGCGGGCGATGGCGGCGTGCCATTCGTCGACCTGGGCCAGGTAGTCGTCGCCCTGGCTGCGACGCACCGGCATGTCGAAACCGGCGATGCGCGGGGCAGGCGCCACCAGCACCTCGTCGCACAAGGCCTGGCGCAGTGCGGCGAGTTCGGCTTTGTCCTCGCCCTTGTGCGGCAGCAGGATCAGGTCGGCCGCATTCATGGCCGTGATGGCCTGGCGGGTGAGGTGGTCGGGGTTGCCCGTGCCGATGCCGATCAGCACCAGGGCCACCGGCGGCAGGCCAGGGCCGGCAGGCGGGCGCATGTTCGTGGTCATGCGCTCAAGGACTGGTCCCGTGCCGTGTCCAGCGCCGAGCCCTCGGGCAGGTCCGGTGCCGGGAAGCGCGGTGCCGTGCCCAGGGGCCGGTAGCGGCGGTCGTAGTCGGCCGCATAGAGCCGGCTTTCGGCAAACGCCTCGGCCTGCAGGCTGCGCCCCACCAGGATCAGCGCCGTGCGCTCCATGCTGGCGGCCACGGCCTGGGCCAGCGTGCCCACCGTGGTGCGCACCACGGCCTCGTCGGGCCAACTGGCACGCCAGACGATGGCCGCCGGGCAGTCGGCGCCATAGTGCGGCAGCAGCTCGGCCTGCACCTTGTCGGCCATGTGGATGGACAGGTGGATCGCCAGCAGCGCCCCCGTGGCGGCAAAGGCGGCCAGGTTCTCGCCCTCGGGCATGGCGGTGGCGCGGCCCGAAGTGCGTGTCAGCACCACCGACTGGCACAGGCCGGGCAGCGTGAGCTCTGCGCCCAGCGTGGCCGCGGCCGCCGCGAACGAGGGCACGCCGGGAGTCACGGTGTAGTCGATGCCCGCCGCGCGCAGGCGCCGCAGTTGCTCGCCCATGGCGGACCAGACCGACAGGTCGCCCGAATGCAGGCGCGCCACGTCCTGACCGCGCGCATGGGCGGCGGATATCTCGGCCATGATGGCATCGAGGTCCATGGCCGCGGTATTGACGATGTGCGCGCCCGGCGGGCAGTGCGCGAGCAGCTCGCGCGGGATCAGCGAGCCGGCGTACAGGCAGACCGGGCAACGGCCCATGAGGTCGCGCCCGCGCACGGTGATGAGGTCGGCAGCGCCGGGGCCGGCGCCGATGAAATGCACGGTCATGCCGTTGCTCCTTGGGTCAGCGCGGCGGCCTGGCGTGCTGCGCCTGCCACTGCCATACAACAATCGAAAGGGGCCGGGTGGCGCAAGGCCACGGCCAGCGTGGCACTGCCATCCTCGGCCACCAGGCGGGGCCGCAGCAGCTGCGCCTGCGGCCCGGCGGCAGCGAGCGCAGCCGCTTCGGCCACGCTGCCGGTGCCGTAACGGGCCTGCAGGCGCGGCGACTGCGTGGCCACCGGCTGGCAGCGCAGGGCATCCACCGGCACCGCCAGCACTGGCGCGGGTGCAGGGCCCAGCCAGCCGGCCAGCGCCGGGTGCTGCTCCTTGCCCTGCAGCACGGCCACGGCGCAAAAGCGGTCCACCGGCCCAGGCAGCAGGGCTTGCGCCTGCAGCCACAGGGCCTGCAAGGCGGCAGGCGTGGCCTGCGCGCGCAGGCCCACGCCGACCACCAGGCAGGCGTGCGGCGGGGCGGCAAGGCCGGCCATCACCGCTGCCAGCTCCACTGCACCAGCGGGCGCGCAGCCTTCCAGCTGCGCATGCGTCCCAGTGGCTCGGCGCTGGACAGCTCCAGCCGCAGCAACTGGCCGCCATGCTCGGCATGCAATTGCACCAGCAGGGCTTCGGTCTCCAGGGTCACGGCGTTGACCACCAGCCGGCAGCCGATGGGCATCAGCGCCTGCAAGGCAGCGAACAGGCCCGCATCGAAGCCACCGCCCACGAACACCGCCTGGGGCACCGCCAAACCCTGCAGCGCATCGGGCGCCAGGCCATGCACCACCTGCAGCACCGGCTGCAGGCCAAAGCGCGCCGCATTGCTGCGGATGTTGTCGGCCCGCACCGCATGCTGCTCCACGCTGCTGGCCACGCCGCCGGCCAGGCACCACTCCACGGCCACCGAGCCCGAGCCCCCGCCGATGTCCCACAGCCGCTCACCGCGCCGGGGCGCCAGGGCCGCCAGCGTGAGCGCCCGGGCCGGGGCCTTGGTGATCTGGCCGTCGTGCGCATACCAGCCGTCGCCACGCCCGGGGACCTGGGGCAAGGCGGGTCCGCCTGCGGCCCGCAGGGCCACCGCCACCGGGGCCCTGGCCGGGTCAGCGGCCAGCACGGCGCAGGCCTCGTACGCCTGCAACGCGCGGCAGCGCTCGCGCGGGCCGCCCACGGACTCCATCACCCACAGCGCGCTCGCACCCCAGCCCTCCTGGGTGAGCCATGCGGCCAGCTCGGCCACGGCCGGACCACCCTGCAGCAGCACGATGCACTGCCCGCCCGGCGCCAGGCGCGGCAGCAACTGCTGCAGCGGGCTAGCATGCAGGCCCAGGCAGTCGGTGGCCTCCAGCCGCCAGCCCAGGCGGGCCGCCACCAGCGAGAATGTCGAGGGCTGCGCGTGGCAGCGCCACTCCTGCGGGGCCAGGTGCGCCGCGAGGCTGCCACCCGCACCGAACCAGAACGGGTCGCCCGAGGCGAGCACCACCACGCGCTGCCCACGCAGCGCCAGCACGGGTGCAGTGTCGAACGGCACGGGCCAGGGGCGGCCGCGCCCACCGGCCTGTGCCAGCGCCAGGTGGCGCGGGCCGCCGAAAATCACCTGGGCCTGGTCGAGCGCCCGGCGCGCGGCGGGTGCCAGCCCGTCCAGCCCGTCCTCGTTCAGGCCCACCAATGTCAACCACGGATCAGCCATGACGCATGTTCTCCTGCTGGGCGGCACCAGCGGCGCCAGCCAGCTGGCGCAGGCCCTGCGCCAGGCACGGATACCTGCCGTGTTTTCCTACGCGGGTGCCACGCAGGCCCCCGTGGCACAGCCCCTGCCCACGCGTTGCGGCGGCTTTGGCGGCGTGCACGGGCTGGTGCAGTTCATTCGCGGCCAGGGCATCACCCACGTGGTGGATGCCACCCACCCCTTTGCCGCGCAGATGAGCCGCAACGCCTGTGCGGCCTGCGACGCCACGGGCGTGCCTCTGCTGGCGCTGGAACGCGCACCCTGGCAGGCCGAGGCCGGAGACCGCTGGCTGGACGTGCCGGACATGGCGGCGGCGGCCCAGGCCTTGCCCGAAGATCCCGCGCGGGTGTTTCTCGCCATAGGGCGCAAGCAACTGGATGCCTTTGCCGGCCGGCACCAACACCATTACCTGCTGCGCCTGGTGGATGCGCCGCAGCCGGGAAGCCTGCCGCTGGCCGACACCACGGTGGTGCTGGGCCGCGGCCCTTTCAGCGCCGCGCACGACCAGGCATTGCTGCAGGCCCATGGCATCACCTTGCTGGTGGCCAAGAACGCCGGGGGCGAGGCCACGCGCGGCAAGCTGCTGGCGGCGCGCGCGCTGGGGCTGCCGGTGGTGATGGTGCAGCGCGCCCCGCTGCCGCAGCGCCCGCGCACCGAAGAGGTGGGCACCGTGCTGCATTGGATCACTCATGGCGTGCTGCCCGAGGCGGCGGGCAAGGTGCCTTCCAGCCCATAGAAGCGCGGGGTGTAGACCCAGCGGCCCACCAGCCGCGTGCTGCTGTTGCCCACCAGCACCACGGTGCGCATGTCGGCCATGTCGGGGCTGGCTTCGGCCAGCGTGCACACCTGCAGCGCCTCGTCGGGCGTGGACACGGCGCGCGCAAAGACCATGAGCCGCGTGGGCTCGCAGTGCGCGCGCAGCAAGGCCAGCAGGCGCACGAAGCCCTCGGGCCGGCTGCGCGAGCGCGGGTTGTAGAAGGCCATGGCGAAGTCGGCCTCGGCCGCCAGCTGCACGCGCCGGGCGATCACCGGCCAGGGCTTGAGGTTGTCCGAGAGGTTGATGCAGCAAAAGTCATGGCCCAGCGGCGCACCGGCGCGCGCCGCGGCGGCCAGCATGGCAGTGATGCCGGGCAGCACCTGCACGTCCAGCGCCTGCCAGGCGGTGGCCTGTTCGGGCGGCGCCTGCTCGATGGCTTCGAACACGGCCGCGGCCATGGCAAACACCCCGGGGTCGCCCGACGACACCACCACCACCTGCCGCGCCTGCGCCGCCAGCGCCAGTGCCTGGCGCGCCCGGTCCAGCTCCACCCGGTTGTCCGACGCATGCCAGGCCACCGCCGGGGCCTGGCCCTGCGCCTGCCACAGCGCACGGGCCCGCTCCACATACGGCAGGTAACCCACCACGTCGGTCGCGGCCTGCAGGGCGGCGGCCACTTCGGGCGTGACCTGCGCGAGGGCCCCGGGCCCCAGGCCCGCCACGGTCAGGCGGCCGGGGGTCTGGCCCGGGCTCACCAGGCGGCCTCCGGCCGGCGGCCCTGGCCATGCACCAGCACGATGGCGAAGTAGGGGCAGGCCTCGTCGCTCACCTCGGTCAGTTTGGCCACCTGCTGGCTGGCCGTGGTGCCGTTCTGCACCAGCCAGGCAGCACCGAGCCGTCCCGTGCGCTGCAGCGCCCGGCGGATGCGCGGCAGGTTGCGCCCGACCTTCATCACCACCAGGGCATCGGCGGTCTGCATGCGCCGCACCAGTTCATCCTCGGGCAAGGTGCCGGTCATCACGCTGAGCACGTCGTCACCCCAGGTGATGGGCTCGCCCGTGGCGTGCCAGCAGCCCACCATGCCGGGAATGCCCGGCACCACCTCCAGGCGCACGGCGGCGCGCTCGCGCAGCCGGGTGTACAGGTGCATGAAGGAGCCATACAGGAAGGGATCGCCTTCGCAGAGCACCACCACCTGCTCGGTGCGCGCCAGGGTTTCCAGGCGGGGGCACCAATCGTCGTAGAACGCCGCGAGCTGGGCCACGTACTCCGGGCTGTCCACGGGCAGCTCGGTGGTCACGGGGTACTCCATGGGGTATTCGGTGGCCTCCGCTGCCAGCAGGCCGTCCACCACCTGGCGGGCCTTGCCCGGGCGCCCCTTCTTGCGGAAGAAGGCCACGTGGCGCGCGCTGCGCACCAGGCGGTGCGCCTTCACCGACATCAGCTCCGGGTCGCCGGGGCCCAGGCCCACGCAGACGATGCCGGGCGCCGCCTGCGCCACCGCCATGGCCTCACTCGGCATGGCTGGCCAGGGCGTTGATGGCGGCCACGGTCATGGCCGAGCCCCCCAGGCGGCCGCGCACGACCATCGCGGGCACGGGCAGGTCCTGCATCAGTGCCTCCTTGGACTCCCTCGCGCCGACGAAACCCACCGGGCAGCCGATGATGGCCGCCGGGCGCGGGCAGCCGGGCTGCTGCAGCAGGTTGAGCAGGTGGAACAGGGCCGTGGGTGCATTGCCGATGGCCACGATGGCGCCCGCCAGATCAGGCCGCCACAGCTCCACCGCGGCGGCGCTGCGGGTGGTACCCATTTCGTGGGCCAGCGCCGCCACGCGCTCATCCTGCAGGGTGCAGAGCACCCGGTTGTGGGCGGGCAGGCGCTTGCGGGTGATGCCCTCGCTGACCATGCGCACATCGCACAGCACCGGGGCACCCTGGCGCAGTGCCTGCTCTGCCGCCTCGGCCATGCCGGGGGAGAAGGCCACATGGGGTGCCAGCTCGACCATGCCGGCCGCATGCACCATGCGCACCACGACACGTTCCTCGGTGGGGGTGAATCGGTCCAGGGACGCCTCGCGGCGGATGGTGGCGAAAGACTGCCGGTAGATCTCGGCGCCATCGGTTTCGTAGCGGTGCAGCATCAATTCTTTTCAAACAACAGGCCGGGATTGTCCTGCAGTGCGGACAGGTCCACGTGCTCGACCGCCTCGTCCGCGGCGCGCCCCTGCCGCACCACCGCGAAAACCGGTTCGCCGGTGGTGGGCTCAGCGCGCAAGGTCACCGTGGCGGGCGCCTGGCGCGCGCAGCCTTTGGCGCAGCCCGCCACGTGCAGGTGGGCCTGGGGCGGCACATGGGCGGCCAGCGCCAGCGCCAGTGCCTGCGTGGGGGCCTGGGCCTGCGGGCACCCGGGAGCCCCCGTGCAGGCCGAGACACGCAAGCGGGCATCGCCGGGTTGGGTCACCCAGTCTGCGGTCACGTCCAGGCCGGCGGTGTGCCAAAAGCCGGGCGGCCTGACCGCGGAGGCACCGGATTCGACCAGCAGCATGCGCCAGGGGGTCACGCGCAGGCCGCAAGCGCTGCCACGCAAGGCCCACACCAGCCGGGCCAGTGCCTGCGCCGGCAAGCGCCCCAAAGGGGCGCCCACCAGCGTGCCGATGCCGGGCAGGAAGCCGGGCTGCGGGCCGGGCCGCGTGGAATCCGTGCCGTGGCCGTGGGTGGCGCGCACCCAGTGAACCCCTGGCGGCCGCCCGGCGGGCCAGGGGGCCGCCGGCGTGGCGGCGGCCCGCAGGCGCTCCAGTTCGCCGGCATGTGCCGCCAGGCGCCCGGGCCGCCGCCCCGCGGTGCGCTGCGCCAGGCAATGCGCGGCAAACCACCGCGCCAGGGCCAGCCCCGCGGCGGCGGCCTGCGCAGGCCCCGCCGCCGCCAGCGCCCAGGGCAGGCCATCCGGCTGTACCTGCCAGGCCGGGGGGTGCGTTCCCGCAACCCTGTGCATGCGGATGTCGGCAGGCACCGCCTGCAGCCAATGCGAATGGCCGCCGTCGATGGACCAGCCGAACTTGGCGGGCAGCGCATCCAGGCCATCGGCCTCGGCCAGCCCCTGCAGCAGCGCCTTTGCCAGCGCCTGCACGCCATCGCCGGGCCGGTGCAAGGGGTCCAGCACCACATTGCGCAGGCGCTCGCGCTGCACGTCCACATCCAGCAGCCCGCAGCCCGCCAGGGCCCGCAGCACCGCGGCATGCCGCGCAGGGTCCACGCCGCGCAACTGCACATTGGCGCGGCTGGACAGTTCCAGAATGCCCGCCCCGTGCGTGCGGGCCAGGCGCGCCAGCCGCCATGCCTGGTGCAGGGTCAGCCGCCCCAGCGGCGGGCGCACGCGCACCACCAGCCCATCGCCCGAGGCCATGGGTTGCCAGGCACCGGGGCACCAGCCCTGGACTTGCGGGGTGTGAAGGGGTTGGCGGGCGCCAGGGCCCTGGTTCGGCATGCCTCGGTCGGTCAGGGCTGCGGCCACTCGAGGCGGACCGCGCAGCCCTGGCCCGGCGTACCGGCGGCCGTGATCTGCGCGCCATGGCGCTGCGCGATCACCCGGCACAAGGCCAGGCCGGTGCCCACGCCCTCGAATTCCGTCTCGCGGTGCAGGCGCTGGAACACGCCGAACAGCGATCCCGCGCGCGCGGGGTCGAAGCCCGTGCCGTTGTCGCGCACGGTCACGGCCACGCGCCCGCCCGCCAGCGGCTCGGCGCCGATGTGGATGTGCGCCACCGCCTGGCCGCGTGTGAACTTGAGTGCATTGCCCAGCACCTGCACCAGCAGCTCGCGCAACAGGCCAGGGTCGGCATCGAGCGCGGGCAGGTCGGGTGCCAGGTGCCATTGCACCTCGCGCCCGGCCTCGGCCGCGGCCAGGTCGGTGCGCGCCTGGGCCACGGCATCGGCCAGTGCCACGGTTTCGCAGCGCAGCGGCGCGCGCGTGGTCCGCGTGATGGCCAGCAGGCCGTCGATCATGAGCCCCATGCGCCGGGCCGACTGGTCCATGGTGGCCAGGAAGCCCAGCGCCTCCTGCAGCTCGGGCGCCTGCACCACATCGGCCGGCAGCTCGCCCAGCACCTCGCGCACCAGCGTGCCGTACGAGGTCACATGGCGCAGCGGCGCGCGCAGGTCGTGCGAGACGGCGCGCAGGAACTCCTCCTGCGCAGCGGCCATGTCGGCCAGCTGCTGGCGGCTGCGCGCCAGCTCGGCGCGCAGGGCCTCCACGCTCTGGGGGATGTCGTCGTCGCTCATGGCGCAGGCCTCCTGCTCAGCTCAAGCCTTGGGCTGCTTCGTGGGACGCTGCCAATTGGCAATGGCCACCTGCTTGCCACGGGCCACGCCCAGCGAGCCGGGCGGCACGTCCTTGGTGATCGTCGACCCGCCGCCCACTGTGGCGCCGGCACCGATGGTGACGGGCGCCACCAGCACACAGTTGCTGCCGATGTGCACGTCCGCCTCGATCACCGTGCGGTGCTTGTTGGCGCCGTCGTAGTTGGCGGTGATGGCGCCGGCACCGTAGTTCACACGCTCGCCCACCGTGGCGTCGCCCAGGTAGGCCAGGTGGTTGGCCTTGGCACCATCGGCCAGGGTGGAGTTTTTCACCTCCACGAAGTTGCCGATGTGCACTTCGCGGCCCAGTTGCGCACCGGGGCGCAGGCGCGCGAACGGGCCGATCAGCGCGCCCTCGCCCACGCTGGCACCGAGCTTCTCGCCGTCGATATGGGTGTAGGGGTGCACCACCGCACCGGCAGCGATGCGCGCGTTGGCGATGCAGCAGTTGGCACCGATCTGCACGCCCTCGCCCAGCTCCACGCGGCCGGTGAAGAGGCAGTTGGCGTCGATCTCCACGTCCTGCCCGCACACCAGCTCGCCGCGCACGCCCGTGCGCACGTCGTCGCGCAGGTCGAAGCGGGCCGGGTCGGCCAGGCGCACGCCCTGCTCCAGCAGCGCACGGGCCTGGCGCTGCTGGTGGGCGCGCTCGAGCTCGGCCAGTTGCAGCGGGCTGTTCACGCCCGCCACCTGCAGGGCATCGGTGATGCGGTGGGCCACCACGGGCACGCCATCGGCCACGGCCATGGCGACGATGTCGGTCAGGTAGTACTCGCCCTGGGCGTTGTCGTTGGTCAGGCGCGCCAGCCAGGGGGCCAGCAGTCGGGCCGGCACGGCCATGATGCCGCTGTAGACCTCGGTGATGGCGCGCTGCGCCTCGCTCGCATCCTTGTGCTCGACGATGCCCTGCACGGCGTCGGAGCCGTTGCGCACGATGCGGCCATAGCCCGTGGGGTCAGGCAAGGTGACGGTGAGCAGTGCCAGTTTTTCGCCGCCGCCGGCGGCCACCAGCGCGCGCAAGGTGTCGGCCTGGGTCAGCGGCACATCGCCCGAGAGCACCACCACCGTGCCGTCGTCGCGCAGGTGGGGCACCGCCTGCTGCACGGCATGGCCGGTGCCCAGCTGCGGCTCCTGCCGCACGAAAGCGAGTTCCACACCGCCAGCGGGCGCGCCGCGCGTGGCGGCCTCCACCTCGGCCGCGCCATGGCCGGTGATCACCGTGGCGCTGCGCGCCTGCAGATGGGCCGCCTGGTCCAGCACGTGGTGCAACAGGGGGCGCCCGCCCAGGCGTTGGAGCACCTTGGGGAGGCGGCTTTTCATGCGCGTGCCCTTGCCGGCCGCCATGATGAGGATGTCGAGTTGCGTCATGGAAATGCGAAATGGGGGTGCCCAGGCCAGTGTGCAGGACGGCACGCCAGGTGGCGCACGGGCACGGAACGGCGATTATCGGCTGCGCAGCGGCCACGCCGCTGGCCAGGCGCCTGCCTACAGCAGCGGCAGCAGGCGCGGCGGCGTGTCGTAGTACTCGGCAATGCGTTCGAGCGCGCGGGTATTGAGCAGCCGCAGCCGGCCGTTCCTTAGATCGTGCAGGCCCAGCAGCGCCAGGCGGCGCAGGGTCTTGTTGGTGTGCACCAGCGACAGGCCCAGGGCATCGGCGATGTGCTGCTGGTTGAGCGGGAAGGCCACGCTGCCATCGGCATCCACCAGGCCCAGGCGGTCGAGCCGGCGGTACAGGTGCATGAGCAGCATGGCCACGCGCTCGGTGGCGTTGCGCCGCCCGGCGGTCAACAGGTGATCGTCCACGTGGCCCTCCTCGTGGGCCGCCAGCCAGGTGACGTCGTAGCCCAACCGCGGATGCTCGGCAAACACGGCCCACAGGCTGTCGTTCTGGAAGACGCACAGCGTGCAGTCCGTGAGCGCCTCGACGCCATGCGCCGACAGGTCGCCGAACTCCTGCTGCAGGCCCACCAGGTCCCCCGGCAACAGGAAGTTCAGGATCTGGCGCCGCCCGTCGCTCAGTGTCTTGTAGCGAAACGCCCAGCCCGAGTAGAGCGTGAACAGGCGGGAGTTGACCTGGCCCTCGTGCACCAGGGCGCCGCCGGCCGGCACCGGTTGGGTGGCGGAGCGAAAGCCCTCGATGAAGTCCAGCACCTGGGGCTCCACGGGCGTGAAGGCACCGGTCCTGCGCAGTCGGCATTCATGGCAGCGCGGCGGGCACGCTTGGGGCGGCAGGGTGGCGTTCATCGTGGCGCCATTCTAGGGAGCCGGCCACCGTCCGAGGCACCCACCGGTGGGCATTTTTTTGCGGTGTTGGACCCGCGCCATGGATCGCCACGGCCTTTTTCGTGCACGCAGTCCTGCTATGTCTTTTGACATTGCGCCGCTGTCAGCGCCGTCCTACATTGCGCCGCACCTATGACCCCTGCCCACAGCCTGTATGAAGCCTTGTACGTGAGTACCCTGGCACCCGACCAGCCCGCCAGTGTCGTCGCCGAGATCGCCGGCCATGCCCGCGTGAAGAACGCCAGCCTGGGCATCACCGGCCTGCTGGTCTTCGATGGCATGCGCTTTTGCCAACAACTGGAGGGCACGCAGAAGCAAGTGCTCAAGCTCACCGAGCGCATCCGCAACGACCCGCGCCACACGGGGGTGGAGGTGCTGCACCATGGCCTGCTCGCCGAGCGGCGATTTCGCGGGTTCAGCCTGGCCTTCACGTCGGTGGACGACACCGAGGTGCTCGTGCGGCTCGAACAGCTCGATGGCGAGGCCGCGATGGCTGCCTTCGAGGTGCTGCGCGCTGAGCTGCATCGCTAGCGCCAAAGACAACGGCCGCCGGAATGGTCCAGGCGGCCGTCTCGTTGGGGAGCGCCATGCGGAGCCAGCCAGCGCCGGCCACCGCGTGGTCGCACATCAGGCGCAGCAGGGCGTTCCGTCCACCGAGGGCACCGAGGTCACACCCAGCGCGGCGCGCTTCCACCAGGCCGGTGCCGAGCGCTCGGCCAGGCCCGTCCAGCGGTACTGCAGGCGCTGGTTGCCCAGCGTCTCCACCACCGCATGCTGGCCCGCTGCGACCCACAGGGTCTGGCCAGCCTGCAGGAAGACGTCGCCGGCGGATTCGCTGCTGGAGCCGTGCGGGCCGTCGTCCAGGGTCACCCAGGCCTGGCCTTCGGCGACGCGCAGTGCCATGGCCTTGCGCGGCTTGAGGCTGGCGGCCTCGCCGGGCTTGAGCGTGCAGATGTCCTTGGCCGCAACGCGGCGGAAGGCGCTGGATGGTTGCAATTGCAGAACATTCGATGCAGTCATGGCTTTCTCCTGGTAAACCCTGTAGGCCTCTATGGTGCGCTTGTGCTTGATGCGCGTCCAATGAATTGCAAGGGCCTGATTGATTCAAGTTCGGCATCAATCCAAAAACGGCCGGATACCGGTGACGGCCAAATCGCGCTCAAGCGTGCATGCGCACTCGCTGGGGTGCTATCCGATGCAGAGCAAACCGGGCCAGGCCGGCGGCCAGTCGACCGCTGGCGCCCAGGGTCTTGGCCACCGCGGCGACCACGGCACGACCGCCCTGGCCGAGCGCGCAGACCAGGTCGCGCAGCGGCTGCGCCACGCCCAGCTCCCAGTCCAGCGCCGGATCGGCCTCCAGGGAGGCGACGGGTGCAATGTCCCAGCAGAAGGCCACCGCACTGGGCGCCCCGCCACGCAGGAACCAGGACTCCATCACCACCTGCTGGCCCGGTTCGATGACCAGGGTCTGCCCCTGGAGCAGCACGACGTCCTCGGTGGCCTGCTCGGGCTGGCCGGGCCTGGCACCCACCGAAAGCCATACCCGGCCCTGCGAGATTTCAAGCACACTGCGCTCACGCGGGTTCAGCGTGATGGCACGGCCCGCGTCCAGCTTCCAGCTTCCGGCCAACACGCGGCCGGCCGCGGAAGCGATGGCGGATTGTTGCGATTCCAGAACGGTACGGGACAGCATGGTGGGCTCCTTGGTGTTTGAAAAAAACGTTGTAGAGCCTGGATGATCTGCTCGTAGCGGCCTTCGGTCCAATGAAAACGCGGTACGCTATTGATGCTTACAGCGCATGAATAAATTTTCAAATCAGAGCATGCAGAACGCCGACCCCACCCCTGCCCTCTCGCGCACCCGCCCCGTGGCCGTTGGCCACTGGCGGGCCTTCCTGGCCGTGGCCCGGCACCTGAACTTCCGTGCCGCCGCCGATGAGCTGGCCCTGACCCAGTCGGCCGTGAGCCGCCAGATCCAGTCCCTGGAGGACGAGGTGGGCGTGCCCCTGTTCCTGCGCCACACGCGTGCGGTGGAGCTGACCAGCGCCGGTGCCCAGCTGCAGCGCTCGGTGGCGCCAGCGCTCGAACGCATGGACGCCTCGGTGCGCCTGGTGCGCCAGACGGCAGGGCGCAAGAGCGTGGCCATCAGCACCTGGGCCAGCTTTGCATCGATGTGGCTGATACCGCGCATGGAAGAGTTCCAGCGCGACAACCCGGGCATCGACATCCGCATCGACGCCACCGACGTGCCGGTGGACCTGGAAACCTCGGACGTGGACCTGGCGCTGCGCTACAGCCTGCCCTCCACCACCCCGCCCGGCGCGGTGCGCCTGTGCGGCGAGCAGTTGGCCATCGTGGCCAGCCCCTGGCTCATCAAGAGCAGCCCACCCGTGCGCACCCCCGCCGATGTGGCCCAGTTCACGCTGATCGAGGCCGGCGACGCCCACCGCAGCACGCACCTGGAATACCTGAGCTGGCAGCGCTGGTTCGAGAACCAGGGCCACCCCAAGCTGCAGCCGCAGCGCTGGCTGTATTTCAACTACGCACACCAGATCGTGCAGGCGGCCCTGAGCGGCCAGGGCCTGGCGCTGGCCCGCATGCCGCTGATTGCCGACGCACTGGCCGCGGGCGACCTGGTGGAGCTGCTGCCCAACCACCGGCTGGATTCGCCGCTGGCCTACTGGCTGCTGGTGGGGCCGCGCAGCGCCCACCGCCCGGAGATCAAGGCCTTCTGCGCCTGGCTGGAGATCCAGGCCAAGGCCACGCGCGAGGCCGTGGGCGATGTGCCCGACCCGGATACCGTCGACGACTTCGACTGAGACCGCCAACAGCTTGCCAGTCTCCGGCGCGCCCTGCCCCGCCGGCCGCCATCACCAGGCAGGGCGGCAGGCAGGGCAAGGCATGCCGGAAATCGTTAGCTTCGAACGAGCCCCTCGTAATCGACGTTGGTGAAGCCCGGGATCGGCACCTCGCCGGGCCGGTTGCCATTGCGCTGCAGCTCGTCCACCACGTAGTCGGCCACGCAGTTCACCAGCAGTTGCTGCGGGTCTTCCATGATGCGGCGCAGGCGCGCCACGCAGGCGGCCTGGTCATCGAGGCCGTGGATGGGCGGCATGTCGCGCTGCGCATCGGGCGAGAACACATAGGCCGGGTGGTGCGCGAACATCTGGCGCGACACCTCCACGCTGGTGCGCGTGTGCATCCACAGCCGGCGGTAGGTCTGCTCCAGGCCGGCCAGCGCGGCCTGGTCCTGGAATTGGTCGACAGAGAAGCCGGGCGCATGCGGTGCGACGTACAGGCGGTCGGCCGGCATCCGGCCATCGCTCACGCGCCAGACCAGGTTGCACATGCTGTTGGACGACCAGGTCACCCCCGCCGTGGGCCGGCCCGACTGGCCGCTGACCAGCACCATGGCGCGCGCCCAGTCGATGCCGCTGCCATGCAGCCAGGCGCCGATGCGAAAGGCGATGTCCACATAGGCCAGGCCGAAGGTGGCGAACATGATGGCGTTCATGGACACCGGCAGCACGCCGGCTGGCGGGTCGAAGTACTGCGCCGCCAGGGCGTCGAAGTCGAGCAGTGACGCATCCACCAGCGCACGCTCGACATAAGCCTCGGTGGCATCGAGCGTGTAGGCCACCAGGGCGGCGATCTTCGCCTCCTGGCCCGCAAAGGCCGGCAGGTTCACGTGCTGGCGCCACATCTCGGCGACATTGGCGCCGCGCACGCGCGCGATGTGCGGCAGCAGGCCCTGCAGCGGGGTGCGCCAGCCGGCGACGTCATCGGGCGCGAGCTCGCGCCGGCGCGCCACATAGGCGATGGCCAGGGGCAGGTGCGAGATGGCCGTGAGCTCGATGAAGCCACGCGTGGACTTGCGAAAGCTTTCCATGCGCGGCGCGGCGCCCCGGCCCGGGAACAGTGCGATGTCCGAGGCGGTGGACACCAGCAGCGGGTTGCCGGCCTGCTGCTCCAGCATCAGGGCCGTGAGCTCGGGCCCGATGGCGCCCGGCCCGCCGGTGAAGGCATGGAACAGGCCCGCGAAATCGGCTTGGGGTTGGTACATGGTGTGTGTCGCGGGCTACGAACCCGCCAGGATTTGGTAGATACGGCTGTCGGTGCGGAAATGCAGCGACCCGCTCAGGCTGTTGGCGACGGCCAGGCAGGGTACGCCGCCCACCGTGAAGGCGGCCGCATCGGTGCCGCCCGAGGTGCCGAAGGCATGCACCGCCTCCAGCCCATCGCCGTGCCAGCGGTAGATGACCGATTGCAGCTCGGGGATGGGCGCCTCGCGCGAGCCGTGGATGAAGTTGACCTGCACCAGGTGGCCCCCCGCCCCTTCGCCGGCAGGCAGCCAGGCGAATTCGCGCCCGCCCGGGCCGCTCAGGCGCTGGTGGGCGGAGAACTGTGCGCCATCCCAGCGCAGCAGCCAGGTCTCGCCCAGCAGGTTGGCGAACACCAGCCAGTCGGTGCCCGACGCATGGAAGTGGCAGAAGGCGCGGCCGCTGGTGCCGTCGAGCACCTGCAGGGTCTCGAACGCCGTGCCGTTCCACACCAGCAGGCGCGAGGGCGCGACATGGTCGGCATAGGCCAGCAGCGTACGGCCCTGCACCTCGAACGCGAGCCAGTTGTAGCCCCAGGCGGACTCGACGGCCTGGAACGGCACGAAGGTTTCACCATTCCATTCGAAGATGCACGACTGCGCCGATGCGTCCACCGCCACCCCATGGCCGGCCGCGCCCTGGGCCAGTGCCAGGAACGAGCGGCCCTGCACACTGAAGAAATGCCATTGCTTGGCCGCCGTGCCCGCGATCCGCTGGAAGGGCGTGAAGCGCCCCTGCACGAATTCGTAGACCACCGAAGGCGGCGACATGTCGTAGGGCCCGCGGCCGCTGCGCAGGCTGGCCGTGGCCAGAAAGTGGCGGCCGTCCAGCGTGAAGAACTCGGCGTCCTCGCCGCCGGGCACGGGCAGGCGCTGGAACTCGGTGAAGGCGGCGCCGTCCCAGCGGTAGACGATGGTCTCGACATCGCTGTCGCCCGCACCCATGCCGGGCGCAGTGCCCGGGATGTCCACGGACAGTTGGGCGATGGCCAGGTACTGCACGCCATCGATGGCGAAGGGCTCGACGGCGCGTGCGGCGCTGGTGGGCAGGCGCTGGATTTCGCGCAGCGCCATGGTGGCAGACGGAGGGTGCATCGTCATGGCTGGAAATCGTACAGGCGTGCCGGGTTGTCGCAGAGGATGCGGTTGCGGCGGGACGCATCGGGCACCCACTCGCCCAGCAGGTTCAGCAGGGCGCCGGTGTCCATCTGGCCGTTGGGAATGTGCGGCCAGTCGCTGCCCCAGATGGTGCGCTCCGGCAGCGCTTCGGCAATGGCCTGGGCATAGGGCAGCAGGCGTGCGTAGTTGCCGTCCTTGGCGATGCGGTAAGGGCCCGAGAGTTTCATCCAGCCCCGGCCGCCGGCCACGGCGGCAATCAGGCGGTCGAAGTCGGTGCGCGTCAGGCCATCGCTTTCCAGCATGTAGCCCATGTGGTCGATCACGAAGTCCGAGGCGATATCGGGCATCGCCGGGACCAGGTCGCGCACCACGGTGCCAGGCGTGTAGAACTGCAGGTGCCAGCCCCAGGGGCGGATGCGCTCGGCGCTGCGCTGGATGTAGTCGACGATGCGCGCAATGGGCCACTGCGCGCGCAGGAACAGGTCCAGCCGCAGCGCGCGCACACCGCGCCGGTGCATGGCATCGAGCGTGGCGTCGTCCACCCCATCCTCGACCATGGCCACGCCGCGCGCCCGCCCGCCCAGTTCATCCAGGGCGTCGAGCATGCAGGAGTTGTCGGTGCCGTAGAAGCTCGGCTGCACGATGGCAAAGCGATCCAGGCCCAGGCCGCGGGTCATGCGGTCGAGCAGCGGTGCCGGGCCGTCGGGCAGGGTGTAGTGCGGCTGGGCCACATGGGGGTAGCGGTCCACCGGGCCGAAGACATGCACATGGCTGTCGCAGGCGCCGGCCGGCATGGGGAAAGCGGGGCGCGACAGGGTGTCTGCGCTGCGCGTGGGGGTGGGAACAAGGATCTCGGAAGCCATGGGAGTTCAGGTCAGGGTTGCAAGGGCCTGCGCCACGCGGGCTTGCGCGGCAGCCAGGAGAAGGTCGGTATCGATGGCCGTCATGAGCAGCGGCGCCGCACCCAGGCGCACCAGCTCGGCGCTGTAGGCGGCGTCGCCGATGCCGCCAATGGCCAGGGGCTTGCCCGCCGCCTGGCAGGCGGCCAGCGCCGATTCATGCGCGGCACGCACCGTGGGGTGGCGGAAGTCGCCGGGCACGCCCAGCTCTGCGCTCAGGTCGTTGGTGCCAATGGCCACCAGGTCCACCCCGGGCACGGCCGCGATCTCGGCCAGGTTGCGGATGCCCAGCGGGCTTTCGACCAGCACCTTGACCAGCGTGGCCTGGTCGGCCGCGCGGTACAGGGCCTCGGGCGCCATGCGGCGGTACTGCACCAGGGGCAGCGTGCCGATGGCCGAGCGGTGGCCCTGCGGCGGAAAGCGGCAGGCGGCCACGATGTCGGCCGCCTGCGCGGCAGTCTCGACCCGGGGCGCGATGATCCCCAGGGCGCCCGCATCGAGCAGGCGCCCGATCACGCCGTACTCGCGCTCGGGCACGCGCACCAGCGGCATGAGGCCGATGTCCAGCGCGCAGGCGCAGATCTGCCCGGCCACGTCGATGGCCATGGTGCTGTGCTCCAGGTCCACCCAGATGACCTCATGGCCGCTGGCCTTGGCCAGGCGGGCGATCTCGGGCGTGCGGGCACCGCGCACACCGAAGGCGGCCACCGGCTGGCCCCGCGTGAGCCGGTCGATCAGCCAGGGGGCCCCGGAGGCGGGCGACAAGGAGGATGGAAGTGGGTCGGACATGGATGCGTGGCTTCGGTGGGTCAGTTGATGGCGATCTTCTTGGCCTTGATCAGGCGCTCCATGGACTGCGACTCGCGCGCCAGGTTGGCCTGCATCTGGGCGGGTGTGATGCTGAGTACCTCGTTGCCCGTCTCCTGCAGGGCGCTGGCGACCTGCGGGTCCTTGGACGCGGCTTCGAGCGCCTTGCGCATGCGCTCCAGCACCGGCGCCGGTGTGCCGGCGGGTGCCCAGACAGCGATGGTGGTGAACAGCTCCAGGCCGGGGTACAGCTCGGACAAGGTGGGCACATCGGGCAGCGTGGGGCTGCGCTTGTCACCGGTATAGGCCAGCGCACGCAACTTGCCCGAGCGGATGTTGGGCAGCGCCGAGGAGGCCGGTTCCCAGCCCACATCGAGCTGTCCCCCCATCAGGTCGGGCATGGCGCTTTGCTTGTAGGCGATCTGCACCATGTCGATGCCCGCTGCGTCCTGCAGCAGTTCCATGCCCAGGTTGGCCGTGCTCGCGGGCCCGTAGGTGGCGTAGTTGATGCTGCCGGGCTTGGCCTTGGCGATGGACACCAGGTCCTTGAGCGACTTGCCGGCAAACGACTGGCTGGCCACGATGAAGGAGCCGCCGCGAAACAGCGCCGCCACGGGAACCAGGTCCTTTTCGGGGTGGTAGGGCAGCTTGGCCATCAGGTGCGGCACCGTGGTGATGGGCAGGCTGGTGGAGAACAGGAAGACCTGGCCATTGGCCGGGGACTTGGCCACCGCATCGGTGGCCAGCGTGCTCGATGCCCCGGGCCGGTTCTCGACCACCACGGGGGCCGAGAGCAGCTTGGACAGGCGGTCGGCATAGAGCCGGGCAAAGGCATCGGCGCCCACGCCCACCGGCGTGGGCGTGACCAGGCGCACCGGCCCGTTGGGCCAGCCCGGGGTGGACTGGGCGCGGGCCGTGCAGGCCAGGACGGTAACGGCGAGGGCGCCCAGGAGGAGGTTGCGCTTGTGCATGGTTTGAAACTCCGATACCACGGTCAGAAGTTGTGCGAGATGCCGAACTGCAGGCCCGAGGCATTCACGCCCGGAGCGCCTTCGGGGGACTCGCCGGTCGCAAACGCGGCATTGCCCCGGTTGGTGATGCGCGAGTACGCCCCATACAGCGCCGTGCGCTTGCTCAGCGCATGCACATAGCCCACGGCCATCTGGCGCGCACCGTCGCCCACCACCGCAGCACCGCGCGCCTTGGCCTCTGCCACCGACACGCGCACGGTGCCGACCTCACCCACCGGCACGGTGGCGCCCAGCAACCAGTTGGAATGCTTGCTGCCCGTGGCGCGCTGGTCCAGCCAGTAGCCCATGAGTTTGGCCACGCCGAAGTTGTACGCGCCGCCGATGTTGGCCACCTTGCTGGTCTGCCCCTTGGCCGGAGTCTCGCCGTAGGCGACCGCCACGTCCACCGGGCCGGCGGCGTAGCCCAACCGGGCACCGGTATAGCGCGCGCCATCGGCCCCTTCGGCCGCAGCCACCATGGCCTGGCCATAGACGCCGCCCAGGTTGCGCGGCAGCAGGTAGCCCAGCGAGTTGGCCGAGCGCACAAAGGTGCGGGCCCCGCCGGTCCCGAAAGGCCAGCCTTCGATGAGGTTGGCCGAGCCGCCGACGCCCACCGTGCCGAAGGGTGCGAACTGTGAGACGTTCCAGAATGTGGGCGCATAGTCGCGCCCCAGGCGCACCTCGCCCCAGGAGGCGCTGGACAGGCTCACGGTGGAGCGGCGGTGGAACAGGGCCGAGCCCTCGAGTGCGCCGGAGTCGGGCAGCAACTGGGCTTCGAGCCAGAAGCTCGCGGCCAGGCCGCCCCCCAGGTCCTCGGTGCCCCGAAAGCCCAGCCGGCTGGGCACCAGATTGCCACCCGAGGACATGGTGGTGGCCGAGGCGCCACCGGCCTTGGCATGGGTGATGTTGAGGTCCAGCGTGCCGAAGATGGTGACACCGCTCTGGGCATGGGCGGTGCCGAAGGTGCATGCGGCCAGACCGGCGGCCAGCACCCAGATGGCGCGCGAGGGATTGGTGGGGAACGCACGGGCAGGCCGGGCGGATGGCGGATGGGGGTTCAAGCTTGTCTCCTGTTTTTGCATGGCCGCACCGCTTTGGGCGACGACAGGACAGATGCTAGGGACCCTCATCAATATCTGGAAATACTGTTTTTGGATCAAAATCAGTACCAAAAAAGTATAAATAACCCCTGACAACCCTGACCCATAGGAGCCCCCATATGGAAATGCGCCATCTGCGCTACTTCGTGGCCGTGGCCGAAGAGCTCAACTTCACCCGCGCGGCCCTTCGGCTGCACATCGCCCAGCCGCCGCTGAGCACGCAGATCCGCGCGCTGGAAGAGGAGATCGGCGCCGAGCTCTTCGTGCGCGACACGCGGCGCGTGTTCCTGACCCAGGCAGGCAAGGAGTTTTTGGTGCGCGCCCGTGCCATCCTGGCGGCCGCCCAGGAGGCCACGGAGGCGGCGCGCAGTGCATCGGCCGGCATCTTCGGGCGCATCGCGCTCGGGGTCACGGCCTCGGCCATGTTCACCGAGCGCCTGCCGCGCGCGCTGCGCGGCTTTGGCCAGGGCCATGCGCACGTGGAGATCGACCTGCAGGAGATGGCCTCCGTGGCGCAACTGGGCGCGCTGTACGAGCGCGTGCTGGACGTGGGCATCCTGCGCAAGCCCGACATGCGGCCGCCCGAGGGCGTGCATCTGGAGCAGTGGTACCGGGCGCCGCTGGTGGCCGCGGTTCCCGAGGGGCATGCACTCGCCCGCCAGGAGGCGGTGCGCATGGCCGACCTCCAGCGCGAGGCACTGATCACCTACCCGCGCGATGCCGGCATCGGCCTGTACTGGCCGGTGATGCAGCTGTGCGCCCAGGCCGGCTTTCGCCCCCGGGTGGTGCGCGAAGCGCGCGAACCGGCTTTCATGATCGGCCTGGTCGCTGCTGGCCTGGGCATCGCCATCGTGCCGCAGGACACGCGCTGCATCGGCCTTGAAGGGGTGGTCTACAAACCGATCCTGGAACCGGACGCCGCGTCGACCCTGTACCTGGCCTACCGCACGGCAGAAACCGACCCGCACACCCTGGCCATGCTGGCCACGCTGCGCACCGTGGCCAGCGCACCATGAAAAACGCCCCGACAGCGCGGGCCGGCAGGGCGTTGGCAGGACAAGGCAGGAACGTTCAGCCCAGGGTCACGCGTGCGAACTTGCGCTTGCCGACCTGCACCACGTAAGTGCCCGCTTCGAGCTTGAGGCCCTTGTCGCTGACCACGCTGCCATCCACACGCACGCCGCCGCCATCGATCAGGCGGCCGGCTTCGCTGCTGGACGGGGCCAGATTGGCGCCCTTGAGCAACGCGCCGATACCGAGTGGGGCGCCGGACAGGCTGACATCCGGGATCTCGTCAGGCACGCCGCCCTTGCTGCGGTTGTGGAAGTCCTGCTCTGCCGCCTCGGCCGCGGCCGCGCTGTGAAAGCGCGTGGTGATCTCCTTGGCCAGCATGACCTTGGCGTCCTTGGGGTTGCGCCCGCCCGCCACCTCGGCCTTGAGGGCGGCGATCTGCTCCAGCGACTGGAAGGACAGCAGCGTGAACCAGTCCCACATCAGCGTGTCCGAGATCGACAGCACCTTGGCGAACATGGTGTTGGGCTCTTCGGAGATGCCGATGTAGTTGTTCTTGGACTTGGACATCTTGTCCACGCCGTCCAGGCCCACCAGCAGCGGCATGGTGAGCACACACTGTGGCTCCTGGCCGTATTCCTGCTGCAGGTGGCGGCCCATGAGCAGGTTGAACTTCTGGTCCGTGCCACCGAGTTCCAGGTCGCTCTTCAAGGCCACGGAGTCGTAGCCCTGCATCAGCGGGTACAGGAACTCGTGCACCGCAATGGACTGGCCGGTGGTGAAGCGCTTGTGGAAGTCGTCGCGCTCCATCATGCGCGCCACCGTGTACCTGGCGGCCAGCTGGATCATGCCGCTGGCACCCAGGGGCTCGCTCCACTCGCTGTTGTAGCGGATCTCGGTGCGGGCCGGGTCCAGCACCAGGCTGGCCTGGCGGTAGTAGGTCTCGGCATTGGCCTTGATCTGTTCGGGCGTGAGCGGCGGGCGCGTGCTGTTGCGGCCCGAGGGGTCACCGATCAGGCTGGTGAAGTCCCCGATCAGGAAGATCACCTGGTGGCCCAGATCTTGCAATTGCCGCATCTTGTTGAGCACCACGGTGTGGCCGATGTGGATGTCTGGGGCCGTGGGGTCCAGGCCCAGCTTGATGCGCAAGGGCTTGCCCGTGGCCTCCGAGCGCGCCAGCTTCTTGACCCATTCGTCCTGGGGAAGCAGCTCCTGCACGCCGCGCAGCGAGATTTCAAGCGCCCGTCCTACACCATCGGAAACCGGGTTCGTTGTAACAGCAGATTGATTCATAAGGGTTTTTTGGGATGTCTATACAGCGCGCACCGCTATACTCCAGCCCACATTGCAGAGGCGGATTCTAATGGGCCCGCTGTTTCGACCCGCCCTGGGCTCTGTCGAATCGCTGCAAACAGACAGTCTGTGCGCCTTGCCTTGCCCCGTATTCACACCGGGGAAGTGCCAGGAGACCACTCTCACACTGGGGATAGACCTTTGATTCACGGCTTGACCACCGCCAGCGCGGCTTTGCTAGACCGACTGTCCCAGAGCATCCAACAACACCCGAAACGCATCACCGCCGCCATCGCAGCACTGCTGCTCACGGGCGGCGGCGGCGCGTTTGCCGTGGCCTCGTTCGCCCCCGATCCAGCCGACATGCCGGTGCGCATGGTGAATTACCCGGTGGAATCGCTGGCCGAGAACCTGGTGCTGGGCCAGCTCGATGCGCCCGGCTTCTCGCTGTTCCGCTCCGAGCAGGTGCGCAGCAGCGACACCCCCGAATCGCTGCTGCAGCGCATGGGCGTGGCCGATCCGGCCGCCGCTGCCTTCCTGCGTGGTGACAATACTGTCCGACAGAACATGCTGGGCCGCACCGGCCGCTTCGTGTCGGCCGAGACCACCGACGACCACCGCCTGGTGCGCCTGACCGCGCGCTGGGTGCCTGACGACAGCGGCAACTTCCGCCGCCTGATCGTGGAGCGCACCGGCGAGAAGTTCGGCTCGCGCGTCGAGACCGCCAAACTGACGACCAGCAGCCGCCTGGCCGGCGGCGTGATCAACAGCTCGCTGTTCGCCGCGACCGATGCCTCCAATATCCCCGATGCCGTGGCCGTGCAGATGGCCGAGCTGTTCTCGGGCAATATCGACTTCCGCCGCTCGCTGCGCAAGGGTGACCGCTTCTCGGTGGTCTACGAAACCCTCGAAGCCGATGGCGAGCCGCTGAGCAGCGGCCGCGTGCTGAGCGCCGAGTTCGTCAACAACAACAAGACCCACCAGGCGATCTGGTTCCAGGAAGCCAACGCTTCCAAGGGCGCCTACTACACGCTGGACGGCGAAAGCATGCGCCGCGCCTACCTGACCTCCCCCGTGGAGTTCTCGCGCGTGACCAGCGGCTTCAAGATGCGCATGCACCCCATCCTGAAGACCTGGCGCGCCCACCTGGGCACCGATTTCGCAGCCCCCACGGGCACGCCCGTGCGCACCGTGGGCGACGGCGTGGTGGAGTTCTCCGGCGTGCAGAACGGCTTTGGCAACGTGGTCTTCGTCAAGCACCGCAACCAGCACGTCACCGTGTACGCCCACCTGAGCCGCATCGATGTGCGCCAGGGCCAGTCGGTGGAACAGGGCCAGACCCTGGGCGCCGTGGGTTCCACGGGCTGGGCCACCGGCCCGCACCTGCACTTCGAATTCCGCGTAAACGGCCAGCACCAGGATCCACAGACCATCGTGGCTGCGAGCGAAGCCGCGGCACCGGTGTCGAAGGCCGGTCGCCCAGCCTTCGACCGCGTGGCATCGGCCATGCGCATCCAGCTGTCGGCTGCGGTCTCCATCGAGCAAGCCAGCGCTGAATAAGCATCCCTCGGCCATGTCCGAGCTGTACATCGGCCTGATGTCCGGCACCTCCCTCGACGGGATCGATGGGGTGCTGGCGGATTTCGCGGATGACCGCATGGTGGTGACCCACCATGCCAGCACGCCTTTCGCGCCCGGACTGCGCGCAGAACTTCTGGCCCTCAACACCCCTGGCAGCGATGAGCTGCACCGCGCCGCCCTGGCGGGCAATGCCCTGGCCCGCGCCTATGCCGGGGTAGTGCAGACCCTGCTGGAACGCAGCGGGCTGGCACCCCAGGCCATTCGCGCCATCGGCGCCCACGGCCAGACCGTGCGCCACCGCCCGCAGGAGTTCGATGGCACGGGCTACACCCTGCAACTGAACAGCCCCGCCCTGCTGGCCGAGCGCACGGGCATCGCCGTGGTGGCGGATTTCCGCAGCCGCGACCTGGCGGCCGGCGGCCAGGGTGCGCCGCTGGTGCCGGCCTTCCACCGCGGCGTGTTCGGCCGCGAGGGCGAAACCATGCTGGTGCTCAACATCGGCGGCATCTCCAACCTCAGCGTGCTCGGCGCCGACGGCCAGGTGCTGGGCTTCGACTGCGGTCCCGGCAATGCCCTGATGGATCACTGGTGCCAGGGGCACACCGGCCAGGCGTTCGACGCCAGCGGTGCCTGGGCCGCCAGCGGCCAGGTGCTGCCCGAACTGCTGGCCCTGCTGCGCCAGGAGCCCTTTCTGCACAAGCCACCGCCCAAGAGCACGGGGCGCGACCTGTTCAACCCCGCCTGGCTCGCCAGCCGCCTGGAATCCTTCCTGGGCGCAGCGCCCCAGGACGTGCAGGCCACGCTCACGGAGTTCACGGCGCTGGCCTGCGCCGACGATGCCAGCCGCCATGCTGCGGGCGCCAAGACCCTGGCGGTCTGCGGCGGTGGTGCGCTCAATGCCCACCTCATGGCCCGGCTGCAGGCCGCCTGCCCTGCCCTGCAGGTACTCGCCACCGACGCCCTGGGCCTGCCCGCCTTGCAGGTCGAGGCGGCCGCCTTTGCCTGGCTGGCGCGCCAGGCCATCAGCAGCCAGCCGGGCAACCTGGCCAGCGTGACGGGCGCTGCCGGCGGGCGCATCCTGGGCGCCCTCTACCCGGCATAAGAGCCTGTTTACGATCTTTTCGGGGTCGTGTTGGGGCGCAATCGGGATGAGTGGATGCTTCGGGTGCGCTGCATGGGCCCATGCCCATGCAAGCAGCCGAGGCATTCAATCGCCCGATTTCGCCTCAACCCTTCGGGCAAGTGCCTTGCCGGGCGGTCTGCGGCGTTGCGGCGCTTGCCAATAGCCGAGCTATTGGCTGCACCCCGCGCCTTGCATCCCATCCCGGCAAGGTACTTGCACAACCCTGAAAAGATCGTAAACAGGCTCTCAGCTCAGCCGTGGTCTGCGGCGTCGGCCGTGGTCGCTGCCTTGCTGCTGGCCCGGTCCTCGGGCGACAGCTGCCAGAAGATGCCGGCCGACGCCACCGTCATCAGTCCCATGCAGGCAAAGGTGGCCTGGAAGGCCGAAAGCGTGTGCGCCGCGCCTGGTGGCTGGAAGAAGGCAGTGAAGGCCGCTAACACCGCGCCCGCAGCCGCCACGCCCATGCCCATGGCCACCATCTGCACCATGGACAGCAGGCTGTTGCCGCTGCTGGCCGTGGCATGGTCCAGGTCCTTGAGGGTCACCGTGTTCATGGCCGTGAACTGCAGGGAGTTCACTGCACCGAAGACCGCCAGCTGCAGCACGCGTGCCCACAGCGGCTGGGACGGATCGGCCAGGCCGAAGCTGGCCATGGTCAGGCCGACCAGCAGGGTATTGCCCACCAGCACCTGGCGGTAGCCGAAGCGGGTGATCAGCGGCGTGGTGAAACGCTTCATCGACATGCCGGCAATCGCCACCGGCAGCATCATCATGCCCGCCTGCATCGGCGAGTAGCCCATGGTGACCTGCAGCAGCAGCGGGATCAGGAAGGGCATGCAGGAGCTGCCCAGCCGCGAGAACAGGTTGCCCAGCAGGCCGATGCGCAGTGTGTCGACCGAAAACAGGCTCGGAGAGAACAGCGGATCGGCGCGGCGCGCGGCGTGCAGCCAGTAGGCCACCAGGCTGGCCAGGCCGAAGACCATCAGCACCAGCACGCTGGCCTGGCGCAGGCCCATGCTGGCCAGGCCATCGAGCGCCAGCGACAGCGACACCATGCCGAAGGCCAGCATCAGGTAGCCGGCCAGGTCGAAACGGGGCACGAAGGTCACGGGCTCCCCGGGCATGAAGCGCAGCGTGGCGATGCAGCCCACCAGCCCCACGGGCACGTTGATCAGGAAGATCCAGTGCCAGGAGGCGGCCTCCACCAGCCAGCCGCCCAGCGTGGGGCCGATCAACGGGCCGATGAGGCCGGGGATGGCGACGAAGCTCATGGCCTGCAGGAACTGCTCGCGCGGAAAGGTGCGCAGCACCACCAGCCGCCCCACCGGCAGCAGCAGCGCACCGCCCAGCCCCTGCACCACGCGGGCTGCCACGAGCTGGGGCAGGTTCTGGGCCATGGCGCAGCACACCGAGCCCAGCACGAACAGCACGATGGCCGAGAAGAAGACACGGCGCGAGCCGAAGCGGTCCGCGAGCCAGCCCGAGGCCGGGATCAGCATGGCCATGGCCAGCGAATAGGCCACCACCACCGACTGCATCTGCAGCGGGCTCTCACCCAGGCTGCGCGCCATGGCCGGCAGCGCGGTGTTGACGATGGTGGCGTCCAGCGTCTGCATGAAGAAGCCGATGGCCACCAGCCAAAGGAGGACCTTGCGGGATTGTTCTTGCTGCATGCGCTGCCAGACTATGGGGAAATCAGGAGCCTCAAATGAAAAGCCGCCCGAAGGCGGCTTGCTGCGAAGTGCGGTGCCGTCGGCACGGCACCGCGTCCTCAGGCGGAGAAGCTGGAGCCGCAGCCGCAGGTGGTCGTGGCGTTGGGGTTCTTGATCACGAACTGGGCGCCCTGCAGGTCTTCCTTGTAGTCGATCTCGGCACCGACCAGGTACTGGTAGCTCATGGCGTCGATCAGCAGCGAGACGCCATTCTTGGTCATGGTGGTGTCGTCGTCGTTCGTGATTTCATCGAACGTGAAGCCGTACTGGAAGCCCGAGCATCCGCCACCCTGCACGAAGACACGCAGCTTGAGGTCGGGATTGCCTTCTTCCGCGATCAGGTCCGCCACCTTCGCCGCAGCACTGTCGGTGAACAGGATGGGGGCGGGCATTTCGGTCTGGATGTTCTCGGCAACTGCGCTCATGGGGGGCTCCGTTATCAGGTTTGGGGCCAATACTACTGCAAAGCAGTCGGGGATTCAGGGGCTACCGGCTTTGACGACAACTGCAGTGGGGGCTTTTCGTCGGCCACCACCGCCAGCGGGCACATCTGGCCCGTGATCATGGCGCCCTGGTGCATTTCCAGCGCCTTGTAGTGCACGTTGCCCGTGATGCGCGCCTTGGGCTGCAGCTCCAGCAGCTCGGCCGCATGCACCGGGCCGGTCACCGAGCCGTTGACGATCACGTGGTCGGCATGCACCGCCCCTTCGACACGCGCTGATTCGGAGATCACCAGGATGCTGGGCTGCTCGGTGCCCGAGCGGATGTCGCCCACCACCTCGCCATCGATGCGCATCCCCTCGCCAAACAGCACATTGCCGTCGATGCGGGTGCCATGGGCCACCAGGCTCTTGATCGGGGGCTGCTTTTTTCGGGAAAACATGGGCAAAACTCCTGGGTCAGGGATGGCGGCCCGCAGGCGCCCGGGGCGTCGGCAGGCGGTCGGTCCATCCGCAGCAAAAATGAAAGGCAGAACCCTGGCTTTCTGCCCGCTCCGCACACAAGGTGGCGGGCGACGGCAGGTGGCGGCTATTCCGCCGCCAGGGCCATGGTCTGGGAGGTGCGCAGGGTGCTGCCATCCAGCACCCGCGCGGTCACGGTTTTTACCACGGCATCGGGTGGCAGGGTCAACATCCCCTCCAGGCGCCGGTACTGGCGCAGTTGCAGGGCTGCGCCCTGAGGAAAGGTCTGCGTCCAGGGCTTGCCGTCCTGCGTTCCCGCCAGCACCAGTTCCAGCTTGCCATTGAACTCCGGCGCGTTGCGCGCGGCCTGGATCACCAGCACCTGCCAGCGCAACTGCATGCCGCCCACGGTTTCGGCGTGCAGGCCGCGAATGGCCACGCCCTCCGTGGAGCCTGCCGGGATGAGGCGCTCGAAGAACCCAAGGTCCTCGCGCAGCGTGCGGTTCTCGGCCTCGAGCTGCCGTACCTGGGCCATCAGGGTCTGCAGGGTAGCCCGGTCGGCGGTGAGGATGCTCTCGGCCGTCTGCGAGACGGCATGCTGGCGCTGCGTCTCCTCCACCAGCCGTGCCACCTCGCCGCGCAGCCGCACCAGCTCCTCGCGGGCGCCGGAATCGAGCCCGGCGATGGACTTGCCGAACTCGAAGGCCCATAGCGCCACGGCGGCGCACAAGCCGAAAACAACCGCCAGCAGCAGCCAGCGCACAGGCCAGGGCATGGCGCTGCGGATGGCCACACGGGGGGCACTGATGGTCAGCCGGCGGCGAAGAAGGCGCAAACGCATGGGAGGCGGAAACGGGTGCTCGAAAACGAAGAGCGCACCTTAAACGAAAAAACCGCCCGAAGGCGGTTTTTTTGCAGGGCAGCCCAGGCTTAACGCTTGGAGAACTGCTTGGCGCGGCGTGCAGAGTGCAGACCGACCTTCTTACGTTCCACTTCGCGGGCATCGCGCGTCACGAAGCCGGCTTGGCTCAGTGCGGGCTTGAGCGTCGCGTCGTAGTCGATCAAGGCGCGGGTGATGCCATGGCGGGCAGCGCCAGCCTGGCCGGATTCACCACCACCGTGCACATTGATCTGGATGTCGAAGGTTTCGACATGGTTCGTCAGTGCCAGGGGCTGCTTGGCGATCATGATCGAGGTTTCGCGGCCGAAGTAGGACTGGATGTCCTTGCCGTTCACCGTGATCTTGCCAGTGCCTTTTTTCAGAAACACGCGGGCGACGCTGGACTTGCGACGGCCGGTGCCATTGTTCCATTCACCAATCATCTCAAGGCTCCTTAGATTTCCAGAGCCTTGGGCTGCTGGGCGGTGTGGGGATGCTCTGCACCGCCATACACCTTGAGTTTCTTGATCATTGCGTAGCCCAGGGGACCCTTGGGCAGCATGCCCTTGACGGCCTTCTCCAGCGCGCGGCCGGGGTGCTTGGCTTGCATGTCGCGGAAGTTCGTGGCCGTGATACCGCCGGGGTAACCCGAATGGCGGTAGTACACCTTGTCCAGGGACTTGGTGCCGGTGACCTTGAGCTGGGCGGCGTTGATGATGACGATGAAGTCACCGGTGTCGACGTGAGGCGTGTAAATGGCCTTGTGTTTGCCGCGCAAACGGAGAGCAACTTCGCTGGCTACTCGTCCGAGGACCTTGTTGGTCGCGTCAATCACAAACCACTCGTGCACGACCTCAGCGGGCTTGGCGCTGAAAGTAGTAGTCATGAGTTTTCTCTTTGAAGAGGGTTTGGCGGGTCCTTTTCCACGGTCGGTGCTTCTCTGAAGGAAGCCTCTTAGGTGGCATGAAATTCCTCGCCGCGGGACCACAAAGCGCTGCGAAGCTCTCGATTATACGAATTACCAGGCCTGCGGCGCAAGCCATGCCTTGCGAAAGCCGCGCAAGGCTCCCGGCTCCACACCGGGAAGGCTCAGGGCGACTGGCGGCGGCGCGCCTCTTCGGCGTCGTAGCGGCGCTTGTTCTCCACGCAAATGGCGGATCCAGCCTGGGACGGCTTCTGGCATTCGTTGTGGATGCACATGGGACGGGCCAGGAAGCTGGCGTCGGCACAGGTCTCCTGCGGCGACGGCACGCGCACCGGCGCGGGACGGGGGCGCTCCACCGGTGGCGGTGGCGGTGGCGGCGGTGGCGGCTCCTCATGGACCACAACGGGCGCAGGCGCGGACTCGGAGGCCACGGCGCGTTTCGGCTTGGGCACGGGCTTGGCCGCCGCGGCCGCCGATGCGGCCTCGGCCACGGTCAGTGTGGCCCCCAGGGGCGCGCTGGCCACGGTGGTTGCGGGCTCCGATGCGGGCACCAGAACCGCCACCGCCTCGGACGCAGCGGGCGCCGGCTCGGCCATCTCGGTGATGATGTCGTCCACGGGGGCTGCTTTCGGACCACGGCCTTGCGACCACCAGACCCCGGCAGCCGCCACAGCCAACCCGGCTGCACCCAGCACCAGCCACACCGGCATGCGACTCGAACGCCGGTCGGCGCGCGCCGCCAGGGCTGCGCTGGCACGCTCGGACTCCGTGAGGGCCGCGCGCACCCGGCCCGCAGCGCCGCTGGAATCGCCACGGCCGTGGCGCGCAGTCTTGCGGTCCGCGCCGGGCATGGGCACCTCGAGGACCTGCGTGTCCACGGGGTCCATGAAGACGGTGTCGGCCGCGCCCCGTTGCACGGTATCAGGGTATTCCTCGGCCTGGGCCTCCTCGGCTTTCGCCTCCAGCGCCTTGTTCACCTGGGCCTCGATCTGGGCCACGATGGCGGGGGCCGCCGTCACGTCCACCGTCGGGGTCAGCAGACCGGGACCGGGCTGGTCAGCAGGCTCCACCCAGATATCGCCCAGGTCGGCGCGGAAGTCGAAATGCTCCACTCCCTCAGGGGGGCTGGTCATCTCCATCAGCTGCAGGAAGGCGTCGATGCTCTGGGGCCGGTCCTCCGGCCTGAGCGACAGCGCCTGCGAGACCGCGGCCACGAAAGCCGGCGAATACTCGACCCCCAGTTGCTTCTTGACGGTCTTGGCCACCCGCGAGAACGGCACCATGCGGTCCTTGATGGAACGCA
The DNA here is from genome assembly GCF_059415825.1 of Acidovorax sp. GW821-FHT10A04. NCBI lineage: Bacteria > Pseudomonadati > Pseudomonadota > Betaproteobacteria > Burkholderiales > Comamonadaceae > Acidovorax > Acidovorax sp. GW821-FHT10A04. Next base: position 481,070 of record NZ_JBWKNZ010000003.1, read on the forward strand.
GGGTGGCCGGCAGGGGTGTGTCGTTGCACAGGCAGCCGTGCACCACGGCCGCCAGCGAGTACAGGTCGCTCCAGGGCCCCTGGCGCAGGTCGTCGTCACCTTCGGAATACTGCTCGATGGGTGCGTAGTTCACCTTGAGCACCGCGGTGTGCTTGTGGTCCTTGTCGTTGATCGCATGGCGCGCCGCGCCCAGGTCCAGCAGCACCGGTGGCCCGCTGTCCTGCAGGAAGATGTTGTCCGGCGAGATGTCACGGTGCAGGGTCTTGCCGTCGTGCAGCACGCGCAGGGCCCCCAGCACCGACCACAGCAGCTTGCGCAGCCACTCTTCGGTGGGCGGCGTGCGCATCTGGGCGCGCGCCTGCTTGAAGGTCATGCCCGAATACAGAGGCATGACCATATAGGCGGTGTTGTTGGCCTCCCAGAAGCGGAACACCTTGACCAGCGAGGGGTGGTCGAACTGGGCCAGCAGGCGGGCCTCGCCCACAAAGGATTCGAGGCCGGCGTGGAAGGTCTGCTGGTCCGACGAGGAGCGCACCCACAGCGACTGGCCCTGGGCCCGCCCGGCCAGCGCCGAAGGCATGTACTCCTTGATCGCCACCGCCCGGTGCAGCGAATGGTCGAAGGCCTTGTAGACCATGCCGAAACCGCCCACCCCCAGCAAGGCCAGGATTTCGAACTCGGCCAGCCGCGTTCCAGGCGGCAGCGCATCGACATGGCTGACGGCGCTGGCAGGAGCAGGAACAGAGGTTTCGGTCATTGTGCGAAAAGGCTGGGCGGACAGGCCGCCGGGACGGGGGGCAGGAAACTGCTGCGAGGGGCCGTCCCGCGGCACCTGCAATCATGATGCATGACAGCCGGTGGCATTGAAACAAAAAGCCACATATCTGCCAAAAACGTCACGCAGGAACCTCCCAGCACGCAATTCTGCCCTGTACTGCATTGTCCATGCCACCTGTGGCGCCTGAAAGACCCAATTGACGGGAGTGGGGCCATCTGATCGGGCGGCAAGCGCCGAAATATCGGTCCAGGCGCTGACAATCGTTACCATTGGGGCATGTTCAGTTACCGCCACGCCTTCCATGCAGGCAACCACGCCGACGTGCTCAAGCACACGGTGCTGATTGCCACCTTGCAGCACCTTACCGAGAAAGACGCGGCCCTGACCGTGCTGGACACCCATGCAGGCGCAGGCCTGTACCGGCTGGACGGCGACTATGCCAATACCAGCGCCGAGTCCGCCGACGGCATCGCCCGGCTGGTCGCACCCGGGGCACCCGCGCTCAAACCCGCCTTGCAGGCCTATGTGGACATGGTGCGCGCCTTCAACCAGGGTGCGGCCACGCGCGTCTACCCGGGCTCGCCCTTCATCATCCAGCGCCTGCTGCGCGACCATGACAAGCTCAAGCTGTTCGAGCTGCACCCCACCGACCTGCGCGCACTCGCCGGCAACGTGGCCCAGCTCGAAGCCGGGCGACAGGTGGCGGTGCTGCACGAGGACGGGTTCGAGGGCATCAAGAAATTCCTGCCTCCGCCGGCCCGGCGCGCGCTGGTGCTGTGCGACCCCAGCTACGAGATGAAAAATGACTACGGCAAGGTGCTCGACATGGCGGCGGATTCGCTCAAGCGCTTTGCCACCGGCACCTATGCCTTCTGGTACCCGATCATCCCGCGCCCCGAAGCCCATGACCTGCCGCGCCGCCTGAAGACCCTGGCCACCAAGGCGGGGAAAAGCTGGCTGCATGCCACGCTGACCGTCAAGTCCAGCAAGATGACCGAAACCGCGAGCGGCGACACCAAGCGCCCCGGCCTGCCGGCCAGCGGCATGTTCCTGATCAACCCACCCTTCACGCTCAAGGCGGCGCTCAAGGACGCCCTGCCGCAGATGGCGGAGCTGCTGGCGCAGGACCGGAACGCGACGCACACCCTGGAGTCCGGCGGATAGCCAGGACGACCACCGCGGCTCGCCACGGCAGCGCTCGGAACGCTCAGGGGGAACGCAGCAGGCGCGGCGCAGCCGCACGGGTGCGGCGAGCGTTGGCCGCTGGGGCCTGCGTTTCGCGGGCCGCGGGCAGGGCAAAGCGCTGCGGAAGGTTATCGAGGGGAGCGGGTGGGCAGGTGACGGCATCGCCACCCACAGGGAACACATCCACGGGCTTGAGCCCCCCTTGCACTCCCAGGGCCAAGGCCGCACCACGGCTCAGGTCGACGATGCGGTTGGCCACGTGCGGGCCCCGGTCGTTGACCCGCACCACCACGCCCTTGCCCGTTTCCCGGTCCCGCACGCAGATGCGGGTGCCAAAGGCCAGCGTGCGGTGCGCCGCCGTCATGGCATTCATGTCGAACAACTCGCCGCTGGCCGTGCGCCGCCGGTGGAAGCGCTGGCCATACCAGGAGGCCAGGCCCGTTTCCAGGGGGCCCTCGTCCGCACCGAGGGCGTCGTCGTCCTCGTCTTCATCCATGTCCGCCACATCCGCCGACAGGCTGGGGCGGGTCAATCCCTGCACCCCCACGGCCCCGGGGCGCAATGGCAGGGTCTCGGCGGGGTCCGGCGGCACCCTAAGGTCGCTACCCGTGGCGCCATCCAGGCGCAAACCCGCTTCCTCACCCCATGCCGCTGGCCACCACAGCAGGCAGCAGGCCACCAGCGCGCAGGCAATTGCTCGCGAAAGATCAGCGCTTGCAGCGCGCAAGAAACGCCTCTTCAAAGCGCTTGAGGTCGGCCCGCTCCCCTTCGGTGAGGTCGGTACGGGCCTTCTTGTTGTTCAGGATGCGCTGCGATTCAGCGCATTGCTGGGCCTGGCGGGCGTCCATGTCACGGGCCGACTGATTCGCCAACTGGGCGGATCTTTCTTCATCGCGGCGCTGCCTGTCCCCCGCTCGCCGCTCCTGGTAGAAGCGGTCGGAGGCGTCCTGCTCTTCCTGGGCGCAGTCGCGGCGGTACTCACTGCGCATGCCCTGCACCACGTCCGGCGCGATCTTGCGCGAGTAGGCATTGCGGATGTTTTCGTCCAGCGAGCGGCAGCGTCCACTCATGTAGCTGTAGTGGTCCGGCACATCGGGTGCCGTGCGCACCACGGTGGGACGGGAAGGCTGGCTGTAGGAATAGGATGGTTGGACAGGGACCGCTTCCACAGTTCGCGTGGTGCTTCCACTCGGGCACGGACGCGACAGGGAATAGTCATTCCCATTGGCATCGCGGCAGTGGTAGCGCGTCTGCGCCCCCACGCTCGATGCACCCAAGGCCCCCAGCAGGGCCAGCATCACGGCAAATACAACCTTCATGGCGCACCAGAAAAAATGAAACAAAGGGTGTGAATATTACCGTTGGACGCCACTCACAACACCAGGCGGCGGCAAATTTCGAGGGTGGCGGCGCTTTGGTTCATGGTGTAGAAGTGCAATGCAGGCACGCCTGCACTGCGCAGCCGGTCGCACAGATCCGTCACCACGTCGAGGCCGAAGGCTTTGATGCTCGCCATATCGTCCCCGAAAGCCTGCAGGCGCAGGCGGATCCAGCGCGGGATTTCGGCGCCGCAGGCATCCGAGAAGCGCAAGAGCTGGGTAGAGCTGGTGATCGGCATGATGCCCGGCACCACAGGGATGCTGGCGCCCAGGGCCTGCACGTCGTCCACGAAGCGGAAATAGGCATCCGCGTTGTAGAAGTACTGGGTGATGGCCGCGTCGGCGCCTGCCTGCACCTTGGCCAGGTAGGCCTTGAGGTCGGCTTCGGGTGAGCGGGCCTGGGGATGCACCTCGGGGTAGGCGGCCACTTCGATATGGAAGTCGCGCCCGGTCTCGGCCCGGATGAAGGCCACCAGGTCGCTGGCGTACTGGAACTCGCCGCCCGCGCCATAGCCGCTGGGCAGGTCACCACGCAAGGCCACCAGGCGCTTGACGCCCATGGCCTTGAGCTGGTCCAGCTGCTCGCGCACCGATGCGCGTGTGGCGCCGATGCAAGAGAAGTGCGAGGCCGCTGGCACGCTCTCGGCCAGGATCTCGCGCACGGTGCCGAAAGTGCCCTCCTGCGTGGAGCCGCCGGCACCGTAGGTGACGGAGCAGAACTCTGGGCTCAGCACATACAGCTGCTGGCGCTCGGCGCGCAGCTTGTCGGCGCCCGCAGGTGTCTTGGGCGGAAAGAATTCGAGGCTCACCGGAAAGCCAGTGGCCTGTGCCTTGGCTGCGTTCATGCGGCCCTCCTCGCAAAAACAAAGAATTCACGGTTGCCGTCGCCACCGCCAATGGGGCTTTCCAGCCAGGCCTGTACCGCGAGGCCCAGGCCGGCGCAGCAGTCGCGGATGCGCTGCTCGACCACCGCATACAGGGATTCGTCGCGCACGATGCCGCCCTTGCCGACCTGGCCGGGCTGCAGCTCGAACTGCGGCTTGACCAGCATCAGCAACTGCCCACCCGGCGCCAACAGTGGCACCAGCGCGGGCAGCACGAGGGTGAGCGAGATGAACGACAGGTCACCGGTGACCAGATCGAAGGTGGGCGTGATGTCCACCTGCTCCCGCCCCGCCCTGCGGCGGCGCACCGTGCGCACGATGCCTTCAGCCCGCGCGCGCGCCTTGGCGACGCGCTCGGCCTTGAAGGCCTCCACGTCCTGTTCCTTGGCATCGTCGCTGTCGTCGTACCCGTCGTCCACTTCACCGCCATTGCGCATCCAGGCATAGGGGGCCACGGGCTGGGTGTCGTTGTCGTCGATATCTGTTTCCACATGCTCGGACAGGGCCTCCTCGCAGGCTTCCTGCAGCGAATCGGCTGTCATGGCGCGGGCATTGAGCCCTTCCACGCCCACCACACGCGGGTCGTTGCGCAGCCGCTCATGCAACTGGCCTTGCCCCACGTCCACGCCGATCACCTGGGCAGCGCCCTGCTGCAGCAGGCAGTCGGTGAAGCCCCCGGTGCTCTGGCCCACGTCCAGGCAGCGCAGCCCCTTAACGGACAGCTTGGTGGCGGCGAGCGCGCCCTCAAGCTTGAGGCCGCCGCGCGAGAGGTACTTCGCCTCGGAGTCATCGAGCAGCCGCAGCTCGGCCACCGACGGAATGTCGTCACCGTTCTTGGCCACCTTCTGCCAGGGTGCGAGCGGCGACAGGCGCCACTCCACCCCGGCCGCGATCAGCCGCTGCGCCTGCGAGCGCGTGGCCGCATGGCCGAATTCCACCAAAAAAACATCTGCACGCATGCGTCACTCTCTCGCCGGGAGGCAATGGATTTCATGGCCCCAAGGGCACCAAGGTGTTCTGCGCCACCGGCGCCCTTCCCCCTGGGAAAGAGCGGCCGGCGGCGACCGCCGATCAGTAGCGGTAGGTGTCGGGCTTGTAAGGGCCTTGCTTGGACACGCCGATGTAGGCGGCCTGTTCGTCGGAGAGTTCGGTCAGCATGGCGCCGACCTTCTTCAGGTGCAGGCGTGCGACCTTTTCGTCGAGGTGCTTGGGCAGCACATAGACCTGGCCGTTCTCGTAGCGGTCCTTGTGCATGAACAGCTCGATCTGGGCGATGGTCTGGTTGGCGAACGAGCTGGACATCACAAAGCTCGGGTGGCCCGTGCCGCAGCCCAGGTTCACCAGGCGGCCCTTGGCCAGCAGGATGATGCGCTTGCCGTCCGGGAAGATCACATGGTCCACCTGGGGCTTGATCTCTTCCCACTCGTACTGTTCGAGCGTGGCGACCTGGATCTCGTTGTCGAAGTGGCCGATGTTGCAGACGATGGCCTGGTCCTTCATGGCCTTCATGTGCTCGTGGGTGATCACGTCCTTGTTGCCGGTGGTGGTCACGAAGATGTCGGCCTTGTCGGCAGCGTACTCCATGGTCACGACCTTGTAGCCTTCCATCGCGGCCTGCAGGGCGTTGATGGGGTCGATCTCGGTCACCCAGACCTGGGCCGACAGCGCGCGCAGGGCCTGGGCACTGCCCTTGCCCACGTCGCCGTAGCCGGCCACGCAGGCCACCTTGCCGGCGATCATCACGTCGGTGGCGCGCTTGATGCCGTCCACCAGCGATTCACGGCAGCCGTACAGGTTGTCGAACTTGCTCTTGGTCACCGAGTCGTTGACGTTAATCGCGCGGAACAGCAGCGTGCCCTTGGCCGACATTTCCTTCAGGCGGTGCACGCCCGTGGTGGTTTCTTCGGTCACGCCGATGATCTGGGCGCTCTTGCGGGTGTACCAGGTCGGGTCCACGGCCAGCTTGGCCTTGATCGAGGCGTACAGGCAGGTTTCTTCTTCGCTGGTGGGGTTGTCCAGCAGCGATGCGTCCTTCTCCGCGCGCTGGCCCAGGTGCATCAGCAGCGTGGCATCGCCACCATCGTCCAGGATCAGGTTGGGGCCTTCACCTTCGCTGCCGGCGGGGCCGAAGTCGAAGATGCGGTGGGTGTAGTCCCAGTACTCGGCCAGGGTTTCACCCTTGATGGCGAACACCGGCGTACCGGTGGCGGCGATGGCCGCAGCGGCATGGTCCTGCGTGGAGAAAATGTTGCACGAGGCCCAGCGCACGTCGGCACCCAGGGCCTGCAGCGTCTCGATCAGCACGGCGGTCTGGATGGTCATGTGCAGGCTGCCGGTGATGCGGGCGCCCTTCAAGGCCTTCTGGGCGGCGAATTCCTCGCGGATGGCCATCAGGCCGGGCATCTCCGTTTCGGCGATGCGGATTTCCTTGCGGCCCCAGGCGGCCAGGCCGATGTCGGCAATGATGCAGTCGGTGTTGACGACCGGGGCGTTGACGCGTGCGTTCATGGTGGTGTGCTCCAAAGCATGTTTGAAAGACCACGTTCAGCGCGGGGATGAGACGGAAGGCTCACTCACCACACGAGAAGTGGATGAGCGTCGTTGCTAGATGACTCCGAGCCTCACGCCCCGCCAGTGCTGGGGACGCTGCAACGCTCCTCGGATGCGCGCATTATAAGTAAAAGCACGCGGCATGCCACGTCTACAGCGTGACGACATGTCCCAGCTGCGGATCGATGCGTCCGGCATGCAGGTCCTCCACCAGCGCCTGCGCAGCGGCAAAGCCCGCGTGCTCCTGCACTCGCATCCAGGGCTGGCGGGCGTCGCTGATGCGCTCGATAAAGGCGCGCTGCGCGGCGTTGAACTTCTGGTTCACCACCTCCGGTCCCCAGTCGGCATTGCGCTTTCGGATCTGCACCGGCGCGAAGTAGAACGCCGGGGCCGGCCCGGGCAAGGCGGTATCGCGCAGGAACTGCGTGTTCTGGGCCGAGCCCGCATAGCAGTCGTAGACCAGGGCAGCGCCCAGGTGGTGGTGCACGCGTGCGCGCAGGCCCTCGTCGCCCGAAAAGTCCACGTACAGCGTGGGCACGCTCGTCTCCAGCGCCTCCAGCTCGCCATAGGCCACCGTGCGCTCGTAGCAGCCCAGGCCCTGCACGAAGGCGCTGTTGCGCGACGAGGTGAGTGCCACCCGCTCGATGCCCTCCTGCCCCTGCAGGCAGAACGCCGTGCCGAAGGCCGTCTTGCTCGATGCGCTGGAGAACACCAGGCGCTTCGCACCGAAGAAGGCATTGTCCGAGAGGAAGTCCGCCAGCATGAACGAGGTGATGAACAGCGGGCGCACCAGCATCTGCCAGTTCTCGTCGGCGGCGCGGTAGGCCGGATCGGCGCTGGTTCGCGTGTACTGGTTGTAGGCGGAGGTAAGGCCCTGGCGGTGCTCGGCGCCGTCGTAGAAGCCCCGCGCCGTCACGCGCACAGGCTGCATGCGCAGGTGGCTGGCGATCGGCCAGTAGCCGTAGAAGCGCTCGCCCACGGCCACGCCCTCCACGTCGGATGCCACGACCTCGGCAAAGCCCCAGACCGGCATGTGGCCCCAGCCCGCTTCGCCGGTGGGGAAAAAATCCCAGTACTTCATGGCATCGCCGAAGGCCGCGTAGGTGATGTTGTTGGTGGTCACGGCCACGCGGTCCACGCGCAGCAGGGCCTCGCCGGGCTGCAGCGGCGCCAGGGGCGACTGCACGGTGCGGGTGTGATTCAATGCGTTCTTGTCGGTCAACAGGCGGGTCTGCATGGTCATGGTGTGTCTCCGGTACGGGTGTGAAAAGGCGCTCTGGTCACTGTATGGCGCCGGGCCCTGCCGCGGGTTCGGAAACCGATGAAGGCCCCGCCCGCCCACCCCGCCGCAGCGGCCAGGCCCTTGAAACGGCCGCGCCAGGCGCGGGCCCGCTTTACCGTGCAGGCCATCTACGACGCCTTTGTTCGGATTTGGCAGCGCGACGGCTGGGACAAGCTCACCACGCGCAACGTGGCGCTGGAGACCGGTATCGCCGTGGGCACGCTCTACGACTACTTCCCCAACAAGACGGCCCTGCTCTCAGGCTACGTGCGCCACTGCATTGAAACCCTGCTCGCGGCCATCGAGCGCGAGGCCGTGCAGCCCGCCGGCCTGCCCTGGGAGCAGCGCATCCACCAGCTGGTGCGCCTGGTCTGCGGCGTGGATGCGCCCGAGCTGCCGACCTTTTACCCCGGGATGCTGGCGCTGGAAGCGCAGATGGCCGAGCCCCGCGACCACCGCCGCGCGCATGAGGAACTCGTCGCCGCGTGGGGCCGGGTGCTGGCGGCCTGCACCGATCTGCCCCGGGCGACGGCCCCGGACCTGGCTCGCAAGCTGCACCTGTCCGCCTGGGGCGGGAGGCGCTACGTTCTGCTCCTGCAGCTGGGGCCCGAGGAGATGCGGCAGTGGGCCCATGGCGTGGAACAGCTTTGCTGCGCCGCCATCCGCCAGGCGGACTGAGCTTGTCACCTGCGCGGCTGCTGCGCCCGGCAAGCCGCCCGACACTGGCGCCCTCACACAAGAGGAGCATTCCATGGACCCGAAGGACAAGGTCATCATCGTCACCGGCGGCGCCAGCGGCATCGGCCGCAGCATCGCGCGGCGTTTTGCACAGGAGGGCGCGCGCGCCGTGGTCGTCGCCGACCTGCACCTGGAACCAGCACAGGCCGTGGCCGACGAGATCGGTGGCCTGGCGGTGCGCTGCGACGTTGCGCGCGAGGCCGACATCAAGGCCCTGGTGGCCACCACGCGCGCGCGCTACGGCCGGGTCGATGCCTACATCTCCAACGCCGGCATCCTGGGCCGCCCAGGTGGCATCGAGCTCGAAGACCCGCTGTGGGACGCGATGTGGAACATCCACGGCATGGCCCATGTCTGGGCCGCCCGCGCCGTGGTGCCCGAGATGGTGGAGCGCGGCGAGGGTTTCTTCCTGGTCACGGCCTCGGCGGCGGGGCTGCTGACCATCGTCGAGTCCGCGCCCTACGCCGTCACCAAGCATGCGGCCGTGGCCTTTGCCGAGTGGCTGCGCATCGCCTACGGCCGCAAGGGCGTGGGTGTCGCCTGCCTGTGCCCGCAGTCGGTGCAGACCGCCATGGTCACGGGCGATGGGGGTTCGGCCTCGCACGACGGCATCCTGCCGCCCGAGCAGGTGGCGGGCGACGTGCTGGCCGCCATGCAGGACGGCCGCTTCCTGGTGCTGCCCCACCCCGAGGTGGCGCAGTACTTCCGCAACAAGGGCCAGGACTACGAGCGCTGGCTGGGCGGCATGCAGAAGATGTACGCGCGCCACGCCCAGGCACAGGAGGCCTGAAACACCCCCTGAGTCGCTTCGCGCCTTCCCCCTCTCTCGACTCGCTGCGCGAGTCGGGAGGGGGACGCCCCCGGTGCGGCGGGGCGGCCCTTGCACGGGAGCACTGGATTGGGCCGCGCCAGTTTCATCCGTCGCGGGTTGCGCGAAGCGCGGTGGAGCAACTCGGATACGGCCGCCGAGGGGCCTGGGCGCGAGCCCGGTAAAATCAGCGGTTTCGGGCGCGTGAGCGCCTGCCGCGCCGACTGCCGTAGGCCCCTGCCGCAGCGAGCTGCCCACCCCCATCTCTTGGAATCCCCTGTGTCCTACGCCCCCGAAACCCGGCGCCGCCGCACCTTTGCCATCATTTCCCACCCCGACGCGGGCAAGACCACGCTGACCGAAAAGCTGCTGCTGTTCTCGGGTGCGATCCAGATCGCCGGTGCCGTCAAGGGCCGCAAGGCCAGCCGCCATGCCACCTCGGACTGGATGGAAATCGAAAAGCAGCGCGGCATCTCGGTGGCCTCCTCGGTCATGCAGATGCTGTACCGCGAGCATGTGATCAACCTGCTCGACACGCCCGGCCACAAGGACTTCTCGGAAGACACCTACCGCGTGCTCACCGCCGTCGACTCGGCGCTGATGGTGATCGACGCGGCCAACGGCGTGGAAGCGCAGACGCGCCGCCTGATCGAGGTCTGCCGCCAGCGCGACACGCCCATCATCACCTTCGTGAACAAGATGGACCGCGAAGTGCGCGACCCGCTGGACATCATGGACGAGGTCGAGCGCGAGCTGGGCATGCCCTGCTGCCCCATGACCTGGCCCGTGGGCCAGGGCAAGGCCTTCGGCGGCATCATCAACCTGCGCAACAAGACCATGACGGTGTTCGAGTCCGGCAGCGAGCGCCGCCCGCAGGACTTCGAGGCCATCCCGCTGTCCGACGAAACCACGCTGCGCGCGCGCTTCGGCGCCGAGTTCGACGCCGCGCTCGAAAGCATGGAACTGGCCGTGGGTGCCTCGCCCGAGTGGGACCACGAGGCCTTCCTGGCCGGCAAGCTGACGCCCGTGTTCTTCGGCTCCGGGGTGAACAACTTCGGGGTGATGGAGGTGCTCGATGCGCTGGTGGACATGGCGCCGCCCCCCGGCCCGCGCGTGAGCACGCTGCAGGTCAACAAGCAGCCCGTGGTCAAGACCATCCAGCCCGAGGACGAGGGCTTTGCCGGCGTGGTGTTCAAGGTGCAGGCCAACATGGACGCCAACCACCGCGACCGCATCGCCTTCGTGCGCGTGGCCTCCGGCAAGTACGTGCCGGGCATGAAGCTCAAGGTGCAGCGCAGCGCCAAGGAGCTGCGCCCCACCTCGGTCGTGACTTTCATGTCGCAGCGCCGCGAGGCGGTGGAAGAGGCCTACGCGGGCGACATCATCGGCTTCACCACGCACGGCGGCGTGCAGCTCGGCGACACCATCACCGATGGCGCCAACCTGCAGTTCACCGGCCTGCCGTTCTTCGCACCCGAGATGTTCATGACCGTGGTGCTCAAGAACCCGCTGCGCACCAAGCAGCTGCAGCAGGGCCTGGCCCAGCTGGGCGAGGAAGGGGCCATCCAGGTCTTCAAGCCCGATGCCGGCGGCAACATGCTGCTCGGAGCCGTGGGCCAGCTGCAGTTCGAAGTGGTGCAGCACCGCCTCAAGGCGGAATACGATGCCGACGTGCGCCTGGAGGGCTGCCAGTACACCGGCGCACGCTGGATCACGGCCGACAACGCGGCCGACCTGCGCGCCTTCACCGACGCCTACCCGCTGCGCCTGGCGCACGACGCGGCCGACACGCTGGCCTACCTGTGCACCTCGCCCTACGACGTGCGCCTGGCGCAGGAGCGGTTCCCCAAGATCCACTTCCATCCGCTGCGCGAACACGCCGGGCTGAGCCTGGGCAGCGCGAGCTGAGCCTCTTCCTCCAAGCCATCTCTCAGCCATCGTCCCTCCCATGCGGCACGCCCAGCCCTCGACAGCACGGCCTGCGCTCCGTGGGAGGGCGGCAGGCATGCTGCGGCGTTTCATGCTGGTGCTCGCACTGGGACTGGGCTGCACCCTGGCCGTGGCAGACCCGCCCCGCAGCGGCGCCAGGCAGCCCGCCGCGCCACGCGCGGAAATCCCGCCCGTCCAGGACATCCTGAACATGCCGGTCGGCGACCCGCCCGTGGAATCCATGCACTGGCCCCAGGCGCTGGAGGCATTGGGCCGTCCCCGCGAGGCCGCCGCCCTGCGCCAGGCCCTGCTGCTGCGCTGGCTGGCCAGCCTGCAACCGGCAGGGAACTTCGCCCCGACGACCGAAACCCTGGGCCAGGCCATCGAGTCCGTCGGATCACCCGACAGCACCGCCCGCGCCCGTGACGCCAAGGCCTGGTGGAACGCCCTGCTGGCCCGCCAGCTGCGCATCGCACTGCCCGAGGCCAGCGTGCCCTTGCCTGACGAGATCGGTAGCCTGCAGGAACGCCTGGTGACCCTGCGCCCCGGCGTCTGGGCACTGCGCGACAACGCCAGGGCACCCACCGCCAACCCGACCCCGGGCGTGGCACCAGCGCCCGGCGTCTTCGCCCTGGTGGAACTGCACAACACCGGCAGCAGGGCGCTGGCCCTGGGGCCCTTCGATCTGGAACTGCTGCCGCAGCGTGCTGCGGCCCAAGCGGCCACACCCGCCTGGTCGATGGCCTGCGAGACTCCCCGCTACCAGGCCAAAGCCCCCCTGGCGCCCAACCAGGCCCAGCCCTACCTGTGCCGCGGTCCGGCGCTGCAAGGTGCCGCAGAGGATGCGGGCGCGGTGCTCCTCGCCGCCCAGCAGCAGGGGCGGCTGCGCATCCGGTCCGACGCGCTCGACCGGGAATCCGAGCGCAGTGCGATCGCCACCGCGCTCGCGCAGCCCCGGCAGGACGCGCTGCGCAGCTTCCTGGCCGCCAATGCATCGTGCGAGCAACGCGGAAACTGCGCCGCCCAAGCCCGCGAGGCCCGGGCGCGTGCGGCCAAGGCGGCCTCCGCCAACCAGGCCCGCGAGCGCGAGCGCTGGATCGCCCTGAAATGGTGGGGGGCCATCCTCGCCGGTGCTGCGGTGTAGGTCGCCATGGCCCGCTACATCAGCGTGGCAGCCGCCTCGGTCGCCCTGTTCATTGCGCTGGCCATCCCTGCCTACCAAGTCTTCCAATCGGCGCGGACCATGAACACGGCCGACAACTGGGGCGGCTTTGTCGTGATCCCGATGATGGGCCTGGCCATCCTGGTCCCCATCGTGGCGCCGCCTATTGCAGCCTGGATCTACCGCACCGCCGCCAACCGCCAGGACCGCCGCCGGACCCTTCAGACGATCGGCTACGTCGTGGTCGCGGTCCTCGCCATCGCCTTGATCAACCGCATCCTGGACCTGCTGTTCTGACCCGGCTACGCCGGTCCCATTTTTTGTCCCCGCCTTCATGCATCCTCTGACCCACTGGCACATCGCAGCCACCCCTCCCCTGCTCGGTGTCTTCACCGACATCGACGACACGCTGACCACCGACGGTGCGATCACGCCCGACGCCCTGCAGGCCCTGGGCGCGCTGCGCGCTGCCGGCCTGCACGTCATCCCCATCACCGGCCGGCCGGTCGGCTGGAGCGAGCCCTTCGCGCTGGGCTGGCCCGTGGATGCCATCGTGGCCGAGAACGGCGCCGTCGCCCTGCGCCGCGTGGACGGCCCTGGGGGCCAGACCCTGGTCAAGACCTACCAGCAGGACGGGCCCACCCGCACGACCAACTACGCACGCATGCAGGAGGTGCTGGCGCAGGTGGAGCGCGAGGTGCCGGGGGCCCTGCGCGCCACCGATTCGCCCGGGCGCGAGACCGACATCGCCATCGACCACAGCGAGTTCACGCAGCTGCCGCAGCAGGCCATCGACGCCGCCGTACAGCGCATGCGCGCGGCCGGAATGAACGCCACGGTGAGCAGCATCCACATCAATGGCTGGTTCGGCGCCCACAACAAGCTCGAAGGGGCGCGCTGGATCGTGCGCGAGCTGTTCGGCCGCGACCTCGATGCCGAGATCGGCCGCTGGGTCTATGTGGGCGACTCGACCAACGACCAGCTCATGTTCCAGCACTTCGCGCACAGCGTGGGCGTGGCCAACATCGCGCGCTTCGTGCCGCAACTGGTGCACCTGCCACGCTATGTGACCGAAGGCGAGCGCGGCGCCGGCTTCAGCCAGGTGGCGCAGCGCATCCTGGCAGCGACCGCCTGACGGCACCGACCTCTGCGCACATGGCCCGGCGCAAGCGCTTCGCCATCGCCTGGCTCGCTCTCGGCCTGTGCGCCCTGGGCGGGTACCTGTGGACGGCCCAGCACACGCCCGGCCGGTTTTCCGTGCGCGCCGGCGGCCAGGAAGTGCATGACCGCAGCACCGGCCTGACCTGGCGCCGCTGCGCCGAGGGCATGCGATGGAGCGGTGTGGGCTGCACGGGCGAGCCCCGCACCTTCACCCAGATCGAGGCGGCCGAACATGCCGCGCAGCAGACTGGCTGGCGGCTGCCAACGGTCGGCGAGTTGCACACGCTGGTGGACGCGGGGCGCCGCAACCCGGCCATCGATACCCAGGCGTTCCCCGACACGCCACCCGACTGGTTCTGGAGCGCGAGCCAGGCCAACAGCCGCATCACCCATGCCTGGCTGGTGCACTTCGGCGAAGGCCGGGCCAACATGGCGCTGCGGCTCAACCACCTGCCGGCGCGCCTGGTCAGGCGCTGAGGACCTGCAGCGCCCGGGTCCATGTGGCGATCACGCGCGATGGGTTGACGGTGCCGAAGCAATCCCGGCACCAGGCCCCAGGCCAGGTCGACGGAGCCGGCCTTCAGGACGGCTTGGCCAGGCCCAGCTTTTCCACCAGCGCCTTTTCGCGCGCGAAGGTATCCTGCGCGAACTTCTGGTAGGCCGAGGTGCTCATGTACATGGGCACCATGTCGTAGCGGGCCAGGGCCGTGCGGTAGCTCTCCTGCTCCATGGCCTTCTTGAAGGCATCGTGCAGGCGCTTGACCACGGCGTCGGGCGTGCCCTTGGGTGCGCCGATGCCGAACGGCGAGTTCTGCACCAGGTTGAGGCCCAGTTCCTTGAGCGTGGGTGCATCGGGGAACTTGGCCAGGCGCTCGGCCCCCCAGGTGTTGAGCACGCGCAGCTTGCCGGCCTCGACCTGGGGCGCAAAGCCCGTGGAGTCGGCCGCGGCCATGATCTGCCCGCCCAGGATGGATTGCATCAGGTCGGCGCTGCCCTTGTAGGGCACGTGCAGCAACTCCAGCCCCAGTTGCTGGGCGATGAGTTCCATGGTCAGGTGCGGGCTGGTCATGGTGCCGGTGGAGCCGTAGCTGAGCTTGCCGGGATTGGCCTTGGCCCAGGCCACGAAATGCGTCCAGGTCTTGAGCTGCGAATCGGCCGGGACCACCAGACCGAAGGCGTAGCCGGTCACGTTGAGCACGTAGCTGATGTCCTTGACCGGGTCCCAGCTGATCTTGGTGGTGTAGGGCAGGCGGAACACGCCCAGCGGAATCTGCGCGATGGTGTAGCCGTCGGCCGCGGAGCCCTGCAGCTGCTGGGCGGGCAGCGTGCCGCCGGCGCCGGGCTTGTTTTCCACGATCACGGGCTGGCCCAGGATCTTGCCGGCGTTGTCGGCCAGGGAGCGCATGGTGATATCGGTGGGCCCACCCGCCGGGAAGGCGATCACCAGCTTGATCGGCTTGGCCGGAAAACTCTGGGCCCGGGCCAGCAGGGTGGCCGGAGCGACCGCGGCGGCGGCACCCCACTGGATGATCTGACGGCGACGCTGCATGGTGGAATCCTTGGAAGACATAGATCCCTGCATTGGACTGCAGTCCCGTCGCCATGGGCATGCAGGAAACTCCCTAGCAAGTGTCACGCAGGCGCCTGCCACGGGTGCCGCATGCGCTCAGGCCTTGTAGGTGGACAGCAGGATGCTGGTCTCCGTGTTGCCGATGCCCGGCGTGAGGCGGATGCGCCCCAGCGCCATGTCGAAGGCCTCCAGGCTCTCGGCCCGGACCTCGGCCACGATGTCCCAGCGGCCATTGGTGCTGTGCAACGTGCCCACCGTGGGCTCGCCACGCAAGGCGCGGATGACCTCGGGCGCGGCATTGCCCTCCACCGCGATGCTCATCCAGGCGCGTATGCGCTGGGGTTCCGAATCGGGGCGCAGGCGCACGGTGTAGCCCGTGATCACACCGCTCTCCTGCATCTTGCGCAGGCGGTTCTGTACCGTGCCGCGGGAGATGCGCAGCTTCTGCGCCAACACGGCCACGTGGGTGCGGGCATCGGTGCGCAGGATGCCGATGATTTGGCGGTCGGTGTCGTCGATAGTGGCCATAGTGATCCATAGCATTGGCAATATGCCAATTTTCAGCGCATTTTGACCAGGATGTTGGCTTTTCTGTAGCGCTCCCCATGCCGAGAATTCCAGGGATTGCATCCCAACCTGTCCGTCCCCGTCCATGCCCCAACCCTCTGCCCAAGCCCCTGCCGCCGTCGTGATGGTGCGCCCGCACCGCTTCCACCCCAATCCAGAAACCGCCGCTGACAACGCCTTCCAGTCGCCCGCTGCCCAGGCAGCCGACGCCATCGCCAGCCTTGCCCATGCCGAAGTGACTGCCGCCGCGGCCCGCTTGCAGGCGGCGGGCGTGCGCGTGCACCTGTTCGAGGACCTGGGCGAGCGCGGCACACCGGACGCGGTGTTTCCCAACAACTGGTTCTCGACCCATGCGGGCGGGCATGTGGCCCTGTACCCGATGTTTGCCGAGAGCCGCCGGCGTGAGCGGCGTGCCGACGTGATCGAGATGCTCAAGGCCGAGTACCGCGTGCAGGACGTGATCGACTACTCGGGCCTGGAGGCCGACGGCATGTTCCTCGAGGGCACGGGCGCGATGGTGCTCGACCACATCGCGCGCGTGGCCTACACCGCGCAGTCCAACCGCGCCGACCCGGTGGCATTGGAGCGCTTTTGCACCCACTTCAACTACGAACCCATGGCCTTTGCCACGGCCGACGCACAGGGGATGCCGTGCTACCACACCAACGTGATGCTGTGCGTGGGCACCGACTTCGCGCTCGGCGGCTTCCACCTGGTCAGCGACCCGGTACGCCGCCAAGCCGTGTGCGAGCGCCTGGCCGAATCCGGCCGCACCTTGATCGAACTGAGCGCGCAGCAGATCGGCGATTTCGCGGGCAATGCGCTGGAGCTCACAGGCAAAGAGGGCCGGGTGCTGGCCCTGTCGGCACGCGCAGCAGCCAGTCTCACTGCAGCGCAGAAAGCCGTGATCGAGCGCAGCGCCGCCCTGGTGCCGCTGGCGGTGCCCACCATCGAGCTCGCGGGTGGATCGGTGCGCTGCATGCTGGCAGGCATCCACCTGGCGCGCAGGGGGTGACACCGGGGGAACCGCGGTGCGCCCTCAGCGGGGCGGGGCTTCTGCATCCAGTTGCGCATCGCACCCCACCCCGGCGGCAATCGAGCGCCGGGCCCAGGCGCCGATGGCGCGCACCAGCCAGGGATGGCGGATACCCGTCACCCCGCCCGGGTCGGACACCATGCCGCACAGGTAGCGGCCCTCGCCATCGCTCCAGCGCAATGCCGCGCACGCACCAGTGCGCCGGCGCGACACCAGCACCCCCACCGGGCAAGGCTCGGCCAGGCAGCACAGGCCGCAGCCGTTGCAGGGCGCGCCCCCGGCGGGCTTGGGTGGTGCCTCGGGGTGCAGCCACACCACCTGGGGCGATAGCGAAGGGGACGAAGGCGGCATGGGGGATGGCGAGGGGAGAGCCACGCCATTGTGACGGCGATGCAGCAAAAAAGAGACCCCGTCCATCTCCAGGATGGGCGGGGCCAATGACCGGGTGGAGCGGACTCGCCGGCCGAGGGGGGAAACAGGTTGAAGCAGGGCGGCTCAGGCCTCGAGGGCGATCGCTGGTGCGTCAGCAGCCCAGCGGGCGGTTGGGGCGCATGGGGACCACGCCGCTCACCCGCAGGGTGTTGGCGGAGCCATCGGTGGCCGTGAGCGTCTTGCTGGTCAGGCGCACCTGGTTGCTGTCACGTGCGACCACCGTGTCCACGGTATCGCCGTTGCTGTATTCCTTGCCGGCAAAGGTCACGAAGATCTGGTGCAGGCCGGTGGCATCCGGGCGGTAGCGCACGTCACCAAAGGCCGTTTCGGTCGAACCGACCTTGTTCGCGCCATCGAAGCGGAAGGTGCACAGCTCGGGCACGGAACCAATCGGGTTCTTCTTGTCGACCTCGGTCAGGTTGAGCGCACCGTTGCCGTACACGCCGTTGAGTCCGGACAGGGAGGCATTCGTCACCGTGAGCACCCCCGGCTCGTTGCTGGGTGTGGGTTCGTCGCTGTTGCCCCCACCGCAGGCGACAAGCAGCGCGCTGGCAGCGGCGATGGCAGAACAGGTCTTGAGGAGGGAGTTCATGGCGAGCGGCTTTGTCGTGTGGAGGTGGGGGTATCGTAGGAGCGGGGTCTTGCCGCTGGCGTGCGCCAACGCCCCTGTCGTGCGTAGGACCTTCGCCTACACGGAAAAGGGCAGGCAGCATCCGCAAAAAAGCCCGCCTCCCAGAGGGAAGCGGGCCACGGAACCAGTCGCAGTCGCAGGACCGGCCAAGGGCGAAACCACCGGATGTGCGCAGGAGCCGCCTGCGCCCCCGGGTCAGC
This sequence comes from Acidovorax sp. GW821-FHT10A04, assembly GCF_059415825.1. Classification (NCBI taxonomy): domain Bacteria; kingdom Pseudomonadati; phylum Pseudomonadota; class Betaproteobacteria; order Burkholderiales; family Comamonadaceae; genus Acidovorax; species Acidovorax sp. GW821-FHT10A04. The sequence continues at coordinate 499,362 of NZ_JBWKNZ010000003.1, forward strand.
AATTGGCATTGCGGGTAGCGTGCAGGGGAATGATGGCCGTCAGCTTCAGGGTATCGGTGGAACCGTCGGTGGCCCCCATGGTCTTGCTGGTGAAACGCACCAAGTTGCCGCTGCGGTCCACCAGGGTGTCCACCGAGTCGAGGCTGGCGTACTCCTTGCCGTTGAAGGTCAGGAACGCGAAATACAGGCCCGTGGCCGAAGGACGGTAGGTGATCTTGCCGAAGGCGGTAGGCACGCCTTGGACGCCCGCAGAAGGAGCCGCGCCGGTGAGCGAGACAGGTGCGGTGATGTTGCCGACCATAGCGGCCTGCGTGGTGGAGGTACCGACAATGGAGACAGGCGTGGTGGTCACTTCCACCACCGTGTTGGTGGTAGCGCCGGCCGTAGCGGTGGGATCCACCTTATCGGCACCCATGAACTTGTAGGCACAGGTGGCGGGCTTTGCGCCCATGGCTTCCTGGTAGTACACCTCGCTCAGCGTGAGCTGGCCGTTGCCATAGACCCCGTTCAGGCTGGGGATGGTTGCATCAGTGACCGTCAGCACACCGGGCTCGGTGCTGGGATCGGCGTCGACGACGGCGGCGGCGACTTCATTGCTGCTGGTGCTGCTGAAACTGCCGCTTCCACCGCCACCGCCACCACCGCCGCAGGCAGTGAGCAGTACCGATACGAGGGCCAGGGCAGTCAGGGTTGGAGTGTGTGAGGTCATGGCAGTAGGCGGGTAGTTAAGGGGTAGATCAGGGCTTTTGGGCTTGGCGCCTTTCCGCCGTTACCCATGAAACGAAGAGTAGGTTTTTCCCCTCTTTCGCCGCGTGCGCCGAGTTCCGCGCCTACCGTAGGACTTCGCCCAACCCCTGCGTGGGTTGGGCCCCCGGCCCCATGTCCCTGCCCTGTCTGCCGTACAGAGCGGTTTTCGCTGTCCCCTTGCGCCTCAGCGCGCCAGCACCGGCGCCAGCGCCTTCCCCGTGTGCGTACCCAGCTTCACCACTGTTTCCGGTGGTGCGGCGGCCACGATGCGCCCCCCTTCCTTGCCCCCTTCGGGCCCCAGGTCGATGATCCAGTCGGCCTCGGCGATCACATCCAGGTCGTGCTCGATCACCACCACGCTGTGCCCGCCGTCGACCAGGCGGTGCAGCACGCGGATGAGCTTGTCCACGTCGGCCATGTGCAGGCCGACGGTGGGCTCGTCGAGCACGTAGAGCGTGTGCGGTGCCTTCTGGCCACGCCGGCCCACTTCGTCGCGCACCTTGGTGAGCTCGGTCACGAGCTTGATGCGCTGAGCCTCACCGCCCGAGAGCGTGGGCGAGGGTTGGCCCAGCGTGAGGTAGCCCAGGCCCACATCCTTGAGCAACTGGAGCGGATGCGCGATGGAAGGCATGGAGGCAAAGAAGTCCACGGCCTCGTCCACCTCCATCTGCAGCACATCGCCAATGCTCTTGCCACGCCAGGTCACGGCCAGCGTCTCGGGGTTGAAGCGCGCGCCGTGGCAGGCCTCGCAAGGCACCTTCACGTCGGGCAGGAAGCTCATGGCGATGGTGCGGATGCCCTGCCCTTCGCAGGTCGGGCAACGGCCCTCGCCGGTGTTGAAGCTGAAGCGCCCGGCCGCATAACCGCGCGCCTTGGCTTCCAGCGTCTCGGCAAACAGCTTGCGGATGGTGTCCCAGAAGCCGATGTAGGTCGCAGGGCAGGAACGCGGCGTCTTGCCGATGGGCGTCTGGTCCACTTCCAGCACCCGGTCCACCGACTCGAAGCCTGCCAGGCCCGTGCAGCCCACCAGGGCTGGTGCCTTGCCCGCGTCCATGGCGTCGCGCCCGGCCTTGGTGGAGCGCTGCTGCACCCAGGCCTGCACGTTGCTGAGCAGCACGTCGCGCGCCAGCGTGGACTTGCCCGAGCCGCTCACGCCCGTGACCGCCACCAGGCGGTGCAGCGGCACCGTCGCTGTCACGTTCTGCAGGTTGTGCAGGTGCGCGCCATGCACGGTGAGCCAGCGGATGGCGGCGCGCGCCTTGGCATCGTCCAGGGCCTGCGCAGTGAGCGCCGCAGCCTGGGCTGCGCGCTTCTTGACCGCTGCGCTCTGCCGCCCCTTGGGCGCTTCCACAGGTTCGCCCAAGGCCGCGTCGGCGGCGCTCAGCTCGCTCGGCTGCATGCTGCGGCGCAGCTGCAGCGGGTGCTTCATGGCGTGCAGCAGGTAACGGCCGGTCTGCGAATCGCCGGCCGCCGTGATGTCGGCCACGCTGCCCTGCGCCACCAGGCGGCCGCCGCGCTTGCCGGCACTCGGGCCGATGTCGATGATGTGGTCGGCACGGCGGATGGTGTCCTCGTCGTGCTCCACCACCACCAGCGTATTGCCCTTGTCGCCCAGCTTGTGCAGGGCGTTGAGCAGGATCTGGTTGTCGCGCGCATGCAGGCCGATGGTGGGCTCGTCGAGCACGTAGCACACGCCCTGCAGGTTGCTGCCCAGCTGTGCCGCCAGGCGGATGCGCTGTGCCTCGCCGCCCGAGAGCGTGGGCGCGCCGCGGTCCAGCGTGAGGTAGCCCAGGCCCACCTCCTCGAGGAACTCGAGCCGGCTCTTGATCTCGGGCACCAGGTCGCGCGCAATGTCGGCCTCGCGCCGGGTCATGCCGCCTTCGATCTGCAGCGTCTCGACCCAGCGGCGCACGTCGGTGACGGACAAGGCCGCGATGTCGGTGATGCCGATGCCCGCAAAGCGCACGGCGCGCGCGGTGGCGTTCAGGCGCGTGCCCTGGCAGCCCGGGCAAGCCGTGTCGGCCAGGTTCTCGACCTCGGGCTCGGCAAAGGTCTGCTCGCGGCCCTTCTCGTTGTCGTCCTGCACCGAATCGTCGAAGACCTTGCGCTGGTCCTTGGTGAGCTTGACGCCCGTACCCACGCAATCGGGGCACCAGCCGTGCTTGCTGTTGTAGCTGAACAGGCGTGGGTCGAGTTCGGCGTACGAGGTCGCGCACACCGGGCAGGCGCGCTTGGTCGAGAACGCCTGCAGCGTGCCGATGGCCGCCGTGGGCGTACCGGCAAGCATGGCTTCGCGCAGGCCTTCGAGGCTGCTGAGCACGTGCACCACGCCCTTGCCATGCGTGAGCGCCTGGGCCAGCGATTCGCGCAGCAGCGCCTCACCCTCGGCCGACACGTCGATGCTGGCCACGGGCAGCTCGATGGTGTGCTCCTTGAAGCGGTCGATGCGCGGGAACCCCGTGGTGGGCAAAAAGTTGCCATCCACCCGCAGGTGGGTGAAGCCGCGCGGACGCGCCCAGTCGGCCAGTTCGGTGTACACGCCCTTGCGGTTCATCACCAGCGGCGCGAGCAGGCCGATGTGCTGGCCGCGGAAGTTGCGCAGCAATTGCGCGGCAATGCTCTCGGGCGTCTGCGGCTGCACGGCGGCACCATCCTTCACGCAGTGCTGCGTGCCAAGCTTGACGTACAGCAGGCGCAAAAAGTGCCAGACCTCGGTGGTGGTGCCCACGGTGGACTTGCGCCCGCCGCGCGACAGGCGCTGCTCGATGGCCACGGTCGGCGGGATGCCGTAGACCGCGTCCACCTCGGGCCGGCCCGCGGGCTGCACGATGCTGCGCGCATAGGCATTGAGCGATTCGAGGTAGCGGCGCTGGCCCTCGTTGAACAGGATGTCGAAGGCCAGCGTGGACTTGCCCGAGCCGCTGACCCCCGTCACCACGTTGAAGCGGCCGCGCGGGATGTCGACGCTCAGGTTCTTGAGGTTGTGCTCCTTGGCGTTGATGATCTCGATGGCGTTCTTGGAGGTGTCGGCCTGGCCGGCATGCGCCAGCCGCTGCTGGCGCCGCAGCACCGCCGCCTTCTCGTGCACCGAATGGCCGCCGGCGCCCAGCGCCAGCTCGTAGTCGCGCAGCGCCTGGCCAGTGTGCGAGGTGGCGTGCTGGCGCACGTCCTCGGGCGTGCCCTCGGCCACCAGCAGGCCACCGCCGTCGCCGCCTTCGGGGCCCAGGTCGATGAGCCAGTCGCTGGCGCGGATCACGTCCAGGTTGTGCTCGATCACGATCAGCGAGTGCCCGGCGTCGATGAGCTTGCGCAGTGCGCGCATGAGCTTGGCGATGTCGTCGAAGTGCAGGCCCGTGGTCGGTTCGTCGAACAGGAACAGCGTGCCCTTGCGTGCCACGGCCTGGCGCGATTTGGCCGCTGTGCGCGCCGCCTCGGCCAGGAAGCCCGCGAGCTTGAGGCGCTGGGCCTCGCCGCCCGAGAGCGTGGGCACGGGCTGGCCCAGGGCCACGTACTCGAGCCCCACGTCCACGATGGGCTGCAGCGCACGGATCACGTCGCGGTCGCTGGCGAACAGGTCGGCGGCCTCGGCCACCGTGAGGGCCAGCACGTCGGCCACGTTGAGCGCACGGCCACCGCGCTCGATGGTGATCTCCAGGATCTCGGGGCGGTAGCGCTTGCCGTCGCAGTCAGGGCAGCGCAGGTACACGTCGGACAGGAACTGCATCTCCACATGCTCGAAGCCCGAGCCGCCGCAGGTCGGGCAGCGCCCGTCGCCGCTGTTGAAGCTGAACTTGGCGGCGGTGTAGCTGCGCTGTTTGGCGAGCGGCGCCACGGCGAACAGTTCGCGGATGCTGTCCCACGCACCCACGTAGCTCACGGGGTTGGAGCGCGCGGTCTTGCCAATGGGCGACTGGTCCACGAACACCACGTCCGACAGGTGGTCGGCGCCCAGCATGCGCTCGTGCGCGCCCGGCGAATCGGTGGCCTTGCCGAAGTGGCGCAGCAGCGCGGGGGCCAGCACGTCCTGGATCAGGCTCGACTTGCCCGAGCCGCTGACGCCGGTCACGGTGACCAGGCGCTGCAGCGGGAACTCGACCGACACGTCCTTCAGGTTGTGCTCGCGCGCGCCTTCGAGGACCAGGCGCGGCGTGGCCTCGGTCACCATGCGCTTGAAGCCGAAGCCCACGTGCTTGCGCCCGCTCAGGTAGGCGCCGGTCAACGTGTCGGCATGGCGCAGGTCGGCCGTGGTGCCGTCGAACACGATCTGCCCGCCCAGACGGCCGGGGCCGGGGCCCATGTCGATCATGCGGTCGGCCGCGAGCATCACGGCCGGGTCGTGCTCCACCACCACCAGGGTATTGCCCGCATCGCGCAGGCGCAGCATGGCCTCGGTGATGCGGTGCATGTCGCGCGGGTGCAGGCCGATGCTGGGCTCGTCGAGCACGAACAGCGTATTGACCAGCGAGGTTCCGAGCGCCGTGGTCAGGTTGATGCGCTGCACCTCGCCGCCGCTCAGGGTGCGGCTCTGCCGGTCCAGCGTGAGGTAGCCGATGCCCACGTCGCACAGGTACTTGAGGCGCGTGGTGATCTCCTCGAACAGCAGCTTCAGGGCCTGGGTCTCACCCTCGTTGCCCTGTGCGCCCTCGGCCACGAAGTCGATGCGGTCGAAGAAGCGGCGCAGCCGGTCGATGGGCAGCAGCATCAGGTCGTGCAGGCACAGGCCGGGCAAGGCCTCGAGCTGTGCGCGGCTCCATTTCACGCCCTCGGGCAGGAAGCGCCGGCCGGGTTCGAGCACCGCGTCGGCCGCGTCCTTGCTGCCGATGCGCCACTGCAGGCTCTCGGTCTTGAGGCGCGCACCGGCGCAGGTGGGGCACGGCGTGTAGCTGCGGTACTTGGACAGCAGCACCCGGATGTGCATCTTGTAGGCCTTGCTCTCCAGGTACTCGAAGAAGCGCTTGATGCCGTACCACTGCTTGCTCCACTGCCCGTCCTTGTAGCCCGGCGTGCCGCCGATGACCCACTTCTTCTGGTCCTCGGTGAGCTTGTTCCACGGCGTGTCGCGCGGGATGCCGGCGCTCTCGGCATGGCGCATGAGGTCGTCCTGCGCCTCTTTCCAGGCCGGAGTCTGGATGGTCTTGATGGCGCCGGCACGCAGGGTGAGCTTGTCGTTGGGGATGACGAGGCCATAGTCCACCCCGATCACGCGGCCGAAGCCGCGGCAGGTCTCGCAGGCGCCCACGGCGGAATTGAACGAGAACATCGACGGGATCGGGTCGCTGTAGCGCAGGTCGCTGTCCGGGCAGTGCAGGCCCGTGGAAAAGCGCCACAGCTCGGGCTCGGCCTCGGGTGCATCGGCCAGGCGGTAGACGTTGAGGCGCCCGGTGCCGCGCTTCAAGGCCACCTCGATGGCCTCGATCACGCGCGCCTTCTCGGCATGGCCCAGGCGGAAACGGTCGGCCACCACGTCGAGCAGCTTGCGCGGGCCGGTGGGCGTGGCCACCTCGCGCTCGGCCTGCACCTTGGTGAAGCCGCTGGCCGACAGCCACTGCTCGACCTGCTCGGCCGAGGTGTTGGCGGGCAGCTCGACGGGGAAGGTCAGCACGATGCGCGGATCGCCGCCCGCGGCGCAGCGGCGCTGCAGCTCGGCGTAGATGGTCTCGGGGCTGTCGTGGCGCACCGGCTGGGCGGTCTCGCGGTCGAACAGTTGGCCAGCACGTGCGAACAGCAGCTTCAGGTGGTCGTTGAGCTCGGTCATCGTGCCCACGGTGGAGCGCGAGCTGCGCACCGGGTTGGTCTGGTCGATGGCAATGGCCGGCGGCACCCCTTCGACCTTGTCCACGGCCGGCTTGTCCATGCGGTCCAGGAACTGGCGCGCGTAGGCGCTGAAGGTCTCCACATAGCGGCGCTGGCCTTCGGCATACAGGGTGTCGAAGACCAGGCTGGACTTGCCCGAGCCGCTCGGGCCCGTGACCACCGTGAGTTCCCCGGTGCGGATGTCCAGATCCAGGTTCTTGAGGTTGTGCTGGCGTGCGCCGCGGATACGGATCAGTCCCTGGGTCATGGAAGCAGTCTTTCGAGGTGAGGCGGGACATTCTAGGCACCGCCATCGCTCCCGTCCGGCCCCCTCGCAATACCCCCAGGCCTGACATCTGCTGACAAGTCCTGTCACGGCGTCGGGTTATGCCCGCTCGCCCGGCGCGAACATCTCTTAGAGTCACCCTCAATTCCAAGGAGACAACCATGAACAACACATGGAAACAATGGGGGGCGACCGCAGCCCTGGCCACCGTGCTGTGCGGCACAGGCCACGCGCAGATCCTGATCGGCCAGACGGCGGGTTACTCGGGCACGGTGGCAGCAGGGGTCAAGGAGACGGCCGATGGCGCCATGCTCTTCATCGATGCCGTCAACGCCAAGGGCGGCGTCAATGGCCAGAAGATCGAGATCGTCTCGATGGACGACAAGTTCGACCCCAAGCTGGCCGCCGATAATGCCCGCAAGCTGATCGAGGAAAAGAACGTGCTGGCCATGTTCCTCACGCGCGGCACGCCCCATACCGAGGCCATGATCCCCCTGCTGGACAAGCATGGCGTGGCGCTGGTGGGGCCCTCCACCGGCGCCATGGTGCTGCACCAGCCCGTGCGCAAGAACATCTTCAACGTGCGCGCTACCTACCAGCGCGAGGCAGAAAAGGCCATGACCCACCTGGCCTCGATGGGCATCACCCGCATTGCCCTGGTCTATGCCGACGACAGCTTTGGCGCCGACGGCCTCGCCGGCGCCCAGAAGGGCCTGGCCGCCAGCAAGCTGACGGCCACCGTGCTGGAAAAGTTCGACCGTGCCAAGCCGGACTTCGCCCCGATTGCCGCCAAGGTCGCCAAGGCCCAGGCGCAGGCCGTACTGATGATCGCCTCGGGCTCGGCCGTGGTGGATGCGGGCAACGCCATCCGCAGCGCCGGCTCGGCTGCCCAGATCGTGACCCTGTCCAACAACGCGTCGGGGGGCTTCATCAAGAGCCTGGGCACCAACGCCCGCGGCGTGATCGTGACCCAGGTGTACCCCAACGAGCGGGCTGTGACCTATGGCATGGTCAAGGAAGCACAGACGCTGGCCAAGGCCAAGGGCGTGGCCGAGATCAGCCCCGCCATGCTCGAAGGCTTTGCCGCCGCCAAGGTGCTGGTCGAAGGCCTCAAGCGCGCCGGCCCCAAGCCCACGCGCGAGAAGGTCCAGATGGCGCTGGAGGGCATCCGGAAGTTCGACCTTGGCGGACTGGAGCTGAGCTATGGCCCCGACGACCACACGGGCCTGGATTTCGCCGACCTGTCCATCATCGGCACCGACGGCAAGTTCCGCCGCTGAAGCGGCACCGGGGCTCACCTGGCAGGGATCAGGTAAAGCCCCGGCTACCTTTTGTCACACCTTCGGCCTACACTGTCGCGCTACCTACCACCAGGGTCCGTATGAAGCACCTTGCCGCCCTTCCCCTGAACACGGCCTGCGCCGCGCTTGTCCTGCTGGTCCTGGGGAGTAGTCCGGCCCAGGCGCAGATCCTCATCGGCCAGACCGTGGGCGTGACCGGCTCGGCCGCCGCCACGGTGCAGGAGTCCATGAAGGGTGCATCGCTCTACATCGACCACATCAACGCACGGGGCGGCGTCGGCGGGCAGAAGGTCGAGGTCATCACGCTCGACGACAAGTTCGACCCCAAGCTGACCCTGGAGAACACGCGCACGCTGATCGAGCAGAAGGGTGTGATCGGCCTGTTCATGACGCGCGGCACGCCGCACACCCAGGGCATCGTGCCGGTGCTGGAGCAGCACGGCGTGGCCCTGGTGGGCCCATCGACCGGCGCCATGGTGCTGCACAAGCCGGTGCTCAAGTACGTGTTCAACGTGCGCGCCACCTACCAGCGCGAGGTCGAAAAGGCCATCACCCACCTGAACACCCTGGGCATCAAGCAGATCGGCGTGGTGCACGTGGACGACACCTTCGGCGCCGACGGGCTGGCAGGCGCCCAGGCGGGCTTCAAGGCCAACAGCATCGAGGCCTTGTTCGTCGAGAAGTTCGACCGCGCCAAGCCCGACTACTCCGCCATCGCTCCGCGCGTGGCACAAAAGCAGCCGCAGGCGGTGATCTTCATCGGCACCGGCGCGGCCGTGGTGGACGGCATCAAGGCGCTGCGCGCCGCGGGCGTCACCGGGCAGATCGTGACCCTGTCGAACAACGCCTCGGGCGGCTTCGTGAAGGCCCTGGGCGACAGCGCGCGCGGCGTGGTGGTGACGCAGGTCTTCCCCTCCGAGCGCTCACTGAACTACCCGCTGATCAAGGAGGCCATGGACCTCGCCAAGGCCGGCGGCGTGAGCGAACTCACCCCCGCCATGGTCGAGGGCTTCGTGAGCGCCAAGGTGCTGGTGGAAGGCCTCAAGCGCGCCGGCGCCAAGCCCGACCGCGCCAAGCTGCATGCGGGCCTGGAAGGCATCCGCAACTGGGACATGGGTGGGTTGACGCTGTCCTTCAGCGCCACCGACCACTCGGGCCTGGATTTCTCCGACCTCTCCATCATCGGCACCGACGGCCGATTCAAGCGGTAGTCGACGTGGACGGTCGTGGTGCCTGATCATCCAACGATCGCATAGCCAACGGGCTGCGCAACTGGCACGACCAAGACCCGTGCTCCCGCGCAAGGGCCGCCCCGCCGCGCGGGGAGCGTCCCCTCCCCGCGTTGCGCAGCAATGCGAGAGAGAGGGGGAAGGCGCGAAGCGACTCAGGGGGTGATTTCTAATGCGCTGCGCTGGCACCCGAGGCCGGGGCGGCGGGCACGTGCAACGAGTCGCCGCCGTGCTGCTCGCCGCCCATGTCCACCTTGTCACCTGCCTTCATGATGACGAACAGCGACAGGGCCGCAAACAGCACAAATCCGACAACGATCTTCCACATGGCTCATATCTCCTGAATTTTGGATGGGGGGTTGCTTGTTCAACAAAAAGGCCTCGCAGCTCCGCATGGCAGCTGCGAGGCCCTTTTCTGGAACACAGTGCCCACCCGGGGGAGCGTGCACTGGTCGCAGGGTGCCGGCGACCTCAGTCGTTGGCGTAGATATCCACGTCCTTGGTCTCGCGGATGAACAGCGTGCCGATCACCAGGGTCATGCTGGCGATGATGATCGGATACCACAGGCCGTTGTACATGTTGCCGGTCTGGGCCACGATGGCGAAGGCCGTGGTGGGCAGCAGGCCGCCGAACCAGCCATTGCCGATGTGGTAAGGCAGGCTCATCGAGGTGTAGCGGATGCGGGTCGGGAACATTTCCACCAGCATGGCGGCAATGGGGCCGTACACCATGGTCACCAGCAGCACCAGCCAGAACAGCAGCACCACGGTCAGGACCTTGTTGGTCTTGGCGGGGTCGGCCTTGGCGGGGTAGCCGGCGACCTTCAGGTCTTCGGACACTTCCTTCTTGAAGGCGGCAATGGCCTTGGCAGACGCTTCGTCGAACTTGAGGTTCACCACGTTGCCGGTAGGCGCCTCGACCGTCTTGGTGCCGATCTTGACCACGGCCTTGGAGCCTGCGGGGCCAGCCACGTTGTCGTAGCTCACCGAGTTCTGCACCAGGTAGCGCTTGGCGATGTCGCAGGAGCTGCGGAAGTCGATCTCACGCGCCACCGGGTTGCCCTGGAAGGAGCACGAAGCAGGGTCGGCCGTCACCACCACGCCAGCCGTGGCCTGGGCCTTGGCCAGGTCGGGGTTGGCGGCTTCGGTCAGCGCCTTGAACACGGGGAAGTAGGTCACCACGGCCAGCAGGCAGCCGGCCATGATGATGGGCTTGCGGCCGATCTTGTCCGACAGCGCGCCGAACACCACAAAGAAGGGCGTGCCCAGCAGCAGGGCGGCGGCGATCAGCAGGTTGGCGGTGGTGTTGTCCACCTTCAGTTGCTGCGTCAGGAAGAACAGCGCATAGAACTGGCCCGAGTACCAGACCACGGCCTGGCCGGCGGTCAGGCCCACCAGTGCAAGGATCACGATCTTCAGGTTCTTCCACTGGCCGAAGGATTCAGCCAGCGGGGCCTTGGAGGTCTTGCCCTCGGCCTTCATCTTCTGGAAGGCCGGCGATTCCGACAGCGACAGGCGAATCCACACCGAGATGCCCAGCAGCAGGATGGACACCAGGAACGGAATGCGCCAGCCCCAGTCCTGGAACACGGCCTCGCCCAGGCTCAGGCGCACGCCCAGGATCACCAGCAGGCTCAGGAACAGGCCCAGCGTGGCCGTGGTCTGGATCCAGGAGGTGTAGGCACCGCGCTTGCCGTGCGGAGCATGCTCGGCCACGTAGGTGGCAGCGCCGCCGTACTCACCGCCCAGCGCCAGGCCTTGCAGCATGCGCAGGGCGATCAGGATGATGGGAGCGGCCACACCGATGGTGGCGTAACTGGGCAGCAGGCCGACGATGAAGGTCGCCAGGCCCATGATCAGGATGGTGACCAGGAAGGTGTACTTGCGCCCGATCATGTCGCCCAGGCGGCCGAACACGATGGCACCGAAGGGCCGCACCAGGAAGCCCGCGGCAAACGCCAGCAGCGCGAAGATGAAGGCCGCGCCCGCATCCAGACCGCTGAAGAACTGCTTGGCAATGATGGCTGCGAGCGAGCCGTACAGATAAAAGTCGTACCACTCGAAAACGGTACCGAGCGACGAAGCGAAGATGACCTTCTTCTCTTCGGCGGTCATCGGCCGCGGTGCGGGATGGGTTGCCATGGTTTGTCTCCTGTGTGATGTATCAGACCGCCCTCTGGTGCGGCTGCCCACATTCTTGGAGATTGCACTGACCACGCTCTGACGCGAAACCAACACGGCCTTTCACCAAACTGACCGCGCTCTGACAACTTAGGGTGAAACCCTTGGGGCCGCTTTCAGGATGCGAGAAGGCACGCGCGCCGGCTGGTGTTTACCCCAACAGGCCGGTGTGCGCGCTGTCAGGAAGACTGCGCGCAGGCAGCAGGCTTTTCTGCGCACGAACCGGGTGTGGGGCGATGTCAGCCCTTGGCCACGAGGCCCGACGGCACAGCGCTCACCGCGCCCCATTCGGGCCCCTCGAACCAGGCATCGCCGTCAAGGTAGGCGCGCAGCATGGGCAGGCCGTCAAGCCCCCAGAAGAGCTTGCCGTCCACCGCGAAGGCGGGCACGCCGAACACCCCGGCCGCCTGCGCGGCCTCGGTGTTGGCGCGCAGCAGCGCCTTGGGGCCCTCGCTCGCAATGTCCTGGCCGGGCCGCAGCTGCTCGGACAATGCAGCGGCCAGATCGGCCATGCGCGCCGCGTCCAGTGCGTCCTGCCCGCCCTGCCAGACATGGCGCAGCACGGTGCCGGCCACGTAGCGGTTGATGCTGCCATCGTCGCTGCAGGCCAGCGCCTGGCGCAGCAGCGGCAGCGGGTTGAAGGGGTGGCGCGCCGGCATCTGCAGGCCGATGCCGTGGGCATGGCCGAGCCAGGTCACGTGGCGGTAGGTCCAGTCGCGCTTGGGCGCAATGCCGGCGGGCCCCGGGTTGGCGTGCTGCGCCAGCAGGGCGCCGAGCAGCACCGGCTGGTAGGCCACGCTGTAGCTCTGCCCTTCGAGCACCTCGGGCAGGCGCTCGAAGGCCAGCCAGGCATAGGGCGAGATGAAGTCCAGGTAGAAGGTGATGTGTTTCATGGTGGTGCCTCCTTGGCGAGCGGCGCAATGCCCGCGCGCAACAACAACTGCGCCCAGACCGCACGGCGCACGGTGCTGTCGGCGCCACCCCAGATGCGGATCTCGTCCAGCGTGCGAAAGCAGCCCTCGCAGTGGCTGCGGTCGGGCGACATGCGGCACACCGAAATGCAGGGCGAGGGCACGGGCGCGCTGCTGCCGGCAACGAAATGCCCGGCCGCCCCGATCTGGCGGGCGTGGCTGGCCAGCAGTTCGACCGGGGTCATGCCGCCGCAGCAGGCGCTGAGGGTGGAGCGGGCTCCTGCACCACGTCCACCACGGGCGCGCCGGTCAGGCGCGTGAGGTCGCTCGGGTGCAGCGGGAACACGCTGTGCGGGTGCCCGGCCGCGGCCCAGACCACGTCGAAACGCAGCAGGTCGCGGTCGATCAGCGTGACCGGCGGCGTGGCATGCGCCAGCGGCGACACGCCGCCGATGGAAAAGCCGGTGCGCGCCTTGACGAACTCGGCATCGGCCCGGCCGACCTTGCCCACATGGGCCTCGACCTTCTTCTCGTCCACGCGCCGGTCGCCCGAGGTCACCACGAGCACCGCCACGTCGTCGCTCTTGCGCCGAAAGATGATGCTCTTGGCCACCTGGCCCACGAGGATGCCCAGCGCATCGGCCGCCTGCTGCGCGGTGCGCGCCGCGTCGTCGAGCATCTGCGGCATGTGCGGATGGCCCTGCGCCTGCAGCGCCGCTGCCACCCGTTGCACGCCTTCCGGCAAGTTCTTCAGTTCCGCTCCGCACATATCCGAGGTTCCCGCACTGGTCATGGTGGGGCGGCACCGTGCCGCCCGCTGTTCCCCCCATTGTCGGGCCTTCCGGGCCCTGGCATTCAGCCGGCGCGCTTGGTCAGGAGGGCATTGGCCGCGCGCGAATTGGGCTTGCGGACCAGAAAATCGCTGATGTAGGCCCCTGCATCGATGAGCTTGTCGAGGTCGATGCCGGTGTCGATGCCCATGCCGTGCAGCATGTAGACCACGTCCTCGGTGGCCACGTTGCCCGTGGCGCCCTTGGCATAGGGGCAGCCGCCCAGGCCCGCCACCGAGGTGTCGTACTGCCACACGCCCATCTCCAGCGTGGCCACGGTGTTGGCCAGGGCCTGGCCGTAGGTGTCGTGGAAATGGCCCGAGACGTCGTCGATGCCGTAGTGCTGCAGCGTGGCCTCCATGGCGCGCTGCACCTTGCGCGGCGTGCCCACGCCGATGGTGTCGGCAACGCCCACGTGCTGCACGCCGATGCCCTTCATCAGGCCGGCCAGGTAGGCCACGCGCTCGGGCGCGATCTCGCCCTCGTAGGGGCAGCCCACCGTGCAGCTCATGGCGCCGCGCACGTGGATGCCGGCCGCGCGCGCGGCCTCCACTACCGGGGCGAAGCGCTCGATGCTCTCGGCGATGGAGCAGTTGATGTTCTTCTGGCTGAAGGCCTCGCTGGCCGAGCCGAAGACCACGATCTCGTCGGGCCGATCGACCACCGCGGCCTCGTAGCCTTTGAGGTTGGGGGTGAGCACCGAGTAGACGATGCCCGCCTGGCGCGCAATGCCTTGCATGACCTCGTGGTTGTCCGCCATCTGCGGCACCCACTTGGGCGAGACATAGCTCGTGACCTCGATGTTCTTGAGGCCCGCGTCCTGCAGGCGGTGCACCAGGCCGATCTTGACCACGGCGGGCACGGGGGATTTCTCGTTCTGCAGACCGTCGCGCGGGCCGACGTCGACGAGTTTGACTTTGGTGGGAATGCTCATGGGGAAGTCTCCGATGGAAATGGGGTCAGGCCATGGCCGGCCTGGGCCGAAAGCGCAGCAGCAGTCCGCCCACGGCCATGCCGATCAGGCCGGCCAGCAACAGGCCGACGCCAATGAAGCCCTTGATCCAGCGGGAGCTGCTGATCTCGGCCTGCGAAGGGTCCCGGGACGGATAGCGGACCGTGACGGATTCACCGACGGAATGCTGGGCCTGCAGGCGCCGCAGCACTGGATCGGTCACGCGCAGGGTCTGGCCCTCCTGGGTGGTGAACTCCACCATGCTCTGGCTGCCATGGGCCGTGCGGCCCATCGTGCCTGCGGTGCCCGGCACCAGGGCCACGACGCGCCCCTGGGCCGAACGCATGTCGCCCACCAGGTTCAGGCTGGATGCCAGCAGCCAGGCCGCGCCCAGCGCTGTCAGGGCCCCGGGAACGAGCAGGACCCAGCCCAGCAGGCCGAGGAAATGGCGAAAGGGAGAGTTGGATGCCATGCGCTGTGTCCTGTGCTCCGATGGTGCCCGGTCAGTAGCCACGCCCGGGATCCACGACCCCGGCCACGGCCTCGCCGCGCTGCAGCGCCGCGATCTTGCCGGCGATCTGCGCGATGCTCTCCTCGCGCAGCGTGCGCGCCGAGGTGTGCGGCGTGGCCACGATGCGCGGGTGGTTCCAGAACGGATGGCCCGCTGGCAGGGGTTCCTTGCGGAACACGTCCAGCGTGGCGCCGGCCACATGGCCGCTGTCGATCAGGGCCAGCAGGTCGTCCTCCACCAGGTGCGCCCCGCGCGCCACGTTGACCACATAGGCGCCCGGTTGCAAGCGCGAAAGAGTTTCGCGGTTCATGATGTCCTGGGTATCGGGCGTCAACGGCAGCAGGTTCACCAGCACGCGGCTGGCAGCGAGGAAATCGTGGAACCCGTCGGTACCGCTGAACCCGCGCACACCCTCGATGGCCTTGGGCGAACGGCTCCAGCCGTTGACCGGAAAGTCGAACTGCGCGAGCGCCCGCGCCACCCGTTCGCCGAGCACGCCGAGCCCCATCACGCCGATCGGGAATTCGCTGCGCAGGCGCGGCTTGCGGTAGCCCCAGCGACCGGCCTGCATGTCGGCCTCGTAGGCGTCGAACTCGCGGAAGTGGCGGATGACGGCGTGGCTCACGTACTCGGCCATCTGCACGGCCATGCCCGCATCATCGAGCCGCACTACGCGCATGGAGGGCGGCAGGCGCAGCTTGAGCAGGGCATCCACGCCCGCACCGATGTTGAACAGCGCCTTGAGTGCCGGTTGTTCGTCCACGAACTGCTGGGGCGGGGCCCAGACGACGGCATAGTCGGCCTGGAGAGCCCCTGGTTGCCAGACGGAGATGGTCGCTTCGGGCAGGGCCGCCTGCAGGCCCTGGAGCCAGGGCTCGGCTTTGGTATCGGTACAGCAAAAGGTGATGTTCATGACCGCAAGCGTACCGCGCCCTGGCAACCCCCGTCCGCGTGCGGTTACGCCGCTGCTGCTGCGGCAGCAGCCAGCTTGAGCAACTCGGCTCCTTCGGTCACCTGGTCGCCGGGCGCATAGAGCAGCTCCTGCACCACGCCATCGGTTGGCGCGGCGATGGTGTGCTCCATCTTCATGGCCTCCATCACGGCCAGGGCCTGGCCCTTGGCGACCTTGTCGCCGGCCTTGACGGCGAACGACACCACCTTGCCGGGCATGGGGGCCGTGAGGCGCCCACCCTCGGCCGCCACTTCACCGGAATGGGCCAGCAGGTCGATGGCCAGGATCTGCGTGGCCCCTTGGGGCGTGAACACATGGTCCAGCTCGCCCTGGGCATGCACGGCGGCGCGCGTGCGCTGGCCGGCGAACTGCAGGTCGATGGCATCCCCCGCGGGGGCAAACACCAGGGGCCCGGCCACCTGGGCAGCGCCCTCGCCCACGGCCAGGTGCAGGCTGCCGCCGCGCTCGTAGGTCAGCCAGGCTTTCACATGCTCGCCGCCAAACTCGAACTCGAACCGGCGCTGCACCACGCCATGCGTGTGGAAGCCATCGCGGCGGCTGAACGGATCGGCGCCCTCGGCCGCGCGCTCGTGCAGCAGGGCCTGCGCCACGGCACTGGCTGCGGCCAGCGGCAGGCCCACGTCTTCGCGCTTGAACAGCACGGCCTGCTCGCGCGGGATCAGCGCGGTGTCGAGCTTCGCCTGGGCGAACGAATCGGTGCGTGCCACGCGGCGCAGGAACTGCACATTGGTGGCCAGCCCCACGATATGGGTCTGGGCCAGGGCCTCGTCCAGGCGGGCCAGGGCCTGCTCGCGCGTGTCGCCGTGCACGATGAGCTTGGCCACCATGGAGTCGTAGAACGGGCTGATGGCATCGCCCTGGCGCACGCCCGAGTCCACGCGCACGGTGCCGCGCTCGAAGGCCACATGGGCCGGCAGCCCGTACACATGCAGCGCGCCCGTGGCGGGCAGGAAGTTGTTGTCGGGGTTCTCGGCGCAGATGCGCGCCTCGATGGCGTGGCCGGTGATGCGCAGCTGGTCCTGTGCCAGCGGCAGCGGCTCGCCAGACGCCACACGCAGCTGCCACTCCACCAGGTCCTGGCCGGTGATGGCCTCGGTCACGGGGTGCTCCACCTGCAGGCGGGTGTTCATTTCCATGAAGAAGAAGTTCATGCTGCCGTCGGCGCGCTGCTCGACGATGAACTCCACCGTGCCGGCACCCACGTAGTTCACCGCACGCGCGGCGGCCACGGCGGCATTGCCCATCTGCTGGCGCATGGCCTCGGTCATGCCCGGGGCTGGGGCCTCTTCCAGCACCTTCTGGTGGCGGCGCTGCACCGAGCAGTCGCGCTCGAACAGGTAGACGTAGTTGCCTTGCGTGTCACCGAACACCTGGATCTCGATGTGGCGCGGGCGCTGCACGTACTTTTCGATCAGCACCGCGTCGTCACCAAAGCTGTTGATGGCCTCGCGCTGGCACGAGGCCAGGGCATCGGCGAACTCGGCCGCAGACTCCACGGCGCGCATGCCCTTGCCGCCGCCACCCGCGCTGGCCTTGATGAGCACCGGGTAGCCGATGCGGTCGGCCTCGCGCTGCAGCAGGGCCGGGTCCTGGTCGGCCCCGTGGTAGCCGGGCACCAGGGGCACGCCGGCCTTTTCCATGAGCTGCTTGGACTCGGCCTTGAGCCCCATGGCCTGGATGGCCGAGGGCGGCGGGCCGATGAACACCAGGCCGGCGTCGGCGCAGGCCTGGGCGAATTCCTCGTTCTCGCTCAGGAAGCCGTAGCCCGGGTGCACGGCCTGCGCGCCCGTTGCCTTGGCCGCACCGATGATGCGCTGCCACTGCAGGTAGCTCTCCTTGGGCGCGCTGCCGCCGATGTGCACGGCCTCGTCGCACACGGCCACATGCTTGGCGCCCGCATCGGCGTCCGAGTACACCGCCACGGTCTTCACCCCCATGCGGCGGGCAGTGGCAGCAACTCGGCACGCGATCTCACCGCGATTGGCAATCAGGATTTTTGTGAACATAGGACTTCAAACCGCCTTCGCGGGGCCAGAGAAAAGAGAAGACAAGCGCCGCAGCACGGCGCGCAGAAACTTGAAGAGCACCACCAGCAGCAGCACCGAGACCACCAGCATCACCACCAGCACCACCCCGAAGGTCACGGGGTACTGCGTGGCGAGCCAGACCACGCCCACCACCAGCCCGTCCTCCAGGAAGGACAGGCCCCAGTTGGAAAACGGCTCGGGCGAGGTGTTGGCCGCGGCGCGCGCCGTCATCTTGGTGGCCAGCGAGGTGGCCGCGAGCGAGCCGCCCATCAGCCCACCCACCAGTCCCATGGTGGCGCTGTCGGCCCCGAACACGCCCGCCGCCAGCATCGCCCCGGCCGGCACGCGGATGAACGCATGCACCGCATCCCACAGGCTGTCGAACCAGGGCACCTTGTCGGCGAAGAACTCCACCACCAGCATGCAGCCGCTGACCGCCAGCACCAGGGGGCTTTGCAGCACCGCGAGGCCCGGGGGCAGCGCCATCCAGCCAGCCCAGCCCATGGCGCCGACCATGAACACCACGGCATACAGCCGCACGCCGCTGGCCCAGCCCAGCGCGGCGGCCAGGGCCAGCAGGCCGGGCATGTCGAGCTGCTGGGTGGCACGGGCCACGCCACCGGCCACGTCGCGGGCCGTGCCCGGGTCCACGTGCAGGCCGATGGTGTGCAGCCACTGAACGATGCTGAGCCAGAGTGCGTCCATGGAAAGTCCTGGTGAGCGGATCAGCCTGCCAGCCAGGCCGGCTTGCGCTTTTGCAGGAAGGACTGCACGCCTTCGCGGCCTTCCTCGCTGGCGCGGATGTCGGCGATGCCCTGCACCGTGGCGTCGATCAGGCCGGCATTGATCTCGCGCTCGGCCACGTCGATCACCAGCTTCTTGCAGGCACGCACGGCCGCCGGGCTGGCACTGGTCAGCGCCTTGAGCAGCTCGGCCAGCTTGGCGTCGAGCGCCACGAAGTCCGGGTCGGCTGCCACCACCTCGTGCACGAAGCCGATGCGCAGTGCCTCGGCTGCGCTGAAACGCTCGGCCGTAAGGAAGTAGCGGTGCGCCGCGCGCGCACCCATGGCGCGGATCACATAGGGGCTGATGGTCGCGGGGATCAAGCCCAGCTTCACCTCGCTCAGGCAAAAGCCCGCCGTGTCCACCGCCACCGCCATGTCGCAGGCTGCCACCAGGCCCACACCACCCGCATACACGTCGCCCTGCACGCGCGCGATGGTGGGTTGGGGGCATTCGTAGATCACGCGCAGCATCTCGGCGAGCTTGCCGGCATCGGCCACGTTCTCGTCGCGCGTGTAGTCGGCCATGCGGCGCATCCAGTTGAGGTTGGCGCCCGCGCAGAAGGCCGGGCCCTCGGCCGCCAGCACCACGGCGCGCACGTCGGCGCGCGCGCCCACCTCGGTGAAGGCGGCCGTGATCTCGGCGATGACTTCGTCGCTGAAGGCGTTGCGGATCTCGGGCTGCGTGAGCGTGATGCGCGCCACCGCGCCTTCGTAGGCAATGGTCAGGTTGGAATTGCTCATGGTGCTTTGCCTGGGCTTACATACGGAACAGGCCGAACTTGGTGTCCTCGATCGGCGCATTGCGCGTGGCAGCCAGGCCCAGCGCCAGCACGCGGCGCGTGTCGGCCGGGTCGATCACGCCGTCGTCCCACAGGCGCGCGGTGGCGTAGTAGGGGTGGCCCTGGTCTTCGTACTGGCGGCGGATGGGGGCCTTGAAGGCTTCTTCCTCGTCGGCGCTCCACTGGCCGCCCTTGCCCTCGATGCCGTCGCGCTTGACGGTGGCCAGCACGCCGGCCGCCTGCTCGCCGCCCATGACGCTGATGCGCGCGTTGGGCCACATCCACAGGAAGCGCGGGCTGTAGGCGCGGCCGCACATGCCGTAGTTGCCGGCGCCGAAGCTGCCGCCGATGATGATGGTGAACTTGGGCACGGCGGCCGTGGCCACGGCCGTGACCATCTTCGCGCCGTTGCGCGCGATGCCCTCGTTCTCGTACTTGCGGCCGACCATGAAGCCGGTGATGTTCTGCAGGAACACCAGCGGGATCTTGCGCTGGCAGCACAGCTCGATGAAGTGCGCGCCCTTGAGCGCCGACTCGCTGAACAGGATGCCGTTGTTGGCGATGATGCCCACGGCCATGCCCTCGATGCGCGCGAAGCCCGTGACCAGCGTGGTGCCGTAGCGCGCCTTGAACTCGTCGAACTCGCTGCCGTCGACGATGCGGGCGATGATCTCGCGCACGTCGAAGGGCTTGCGCGTGTCCACGGGGATCACGCCATAGAGCTCTTCACCGGCAAACTTCGGCGGCAGCGGCGCGCTGTCGGCCGGCGATGCGGCCTTGGCCTTGTTGAGGTTGCGCACCGCATTGCGCGCCAGTTGCAGCGCATGCAGGTCGTTCTGTGCCAGGTGGTCGGCCACGCCCGACAGGCGCGTGTGCACGTCGCCGCCGCCCAGGTCCTCGGCCGTGACGACCTCGCCCGTGGCAGCCTTCACCAGCGGCGGGCCGCCCAGGAAGATGGTGCCCTGGTTCTTGACGATGATGGACTCGTCACTCATCGCCGGCACGTAGGCACCGCCCGCCGTGCAACTGCCCATGACCACGGCGATCTGCGAGATGCCCTGGGCGCTCATGTTGGCCTGGTTGAAGAAGATGCGGCCGAAGTGGTCGCGGTCGGGGAAGACCTCGTCCTGGTTGGGCAGGTTGGCGCCGCCCGAATCCACCAGGTAGATGCAGGTCAGGTGGTTCTGCTGCGCCACTTCCTGCGCGCGCAGGTGCTTCTTCACCGTGAGCGGGTAGTAGGTGCCGCCCTTCACCGTGGCGTCGTTGCACACGACCATGCAGTCCACGCCGCTCACGCGGCCGATGCCTGCGATCAGGCCGGCGCTGGGCGCATCGTTGTTGTACATGTTGAGCGCGGCCAGCGGCGCCAGCTCCAGGAAGGGCGTGCCCGGGTCCAGCAGCATCTGCACGCGCTCGCGCGGCAGCAGCTTGCCGCGTGCCGTGTGCTTGGCACGCGCGGCCTCGCCGCCGCCCTGGGCCACTTTGTCAAGGTGGCTGCGCAGGTCGTCGACCAGGGTGCGCATGGCGGCCGCGTTGGCCAGGAAATCGGCCGAGCGGGCGTTCAATTGGGTGTCTAGGATGGTCATGCAGCGAATCTCTTTCAAGCAGTCTTTTCTTCGGCCAGGCCCAGCTGGTCCTTCATCTCGTCGCGGATCCTGAACTTCTGGATCTTGCCGGTCACCGTCATCGGGAAGCCCGCGACGAAGCGGATGTAGCGCGGCACCTTGTAGTGGGCGATCTGGCCCTTGCAGAAGGCGCGCACGGCCTCCTCGGTCAGCTCCTGGCCGGGCTTGACCACGATCCAGGCGCACAGCTCCTCGCCGTACCGGGCATCGGGCACGCCCACCACCTGCACGTCCTGCACCTGCGGGTGGCGGTAGAGGAACTCCTCGATCTCGCGCGGGTAGATGTTCTCGCCGCCGCGGATCACCATGTCCTTGATGCGGCCCACGATGTTCACGTAGCCCTCGGCGTCCATGGTGGCCAGGTCGCCGGTGTGCATCCAGCCGTCGGCGTCGATGGCCTCGCGGGTCTTGGCCTCGTCGCCCCAGTAGCCGTGCATCACCGAATAGCCGCGCGTGCAGAACTCGCCGCGCTCGCCCACGGGCACGGTCGCGCCGGTGTCGGGATTCACGATCTTCACTTCCAGGTGCGGCTGCACCTGGCCCACGGTGGAGACGCGCTTGGCCAGTGGAGTCTCGGTGCTGCTCTGGCAGCTCACGGGGCTGGTCTCGGTCATGCCGTAGGCGATGGTGATCTCGGACAGGTGCATCTGCTCGACCACGCGCTTCATCACCTCGGTCGGACAGGGCGAGCCGGCCATGATGCCGGTGCGCAGGGTGGACAGGTCGAACTCGGCAAAGCGCGGGTGGTCCAGCTCGGCGATGAACATGGTGGGCACGCCGTGCAGGCCGGTGCAGCGCTCGTCCTGCACCGCCTGCAGCACCGTGAGCGGGTCGAAGCCGTCATTGGGGTAGACGATGGTCGCGCCATGCGTGAAGCAGGCCAGGTTGCCCAGCACCATGCCGAAGCAGTGGTACAGCGGCACAGGGATGCACAGCCGGTCTTCCGGCGTGAGGCGCATGCACTCGCCGATGAAGAAGCCGTTGTTCAGGATGTTGCGGTGCGTGAGCGTGGCGCCCTTGGGAAAACCCGTGGTGCCGCTCGTGAACTGGATGTTGATGGGGTCGGTGGCCTTGAGCCCCGCAGCCACCTCGGCCACGCGCGCATCGGCCGCGTCGCCGCGCGCCAGCAGGTCCGAAAAGCGCAGCAGGCCCGGCTCGTCGGCGCCCTGCCCGGCCTCGTCGATCCACACCACGGTATTCAGGTGCGGCAGCTTCACCGCGCCCAGGCGGCCCGGCTCCTGGCGCTGCCACTCGGGTGCCAGCTCGCGCAGCATGCCCAGGTAGTCGCTGGTCTTGAAGCGCGCCATGCTCACCAGCAGCCGGCAACCCACCTTGTTGAGCACGTACTCCACCTCGGAGGTGCGGTAGGCCGGGTTGATGTTGACCAGCACCAGGCCCACCTGCGCGGTGGCCAGCTGCATCAGCACCCATTCGGCATTGTTGTGCGACCAGATGCCCACGCGGTCGCCGGGCACCAGGCCCAGGCCCAGCAGGGCGCTGGCCAGGCGCCGGGCCTCGGCCTGCAGGCTGCGGTAGGTGTAGCGCCGCTGCTGGTGCACGCTGACCAGCGCCTCGCGCTCGGGCTGGCGCGCCACCATGGCATCGAAGAAGTCGCCCAGCGTCTGCTCGATCAAGGGCACGTCGGTCGCGCCAAGGGCCAGGCTGGTAGTCAGCGGGGCGGGGGAAGGCAGGGCTGCACCCATGTTCTTGTCTCCTTGCGTGTCGCACTCCCGCACAGCGAGTGAATGGCGGGGCGATGTGCAAGCATAGGAGCCTGCCACGGCCCCTGCTTGACACAAAGGTTGCAAATCGTGCCACACCTCGGGCACACTGGCACCCGTGAAATCCCCCGCCCTTGCGGCCCCTGAGGGCCTGCCCGCCCCCAAGACCGCGCCCGCCGCCACCCCCATCGCCTTCGTGCAGGCGATTGCACTCGCTTACAGGCGCCGCGGCATGAGCCCCGCCTGGGCGCTGGCCCAGGCACAGATTGCGCCCGGCCTGCTGTTCGACGAAGGCGCCCGCATCACCGCCTGGCAGATGGAGGAGATCTCGGGCGCGGCCATGCGCGAGCTCGACGACGAGGCCCTGGGCTGGTTCGGCCGGCGCCTGCCCTGGGGCAGCTACGGCATGCTGGCGCGCGCCTCCATCAGCTCGCCCGACCTGGGCGTGGCGCTCCAGCGCTGGTGCCGCCACCATGGCCTGCTGGCCGACGACATCACGCTGCGCCTGGCGCAGGCCGACAGCACGGCCACGCTGGCCATCGTGGAGAACCGCGACCTGGGCTCCCTGCGCGAGTTCTGCCTGGTCTCGGTGCTGCGCAATGCCCTGGGCCTGGGCTGCTGGATGGTGGATTCGCGCGTGCCGCTGCTGGCGGCCGAGTTCGCCTTTGCCGCGCCACCGCATGCCGAGGCCTATGCGGTGCTGTTCCCCGGGGGATCGGTGCGCTTCAACGCCCCACGGACGGCCATCCACTTCGACGCGCGCTACCTCAGCCTGCCCCTGCGGCGCGACGAGGCCGCGCTGCGCCAGATGCTGCAGCATGCGCTGCCGCTCACCGTGCTGCAGTACCGGCGCGACCGGCTGCTGGTGGCGCGCGTGCGCCAGCTGCTGGGCGCGCCCGTGCAGGGCCACCCGGGCCAGGCACTGGCATCGCACAGCGCCGAGTCGCTGGCGCACCTGCTGCATGTGTCGCCGCGCACGCTGCACCGCCAGCTCAAGGAGGAAGGGGCCACCCTGCAAGGCCTCAAGGACGAGGTGCGCCAGGCCCGTGCCATGGAGCTGCTGCACCGCAGCGACCGCCCCATCAAGCAGGTGGCCGAGGCGGCGGGCTTCGTCAACGAGAAGAGCTTCATCCGCGCCTTCAAGGGCTGGACCGGGCATTCGCCCGCCGAGTACCGGCGCCTGGCCCGCACGGCGGCGTGATCTGCAACCGCACTGGCAGCGTGGGGAACCCCGCTGCCGTGCCCGCGCACTACACTGGCCCACGATGCCGATGATCCACCTGTACCACTGCGTCAGCGCGCGCTCGTTCCGTCCCCTGTGGATGCTCGAAGAGCTGCAGCTGCCGTACTCGCTGCACATGCTGCCCTTTCCGCCCCGGCTGAAGGCGCGCAGCTTCCTGGAATTGAATCCGCTGGGCACCGTGCCCCTGCTGGTGCAGGGCGCCGTGCGCATGACCGAATCGGCCGCCATCTGCCAGTACCTGGCCGCGGCCCACCCCGATGCCGGGCTGGACGTGCGCGCCGTGGACCCGGCCTATGGCGCCTACCTCAACTGGCTGCACATGGGAGAGGCCACGCTGACCTTCCCCCAGACACTGGTGCTGCGCTACAGCCGCTTCGAGCCCCGGGGACGCCAGCAGCCCCAGGTGGTGGAAGACTACCGCCGCTGGTTCCTGGCCCGCCTGCGCGCGGTGGAAGCCGCCCTGGCCCATGGCGAGCACCTGTGCGCAGGCCGCTTCACCGCCGCCGATGTCTCGGTGGGTTATGCGCTGCTGCTGGCCGAGCACCTGGGCCTGTCGCCCGAGTTCGGCGAGCGCACGCTGCTGTACTGGCACCGCCTGCAGCAGCGCCCCGGCTACCAGCGCGCCATGGCCGCGCAGATCGAGGCCGCCGAGGAGCAGGACGTGCCTACCACACCCGCGCCCGACACCCGGCCCTGATCCCGCAGGTTCTGCTACGGACTTGCATTCGATCGTATGACCAGGCGGGGAGCCGCAGACAGTGCTTTGGCACGGCAAGGCGACCCAACGGCGTCAGACGGTTGAAGGCAGATCCGTGTCAGGGTTCGACCACATTGAACATGGGTTCGAACTCCTCGAGCATCGCCAGCAGGGCTTGGACCCGTGACAGATCTCCGGCCACGCCGACACGGCCCTCTGCGATCCCGCTGGCCAGGGCTGCGGCCACGCCCTCCCCCTGGGCCAGCAGCCGCGCCAGTTCTTCGTGGCTGACCGCGATGCAGGCATCCACGGCAATGTCCCCCTCCATGCGCCGGTAGGTCAGTGCCGCGTTGCCCAGGCTCAGCGACCAGTGCTCGCCGGTGTCGGTGACCCGCCAGCCCAGGTGCAGCACCTGGCCGCTGGCGCGTTCGGCCACCAGGCGCACGGCCAGGCAGTCGAGGAACATCTCCATCGGAACGGCCTTGAGCAGGTCATAGCCCAGGCTGCGCCGGGGGCCGGCGCGCACGCCATTGCGCAGTTCGCGTGCCGCCAGCAGGTAGGCATTGCGCCAGGTGGCGGACTCGCTGGCAAACCCGAGCTGCTCGAGCGCTGCGGCACACAGCGCGCGGGCGGCCTGGTGGGTCGGCTCGGCAAACACCAGGTGGGCCGTGACCTCGGCCACCCAGCGGTGCTCGCCGCGCTCGAAGTCGGCCTGCGCCCGTGCCAGCAGCGCCTGGGCGCCTCCCATGTAGTCGACATAGCGCGTGCCGGCGTCGACCGGCGGCAGCGCATGCAGGCGCGCCGGGTTGCCGTCGTACCAGCCCAGGTAGTGCTGCACCACGGCCTTGACGTTGTGCACCAGCGTGCCGTAGTAGCCCTGGGCATGCGTGACGCCCGCCAGCTCGGCCGGCA
The DNA here is from genome assembly GCF_059415825.1 of Acidovorax sp. GW821-FHT10A04. Classification (NCBI taxonomy): domain Bacteria; kingdom Pseudomonadati; phylum Pseudomonadota; class Betaproteobacteria; order Burkholderiales; family Comamonadaceae; genus Acidovorax; species Acidovorax sp. GW821-FHT10A04. Next base: position 524,865 of record NZ_JBWKNZ010000003.1, read on the forward strand.
GGCGCAGCACCTCGGCGATCTCCACGGCGGTCTGGCCCTGGTTCATGAGGCGCACGGTCTGGTCGTGGGTGTACTTGTACAGGTCGCGCTGCTGGGCGATGAAGCGGCTCAGCTCCGCCTGGCCCCAGGTGGGCCAGTTGTGCTGGGCGAAGACCACATCGGCATGCTGCGCGAACTCGTGCAGCGCTTCGTCCAGGTAGCGTGACCACAGGCGCGCGTCGCGCACCTGGGCGCCGCGCAAGGGACACAGGTTGTGCATGCTGTGCTGGCCTATCTCGGCCAGGTTGAGCGCCCGCAGCCCGGGAAAGAAGAAGAACATCTCCGAAGGCGCCTCGCTTTCGGGGGCCAGGGCGAAGACGATCTCGATGCCGTCGATCACGTGGCGCTCGCGGTCCTTCTCGATGGTCAGCGTCGGCGGTATCAGCGTCACCGTGCCGTGCGGCAGGCTCTTGCCCAGGCCGCAGTCGACCTGGGCACAGACGCCGCGCGCCAGGGTGTGGCCGAACTGGAACTGCGAGCGCCGCGACATGGCGTTGCCGGCCACCATGTTCTCGGCCACGGTGTGCCAGACGAAGCCCGCGGGCGCGATGATGGGCACGCGCCGGCGGATCGCGTCCTGCTCGTCGATCACGCCGCGCACGCCACCGAAATGGTCCACGTGGCTGTGGCTGTAGACCACTGCGGTCACGGGCCGCTCGCCACGGTGCGCGCGGTAGATCCGCAGCGCGGCCTCGGCCGTCTCGGCACAGGTCAGCGGGTCGATGATGACCACGCCTGCGTCGCCTTCGATCAGCGTCATGTTGGCCAGGTCGAACCCGCGCACCTGGTAGATGCGCTCGGTGACCTGGAACAGGCCGTGCGCCAGGTTGCGCCGCGCATGCGCCCACAGGCCCGGGTGGACTGTGGGCGCCGGCTCGGCCTCGTCCAGGAACTCGTAGCCCGCCAGGGTCCAGACGATGCGGCCCGTGGCGTCGCGCACCTCGGCGTGGGGCCAGGTGGCGATGAAGCCCCGCGTCACGGGGTCTTGCCCAATGGGCTCAGGGTTGTGAGTGGTCTTGGGGGTAGTCATGTGATTGCCTTGATCAATCCAGTTGCGCGCCCGAGGTGCGCACCAGGCGCTCCCAGACCGGCAGGTCGGCCGCATAGCCCTGGCGGAACTGCTCGGCCGTGCTGCCCACGGCCAGCATGCCCAGCTGGGCAAAGCGCTTGCCCACCTCAGGGGTGGCCACGGCCTGCTGCACGGCCTGCTGCAGGCGCGCCACCACGGCCTGCGGTGTCGCTTGCGGCACGGCCAGGCCGAGCCAGCCCAGCACCCGGTACTCGGGATCGGCAAAGCCGGCCTCCGCGAAGGTGGGCACTGCGGGCAGCAGGGGCAGGCGCTGGCCGCCCGTGACGGCGAGCGCGCGCAGCTTGCCCGCATCCATGTAGGGCTTGGCGGAGATGGCACTGCCGATGGTGAAGCTCAGTTGCCCGCCCACCAGGTCCTGCAGCATGGGCGCCTCGCCCTTGTAGGCGATGTGGGCGATGGGCGCCTTCCAGCTCGATGCCATGTGCGCGCAGGCCAGGTGCGGGTACGAGCCCGCGCCCCACGAGCCGCAGTTGCCGCCATCGCCCTTGGCACGCAGGGCACGCTGCAGGTCGGCCACGCTCTGGGCCGGCGAGCTGGCGGGCACGAGCAGCAGCAGCGGCGACGTGGCCACCAGCGAGACCAGGCCCAGGTCCTTGCGCGGATCGTAGGGCAGCCTTGCATAGAGAAAGGGGTTGGTCAGCAGCGACTGGGTCAGGCCCACCAGCACGGTGTGGCCATCGGGTGCGGCCTTGGCCACCGTGCTGGTGCCCAGGATGCCGCTGGCGCCGGGCTTGTTGTCGACGATCACCGGCTGGCCCAGCAGGCGCGCCATCTGCTCCGCAAGGGAGCGGGCGACCACGTCGGTGCCGCCGCCCGCCGGGTAGGGAACGACCAGGGTCACGGGCTTGTGGGGAAAGTCCGCTGCCGGGGCTTGGGCCAGGGCGGCGGGCGCGGCCACCGCGGCGCATGCGGCCAGCAGGCCTGCCAAGGCCCAGCGGCGCGGGAAGGAAGGGATCGTCATGGCTTGTCTCCTTGTTTTGCAGGCATGCAGGCCATTCTCGACAGGCTTCAAATGAATATCCAATGCAAAATATGGTGTTTCTTTTTAAATAAACCGCAAAATGCAGCTGCGCCAGCTCCGCCACCTGATCGCCCTGGCCGAACAAGGCAGCTTCGGGCGCGCGGCCGAGGCGGTGCACCTGTCCCAGCCGGCGCTCTCGCGCAGCATCGACAACCTGGAGGAAGCCCTGCAGGCCAGGCTGGTGGACCGGGCCTATGGCCAGGTGCGTTTCACCACGGCGGGCGAACTGGTGCTGGCGCGCGCCAAGGCGCTGGTGGCCGATGCCGACCAGATCCCGCGCGACCTGCAGTTGCTGCAGGGCCTGGTGGTGGGCCAGCTGAGCGTGGGCCTGGGGCCGTTTGCCGCCGGGATGCTGGGTCGCCCCGTGCTGGCACACATGGCCCAGCGCCATCCGCAGCTGTCGATACGCATCGAGGTCGCCGATCCGAATGCGCTTGCCGAGCGCCTGCACCGCCGCCAGCTGGACCTGTTCATCGCCGACACGCGCGACCTGCAGCAGCAGCCGGGATTGCAACTCAAGCGCCTGCCCAACATCCCGGTGTCGTTCTTCGTGCGCACAGGGCATCCGCTGCTGGCCTTGCAGCCCGTGGCGCTGGACCAGGCCATGGACTACCCCGTCGCCGGCCCGAACCTGCCCAGCGGCGTGGCGGCGCACTTCGACGCCCAGGTGCAGCGCAAGGACCGCTCCTTCTTCAGCGTCGTCTGTGACGACCTGGGCACGCTGCAGCACCTGGCCCTGACCGCGAACGCGGTGATCCTCGCGCCGGAGCATGCGGCCGTCCACGATGGCGCCGGGTCGCTGGCGCGCCTGCCGATCCGCAGGCAGGCCCCCATGCAAACGCACTACAGCATCGTGTGGCTCACGCACCGCACCCTGTCGCCGGCGGCCCTGGCCTTCACGGGGCTGGTGCGCGCGATGATGGAGCCGGACCAACCGGCATGATTCCTCTGCCGCGCACCGGCTACTGCGGCGGTGCCTGGGGTGCGCGGTACACCGGCAGCGACTTCACCAGCGCCCGGAACTCGGGCGAGTGCCGCAGCACGCTGCCGCCGGCCTCGATCAGGTCCGTCACCTCGTGCTGCTCGATGGAAAACGCCGTGGGGATCTGCAAGAGGCGCGGGCGTGCCACATCGTCGGGCGAATCGCGCAGGTTGACCGGCACCACATGGATCTCGGCGTTCGGCGCGAACACGTCGCCGCCGGCATGCGGGTGGGTGGCCAGGGTCTTGCGCCACTGCTCTGTGATGTCGCGCAGGAACTCCTGCGTCTCGCGCGTGGCACGTGCGCCGGTGCCGAACAGCAGCGCATCGACTACCTGGAACATGTCGGGCACCTTGTCGCTGGTGTCGATGTTGAACGAGGGGTCGCGCTCGGCGTTCACCGTGATCAGCACCAGCTTGCGGATGCTCCCCGGCGGAATGCCCACCTCGCTGAAGCTTTCGCGCAGGCCGCCGCCTGCCAGGGCACGGTCGAGCAGGCGCTGCACGCCCAGGTTGTCCGACAGGCCCCCGTCCACGAGGTGGATGAAGGGCTTGCGCCGGGCGTCCAGGTAGCTCTGCTCGTGTGCCCGGTACAGCCGGGTGCGGTAGTCGCCGGCCGTGGCCCGTGCCAGGGCCGTGCCGACCGGCCGGTCGGTGCACTGGTCCGCATGGTTCTTGAGGGTCATGGGGCTGAGCAGCAGCGGCACGGCCGAGGAGGCGGCCACCGCGAAGGACAGCGGCACCGTGCGCAGGTCCGAGCAGATCAGCGCGAACTGGTCCCAGGTGAACTCGAAACCCGTGCCCAGCGACATGTCGGTGGCGGTGATGAACAGCTGCGGGTGGCGCGGGCGCTTTTCCACGTCGCCGAAGGTCTTGCCGGCATAGAGTTCATCGAGCCGGCGCGCCAGCAGGTGCGTGCGGCCGAGCCAGGGCGAAGTCAGGTCGATCAGATTGCCCGGGCGCAGGGCCTGGGTGATCAGGCTGTTCTGGAAGTTCTGGCGCAGGAACTCGTGCTCGAAGCGCGGCAGCCCATCGATGCCATGTGCCGCGTAGTAGGCGGCCACGATGCTGCCGCCCGAGACACCGCTGACCACGTCGGTGGCATCGAGCAGCGTGGTGCGCTGGCCGTTCCATTCGAACACCGTGTTCTGCATCTCGGTGAGCACGCCAAAACCGAAGGCCGCCGCGCGCGCGCCGCCGCCCGAGAGCGTGACCGCCACCAGGATGCTCGGATCGCGCTGGGACGGCCGCTGCGTGACCGACTGCTCCGCCAGGGGCATGGGCTCGTTGATCCAGGGCCGCACGGACGAACACCCGGCCAGCACAACCACCAATGCCGCCCCCACCCCACGCACCATCGATTGCAGTGTTGCCACAGGCTCCCCCTCCCGGCGCGGCAGGAATGCGCGCTCTGCGGGGGAGTTTAAGAGAAGGCTGCGCGCTTGCGTGCCCGCTTGCCCCCTCGGGTGGCTCAGCAGCCCAGCAGGGCCGGCAGCTCGGTCATGCTGCGGAATACCTGTGACGCCCCCGCCGCGCGCAGGGCCTCATCGCCCATGCCCAGGGGTGAGTAGGCGAACACCGTGGCGCCCGCGGCCACGCCGGCCGTCACCCCAATGGTGGTGTCCTCGACCACCGCGCAGCGCGTGGGGTCGGCCTGCAGCGCGGCGGCCGCTGCCAGGTACACGTCGGGCGCGGGCTTGGTGTGGGGCACCTCGTGGCCGCTGAAGATGCGGCCCTGAAAGTACGGCATGAGCCCCACCTTGACCAGCTGCATCTCCACCTTGAAGCGGTCGGCCCCCGAGGCGCAGGCGATGCGCCCGCCGTGGTGGGCATGCACGCGCTCGATGGCGGGGTGGATGTGTTCGATGGCCACCAGGTGCAGGTCCAGCTCGGCATTGCGCCGGGCGTAGAAGCTGGCCATCCACTCATCGGTCAGGGGCTTGCCGGTTTCGGCCTCGATACGGGCCGTGGCGCTGCGCACCGTGCGGCCGATGAAATAGTCCATGCACTCTTCGTGCGTGATGGCCCAGCCCGCTTCGTTGAGCATGGTGCGCAGCACACCGTTGGTGATGTGCTCGCTGTCGACGAGCACGCCGTCGCAGTCGAACAGAATGGCTTCAAAGGTCATGGGTCAAGGCTCACAAAAAGAGAAGGATGGCGGTCACTGCTGGTCACCATCGACATAGAACCAGCGCCCGCCCTCGCGCACGAAGCGGCTGGTCTCGTGCAGGCGCACGGCGCGGCCGCCGACTCGGTAGCGGGCGACGAACTCGACTTCGGCCGTGTCCTCGCCCGTGCTGCGCTGGCTGCGCACCGCCAGGCCCAGCCAGCGGGCGCCGGGGTCGAAGTCGAGCTGCGCGGGCCGGGTGCGTGCATGCCAGGTGGCCTGCAGGTAGTCGGCGCGCTCCAGCACGAAGGCACTGTAGCGCGAGCGCATGAGGTGTTGCGCATCGGGCGCGGGCGTGGTGTCGAAGTGCTCCACATAACGGCCACAGCAGTCGGCGTAGGCCAGGGGCTTCTGGCGCGCGTTGAGCTGGCCGCAAGGGCAGGCGGTGTTGTCGGAAGACGCCATGGCGAAGCCTTTCAGCGCAGTGCTCCGAACACTTTTTTGGCCAGGGCGCTACCGGCCGCTGCGGGGTTCTGGCGGATGGCGCGCTCTTCCTCGCCGATCATGAGGTACAGGCCGTCGAGCGTGCGCCCGGTGACGTACTGCGCCAGGTTGGCGTCCTCGGCCTTGAGCAGGCCGAAGCTGGCGGCCTTGCCGGCAAAGGCGTTGTACTTCTGCGTGAGGCCGACCTTCTCGGTGGCCTGGTTCACCACGGGCAGGAAGCGCTCGCCCAGCGGGGCCCGCGTCTTCTCTGCAAAGAAGGCCGTCACCGAGGTGTCGCCCCCGGTCAGGATATTGCGGGCGTCGGTCACGGTCATGCTCTGGACGGCCTGCACCAGCAAATCCTTGCCCAGTGGCACGGCGGCTTCGGCGGCACGGTTGAGGGAGGTAACCAGCTCGTCGATGCGCCGCCCCTGGCCCAGCGACTTCAGAAGCTTGGCGGCATCATCGAGCTGCCCCGGCAGGCCAATGCGCACCCGGGGGTTGCCCAGGAAGCCGTCGGGGCGGCCCAGCGAGGCAACGGCCGCCTGCACGCCCTGGGACAGGGCGGCCTTGAGCCCGCCCGAGGTGTCGGCGGCCGACAGATCGGCCAGCGACAGGGCATGCGCCCGGTTGGCAACGGCCAGCAGCATGGCGCCCAGGGCCCCCGCGCTGGCATGGTGGTGGAATTCGCGACGCAGCATGCGTGGTATCTCTCTCTGGTCTGACACAAGGAACGGCAAGGTCCGATTTTCGCCCACGCGCAGACCCCGTAGACTGGCACCCACGGATATCCATGTCCGAGGAGTCGAACCATGTGGGAAATGAGCGTGCCCTGGTGGGAGTTTGTGCTGCGCGGGATCCTGGTCTACGTGTTCCTGCTGGTCTTCCTGCGGCTCACGGGCAAGCGCCAGACGGGGCAGTACGCACCGTTCGACCTGGTGCTGCTGCTGATCCTGTCCAATGCCGTGCAGAACTCGATGAACGCGGGCGACAACTCCCTGGTCGGCGGGCTGATCTCGGCCAGCACGCTCATGGGCTGCCATGTGGTGCTGGCCAACCTGACCTTCCGTTTCGGGTGGCTGGAGCGCCTGATCGACGGCACGCCGCGCGTGCTGGTGGACAAGGGCCAGGTGCATACCGAGCTGATGCACAAGGAACTGCTGTCCACCGACGACCTGGAGGCCGCGCTGCGCGCCGGCGGCTGCCTGCACGTGCACGAGGTGGAGCGCGCCACCATCGAGACCAACGGGCAGATCACCGTGGTGCTGCGCAAGCGCGACAGCGCGGGTTGATCGATCCGGCAGTGGGCGGTGCCGAGCGAGAGCAGGCCCTCAAGGTATCCGGATGTAGCAGACCTGCCTGCGCCTCCCCGCAGCGACTGTGCACGCGCATGCCAACCCTACCTGGGTAGGGTTGGCGCCGCAGCCATCTTGCGGAACACTTGGCAGAATTTGCCCTCTCTGCGGGTTTCACACCACCGAATGTCTTCCACGCCCCCCTACGCCATCATCCTGGACGACCACCCCCTGGTGGCACGTGGGGTGGCCGAGTTTCTGCGCTCGCTGCGCCCGGACATGGAGATGCGGCTGGCCACCGACGCAGCCGACTGCCTGCAGCAGGTGGCGACCCATGGCGCACCGGCGCTGGCCCTCATCGATTTCTGGCTGGCGGAAGGCGCAGCGCTGGGCCTGATCGCCCAGCTGCGGGCCAGTTGCCCCGGCACGGCCATTGCCGTCATGAGCGGCGACGACGACCCGCTCCTGAGCGAACGCGCGCGCGCGAGCGGTGCGCACGGCTTCCTGCACAAGCAGGACAGCCCGAACACCTTTGCCCAGGCCGTGCATGCGCTGCTGGGCGGCCTGACCTGGTTCGTTCCGGCCGGGCGCGTGCAACCCGGCGGCCTGCGCAGCCGCGAGCTGCCCGTGACCCCGGCCGAGCTGGGCCTGTCCACCCGCCAGGGCGAAATCCTCGCCCTGGTGCTGCTGGGCCAGCCCAACAAGCGCATCGCGCTGGACCTGGCCTTGTCGGAAAGCACGGTCAAGGAGCATGTCACCGCCATCCTGCAGCGCCTGGGTGCACGCAACCGCATCGAGGCCATCACCCAATTGCGCGGGCGCAGGCTGGTGCTGGCCACAGGGCCTGCGGGCTGATGGCCTCGCCTGCGGCAGCACCACCGGCCGAGGGGTCCGACGACGCCCCCATCAGCATGGAGGGGCAGGCCCGCCTGCTGCAGATGACCTTCGGCTTCCTGCTCACCAGCATCTTCGTGCTGCCGCTGGTGTCGCTGGCGCTCACGCTGTTCTACGCGCAGGGGCACGATGCACGGTGGATGTGGGTGTGGTGCGGCTTCTACGCCCTGTTCGCGCTGGTGATGTCCGTGCAGCGGCGCCTGCACCTGCGCGACCGCAAGCGCCTGGATGCCCAGGCCATGGTGCGCAAGTGGAAGCCCCGGCTCGAAGCATGCGCCTTGCTGCACGGCGCCGGCATCACCGCGCCCATGGCCATCGTGGCCGGCCATGCGGACTATGACTTTGCCTTGCTGCTGCTGGTGACCAATGCCGCCATCGTGGTCGGCAATGCCACCCTCCAGACGCCCGTGCTCAGCGTGTTCATGCGCCTGTACATGGCGGGCTGGAATGCATCGCTGCCCCTGCTGGTCTGGGTGTTTCCGGGGCACTGGCATGCCGTCCTGCCGTTGGCGCTGCTGTTCAGCCTGGCCATCTACCGCCACTCCAACGCGACGCACCGCTTCTTCGTGCAGCAGGTGCGGCTGGAAGAGCGCGGCGCGCAGCTGGCTGCGCGCTACCTGGCGGCGCGCGACGAAGCCCAGGCCGCCCTGGAAGAGAAGAACCGCTTTCTGAGCACCGCCGCGCACGACCTGCGCCAGCCCGTGCACGCCATGGGGCTGCTGGCCGCGGCCATTGCCCGGCGCAACCACGACCCGGGCCTGTCCGCCCCGCTGGCCGACCTGCAGCGCAGCGTGCACTCGGTCAACCGGATGTTCAACTCGCTGCTGGACCTCTCGCGCATCGAAGGCGGCCATGTGGCCGTGCACGCCGTACCGGTGGCCCTGGAGGCCCTCTTCGGCGACGTGCTCACGCTGTTTCGCGAGGAGGCGCGCACGCGCGGGCTGCAGCTGCGCGTGCGCCCGCCGGGTCCCCAGGCCGCCGTGCTGGCCGATGCGGACCTGCTGCGCCAGTCGGTCGTGAACCTGGTGCACAACGCACTGCGCTACACCTTGCGCGGCGGCGTGCTGCTCACCGCGCGCCGGCGCCGCGGGGGCTGGCAGATCGAGGTCTGGGACACCGGCGTGGGCGTGGCCCTGGAGGACCAGCTGCGCATCTACACACCGTTCTACCGCCCGCAGCACGCCTGGAACATCGGCAACGACGGCCATGGCCTCGGCCTGGCCGTGGTGGCACGCTGCGCCAAGCTGATGGGCGCCGACTACGGGCTCGCATCGCGCCTGGGCAGGGGATCGCGGTTCTGGCTGCACCTGCCCGCGGCCACCCTGGTCGCCAGCCACGCCCTGCCTGCCCGCCACAGCGGCCTGGCATGGGACGCCGGCGGTGGCAGCCCGCCTGACCTGGGTTCGCTGTCAGGCACCTGCCTGGTCATCGACGACGACCCGCAGGTGGCGACTGCCTGGGCCGCGCTGTTGCAGGCCTGGGGCATCAGCGCCCGCTTCGCCAGCTGCGCCAGCGAGGCCTGGGCGCTGGTGGACACGGGCTTCACCCCAGGGGCCATTCTGTGCGACCAGCGCCTGCGCTCGGGCGAGAGCGGCTTTGACATCCTGCGCGCGCTGATGGCGCACTGCCCCGGCGCCTACGGTGCCATGGTCAGCGGAGAACTGCACTCGCCCGAGCTGCAGGAAGCCGAGAGCGAGGGCTACCTGGTGCTGCCCAAGCCGCTCGACGTGGTCCGGCTGCATGCCCTGCTGGCCCAGTGGCTGGAACCCCGGCACGGCCGCTGACGGGAGGCATGGCACATGGACATGTCAGAGCAAGCGCTGGACACCCCCACGCCCACCGACGCAGGCCGCCTGCGGCTGCTGAGCGCCGCCTTTGCGCGCCTGCGCCTGAGCATGGCGGCCATGCCCGCCATGGGTTTTCTGTTCGGAGGGCTGCTGGCCTGGCTGGGCGGCAACCCGCGCGGCTTCTTCGTCTGGGGCGCGCTGTACCTGCCGGCCCTGTGGTACGCATGGCACCTGCTGCGCCGCTACCGCCGCGAGCAGCTCGAACACCCGCCCGCCGACCTGCTCGCGGCCTGGCAGCCCCGTGTGCAGCGGCTGGCGCTGGCCCATGGCGTGGCGCTGGCATCGACCGTGGTCCTGCCCATGGGCACTGCCAGCTACGACTTCATGCTGCTGGTGTACGCCGCCCTGATGGGTACGGTGGCTGTCAACGCCGCCCAGATGTCGGCCTCGTGGCGGGTCTACCGGGCATTCTTCTTCGGCATGGGCGGCAGCCTCGTGCTGATGCCCTGGGCCTTCGAGAGCCATTGGTACTTCACCCTGCCCATCGCCCTGGTGATGATGGTGGTGATCTACCGCAGCGCCATCCACTCGCACCGCTTCTTCGTGCGCCAGGTGGCGCTCGAAGAGCACAGCCGGGACCTGGCGGAACGCTACCGCCAGGCCAGCAGCGCGGCCGAGATGGCGCTGGCCGAGAAGAACCGCTTCTTGAGCACCGCCGCGCACGACCTGCGCCAGCCCGTGCACGCCATGGGCCTGCTGGCCGAGGCCATTGCCCTGCACGGCAAGGACATCCCGCGGCTGGAGGGTCTGCTCACGCAGTGGCGGCTCAGCATGCGCTCGGTGAGCCACATGTTCGATGCCCTGCTGGACCTGTCGCGCATCGAATCGGGCGCGGTGGAGTTGCGGCCCGCTGCGCTGCCGCTCCAGGGGCTGTTCGACGACATCCACACCCAGTTTGCAGCCGAAGCCGGCGCGCGCCGCCTGGCCCTGCGGCTGCACCGGCCGCCGCCCCATGCCACCGTGCTGGCCGACCCGGCGCTGGCGCGGCAGTCATTGGCCAACCTGGTGCACAACGCGCTGCGCTACACACCGCACGGCGGCGTGCTGGTGGGCGCTCGGCAGCGCGGCAGGCACTGGCGCATCGAGGTATGGGACACCGGGGTCGGTGTCGCCCTGGAAGAACAGGGCCAGATCTACCAGGCCTTCTACCGCCCCCACCACGCATGGCAGCTGCACCGCAGCGGCCACGGCCTGGGACTGGCCGTGGTGGCCCGCTGCGTGGCGCTGATGGGCGCCCGGCAGGGCCTTCGATCCCGGCTCGGCAAGGGATCGTGCTTCTGGGTCGAGCTGCCGGCCGCCGAAGCGCCCTCGCTGACGGCGCAGCTGGCGCCGCTGGGCGCGCAAGGGCACCACGGCCCGCTGCCAGGGCGCTGCCTGGTGCTCGACGATGACCCGCATGTGCTGGGCGCCTGGGCGGCCCTGCTCGGTACCTGGGAGGTGGAGGTGCGCCTGGCCTCCAACGCAGGCGAGGCCTTCGCCCACATCGAAGCCGGGTTCACGCCGCAGGCCATCCTGTGCGACCAGCGACTGCGCTCCGGCGAAAGCGGCTTCGAGGTGCTGCTGGCGCTGCTGGAGCGCTGCCCCGACGCCCATGGCGCCATGGTCAGCGGCGAGTTCGACGCCCCCGAGCTGCAGGAGGCCGACGCCCAGGGCTACCTGGTCCTGCGCAAGCCGGTCGACGCCGACACCCTGCATGCCCTGCTCGCACAGTGGCTGCGGCAGCCTGGCAACTGATGCCGTACGGCACGCTCAGGCCAAGGCGCGCTGGATGATGATTTTCTGCACGTCGCTCGTGCCCTCGTAGATCTGGCACACGCGCACGTCGCGGTAGACGCGCTCCACCGGGAAGTCGTTCACCACGCCATAGCCGCCCAGGGTCTGGATGGCGGCGCTGCAGACGCGCTCGGCCATCTCGCTGGCGAACAGCTTGGCCATGGCCGCCTCCTTGAGGCAGGGGCGGCCCGCATCGCGCAGCGCGGCGGCATGCCAGATGAGCTGGCGCGCGGCCTCGATCTGCGTGGCGCATTCGGCCAAGCGAAACCCCACTGCCTGGTGGTTGAAGATGGCAGTGCCGAAGCTCTCGCGCTCCTTGGAGTAGGCCAGCGCCGCATCGAAGGCGCTGCGCGCCATGCCCACGCTTTGCGCGGCGATGCCGATGCGCCCGCCTTCGAGCGCACCGAGCGCGATCTTGTAGCCCTCGCCCTCGGCACCGATCAGGTTCTCGGCCGGAATGCGGCAGTTGTCGAAGTTGATCTGCGCCGTGTCGCTGCTGTGCTGGCCCAGCTTGTCTTCGAGCCGCGCCACCACGTAGCCAGGGTTGTCGGTGGGCACGAGGAAGGCGCTCATGCCCTTCTTGCCCGCGCCCTTGTCGGTCACGGCGATGACGATGGCCACATGGCCGTTCTTGCCGCTGGTGATGAACTGCTTGACGCCGTTGATCACGTAGTCGCCGCCCTGGCGCACAGCGGTGGTGCGCAGTGCGGAGGCGTCCGAGCCCACATGCGGCTCGGTCAGGCAGAAGGCGCCCAGCATGCGGCCCTGGGCCAGCGGCGTGAGCCAGTCCTTCTTCTGCTGCGCATTGCCATAGCGCATGAGGATGGCGTTGACGGGGCAGTTGGTCACGCTGATGGCGGTGCTGGTGCCGCCGTCGCCCGCGGCGATTTCTTCGAGCACCAGGGCCAGGGTCACATAGTCGAGGTTGGCGCCGCCCAGCTCTTCGGGCACGCAGATGCCGTAGGCGCCCAGCGCCGCCAGGCCCTGGTGCGCCTCCTTCGGGAAGTGGTGCTCCTTGTCCCAGCGCGCCGCGTGGGGCCACAGCTCGGCCTGCGCGAAATCGCGCACGGCGTCGCGGATCATTTCCTGGTCTTGGGTCAGCAGCATGGAGTCTCCGGAATCTTGTTGTGGGACGAATGGAAAAAAGGGGGCTTGAGGCGGCTACCAGTGCGCGGCGCGCCGGCCGTCGTGGTGCAGCAGGCGGCCCTTGTCGGCAGCGGTCACGCCGGCCAGCGTGGTGCGCATGCCGCTCACGCTGTCCTGCACTGTGAGCGGCGCTTCGCCACCGCCCATGTCCGTCTGCACCCAGCCGGGGTCGATGGTGATGAGGGTGGCGCCCGGGTAGTCGTGCTGGGCCGAAGCCACGGCCATGTTGAGCGCGGCCTTGCTGGTGCGGTACAGCCAGGATTCGCTGTCGTCCACGCTGCCGATCTGCGACATGGAGCTGGACACGAAGGCGAACACGCCCCCGGCATCGGCCACCATCGGCGCCACCTGCGGAAGGGCCTGCATGGCGCCCAGCACGTTGGTGTGCATCACGGCATCGAAGTCCAGTTGGGTGGGCGGCGTGAGCGCATTGGGTCGGCGCAGCACGCCCGCCACATACAGCGCCAGGTCGATCTTTTCGCCATCGAGCAGCCAGGCCAGGCCGCTCACGCTGGCGGGGTTGGCGACGTCCACGGTGAGCACCTGCGCGCCCAGGGCCTGCAGGCGCTCGCGCCCCGCATCGTCGCGCGCGGTGGCGATCACGCGCTCGCCCGCCTCGGTGTACTGGCGCACCAGCTCCAGGCCGATGCCGCGCGATGCGCCAATGATGAGGATGGTGGCCATGCCGAATCCCGTTCCAATAAAAAGTGAAAGCCTTCAGTGCACGGCGAATTCGAAGTAGCCGGACCAGGCGGGATCGAAAGTGGTCGAGAGCTCCAGGGACGCGGCCTCGTCGCGCAACAGCAGCGGCGCCAGGGCCTGCTTGGCCAGTTGCTCGTCGCCCACGTAGTAGACGGCCTTGCGGCGTCCACCGCGGCTCATGGTGTAGGCCAGGATGCCCAGCTGCGGCAACTCGAGCAGCGTGGCGGCCTGGTCGTGCAGGTCCTGCACGGCTTCGAGCTCGGCGCGGTCGCCCACGGCCAGGTCCAGGGTGAGGGCCCAGGCCAGGTCGGCACGCATGGCGACCGGGTTGGCGCTGCGGTTGATCATGACGATGGCCGTGTCCTGCGACTCCCCGGCCTCCTGGTCGTCCGAACCGCCAAAGGCCAGGGTCAGGCCCTCCCATTCATGCTCGCCCATGGGAAAGTCGCCGGTGCGCCCCAGGGTCTCGCTCCAGTAGCGGTCGAACACGGGGGGCAGCAGGCTCAGCGGGGTCCACTCGGCATCGGGGTCGGCCGACTCCTCCACGAAGTCCACAGCCCCGACCTTCACGGCAAAGTCGTACTCGCCCAGCACATGGTCGATCATGATGAAGGCCATGTTGCGCGCATGGTCCTGGAAGTCCTGCGGAATCTCGCGGGCGAAACGGATCTCGAGCGCGGCCTGTCCGTCGTCCTGGCTGCAGGTGATCAGCACCTCGGAGGTGGACAGCTCGAAGCCGTCCATGCCGATCGGGAAGTCCGGCTGCTGCGTGCGCTCGCGGAACGCACGCACTGCGTGGTGCTGCAGCCTGGGCGCGGCCGCCACCACCTGCGCGAGCAGGGGGAAGCGGTCGATGCTGCCGTGCGCGGTGACGATCAGGTCCACCACCGCATCGCCGTCGCCACCGGACATCTCCAGCGCCAGGCCTTCCAGATGCCGCTCCAGCAGGGCATTGCCCTCCTCCACGCGTTCGCGCAGCGGCAGGGCATGCAAGGCGCCCTCGGAGTCGGCGAATTCGCGCCAGAAGGCGGTGATGGCGGCAGGGGTGGCGTCCATGGCAGCGGGCTCCGGAACGGAGGATGTGGTGGTGAGATCGCTATTGTTGGCCGAAATCAGACCAGTTCCAACGCCATGGCCGTGGCCTCGCCGCCGCCGATGCACAGCGTGGCCAGGCCCTTGGTGAGGCCGCGGGCCTTCAGCGCATGGATCAGCGTGACCATGATGCGCGCGCCGCTGGCGCCGATGGGGTGGCCCAGGGCGCAGGCGCCGCCGTTCACGTTGACCTTGTCGTGCGGCAGGTCGAGTTCCTTCATGAGCGCCATCGGCACCACGGCAAAGGCCTCGTTGATCTCCCACAGCTGCACGTCGCCCACGGCCCAGCCGGCCTTGGCCAGCGCCTTCTGCGTAGCGCCCAGGGGCGCGGTGGCAAACCACTCGGGCTCCTGCGCGTGCGTGGCATGGCTCACGACGCGGGCGATGGGCTTGCAGCCGAGCTTCTTCGCAGTGGATTCGCGCATCATCACCAGCGCGGCGGCGCCGTCGTTGATGCTGGAGCTCGACGCGGCGGTGATGGTGCCGTCCTTCTTGAAGGCGGGTTTCAGGCCGGCGATCTTCTCGAGCTTGACCTTGCCCGGGCCTTCGTCCACCGACACCACGGTCTCGCCCGCACGGGTCTTGACGGTGACGGGCACGATCTCGGCCGCGAACGCGCCCGATTCGGTGGCGGCCTTGGCGCGCTGCACGCTGGCGGTGGCGAATGCATCCTGCTGCTCGCGCGTGAACTGGTACTTGGCGGCGCAGTCTTCACCGAAGGTGCCCATGGAACGGCCGGCCTCGTAGGCGTCTTCCAGGCCGTCGAGCATCATGTGGTCAAAGATGCGGTCATGGCCCAGGCGGTAGCCGCCGCGGCCCTTCTGCAGCAGGTAGGGAGCGTTGGTCATGCTCTCCATGCCGCCGGCGACCATCACGTCGTGCGTGCCGGCCAGCAGCATGTCGTGGGCCATCATCGCGGCCTTCATGCCGGAGCCGCACATTTTGGACAGGGTGACCGCGCCCGCGCCCTTCGGCAGGCCGCCCTTGAAGGCCGCCTGGCGCGCGGGCGCCTGGCCTTGCCCGGCCATCAGGCAGTTGCCGAACAGCACCTCGCCCACGGCATCGGGTGCGACGCCGGCACGCTCCATGGCGGCCTTGATGGCGGCGCCGCCCAGGTCATGGGCGGCCAGGCTGGAGAAGTCGCCCTGCAGCGAGCCCATGGGGGTGCGTGCGGCGCCGACGATGACGATGGGGTCTTGGGGGTTGCTCATGGCAATGTCTCCTGCAGTGGGTTGGATGGGGGTCTGGTCAAAAACTCAATCGCGCGGCCGGTCCCGGAAGCGCCGGTCGGTGTCGTAGGGGAACACGTCGTACACATGGCCGGCCTGGATGCGCTCCTTGTGCGACTGCCAGAACGCGGCGTCCAGCAGGTCGGCGTGGTGCTGCATGAACACGGCGCGCACGGCGTCGTTGCCCAGCAGGAAGGGGCCGAAGGTCTCGGGAAACACGTCGCGCGGGCCCACGGCGTACCAGATCTCGCCGCTCATCTCTTCTTCCTCGTTGCGCGGCGTGGGCACGCGGCGGAAGTTGCAGTCGGTGAGGTATTCGATCTCGTCATAGTCGTAGAACACGACCTTGCCGTTGCGCGTGACGCCGAAGTTCTTCCACAGCATGTCGCCCGGGAAGATGTTGGCGGCCACCAGGTCCTTGATGGCGTTGCCGTACTCGATCACGCTGTGCTCCATCTGCTGGCGCGCGCGGTTGTCCGCCAGGCCGGTGTCGAAGGCCTCCTGCAGGTAGATGTTGAGCGGGATCATGCGCCGCTCGATGTACAGGTGCTTGATGATGACCTCGGTCTGGCCATCGCCATCGCGGTCGCTGATCTCCAGCTGGCTCTCCGCGAACTTCTGGATCTCGGCGATCAACTCGTCGTCGAAACGCTCGCGCGGAAAGGCCACCTCGCTGTATTCGAGCGTGTCGGCCATGCGGCCCACGCGGTCGTGCTGCTTGACCAGCAGGTACTTGGCCTTGATCTGCTCGCGCGTGGTCTCCTTCTGGTGCGGGAAGTAGTCCTTGATGAGCTTGAAAACGAACGGGAAGGACGGCAGGTCGAAGACCAGCATGACCATGCCCTTGATGCCGGGCGCGATGCGAAAGCGGTCGCTCGAATGCCTGAGGTGGTAGAGGAAGTCGCGGTAGAACAGCGTCTTGCCCTGCTTGGCCAGGCCCAGGGCGTTGTAGATCTCGGCCCGCGGCTTGCGTGGCATGAGGCTGCGCAGGAACTGCACGTAGGCACTCGGGATCTCCATGTCCACCATGAAGTAGGCGCGCGCAAAGCTGAACAGCATCTGCAGGTCGTCCTCGCCGAACAGGGCCGCGTCGATGTACAGCCGGCCATCGGCATCGTGCAGGATGGGCAGGGCGAACGGCACTTCGTTGAAGCCGTTGATGATCTTGCCCACCACGTAGGCGCCCTTGTTGCGAAAGAACAGGCTGGCCAGCACCTGGATCTGGAAGTTGGCGCGCAGGCGCACCTTGTCCAGGCGGCCCTGCATGGCGCGCAGCACGTGGCCGGTGTCGCGCGACAGGTCCGCGAACGTGCCCTGCAGCTGGAAGTTGTCGATGATGCGGGTGAGCGTGCCGTGCAGGCTCTCACGCGAGGGGTAGTAGGCGCGGTAGGTGGGCCGGGCCGCGGGCTCTTCGTTCTCGATGTACTCGGTGCTTACCGCGGGCCGCACGAAGATGAAGTCGTTGTGGAAATGCGTGCGGTGCAGGATCTTGCAGGTCACCGAGTTGAAGAAGGTCTCGGCCAGCTCGGGCTGGTGGTGGTTGACCAAAAGGCCGATGTAGTGGAGCTTGACCTGGTGCCACACATCCATGGGCTGGGTGCCGGCGTCGTACTCCTTTTCGAGCCGGCGCACGCATTCCTTGACGCGCAGGTCGTAGAACTCGATGCGCTCGCGCTGGGCGCGCTGCTGGCCATGCCAGTCTGCGGTCTCGAAGCGGTGCTTGGCCCGCGCGGACTCGGTACGGAACAGGCGGTAGTGGCGGTTGAAGCCGTCCATCATCGCCTTGGCGATGTCGTACGCCTGGGGCGAATCGAGTCGTTGCGGGAACATGGGCTGCCTACCGATCCTGCAGGGCCGTGGGCTCAGCCTCGCCGGGTGGCGGCCACGCCCGCGATGGCCGCCTTGTACAGCGACTCCAGCCCCTCGGTGCTGTCCACCGTCATGTGCAGGTTGTTGATCAGGCCATCCTTGAGGCCATAGCACCAGCCGTGCAGCGTGACCTTCTGGCCGCGGCCCCAGGCGTCGAGCATCACCGTGGTCTGGGCGATGTTGACCACCTGCTCGATGGCGTTGAGCTCGCACAGCACATCGTGGCGCCATTCGGGCGCAGTGGCGGCGATCAGTTCACGGTGGCGGTCGCGCACGTCCTGCACGTGGCGGATCCAGTTGTCGGCGAGGCCCACGCGGATGCCTTCCAGCGCGGCCAGCACGCCGCCACAGCCGTAGTGGCCCACGACCATCAGGTGCTCGATGTGCAGCTGGTCCACCGCGTACTGGATGGTGGACAGGCAATTGAGGTCGGTGGGCACCACCACGTTGGCCACGTTGCGGTGCACGAAGACCTCGCCAGGCTCCAGCCCGGTGATCTGGTTGGCGGGTACGCGGCTGTCGGAGCACCCAACCCACATGTACTTGGGCTTTTGCTGCGCCAGCAGGCCGGTGAAGAAGCCGGGGCGCTCACGCTCCATCTGGGCCGCCCAGGCGCGGTTGTGGACAAACAGGTCTTCGATGGAGGTGCTCATGGGGTCTCGGCTCTCAAAAGGTGGAATCGGCCTGCGGGTTCAGCAGGTCTCGGCAAACAGTTCCCGGCCAATCAGCATGCGGCGGATCTCGCTCGTGCCCGCGCCGATCTCGTACAGCTTGGCATCACGCCACAGGCGCCCCAGGGGGTACTCGTTGATGTAGCCGTTGCCGCCGAAGATCTGCACGCCCTCGCCCGCCATCCAGGTGGCCTTCTCGGCGCACCAGAGGATGACGCTGGCGCAGTCCTTGCGAACCTGGCGCACATGGTCGGTCCCCAGCATGTCCAGGTTCTTGGCCACGGTGTAGGCAAACGAGCGCCCCGCCTGGAGCACGGTGTACATGTCGGCCACCTTGCCCTGGATGAGCTGGAATTCGCCAATGCTCTGGCCGAACTGCTTGCGGTCGTGAATGTAAGGGATGACGTTGTCCATCACCGATTGCATGATCCCCAGAGGTCCTCCGGTCAATACCGCGCGCTCGTAGTCCAGCCCGCTCATGAGCACCTTGGCGCCCTGGTTCAGGCCGCCCAGGATCTGGGAGGCGGGCACCTCGACGTTGTTGAACACCAGCTCACCCG
Source organism: Acidovorax sp. GW821-FHT10A04 (assembly GCF_059415825.1). NCBI lineage: Bacteria > Pseudomonadati > Pseudomonadota > Betaproteobacteria > Burkholderiales > Comamonadaceae > Acidovorax > Acidovorax sp. GW821-FHT10A04. The sequence goes on from NZ_JBWKNZ010000003.1 coordinate 543,664, forward strand.
TGTGGCTGCCGCGCATGCCCAGCTTGTCGAGCTTTTGCGCCACGCTGAAGCCGGGCATGCCCTTCTCGATCAGGAAGGCGGTGACGCCGCGCGCGCCCAGCTCGGGCTCGGTCTTGGCGTAGACCACCAGGGTGTCGGCATCGGGGCCGTTGGTGATCCACATCTTGCTGCCGTTGAGCAGGTAGTAGCCGCCCTTGTCCTCGGCCTTGAGCTTCATGCTGATCACGTCGGAACCTGCACCGGGCTCGCTCATCGCCAGGGCACCCACATGCTCGCCGCTGATCAGCTTGGACAGGTACTTGGCCTTTTGCGCTTCGCTGCCGTTGCGGTTGATCTGGTTCACGCACAGGTTGCTGTGCGCGCCGTAGGACAGGCCCACCGAGGCGCTGGCACGCGAGATCTCCTCCATGGCCACCATGTGCGCCAGGTAGCCCATGGCGGCACCGCCGTACTGTTCGGGCACGGTGATGCCCAGCACCCCGAGCTCGCCCATCTTGCGCCACAGGTCCATGGGGAACTGGTCATTGCGGTCGATCTCGGCAGCGCGCGGGGCGATCTCGGCCTGCGCGAAGTCGCGCACGGCGTCGCGCAGGGCGTCGATGTCTTCGCCCAGTTGGAAGTTCAGGCCTGGCAGGTTCGCGGGGATGCTCATGGTTTGTCTCCTGGTAGGAAGTGAATGGTGAGGATTTGGGGCACGACGATCTCAGTTGTCCACGGCGCTGGGAGCCACATGCGCGGGATAAAACTGGCACGGCAAAAGCCAGTGCCCCCGTGCAAGGGCCGCCCCGCCGCACTGGGGGCGTCCCCCTCCCGCCTCGCGCAGCGGGACGAGAGAGGGGGAAGGCGCGAAGCGACTCAGGGGGTGTCTCATCTCAGCCCCGGATGTTGTCGCGGCCGGTCACGGCCATCAGCGTGCAGCCCATGGTGGCCACCAGCTTGTCGCCCTGGGCGCCCACGGCATAGGCGCGCCCTTCGGTCACGGTGATGGTGCGGCCGGGCTTGAGCACCCGGCCTTCCATGCGAAAGCGCTCGCCCTGGGCAGGGGCCAGCAGGTTGATCTTGAATTCGATGGTGAGCACGGCGGCATCGTCGCCCATCAAGGTGAACCCGGCGTAACCGCAGGCGGAATCGAGGGCCGTGGCGACCATGCCGGCATGCAGGAAGCCGTGCTGCTGCGTGAGACCGGCGGCCCAGTCGAGTTCGATGTCCACCGCACCGGGCTCGATGCGGGCCAGGCGGGCGCCCAGCGTCTGCATGGCGCCCTGCAGGGCGAAACTGTCCTTCACACGCTGCACATAGCGTGGACTTCTCACCTCGAAAGCAGGGCTGGTCACGGCAGGTTCCTGGAAGGAAATTGAATTGACGTTTACGTAAACGTCAATTATGGCTCATTTTTGCTGTTCGACCTTGTCGAGCAGTGCCCGGGCCTCCTGCTCGTGTTCTTCCACCTCCTCCAGGTTGGCCTGCAGGTCGGCCAGCTGCTCCTCCAGCTGCCTGCGGTGCAGTGCCAGCACCTCGAGGAATTTGCGCAGCTGCGCGCCCGTGTCGCGCGGGCTGTCGTACAGGTCGATGATTTCCTTGGCCTCGGTCAGCGACAGGCCCAGGCGCTTGGCGCGCAGAGTCAGGCGCAGGCGGGTGCGATCGCGTGCGCTGTAGATGCGGTTGCGGCCGGCCGGGCCGGTGCGCTCGGGCTGCAGCAGGCCCATGTCTTCGTAGAAGCGCATGGCGCGCGTCGTGAGGTCGAACTCTTTGGCAAGGTCGCTGATGGTGTAGGAGGTGGCCATGGGCTTCGTGCGGGAGACGGGTTTCGCACTGGCGACAGTCGCTTTGCGAACCGTCCCTACAATGCAGTGAATCTGACGTTTACGTTAACGTCAATGCTAACCCAACCAGGCACTGCATGAACCCCCTCGAACACCAAATCACCTACCCGATGGGCGACACTCTTCCAACGCCGGGGGTGGCGATGGACGTGGCACCCGGGGTGCGCTGGATCCGCATGGGCCTGCCGTTTGCACTCGACCACATCAACCTGTGGCTGCTGCGCGACCGCCAGCAGGTAGGCAACACCCTGGTGGACGGCTGGACGGTGGTGGACTGCTGCATCGACAACCCGCTCACGCGCGCGCAGTGGGAGGAGGTGTTCGCCTCCAGCCTGGACGGCCTGCCCATCCTGCGCGTGATCGTGACCCACATGCACCCGGACCACATCGGCCTGGCGCACTGGCTCTGCGCGCGCTGGGACGTGCGCCTGTGGATCAGCGCCACCGACTACTACGCGGCCCGCGCGGCCATCGGCAACCGCGATGGATTCAGCGGCGAGGCCGCAACCGATTTCTATACCTCGCATGGTGCGCGCGACGAGGAGTTCCTCAGCCACGTGCAGGGCCGCGGCTCCTACTACCACTCGCTGGTGCCGGACCTGCCCACCACCTACCGACGCCTGATGGATGGCGATGCCGTCGAGATCGGCGGGCGCAGCTGGAACTGCATCAGCGGCTATGGCCATGCGCCCGAGCACATCGCCCTGCACTGCCCCGAGCTGTCGGTGCTGGTCAGCGGCGACATGGTGCTGCCGCGCATCTCCACCAATGTGAGCGTGCACGCGGCCGAGCCCGAAGCCGATCCGCTGCGGCTGTTCCTCACCTCGATCAAGCGCTACCTGGCGCTGCCGGCGGACACGCTGACGCTGCCTTCGCACGGCAAGCCGTTCACGGGCCTGCATGTGCGCATCGGGCAACTGCAAGCCCACCACCAGGAGCGCCTGCAGGAGATCGTGGATGCCAGCCTCCACGGCCCGCTGTCGGCCACGGATGTGTTGCCCGTGATGTTCAAGCGCCCGCTCGACCCGCACCAGATGACCTTCGCCCTGGGCGAGGCACTCGCCCACCTGCACCTGCTGTGGCTGGACGGCGGCTTCGAGCGCACACTCGACGACCAGGGCGTGTACCGCTTCGGGCCCCGGCAGCAGCCGCCTGCCAACTGACGGCTTTTGCAGCCAATAGGCGCCTTCATAGCGCCAATGGGCTGCACCGCGGTTCGCCTGCCTGCCGTGTCAGGCGTCCTGCTGCCGCAGCTGTTCTTCCACCCGTGTGCGCAGCTGCTCTTCCTGGGCCCGCAGTTCAGGCGTGAATTCGGCGCCAAAGTCCTCGGCCTCGAAGATCTGGCGGATCTCGATCTCGGACTCGCCCAGCATCGGGTTCGGGCAGCGCTTGACCCAGGCGATGGCCTCCTGCAGGGAGGCACATTTCCAGATCCAGAAGCCTGCAATCAGCTCCTTGGTTTCAGCGAACGGCCCATCGACCACCTGGCGGTCCCTGCCCGCAAAGCGCACGCGAGCGCCCCTGGAGCTGGGATGCAGGCCTTCACCGGCCTGCATTACGCCGGCCTGCACCAGTTCTTCATTGAAGCGGCCCATCTCGGCCAGCATGTCCTCGCGAGGCATCACGCCCGCTTCGCTGTTGGCATCGGCCTTGACCAGAATCATGAATCGCATGGGGTTCTCCTTGGGTCGGTTGGACAGACAGAGCAAGAGGCTCTGTATACACGACGGACCAGGGAGCGCGCATTCGACACATGCAACGAAATATTGGCGCCCCAGGGCACCGGGGAGCCGCAGCACGGAGCGGCCCCTGCCTGGCCACCCGATGGGGCAAACGCGTTTCGGCCGCCCCAAAGCAAACGCCCCCAATACCAAAATGGTACTGGGGGCGGTTGGGCTGTAAGAGCCTGACGATGACCTACTTTCACACGGGAACCCGCACTATCATCGGCGCAAAGTCGTTTCACTGTCCTGTTCGGGATGGGAAGGAGTGGTACCAACTTGCTATGGTCATCAGGCATAACTTGGTGTCGGACTGTTCAAGGAACAGCCTGACGAATTCATAGAGTATGGAATCAGATTAGATTTTTGTATTTTTGACTGCGTCTAACTTGGCATAACAATCTTTGAG